>NZ_JAGRPV010000001.1:7837500-8437500 GCF_030014955.1 Cohnella hashimotonis
GCATTTCACCGCTACACGTGGAATTCCGCTCTCCTCTTCTGCACTCAAGTCTCCCAGTTTCCAGTGCATCACGGGGTTGAGCCCCGCACTTAGACACCAGACTTAAAAGACCGCCTGCGCGCGCTTTACGCCCAATAATTCCGGACAACGCTTGCCCCCTACGTATTACCGCGGCTGCTGGCACGTAGTTAGCCGGGGCTTTCTTCTCAGGTACCGTCATCGAATGTGCAGTTAACACATCCTTATTCTTCCCTGGCAACAGAGCTTTACGACCCGAAAGCCTTCCTCACTCACGCGGCGTTGCTCCATCAGGCTTGCGCCCATTGTGGAAGATTCCCTACTGCTGCCTCCCGTAGGAGTCTGGGCCGTGTCTCAGTCCCAGTGTGGCCGTTCACCCTCTCAGGTCGGCTACGCATCGTCGCCTTGGTGAGCCGTTACCCCACCAACTAGCTAATGCGCCGCAGGCCCATCCCAAAGCCACAGCTTGCACCGTGTTTCTCAGCAAGATGATGCCATCTCGCTGCCTATCCGGTCTTAGCATTCGTTTCCGAATGTTATCCCGGTCTTCAGGGCAGGTTGCCTACGTGTTACTCACCCGTCCGCCGCTAACCTCTTCAGGAGCAAGCTCCATCAGAGATCCGCTCGACTTGCATGTATTAGGCACGCCGCCAGCGTTCGTCCTGAGCCAGGATCAAACTCTCCATAAAGGGTAGTTCGACTTGCTCATGATAAAGCTGGTATAACTTTTGCTTCCGCCCCGAAAGGCTTCAGCGTCCGTTTGTTTTAACGCTCGATGTTCAGTTTTCAAGGAGCAATCTTGTCTTCGCTCTCGGCCTCTTGCTCGGCGGCCTCTCAGCGGCGACTTGAATAATATATCACAGGCGCCTGGGCGATTGCAAGCATAATTTGAATAAATCTTTATCGGAATTTTGTGCCACTGTCTTTCCTTCAAACATCGCGATCCATAGGCTATGAATGACGCCTGTATAAATAGAAAGAGACCGGACGTCTCTCCTGTCCGATCTCTTCCCTTATCTAATGCCTTAGGATGAATATACCGCGGTGATAAAGAGATTGCGATCCTTGGCGAGGTTCACAATGTCACCGAAGATCGACACCATGGGCCGCGTCGGGTTCGCCCTGTCGGTGAACACGATCTCCCCGACACGATTGTCGTTCAACTGCACCAGCATGCCGTTGTAGAACTGCGTGTTGCGTTCAATAAAGCACTGGATCATCAAAGGATCCAGCTTCCCGAACGCTTCCTTCTGCAGCTGCTCGAGCACGATATACGGCGACTGGGCCGTACGGTACGCACGAGCGGACGTCATCGCATGGTACATGTCCGCAATCGCTATGATCTTCGCATACGGGTGAATTTTGTCCCCCGTCGCCTTCATCGGGTAGCCGCTGCCATCGATTCGCTCGTGATGCTGCAGCGCAGTCAGGATAATCCCCTGGTTAAGCGACGTGACGCCCTCGAGCAGCTTGTAGCCATAGACGGTATGCTGGCGCATCTCGGTCAGCTCGTCGGTCGTAAGACGTCCCGGCTTGCGCAGGATCGTAGAGTCGATACGCGTGTTTCCTATATCGTGCAGCAGCCCCGACAGCGCCACCGCTACCCAGTCCTTCTCCGGCAGCTTCATCCACTTGGCGAGCTGGTAGCCCGTGAGCGCCGTCAATACGCTGCCGCGGATCCAAGGCTCCGCAGCAGGATCGTAAGGCGGAACGAACGTGAGCACATGATATTCGTCGATATGATCGAGCAGATCCTTAAGTCCGCCGCGGATCTCGAAGATCGGCAGCTTCTGTCCCGGACCCATCATCTGAAACGTATGCTTCAGCAGCCTCTCCATCTTCAGAAAGTTCTGATGGAGCGAGGAGAGCGGCATCGATTTGTCTTCCTCCACCTCTAGCAGGTCGGACTGCTCGAGTCCCGCTCTCTTAATGTCCGCATCCGGGATGAGGTACGCCTGCAGAATCTCAAGATCGCGCGCGCTGAGCGTACGGCCCTCCGGAAACAGCATATTGCCGAATGACGTCTGCACTTCGCGCAGCAATAGATCTCCCGTCTGTACTTGCGATATCGGCAGCACAGCCACGACGTTTACCTCCCCTGAAATGCGTTCCTTATTCTGCGCCTTCCGCGCCTTCGGTATCGGAGCTTACTGCACCTTCGGTGTCGGCGCCTTCCGATTCTTCGGCATCTTCGTCTTCGTCTTCATTGCGAGGCGCCCTGGCGACCGTCGCCACCGCGTCCTCGTCCTTGATATTGATCAGCTTGACGCCTTGGGTGATCCGGCCCATCGTGTTGATCGTGGACATGCTCATCCGGATCAGCGTGCCGCCCGACGTCATGATCATCAAGTCTTCTTCGTCCTGGACGACCTTCAGGCTGACGATCGCGCCGTTCTTGTCGGTGACGTTCAGCGTCTTGATGCCCTTGCCGCCGCGCGTCTGCGTGCGGTACTCGCTCAGATGCGTCCGCTTGCCGTAGCCCTTGGAAGTGACGATGAGCACGGTCTGCTCCGGATCGACGATATCCATGTCGATGACCTCGTCGCCTTCATCCAGCTGAATCCCCTTCACGCCGGTCGAAGAACGCCCCATCGAGCGTACATCTTCTTCGGAGAAACGAATCGACATACCTTGTGCCGTGCCCATAACGACCTCTCGGCTGCCGTCGGTCAGCTTGACGCCGATCAGATCGTCGTCCTCGCGCAGCAAGATCGCGATCAGGCCGACCTTGCGGATGTTCGCATAATCGTCGAGCGGCGTCTTTTTCACGATACCGCACTTGGTCGCGAAGAACAGATATTGATTCGGCTCGAACGATTCGACCGGGATGACCGCGTTGATCGTCTCGCCCTGTTCGATCTGAATCAGGTTGATGATCGGCGTGCCCCGCGCAGTCCGGCTCAGATCCGGAATCTCGTATGCCTTGAGGCGGAATACGCGTCCCTTGTTCGTGAAGAACAAGAGGAACTGATGCGTATTGGAAACGAAGAGCCGCTCGATAAAGTCGTCGTCCTTCGTATCCATGCCCACGACCCCTCGGCCGCCGCGCCGCTGGCTGCGGTACGTGGTGACCGGCAGACGCTTGACGTAGCCCGAATGCGTCATTGAGATGATGACGTCCTCGCGCGGTATCAGATCTTCGTCGAGAATCTCCTCGTCGCTCGTCGTAATCTCCGTGCGGCGGTCGTCGCCGAACCTCTGCTTGATCTCTTCAAGTTCGTCGTGGATGATCTCAAGCACGAGTCCCTCATCGGCCAGAATCGCTTGGTACTCGGCGATCTTGACCATGAGCTCCTGATACTCCTGCTCGATCTTCTCCCGCTCGAGTCCGGTGAGACGCTGCAGGCGCATCTCGAGAATGGCTTGGGCTTGATCGTGCGACAGGCCGAAACGCGTCATCAGGCCTTCGCGTGCCTGCTCCGTCGTCTGCGAAGCGCGGATCAGCGCGATGACTTCGTCGAGATGGTCGAGCGCGATGCGCAAGCCCTCGAGAATGTGAGCGCGCGCCTGCGCCTTTTTCAGATCGTACTCGGTTCTGCGGCGTATGACTTCGATCTGGTGCTGTATATAGTAATGGAGCACGTCGCGAAGGTTAAGCACCTTCGGCTCCTTGTTCACGATCGCGAGCATGTTGATACCGAATGTCGACTGCATGGCCGTCTGCTTGTACAGATTGTTCAGGACGACGCTCGGATTGACGTCGCGGCGCAGCTCGATGACGATTCGCATGCCGTTGCGGTCGGATTCGTCGCGCAGATCGGTGATGCCCTCGATCCGCTTATCCCGCACAAGCTCTGCGATCTTTTCTACGAGACGTGCCTTGACGACCTGGTAAGGCAGCTCATGGACGATGATCCGGGCTTTGCCGCCGTTCTCCTCGATCTCGGCGCGGGCGCGCATCGTGACCGAACCGCGTCCCGTGCTGTAAGCCTGCCGGATGCCTTGGCGTCCAAGGATGAAGCCGGCGGTCGGGAAGTCGGGGCCGGTAATGTACTCCATGAGATCGAGCGCCGTCAGGTCCGGATTCTTGATCAGGGCCTGCGTCCCGTTGATGACCTCGGTTAAGTTGTGCGGCGGAATGTTGGTCGCCATGCCGACCGCGATACCCGTCGTTCCGTTGACCAGCAGGTTGGGGAACCGCGAAGGAAGTACGTCCGGTTCCTGCTCTTCTCCGTCATAGTTGGGAACGAAGTCGACTGTCTCTTTGTTGATGTCGCGCAGCATCTCCATTGCGATCTTGGACAGGCGCGATTCCGTGTAACGCATGGCTGCCGCCATGTCGCCGTCGATGGACCCGAAATTGCCGTGACCTTCAACCAACATATAGCGGAGCGAGAAATCCTGCGCCATCCGAACCATCGTCTGATAGATGGAGGAGTCGCCGTGCGGGTGATACTTACCCATGACGTCGCCGACGATACGCGCGGACTTCTTGAACGGCTTGTCCGGAGACATGCCGAGCTCCGACATCCCGTAAAGAATGCGGCGAAGTACCGGCTTGAGCCCGTCTCTGACGTCGGGCAGCGCGCGGCTGACGATGATGCTCATTGCGTAATCCATGAACGATTCCCGCATCTCCACGCCGATATCCCGGTCGCGGAGGGGGGAACGCTGTTCTTCGGCCATGCTGATCCTCCTTCAATATCCCTGCACTATTGTCAAATCGCCATGGTCACCCACGGCAGAAGCGTCATACTCTAAAAAAGGATGAATGAAAACATTATACCATATTGATGACGCGAAAGGTGACGTGAACGCCGATGCCGATCAGGCGGATCAGCAGCAAATGGGCGAAAACCGAAGCACTGCTGGCATCTGCGGAGCTGCGCGGTCTCGTGCCGAACACCAGGCCGTTCGAACGGGATACGGTCCGCGACATGCTGGGCGATTACGGCATGATCTACGTGAAGCCGGTGAACGGTACGTTCGGTAATGGCGTCATCCGTCTTGGCAGATCGGTTGATCCCGACGAAAGCTACACACTCCAGGCCGGCGAGAAGCAGCTTTCCTTTCCAAGCTTCGACGAGATGTACGACGCGCTGCTGAAGTTGAAGCGGCCTCGTCCCTACTTGTCCCAACAGGGAATCGAGCTGCTCAAGCAGGATGGCCGCCGATTCGATTTTCGCGTGATGGTCCAAGTGAATCCGGCGGGGCAGTGGGAGACGACAGGCATCATCGGCAGACTTGCCCATCCAAGAAAAATTGTAACCAACTACCACGCCGGCGGCACGCCGATGCCGATGGAGACGCTGATGAAGACGCATCTGGAAAAGGCGGGGCGAACGATCCGCGGCTTCCGGACGGAGCTGTCCAGGCTAGGGGTGAACGTCGCTTCGGCGCTCGGCAAGCGTTTTCCGGGACTGAAAGAGATCGGCATCGACATTGCGGTCGACACAGCGCTTAAGCCCTGGATTCTGGAGGTCAACACGCTGCCCGATCCTTATATCTTCATGCGGCTGCCCGATCGCACCGTATACCGCCGGATTCGCAAGTATGCCATAGCCTACGGACGATTCCGCCGCAGCGCCCGCGCTTCCGCGAAGTCCAAGCGTCGCAGCGCCGGCAGAAATTAAATGCGTTATAAAAAAGCACCCGCTGAACGCATCGCTGCGCCCGGCGGGTGCCGAAGCTTCACACGTCCAGATTCTTGACGTACCTGGCGTACTGATGGATAAAATCTCGACGCGGCTCTACGCTGTCTCCCATCAACGTATCGAAGATCAAGTCGGCTCGGATCGCATCCTCGATCCGTACTTGGAGCATCGTACGGCTGTCCGGATCCATCGTCGTATCCCATAGCTGATCGGCGTTCATCTCGCCGAGACCTTTGTACCGCTGCACGTTGACCTTGGCGCCTTCGCCGAATTCGGCGATGATCTCGTTGCGTTCAGCCTCGGACTGCGCATAGCGGACGACCTTGTTGCGTTCGATCTTGAAGAGCGGCGGCTGCGCGATGTAGACGAAGCCCTCCTCGATCAGGTTCCGCATGTAGCGATAGAAAAAGGTGAGCAGCAGCGTGCGGATGTGCGCGCCGTCGACGTCGGCGTCGGTCATGATGATGATCTTGTGATAACGCGCCTTGGCGATATCGAAGTCGTCTCCGATGCCGGTGCCGAGTGCCGTGATGATCGCCCGAATCTCCGCGTTGGACAGAATCTTGTCCAGACGTGCCTTCTCGACGTTCAGAATCTTGCCCCGCAGCGGCAGGATCGCCTGGAAGTGACGATCGCGGCCTTGCTTGGCCGATCCGCCTGCGGAGTCGCCTTCGACGATGTACAGCTCGCTGATCGAAGCGTCCTTGGACGAGCAGTCCGCCAGCTTGCCCGGCAGCGAGCTCACTTCGAGCGCACCCTTGCGGCGAGTCAGCTCACGTGCTTTGCGCGCGGCTTCGCGGGCTCGGGAAGCTTGGAGAGACTTGTCCACGACCTTGCGCGCGACGGCCGGATTTTCGCCCATGAACTCCAGCAGCTTGTCTGCGAAGAGCGACTCGACGATACCTCGCGCTTCGCTGTTGCCGAGCTTGGTCTTCGTCTGGCCTTCGAACTGCGGCTCGGGGATCTTGACCGAGATGATCGCGGTCAGTCCTTCGCGGCAGTCGTCGCCGGTGAGATTCGACTCGTTCTCCTTGACGAAACCCATCTTGCGCGCATAGTCGTTGACGATCCGGGTAAGCGCGCTCTTAAAGCCCGATTCGTGCGTGCCGCCCTCGTGGGTATTAATATTATTGGCAAACGAATAGATGTTCTCCGTATAGCCGTCGTTGTACTGCATGGCGATCTCGACCGCGATGCTTTCCTTGGTGCCCTCGACGTAGATCGGTTGCTCGTGCAGCGCCTCGCGCGTACGGTTGAGATACTGAACGAACTCCTTGATGCCGCCGTCGTACTTGAACGAATCGTGCATGCCCGACCGCTCGTCGGTGAGCGTCAGGTGAATGCCTTTGTTCAAGAAAGCGAGTTCGCGGATCCGTCCGACAAGCACGTCGTACTCGAACACCGTCGTCTCGGTGAAGATCTCCGAGTCGGGCTTGAAACGCGTCTGCGTGCCGGTATCCTCGGTCTCGCCGATGATCTTGATGTCGTATTGCGGCGCACCGCGGCGATACTCCTGCTGGTGAATCTTGCCGTCGCGCTTGACGGTAACGCTGACCCACTCGGATAGTGCATTCACGACGGATATGCCGACGCCGTGCAGGCCGCCGGACACCTTGTAGCCTTCGCCGCCGAACTTGCCGCCGGCGTGAAGAACGGTCATGACGACTTCGAGCGTCGATTTCTTCAGCTTGACGTTCTCGCCGACCGGGATGCCCCGGCCGTTGTCGATGACGGTTACGCTGTTGTCTTCATGTATAATGACGTCGACGCGGGTACAGTAGCCTGCGAGCGCTTCGTCGATACTGTTATCGACGACCTCCCAGACAAGGTGATGGAGACCCTTGCCGCTGGTCGACCCGATGTACATGCCGGGACGCTTGCGGACGGCCTCCAACCCTTCGAGTACCTGTATCTGACTCTCATCGTAAGTGTTCTGCTGAGAATTCACGGACAACTCTTCCACCGCCTTCTTAACGTTGACGCGCTGCTCCTACAAATCGACCAGATGATGCGCCCGCTTCTTGAGGGTAGAAGACGATATGGGCGAATAATACACTCTCTCCTCGGTGACGACGATTGACTTGGGATCCTCCTCGCCGATCGTCTCCACGATACGGTTTTTCCGGGCCTGCGCCACGAACTGCCTGGACAGCTTCGAGGACTGCTCGATCGAGATATCGAAGATCGCGACGAGCTGCGAAGTCCGGACGATTTTCTCCCCGCCCAGATGAATGTACATATTGAGCCCCTCCACATTCCCTGCCTTAGGGCAGCACGGTACCGCCGCGTACATGATAGATAGCGGCATCCTTGAGCCTGCTCATATTAACGCTCTCCAGGCCCGTCGTGGTAATAAAAGTCTGCACGCGGTTCTGGAACGTCTCGATGAGCTGGGTCTGCCGCTCCTGATCAAGTTCGGACAAGACGTCGTCGAGGAGAAGCAGCGGATACTCCCCGATCTCTTCGCGCATAAGCTCCAGCTCCGCCAGCTTGAGCGACAGCGCCGCCGTCCGCTGCTGGCCCTGCGAGCCGAATGTCTGCACGTCCCTGCCGTTAATGGCAAACGCCAAATCGTCCCGATGCGGACCGATGAGCGTCGTGCCGCGGCGGAATTCCTGTTCCTTGCCTTGTGTTAACTTTAACATAAATTGTTGCAATAAAGAAGATTGATCTTGGGGCGAGGTCCCTTCCTCCGCGGCAAGAGAGGGCTTGTAGGCGACGGTCAGCGATTCCTTGTCTCCGGTGATGCCGGCGTGGATCTTCTCCGCCCAGCCTTGCAGCTTATGAATAAAGTTTTGCCTTCTCTGCATCATTTTAACACCGGAGGAAGCTAATTGTTCGTTCCAAACGTCGAGCATCTCGGCGGAAGCCCTTGAGGCGTCCGTAGACTTAAGGTAATTGTTGCGCTGCTGGAGGATTCGCTGATACTGCAGGGAGTCGTGCAGGTAGGCCGGATGCACCTGGCCGATCTCCATATCCATGAACCGGCGTCTGATGCCGGGAGCGCCCTTGACGATGTCGAGGTCCTCGGGGGCGAACAGCACGACGTTGACCGTGCCGACGAACGCGCTTAGCTTGCGCTGCTCGAGACCGTTTATTTTCGCCTTTTTGCCTTGCGCGGAGAGCTGGAGCTCCAGCGTGATCTTGCCGAGCTTGCGTTCGATCTCTGCTTCAATGCGAGCCGAGGGCTCGTTCCAGCCGATCAGCTCGCGGTCCTTGGAAGTACGATGCGACTTGGTCAGGGCGAGCACGTGGATGGCTTCCAGCAGGTTCGTCTTGCCCTGCGCGTTGGGACCGATGATGATATTGACGCCTGCGGCCGTCGCAAGCGACAGTTCGCCGTAGTTGCGGTAGCCATGCAGTGCGATCTTGTTCAGCTGCATGCGGGACTTCCTCTCTGATCTGTCCGGCGGCGGCACTTGGGTTAAGCGTAAGCGGCCTGCCGGCGCAGACTACGACTTGGCGCGGACGGCGAAGCTTCCGCAGCCAGCCACTTCGATGACGTCGCCGGGTCGCAGCTTGCGTCCGCGGCGGTTTTCTTTTTCACCGTTCACGAGCACTTCGGTCTCCTGCAGGAAATGCTTCACTTCGCCGCCGGAGCCGATGCAATCGCCCAGCTTGAGCAGCTGCTGAAGCTGGATATATTCGGTCGAGATCTCGATTTCTTTCATGAGGCGCTCCTCAATTCGTCGTCCGGTAAGGGAGAATGAGATGCAGGCTGTTGTCGTGATCGCGCGGCTTGAAAATGATCGGGCTCATTGCGCCGTTGAAACCGATGTACAGCTGCTCGCTCTCTACGACCTTCAGTACGTCGAGCATGTATTTAGAGTTGAAGGCGATTCGCAGGGGCTCGCCGGTCAGATCCGTGGCGTCCAGATGCTCTTGTACGCGTCCGAGCTCGGAGGAGCTGGAGTTGATCTCGATGTTGCCGTCATCCGTTGTCAAGAGGCGGACGATGTTCGTTTTTTCTTCCCGCGAGAGCAGGTATGCGCGGTCGATCGCGTCGCTGAGCGATTTTGTGTTCAGGACGAGTTCTGTTTTGAACTGGCTCGGAATAATCTTGGAAGTGTCGGGATAAGCGCCGTCGAGCATCCGGGAAAAGAACAGCACTTCGCCGAGCTTGAACAGCACCTGATTGTCGGCGACGACGATGTCGACGAGGGTGTTCTGGTCGGGAATAATCTTCGACAGTTCGTTAAGCGTCTTGCCCGAGATGACGACGCCGCTGAATTTGAGCGCAGGATCGGTGTCGATGCTGGTCTTGCAGGTGGCCAACCGATGACGGTCGGTTGCTACAAACTTGAACACGCCTTCCTGGAGACTCCAAAGCACGCCGGTCAGAATCGGGGTCGATTCGTTCGTCGTAACGGCGAATACCGTCTGGCGAATCATGGACCGCAGCAAATCTCCGGGAATCGAAAAAACGCGGTCTTCTTCCAGTATTGGCAGAACGGGGAACTCCTCCGGATCGAGCCCGACGAGTTGGATCTCGGTTGCGCCGGAATGAATTAGCGTCTGGAAGCGTTCGCCGACTTCAAGATTTACTTCCTCGTGCGGCAGCTTCTTGACGATTTCGACGAAAAACTTGGCGGGCAGCACGACGCTCCCCGGACGTTCCACTTTTACGACCGTCTTGCTTGCGGATTCGAGTGGAATAAAGTGCTGAATGGAAATATCGGTATCGCTGGCAGTCAGCGTCACGCCGCGATCGCTCACATCTATTTTAATACCGCTCAAAATCGGTATCGTGCTGCGTGCGGATACCGCCTTGGATACGTTTTGAACCGCTTCGTTTAACTCCGTGCGCAATATCGTCAATTTCAACGGGATCACCTCGTATATTCGCCTTAATGGTATGGTCTTAAAAGATAGTCGTAGTAGTAGGGGCCCTGAATATGTGGATAAGCCCAAAAAAGCCGAAAACGACAACCTATCCACATGTGTACGAGTTGTGCATAGGTTTTTTCGTTATTCACGTTTTAATATCGTCTTTTTTGTCCACAGGTGGATATCGGGATTCTCGTCTACGACAGGTTTTTAATCTTTTCCGTCAGGTTGCCGACGATCTTGTACAGCTCGGCGTCGACCTTCAGCTGCTGCGTGATCTTCTCGTGGGCGTGGATAACCGTCGTGTGGTCTCTTCCGCCGAAGTTGTCCCCGATCTTGGGCAGCGAATAATCCGTCAGCTCGCGGGACAGATACATCGCGATCTGCCGCGGAAAGGCCACTGCCTTCGTACGCTTGCGCGCTTTGAAATCCTCGAGCTTAAGCCCATAGAATTCGCCTACGCGCTGCTGGATATCTTGAATGGTAATGAGGCGGTTGCGTCCGTTCGGCAAAATGTCCTTGAGCGCTTCGGCAGCCAGGTGCGTTGACACGTCCTGGTTCGTCAGCGACGAATAAGCGACGATTCGAATCAGGGCGCCCTCGAGCTCCCGGATGTTCGAATCGATCATGTTCGCAATATATACCATCGCTTCGTTGGGAATATCCAGGTTCTCCGCCTTCGCCTTCTTGCGGAGAATCGCGATGCGCGTCTCAAGATCGGGCGGCTGGATGTCCGTGATCAGTCCCCATTCGAAGCGCGAGCGCAGGCGCTCCTCGAGCGTCGGGATCTCCTTGGGCGTGCGGTCGCTGGAGATAATGATCTGCTTGCTCTCTTCGTGCAGCGCGTTAAAGGTATGGAAAAACTCCTCTTGCGTACCGTCCTTGCCGGCGAGGAACTGGATATCGTCGATAAGAAGCACGTCGATGTTGCGATACTTGTTGCGGAAGCTCTCGCCGCGGTTGTCCCGGATCGCATTGATGAACTCGTTCGTGAACTTCTCCGACGATATGTAGAGTACCTTCGAAGACGGATTGTGCTCCAAAATATAATGTCCGATCGCATGCATCAAGTGAGTCTTGCCTAGTCCTACGCCTCCATAGAGGAATAACGGATTGTATGCCTTGGCCGGCGCCTCCGCGACCGCAAGGGAAGCGGCATGCGCGAAGCGGTTGCCGGCGCCGATGACGAACGTATCGAAGGTGTACTTGGGATTGAGCAAATGTCCGATCGGTTCCTCGGGTCCCGCGTTCTTGACGACGGGCACGGCCGGGAACGGCGCGGGAGGCTCGGGCGACCGGAATTCCTCGATTGCGAACCTGACCTCCACCGGATGATCCAGATAGTCCGCCAACGTCGAAGAGACGAGCTTCTTGTACCTGTTCTCCAGCCATTCCGCCGCAAAGGTGGTGGGAGCGGTTACAACCACTGTCTCGTCATTAAGGAAGTTTGCTTTGGTGGCTTTGAACCACGTATCGTAACTCGGTTTGCTTAATTTTGTCTGGATGACCGACAAGACCTGTTGCCAGATCTCGTTCGTACGGCTGTCCACATGGAGTCACTCCTTTAACCCGTCAGGCGGACAAGAGGGAGGGCGGCGTGTCGAAGGATGTCCTTTGCAACAAGTTATCCACACAATTCCTCTTTATTCTTTATCGAGATGTCCATAAGAAGGGATTTTGTTCACAGATTTATACACAGGGTGTTAATAAAAAGAGGTTTAACAGCCGTTATCCACGTCGAATGGGTGAACTTATCATAGCAGATGAACCCGCTTAATTCAACGGAATTCGCCGTGTTATCCACAATTTCAATAACTTGTGGATGGATTCTGTGCACAACACAAGATATTGTTGATATTCTGTGCGAAGTTTCGACAAAATGGCGCATCAGTCTTTTTTCTCTCCCTTTTTATGCACATGTGAATATCTTCCGAAGTCGTCCAACTTCGATTTCATTGACTTCCATGCCCTCTTATGGTTTAATAAATGGACATATGAGTTCTTTTTGAGTTCGATGAATTCGTATGGGGATCGTGCAGACGAACTTCGAATTTGACCGCGAAACGTTGCATCGCCTTTCAATCGAACGGCAGTGCCGTTTACTCTATATTTAGGAGGTATCAAGAAGTGGGACCGACATTTAAGCCGAACGTAAACAAGCGCAAGAAGGTACACGGATTCCGCAGCCGGATGAGCTCGAAGAACGGACGCAAAGTTCTCGCCGCTCGCCGCCAAAAGGGCCGCAAAGTATTGTCCGCTTAAGGATAAAGACCACGTGAGGTGGTCTTTTTTCATGTATATGGGAATAACTGATGAACGGACTTGAGTCCATAATCCGGCGATGAGGGATGAGGATGGAAAGAAAACTGCGGCTCCGAAACAAGGAAGACTTCAGCCGTATCTATAGAAGCGGAAAATCGTTCGCGAACTCGCAGTTCGTCGTCTACTGGCGCCGCAAGCCGGATCCGGGGCTGTACCGGCTGGGCATTTCGGTGAGCAGCAAGCTTGGAGGCGCAGTCGTGCGCAACCGGATGCGGCGAATGATCAAGGAGATCGTGCGGCTTAACGGTTCGCGCATCGTCGAGGGCACCGACATGATCCTGATCGTGCGCAAGCCGGCGATCTCTCTTCCTTATATAGAGATGGAACGCAGCGTGCTTCACGTGCTCCGCAAAGCGGGTCTGACCAAGGGCTCCACGCCGCCGCCGGCGCAGGACCGGAGACCGTACAGGTCGGGTCCCGGCGGCGGCCGGCCGAAGACGCCGAACGGTGCCCCGCGCGCTTTCCATTGCCAATAATCTTATGGTATAGTTGACTTGTGTTTTGGGCTTTGAAAGAGACGGATCTGCCCCTCGGTTCCGGGACGGCGTATTCGTACGGATGCATGATCGGCGAGCCTTTTTTCGGGCATTCGCCTTTTCCGGAATCCCCGCAAAGTCCCGATAGTGCTTCAAAGTCACGGCTCCACCTTTGTGGGGTTATTTTAGAGGGGAGTTTTGAGGTTTGTTGTTGCGCAATCGCAAATTCTGGATGGTCTCCGGTCTCCTGGTTTCTTTAATGGTCTTCCTGTCCGGATGTACGCCGCCGACGACGCGGAAGACGACCGAAGATCTGGCCAATAGCCACGGCTGGTGGGACAGCAATGTCGTATATTGGTTCTCGCTTATGCTGGACAAGTTCGCCGAGTGGTTTAACGGCGAATACGGCCTCGCGATTCTCTTGCTCGTGATCATCGTTCGGACGATTATCCTGCCGCTCATGATCAAGCAGTACAAGAGCACGAAGGCGATGCAGAAGCTGCAGCCGCAGATGAAGGAGATCCGCGAGAAGTACAAGGACGACACCCGCAAGCAGCAAGAAGAGATGATGAAGCTCTACCAGGAGCATCAGGTCAATCCGCTCGCAGGCTGTTTCCCGCTGATCATTCAGATGCCGATTTTTATCGCGCTTTATCGTGCCATTACTGTCAATGCTAACGTTTATGAGCATACATTCCTGTGGCTTCAGCTCGGCAAGCCGGACAAGTTCTATATTCTCCCGGTTATCGCCGCATTGACCACATTCGTGCAATCGAAAATGATGCAGTCCCAGCAGCCGCAGCAGATGGGCGCGATGAAGGGTCTGATGTTGATCTTCCCCGTGCTGATCTTCGTCATGGCGCTTTCGTTCCCGGCGGCGCTTCCGCTTTACTGGATCTACAGTAATATCTACACCATCACGCAGAACTATTTCATGTATGGACGCAAAGCCGAGCCGCAAGGCAAAGGCAAGGAGGCCATCGCAGATGAAAAGGGTCGAAGCAACAGGAAAGTCGGTGGAGGAAGCGGTAAGAAAAAGCCTCGTCACTCTCGGGGCAAGTGAGGACCGCGTTAAAGTAACCGTGCTTGAGCAGCCCAGCAAGGGACTGTTCGGCTTGATCGGCGCCAAGGAAGCTCGCGTACAGGTGGAGCTGCTGCCCGACGGCGTCGATCACGCGGTCGCTTTTCTCCAGGAAGTAACCGATGCCATGCATTCGACTGTGGAGATCGAACGGGACGACGGCGCTGACGAAGTACTGATTAGCTTGTCCGGCGCTAATCTGGGTATGTTGATCGGACGCAGAGGCCAGACATTGGACGCGCTTCAGTATCTGACGAACATCGTCGCGAACCGGCATTCGGACCGTCATCTGCGCATCGTCCTCGATGCGGAGCAATTCCGAAAGAGGCGTAGAGAGACGCTTGAAGCCCTGTCCGACCGAATGGCGCTCCGCGCCGCGAAGACAAGGAAGGACATCGTGCTCGAGCCGATGAGCGCCTCCGAACGGAAGATCATCCATGCGAAACTTCAAGGCCATCCGCAAGTGCGCACCTACAGTCAAGGCGATGAACCGAACCGCTGCGTCGTCATTGCTATCAAGTGAATGAAAGTCCAACGCAATGGCTTGCAGATGCAAGCGGACCATTGCGTTTTTTGTTTATGGCAAGGGTTGGGGATTATATGAGTTTAGCGCTAAATGAGGGAACGATATGAATGAAGATACAATAGCGGCAATAGCGACGGCGCTTGGAGAGGGAAGCATCGCCGTCGTACGCGTGAGCGGCGCAGAGGCGATCGGCAAGGTAGCGCCGCTCTTCAAGTCGAAGGAGGACTTGAGAGAGGTTGAGTCGCATACCGTGCATTACGGGTGGATCAAGGATCCGGATAGCGGCAGCGTGATGGACGAAGTGCTCGTCACCGTGATGAAGGGTCCGCGCTCATTCACGGCGGAGGATGTCGTGGAGATCAGCACCCACGGAGGGATCGTTGCCGTCCAGTCGGTGCTGGAGCTGCTGCTGCGGAGCGGGATTCGCATGGCCGAGCCTGGCGAATTCACGAAGCGAGCCTTCTTAAACGGCAGGATCGACCTGGCGCAGGCGGAGGCGGTCATCGACCTGATCCGGTCCAAGTCCTCGAAGGCGTTTCAGGTGGCGCGCAAGCAGGCGGAGGGAGCGCTATCGAAGCGCCTCGTGCCGCTGAAGGAACAATTGATCGAGCTGCTCGCGCATGTCGAAGTCAACATCGATTACCCGGAGCACGATGTCGCAGAGGTAACTGGCGGTGTCATCAGAGACCACTGCGGTGCTGTGCTTCGGCAGGTGGAGACGCTGCTGAAGACCGCCGCGGAGGGGAAAATTCTGCGGGAAGGCATCGTGACGGCGATTGTTGGCCGCCCGAATGCGGGCAAGTCGTCGCTGTTGAACGCGCTGGTGAAGGAGAATCGGGCGATTGTGACCGATATTCCCGGTACGACGCGAGACATCGTGGAAGAGTCGGTCACGCTGTCAGGCATTCCGCTGCGGCTGCTCGACACGGCAGGCATCCGGGAAACGGAAGACGTCGTCGAGCGGATCGGCGTAGAACGCTCGCGGGGCGCCCTCGGCGATGCCGACCTGATTCTGCTCGTGCTAAGCCGCAGCGATGCGCTTCACGAGGAGGAGAGGCGTTTGCTGGAGGAGCTGAAGGACCGTCCGACAATCGTAATTCTGAACAAGTCGGATCTGGAGCTTCGTCTGGAGGAGGAGGAGGTTCGCTCCCTTTATCCAAGCGAGCGAATCGTTTCTCTGTCAGCGAAGGAAGGCTTGGGGATGGAGGCACTGGAGCGAGCCGTCTCCAAGCTGTTTATGAGCGGAGGCATCGAGTCGTCGGATGCCACGTATGTTAGCAACGTTCGGCATATATCGTTGCTGCATGCATCGGCGCGTTCTCTGCAGGATGCCATCGACGGCGCGGAGCAAGGGTTGCCTGTGGACTTGATCCAGATCGATATTGCCGCGGCGTGGGAGTCGCTAGGGGAGATTGTCGGCGACACCGCATCGGAGTCGCTGCTCGATCAGATATTTTCAAAATTTTGTTTAGGAAAATAAATATTTACAATATAAAAACAAAAGGAGTGTATCCACAGTGGGATATGTAGCAGGCGAGTACGACGTTATTGTCGTCGGCGCCGGGCATGCAGGCGTTGAAGCTGCGCTTGCGGCTGCGCGTATGGGCTGCGAGACGCTTTTGCTTACCATTAATCTTGATATGATCGCCTTTATGCCTTGCAATCCGTCTGTAGGCGGACCGGCCAAGGGACACGTCGTTCGCGAGATCGATGCGCTAGGCGGAGAGATGGGACGCAATATCGATAAGACTTTTATTCAGATGCGGATGCTGAATACCGGTAAAGGACCGGCTGTGCATGCGCTGCGTGCGCAAGCGGATAAATTTCTGTATCAACATGAGATGAAGGAGACGATTGAGCGGGAGGAGAAGCTGACGCTTCGCCAAGGAATGGCCGAAGAGCTGATCGTCGAAGATGGGATCTGCCGGGGCATCATTACGAAGACTGGTGCGGAGTACCATTCCAAGACGGTGGTCATTACGACGGGCACTTACTTGCGCGGCAAGGTTATCATGGGTGAGCTGATGTATGAGAGCGGTCCGAATAATCAGCAGCCGTCGGTGAAGCTGTCCGAATCGCTGCGGGAGAACGGATTGAAGCTCGTGCGATTCAAGACGGGGACGCCGCCGCGCGTTCACAAGGACACGATCGATTTCTCGAAGACGGAGATTCAACCGGGCGACGACAAGCCCAAGTATTTTTCTTACGAAACGGAATACTCCGAGCGGGCAGGCGAACAGCTGCCATGCTGGCTGACCTACACGTCCGAAGATACGCACAAGATCATTAACGATAACTTGCATCGCGCGCCGATGTTCTCCGGGGCGATCGAGGGGACAGGTCCGCGTTATTGTCCTTCAATCGAAGATAAAATCGTTCGCTTCGCGGATAAGCCCAAGCACCAGATCTTCCTGGAGCCTGAGGGTGCAAACACGAAGGAATATTACGTGCAGGGATTGTCGACGAGCATGCCTGAAGAGGTTCAACTGCAGATTCTGCGATCGATTCCTGGGCTGGAGCAAGTAGAGATGATGCGTACGGGCTATGCGATTGAGTACGATGCGGTTGTGCCGACACAGCTGTGGCCGTCCTTAGAGACAAAGGTTATATCCGGCCTGTTTACGGCAGGACAGATTAACGGCACGTCCGGTTACGAAGAGGCGGCAGGACAAGGCATCATGGCCGGTATCAACGCTGCACGCAAGGCCCAGGACAAGGAACCGGTCATTATCGATCGTTCCCAGGGATATATCGGCGTCATGATCGACGACTTGGTCACAAAAGGAACGAATGAGCCTTATCGTCTGCTCACGTCCCGCGCAGAATATCGCTTGCTTCTCCGTCACGACAACGCGGATCTGCGCCTGACCCCGCTGGGCAAGGAAATCGGCTTGATCTCCGACGCGCGGTTTGCTTTATTCGAAGAGAAGAAGCAGAAGGTAGAGGCGGAGCTCGCGAGACTAAAGGAGATCCGCATCCGACCGGACGAGGCTACGCAAGCACTATTGGCTACGATTGATTCGGCGCCGCTTCAAAACACTGTTGACGGAGTTACGCTGCTTCGCCGGCCAGAAGTCACCTATGCGCATATCGAGGGTTTTTCTCCGTCTCCCGCGATTTTGTCTGAGGATATGAAGGAGCAGGTTGAGATCCAGATCAAGTACACGGGATACATCGAAAAGCAGCTTGCGCAGGTTGAAAAGCTCGCCAAGATGGAAAAGAAGCGCATTCCCGACGATATCGACTATAGCGCGGTGCACGGACTGGCGACTGAAGCCAAGCAGAAGCTGCACCAGATTCGTCCGCTAAATATCGGGCAAGCATCGCGAATCTCCGGCGTCACGCCAGCCGACTTGTCCATTTTGCTCGTACACCTGGAGCATTATAATCGTGTGACGGCAGCCAGGAGCAGCTGATGGCGGACGAACTGCGGCATTGGTTCAGCGAGCGAGTTCAAGCCGACTTGGGGATCGAGCTGAGCGACACTCAACTCATCCAGTATGAGTCGTATTACCGCTTGCTTGTCGAGTGGAACGAGAAGATGAATTTGACGGGAATTACGGAACGAGAAGCCGTTTATGAGAAGCACTTCTACGATTCGTTGACCTTGGGCGTTTTGCCCGAGGCTGTATCGGCTACCAGTATGGCGGACATCGGAGCGGGCGCCGGCTTCCCGTCCATTCCTTTTAAAATCGCGTTTCCCCAACTGGAAGTCACGATTATCGACTCTCTCGCCAAGCGCATCCGTTTCTTACAGGCGGTAGTTGATGAGCTGCAGCTGAGTAATGTTACACTCGTACATGGCAGAGCGGAGGACATTGGTCGATTAAGCGAACACCGCGACCGGTATGACCTCGTCACAGCTCGGGCAGTAGCTCGGCTCGCGGGACTGAACGAGCTTTGCCTTCCCTTTGTTAAAATTGAAGGGCACTTCATAGCAATGAAGGGATCGGATCACACGGCTGAGCTCCAGGAGAGCGCCAGGAGCATACGTCTTCTCAATGCAAAACTTAGATATACGCGCGAGCTTAAATTACCGCTAGAGCAATCCGAGCGTCAGTTGATCGTAATCGGCAAGCTTGGAAAGACGCCAAAAGAATATCCTCGCAAGGCGGGAGTTCCTCTCAAGCAGCCACTTGTTTAATCCCATGTTCCACGTGAAACAAAATCGCCATATTTTCTTGTTTCACGTGGAACAAATCACCCTCTAAACACAGGAAACTCTTTTCAAGAGAAGGATTCAGGCGTACAATAGAGAATATAATATAGTACTGCAAAATCGTCGTGCCGCATATGCGCCTCGGAGGCGTGAAATGGCGGCGCTTTTTTCGTCACTCTGCACCTCCGGCATGGTTGAATCCTTGCCTTTTCTCCATGCAACGGTCACCTAGAAATGATTAGATCGAGCATGAGAATGTCCTGTCCGACGGCGGCTCCTGTCGAAAAATGTGTATAAACAAGTCGTTTTGAAGGCTGCATCAGGCTCTATTAATCTGCTATTGAGTTGCTAGGATTATGGCAGATTGCGTTTACCGGAACCTCATTACAGACGAACGTGGTGGGATGGAAGACATGAGAGAACCGTTATCTCGTTTGTTCGGATTGTCCGAACGGAGCGGCCAGGAAGAAGTTCGGCAGATTGCCGTAGTGGATATCGTCCCGAGCCCTTATCAACCCAGGTCCGTCTTTGATGACGACCGGATCGACGAGCTATGTCAGACGATCAAGACGCTTGGCATCATCCAGCCGATCGTAGTCCGTGTCCGGGATGGAAAATACGAGCTCATAGCGGGAGAACGCCGCTGGCGTGCGGTCACCAAGTTGGGCATGGAACACATCCCGGCGATCGTAAGAGAAATTAACGATTCCCAAGCCGCCTCGATGGCTTTGATCGAAAATCTTCAACGCGAAGGTCTGACTTCAATTGAGGAAGCCGTCGCTTACCAAAAACTGATCGATCTGCATCAGTTGACGCAAGAGAGTTTGGCGCAGCGTCTGGGCAAAAGCCAGTCGACGATCGCCAATAAGATTCGTCTGCTTCAGCTGGGAGAGAATGTTAAGCTGGCGCTGATGGAGCGCAAAATCACGGAACGCCATGCTCGTGCCATGCTGGCGCTGCCGAATGAAGAAGCGCAGGACAAGCTGCTTCAAGAAATCATCGACAAGGAACTGAATGTTAAGCAAACGGAAACTCGCGTCGCTTTTCTACTTGAGGCGAGCAAGCCTGCCAAATCGCGTCGCGTATCCTTTTCTAAGGACATTCGGCTTGCCATCAATACCATAAGACAATCTGTAGATATGGTCACAGGTTCTGGCATCCCGATTAAATCAAGCGAACGCGATATGGACGATCATATTGAAATTGTCATCAAGATACCAAAGAAAAACAACAGCAATCCAAGCTAGTTGGGATTCATGAAAATCCAGCAAGTTAGGCGGCTGACGATGAGGTGAACGGGTTGTCCAAAATTATTGCCATTGCCAATCAAAAGGGCGGTGTCGGCAAAACGACAACGGCTGTCAACCTAGGCGCCTGTCTGTCCACATTGGGACGTAAAGTGCTCATAGTGGACATCGACGCACAGGGCAATACGACAAGCGGTGTCGGCATAAATAAAGCCGATGTGGAATATTGCATCTATGATATCTTAATCAACGAGATCCACCCTAAACAGGCGATTGTGGATACGGCTCTGCCGAATCTGAAGCTCATTCCTGCGACGATTCAACTCGCAGGTGCCGAGATTGAGCTGGTGCCTACCATCTCCCGCGAAGTTCGCCTTAAGAAGGCGCTCGCTATGGTTCGCAATGAATTCGACTATATCCTGATCGACTGCCCGCCGTCATTGGGCATTCTGACGATCAACTCGCTTACAGCTTCCGATTCGGTCATCATTCCGATTCAATGCGAGTATTATGCGCTTGAAGGATTGAGTCAGCTGCTGAATACGATTCGCCTCGTACAGAAGCACCTGAACACCACACTTCAGATCGAAGGCGTACTGCTCACGATGTTCGATGCTCGTACGAATCTGGGCATCCAAGTTATCGAAGAAGTAAAAAAGTACTTTCAACAAAAAGTCTATCAGACGGTTATCCCGCGCAATGTTCGTCTCAGCGAGGCGCCATCGCACGGACAATCGATCATCACATACGATCCTAGATCCAAAGGGGCCGAGGTTTATCTCGAGCTGGCGAAGGAAGTGATTACGTATGAGCAAGCGGCTAGGTAAAGGGCTCGACGCCCTGATCACGTCTTTATCCATCAAGGAAGACGACAAGATCGTAGAGATTCCGTTGGCGCAACTCCGCGCGAATCCCTATCAACCGCGTAAGACGTTTGAAGAAGAAGCAATCAAAGAACTAGCCGAGTCGATTCGCGAGCACGGCGTCATTCAACCGATAATCGTTCGTACGGCTCTCCGCGGTTTTGAGATCATTGCTGGCGAACGTCGATTTAGAGCTTCGCAGCTCCTGGGCAATCCTACGATCCCTGCAGTCGTTCGTGCTTACAGCGATCAACAAGTGATGGAAATTGCACTTATCGAAAATGTACAGCGCGAGGATCTGAACGCGATTGAAGTTGCCATTGCCTATCAATCGATTATGAATCAATTTGCATTAACGCAAGAAGAACTCTCGCTCAAGGTCGGCAAGTCTCGTTCCCACATTGCCAACTTCCTTCGACTTCTCGCACTGCCGGATGAGATCAAAGATCATGTTTCACGTGGAACATTGTCGATGGGACACGCTAGAGCATTGGCGGGAATTAAGGAAGACGCCAAGCGCAAAGATCTGGCGAAGCAGACGCTGGCTAACAATTGGAGCGTCCGCGAGCTGGAGAACGCCGTGCAACAGATGGACGCGGTCGTGAAAGGCAAAACCGTCAAAGCAAAAGCTAAAAAGCGCGACCCATATATTGAGGAGATCGAAGAGACGCTGCGCGAACGGTTCCAGACGACGGTGCGAATCAAGCCGAACAAGGAAAAGGGACGCATCGAACTGGCCTATTTCAGCAAAGGGGATCTGGAACGCTTGCTAGAGATCCTGCAAGCAGTCAAAGCATAAGATCTGCCATCCACGATCGAAGGCTCGTGACGGAGCGGAGAATAAGACGGCTTCGCACTTGGAATGCCAAGAGCGAGGCCGTTTTTGTTCTTAGCGCCATCGCTGAATTGGAATGAACAGATCACCAAAAATAGAAGGTTAGACGAGGAGGCGCACAGATGAAAGAAAAGCCATTGATCTATCTGGACAATGCGGCGACCTCCTGGCCGAAGCCTCCCGGCGTACTGGAAGCCATGGAAAAGGCGATGCGCGAAGCCGCAGCAAATCCGGGCAGGGGCAGTCACGAGATGGCCGTGAAGGCAAGCAGGGTTCTCTTCGAAGGACGCAAGATGCTGGCACGTCTTTTCAAGATTGCGAACCCGAACGATATTGCCTTTATGCTCAATACGACACATGCACTCAATCAATCAATCCAAGGCTTGCTGAAGCCGGGGGATCACGTCGTAACGACGGCAATGGAGCACAACTCTGTCCGGCGCCCGCTTGAGGCATTGAAACGCAAGCTGGGTATTCATGTAACCTATGTATCGGTCGGCGCTGACGGTGTGTTGAATCCTAACGATGTCAGGCAAGCGATCACGCCGGCTACCAAGCTCGTGGCTGTCACACATAGCTCTAATCTTCTCGGAACGATAGCCCCCGTCGGCGACATCGGCGCCGTCACGCGAGCGGCCGGCGTACCGCTGCTTGTCGACGCGGCGCAAAGTGCGGGCGTGCTTGAGATCGATGTGGAAGCTATGAATATCGATCTGCTGGCCTTCCCGGGACATAAGGGACTCATGGGTCCACAGGGGACAGGAGGACTGTACATCCGACCTGAGCTGGATCTGGAACCCTTGATGCACGGAGGCACGGGGAGTCGCTCAGAATCGCCTGAGCAGCCTTCTACTAGGCCGGATAGATATGAGGCTGGCACGCCCAACACGGTCGGCATAGCAGGCCTTACGGAGGGCGTACGCTACGTCTTGGGAGAGACGGTGGAGCGGATACATGCCAAAGAGCTAAGTTTGACCCGGGAGCTTATGACAGGACTCTCGGTGATTCCAGGCGTGCGTATATTGGGTCCTGGTCCGGAGATTGAGCGAACGGCGATCGTCGCTTTTACGTTGGAGGGCGTCGATCCTTCCGAGATGGCATTCTTGTTGGACCGTCAGTTCGGCATCGCCGTCCGGTCCGGATTCCACTGCACGCCGCTCGGACATGAGAGCGCAGGGACAACGGAAACGGGAGCGGTAAGAGCCAGCCCGGGATATTTTACGGAGCATTCGGATATTGTATCGTTGGTAGAAGCCGTGCAAGAAATTGGACAAACGTTGCGGGCATAAGGACTGCAGAATGGCGGACGGTGGTTCTGCACCCGCGGGACCGACCCGATCCGGAGAGCGGAGGAGCAATCGAGCGTGAACGGGATGGACGAAGATGCAAGCTTGGCGGCGCTTGGCGGCGCCGGCATATTGATTATTATATTGTTGATCTGGGTCCTTATCTTAAGCATCAAACTGTCGAAGCTCGCACGGGCGCAACGGAGAATGATTGGCGAGACCGGCGTGCCGCAGCTCGAAGATGTTCTCATGAAGGTTCACGATCGAATGGCTGACGTGCAGGCCAAGCAAGCTGTGCAGGAAGCGACGATGGCGAATCAGGAAAAACGCCTGGCGACACTCAAGGGGCGCGTAGGCGTTCACCGTTTCAATGCATTCTCCGATCAAGGCGGAGAGATCAGCTTTGCGGTCGCGATCGTCAACGAAGAGCAGGATGGCGTCGTTCTGACGGGCATTCACAGCCGCGAGCAGACCTTCCTGTATGCGAAGCCGTTGTCCGGAGGAGAGTCGAGCTATCCTTTGACGCCGGAGGAGAAGGCCGCAATCAGTCAGGCAGCGCGTAAGGAATAGAGACTCCGCGAATATTGCGAATGGCGGTGGAGATGCAGCCGGCGATGATGTCGGCCATCTTCACGACCAGATTGAGTCTCGTATTTTGAAGAACGAAGTATTCCATAAATCCGCCAACGTTTACGATGCCCGTCATATGAATATCGCCGACCGGGGGCAAGTCCTTGTTCACGCCGGCGCCCGGACGTACGGGACCCGAAGCAAGATGGATACAGCCGACGCTCGCAACTTGTCCGAGACAGGCGTCGATGGCGATTACATAAGGCTGCTTGGAGTTGCGCATGATCTTGTACAGCGTCTCGCTCAAATTCATCGCGTGTACGGGTTCGTCAAGGGTCCCGTACAGATCGAACAAGCCCTGAGCATGTCTAGCGAGCGTCGTCCCTACGAGCGGGCCGAGCGCGTCGCCCGTGGACCTGTCGGTGCCGACGCAGACGACGACGATCTGCCGGTCGGAGGGAAGGTGAAGCAGCTCTCGCGTGAGCCGCTCGGACAGCCGCTGCATCACGGCAGGTTCGTTGTAGGGTATTTTCAAAGAGAGCGCGGTGGCTTCCGCCGCATAGCCGGCCCTTTTATCCCAAGCGCCATTCATTCGTCCGCTTCGCCTCCTCCGTGGAATAGTAGTAGTATATGGACGAGAGGGGCATTTTATACTTGTTCGGACAGCGTGCTAGCAACCGATGCAAGAAGAGGGAGAGGCCATGGATCCATTGTTGATCGCGTTCGACTCTACGCAGCAGGCACTTCGGGCCGAGATGCTGCTTGAATATGCGGAGGTAGAGATCGATATCCGGCCGACGCCGAAGGAGATCACGGCGGGTTGTGCGCTGTCGATCGAATTCCCCGGCGAGGCGCTGGAACAAGTCAAAGAAATCATCGCTGAAGAAAAGGTGGAGATCCGCGGCTTGTTCAGACCTTCAGGAAGCGGCTACGAACGAATCGACTAGAGAGGTGGAGAGAGGATGGCCGGATATCCACAAGCGTTTTTGCTGGAAGGTGCCGGGGAGACGATTGAAAAAAAGCTAACGCTTTGGCAGCAATTCGTAAACGATATATGGGATTCGCTAAGCGATACCCACATGTGGATGGGCGTGCTCAAGGTTGTTCTGCGGATTCTGGTTATCCTCATCGTCAGCCGGATTATTCGCATCGTAATTAATCGCCTTGTTGATAACTTTATGAATCCCAAAGCATCAAGGCGACTCAAGCTCAGAACTAGAAGGGTTCAGACAGTGGGCAAGCTGCTCAAAAACGCAGCGACCTATATTATTAATTTTATCGTTCTGCTGCTCGTGCTGAACGAATTCAATATTAATCTTGCGCCGCTGCTCGCGGGAGCGGGTGTGATCGGACTGGCGATCGGCTTTGGCGCCCAGAGCTTGGTGAAGGACGTAATTACGGGATTTTTCGTGATCCTCGAGGATCATTTCTCGGTCGGCGACGTGATCGAGGTTGGGGGCAAGTTCAAAGGGACGGTCGAAATGATCGGTCTGCGCGCGACGCGGATCCGCAGCTGGACCGGTGAGGTATACATCCTGCCGAACGGCAACATCTCGGATGTCACGAATTATTCGGTCAACAATGCGCTGGCCGTCGTGGACGTGTCCGTAGCGGCGACTGAGAACCTAGATCATATGGCGGAGATCGTCAAAAATGCTGCCGCAAAGTTCGAAGATACGAATATCGTAGGCAGGGCGGAGTTTCTCGGCATACAATCGGTAACCGCAAGCGACGTGATCCTGCGACTGACGGTGCTGTGCCGGCCCAATACACAGGCAACCGTATCCAGGCATCTGAATGCGGAGGTTAAGAAGGCATTCGAAGCCGCGGGCATTCCGCGTTATTATTCGATCGAGGCCATGGAGAGGGCGGGGAGTTAACGGATGGAAAGGAAGGAATTCGGACTCGGCGACATCGTGCAGATGAAGAAGCCGCATCCCTGCGGCGCCAACGAGATGGAGATCATCCGCATGGGCATGGACATCCGCATCAAGTGCGTCAAGTGCAAGCACAGCATCCTTCTGCCTCGGGCGAAGTTCGAGAAAAGCATGAAAAAAATGCTTCAGGCAGCGCCGCGTGAAGATACGGATGTACCCGAGAAAGAGACGGAATAAGTTTGTACAACTAGATCGGTAAATCAGCTCCAAATCAGACCGCAAAACAGGGTTGCAAGTTGTCCGAAGTTGTGATACGATATTCCTTGCTGCGGAGAGGTACCCAAGTGGTCCAAGGGGGTTGACTCGAAATCATCTAGGCGTCGCAAGGCGTGCGTGGGTTCGAATCCCACCCTCTCCGCCATACTTAACAGCTCAAGCGGTTTCCTTTCGGGAGCCGCTTTTTTGATGCATCAGAAAGCATAAGTTTGGCGACGATTATACGCGTACGCAGGCCCATTGGAAGGGCTGAGCTGGCGGACTACCCATTAAAAGGCGTTGCGCACGAATCAAGCTGCTGATGTCCGCAACCCTAAAGAGGATCATCAGCGCTAACGCCGCTGCGATAATAGGAAGAGACCCGAAATTCACCATCCGGGTCTCTTCTTATTCATACAGATTCATACAGCGCGGATCATCTTCTTCTCATCGGAATTACCTCGATCTTGCAAGCAGGGTCGATGGAGCGGGCGATCCGGGAGAGCGCGACGGCTTCGATTCGGAACACGGGATAGCCGAAAGTATCGCCGTGCGCCCATACACGTTTTAAGTTGAGCTGTGCCGAGATCGCCTCTTGAATATCCGCTGCCTGACAGCTGGTCACGCATGCCATACGGCTAAGGGACAATCCAAGCGGCGGGAATCGAGTGGCTTTGCTGGAAATATCCATCGCTTGTCCTCCTGATCGTGAAGAGATGGTAGGCTCTTAAATCGGGATTCTTAAGGATATGGCCATTACGCTAGGCTGCCTGGTTATCTGCCGATCGGTTCCACCTGAACAATTTCCCGAGCAGCTTGTGGATGTGCTTCGATTCCTTGGTGAGAAGCGGACCTAGAATAGCCAGGATGAGCACATAAAGGGCGGCAAAAGGCTGAAGAACGACGAGCAGTCCGCCGGCTTTCGCCATGTTAGCCATAATGATCGAAAATTCTCCGCGCGCAACGATCGTCAAGCCGACATTGGAGGATGCCTTGCTCGACAGGCCCGCGCTGCGGCCCGCCAGAAGGCCGGCGGCATAGTTGCCGATCAGCGTAACTACAACGGCGCCCAAGGACAGCCACAGCGCGTCTCCGAGCGTTAGCGGATCGATCGTTAAGCCGAAGCTGAAGAAGAATATCGCGCCAAAAAAATCGCGGAAGGGCAATATGAAATGCTCGATTCGCTTGATATGCTCGGTCTCCGCCAGTACCAGGCCGAACAGCAGCGCGCCGATCGCTTCTGCGACGTGGATCGTCTCGGAGAAGCCTGCGACGAGGAACAGTCCGCCGAACACGATCAGGCCGAACAATTCGTTGGACCGGACGTTCAGCGCCTTGTTCAGAAGCGGCACGCACTTTCGTCCGACGACCAGCATGAAGAGCATGAATGCGAAGGCGATGCCCGCCGAAGCGAGGACGCCCCAGACCGAGGAGGAATCGCTCAGGACGAGACCGGACAGGATGGAAATATAGACGGCGAGAAAAACGTCCTCAAACATAATGATGCCCAAGATGAGTTCGGTCTCTGCATTCGCCGTGCGTTTGAGATCGACGAGAACTTTGGCGACGATCGCGCTGGAAGAGATCGTGGTGATGCCTGCCATAACCAGCGTCTCGGCCAGAGGGAAGCCCGTCACGAAGCCATAACCCAAGCCAAGCGTGAAGTTGATCGCGATATAGATCGTGCCGCCGAACGCGATCGACTTGCCCGATTTGAGCAACCGGCCGACGGAAAACTCGAGGCCGAGATAGAAGAGGAGAAACAGCACGCCGATTCTCCCCATGAACTCGATGAGCGAAGCGCTCTCGATGAAGCGGAAGTCGAGATGCCAGAGCTTAAAAGAGTGGGGACCTACGGCCATGCCGATCAGGATGTAAAACGGAATGACGGAAAAACGCAGCTTGGCGGAGATGAGTCCAGCCAGGGCGATCAGGGCTACGGCCAAGCCGACTTCAAGCACGAGATGGTCCATATTAAGCCTCCCCGCCGGTCAGGATGCTTTTGAGCGCCTTCAGGTTTTCCCGCTCGCCGGCCGCGATAAGCATGGAGTCGGCTTTAAGCACGAAGTCCGGGCCTGGCGTAATGTGCTTGGAATGATCTCTCTCTACGATCGCGATGACCGTGGCGCCGGACCGCCGGCGAATCTCGAGGTCGCCGATCGAGACGCCTACGCAGGGGCTGCGGGGCTCTAGCTTGAACCACTCGATAACGAGGTCGTTCAGCGCGATCTCGATCGATTCGAGCATGCGAGGCTTATAGGTCATGCCGCCGACGATTGCAGCGATCGAACGGGCCTCTTCGTCGTCGAGCGTGATCATGGAGATGCTGTCTTCGGGGTCTTCATATTCGAAATGATAAAGCTCGCGACGTCCGTCGTCGTGAATGACGACAACGAGCCGGTCGCCGCTGCGGGTGAGGATTCGGTACTTTCGGCCGACGCCGGGCAGATCCGTCTCTCGGATATCCATGGACAACATCCTTTCTGCGTACAAAAATTCAATGCTATGAGGAACCGTCGCAAATGAACTGCCGAAAAATCGGCAGGCGCGGGATGGAGCGAAGAATCGTGAAAGAAAATGGAGAAAGCGCAGGTTGGCGGATCACAGGTAATGGCGGGTAGCAGAGATGGGCAGGCCACAGCGACTGGCAGGCCACAGCGACTGGCAGGCCACAGCGACAGGCAGGCCACAGCGACAGGCAGGTCTCAGAGATGGGTAGGTCTCAGAGATGAGCAGGTCTCAGATACGGGCAGGCCGCAAAGACGGGCAGATCAAAATACACGCGGCCTCGAATCGAAGCGCGAGCTATGCTGCCCGGAGGACGAACTAGGAGACGTACGTGGAGGAAAATTGAAGCGGACGCAGCAAGCGCCGGCGCAGCAGAACATGCACCGAAGCGATGTGCGCGCGGTGATGGGCAGGAAGACGGTAAGGCAATCTGGAGGTGCGGACGATAAGAGCGAACAAAAGGAACAAAAGAGGGGCACCCGGCCGCGGCTTGGCAGTGGCGGGATCAGGCGTACGGGTTTGCACATGCGTATGGAATTCGGTACCGCGAAGACCCGCAGCTGCGGATTCGCCGGCTGTGGACTCTAAGGTAGGGGTGGGCGTAGAGAAGATCATGAATACGGCTAGCAGCAGCCAAGCGATCAGATCGCCGGCAGAGCGCGTCGGATTCATTTTAGTCATCGGCAGCCCCCCTTTTAACAATAACTTAACCATAGTTTAGCACAGTTTAACCGTTGGTATCAAAACGAAAGCTTGAGGGGTTGTCCGCTGCCGTCTCCAAGACGATAAGCGCATAAATGACGAAAGACCCCTTGCGGGGTCCTCCGGGCGACGTTAATCGAAGCTGGACTTCCTGTCGTGCGTGACGTTGCCGGTTCATCCCGGCGCTTCGGCTACTTGAAGGTTCGCTAACGCGATAACGTGTATTGCAAGACCATGTCTGCGACACAACCCCTCGCTTCCTACTCCGTCTTCGACGTTCCTCCTGCGGGTTGTTGCCTGCAAAGGTTCAACGGAACCAACACCTCTCTGTTCGTCGCCGGTAATTAGAATGTCCGCCTTCGGGGTTCGATATACGCGCCGCTTTAAAATTGCTTCACCTTTTTCCACTTGCGGTTGTGATTCGTGGTCTCCGGGAACCGCTCGCCCTTCTCCAGCTTGACATGCTTCGGATCCTCGATGTTCATGTGAAAAGCGTCTTCGCCGACTTCCATGTAATGACCGTCGTTCGGCGCGCGGTCGCCCGGCTCGAACTGCGTTTGTTCACCCATCTGATGATCACCTCCAGGCCTTAGTGTTGCGGGAAAAACCTTGCGGTATGCGGGCGAATGTGATAAAGTATTCAGGTATGCGATAAAAAGGCATACTCCTTGCTCCTCAGCCGTGGACAGGTTCCGCGGTATCGAATTGGGGGGCCAAAGACCAAAAGGAGGTAACGAAGATGCGCAACTACGAGTTGATGTACATCATTCGTCCGGACGTGGACCAAGAGTCCGTTCAAGCTGTCACGGAGAAATTCCAGGGCATCATCGCGAACGGCGGCGAGCTCACGAAGCACGAGGTACAAGGCAAGAAGCGCCTCGCTTATGAGATCAACAAGCACCGCGACGGGACGTATGTGCTGGTTCACTTCACGGCCGAGCCGGCTGTGGTCACCGAACTGGAACGCGTACTCAAGATCACGGACGAAGTCATTCGTCACATCGTCGTACGCGATGTCGCTTAAGGCAGTCGCTTAAGTCAGCACAGCACGCAATACCCGGCGGTTAACGCCGTTCAAGTCGTCACTCGCAGGAGGGGACCGAAGATGTTGAACCGTGTTATTCTGATCGGACGCTTAACCAAAGATCCCGAGCTTCGCTACACGCCTGCAGGCGTGGCCGTAGCCCAATTTACGCTGGCTGTAGACCGCCCGTTCTCCCGCGATTCCGGCGGGGGCGAACGCGAACGCGAGGCGGACTTCATTCCTGTCGTCACTTGGCGCCAACTGGCGGAGACGTGCGCGAACTACCTTCGGAAGGGCCGTCTGGCCGCCGTCGAGGGGCGCATTCAAGTGCGCAACTACGAGAATAACGAAGGTCGCCGCGTCTATGTCACCGAAGTCATCGCAGACAACGTACGCTTCCTCGAATCGCCGAACCGCGAAGGCGGATCGCAAGGACGGGACGAGTACGGCGGAGGCGGTAACGGTGGTGGCGGCGGCAATAGCGGCGGAGGATACGGCGGTGGCGGCGGGTACGGCGGAGGCAACTCCGGCGGCGGCCGCAGCTCCGGCTCCAGAGGCGGCAACAACCAATCGGATCCATTCGCGGACGACGGCAAGCCGATCGATATATCGGACGATGATTTGCCATTCTAAGACAGGGAAGGACGGTACTATAAATGAGCGAACAACAAGCACCAGCCGCTCGTGAAGAGCGCACGTATACGCCCCGCGAGAACCGCGGACCGGGCGGAGGCGGCGATCGCGAACAACGCGAGCCCCGCAAGTTCCGTCGCGGACGCAACAAGCGCCGCAAAGTTTGCTACTTCACGGTTAACAAGATTACGCACGTCGACTACAAGGACCTGGACCTGCTCCGCAAGTTCATCTCCGAGCGCGGCAAGATCCTGCCTCGCCGTGTGACGGGCACGAAGGCCAAGTACCAACGCATGCTGACGGTTGCGATCAAGCGCTCCCGCCAAATGGCGCTGCTGCCTTACACCACCGACTGAGTCGGGTGACCGTATAGGCTGCGTTCAAGCCAGGGCTATGTCCTCCATAAGGGCATAGCCCTTTTTATATGCATTTTCCAGGATTAAGATAAAAATCCCCGACTTCTGCAATTGCAGCAGAATCGGGGATTTGCTTGTTTTGAGAGTAATTTACGCTGTATGGGTAAGGGCTTAATGACGTATACTGCTTATGTAAAAACGATGGTCGTACAATTATAGTTGTACGACATAGGGCCTAATTTTATACCAAAAAAAACAAAATCCTACAATACATTATAGGACAATAGACATAATCCGACAATATATATTGCAGCAAACCATAAAAAAGATTATTTCTCCTCGCTCGCCAATCCCGTTATGCTTTCCTCGACAAATTCGGTAGCTGATTTCTTAATTTGCTCGACCGTATGGAGATACCGCTGAGTCGTGTTGATATGCGTATGCCCCAAAGTCTCCTGTACTTGCTGAAGCGAAGCGCCGCCGAGCAGGGCGAGCGTCGCGCTTGTATGCCGGAGCCAATGCGGCGTAGGGGTTTTACCGTGCAGAACTGTCGAGGCAGCTTTAATAATACGTTCAATGTGCCTCGGAGACAGATTAAATAGCTTAGAAGACACGCCTTCCCCGTATATCCCGTCGGCACCCGATTTCATATATTCGGACAGGTGCTTCCATAGTTGGCTTGGCACCTTGATCTCTCTGCTTTTCCCGCCTTTTCCCGCGATAACTGTCAGCCATACCGTTGTTTCCGAGGGATTAAAGTGAAAGTGCGAATGCCGAATGGCCGCTAATTCGGAAATCCGCAGCCCGAGCGTAGCCAGGCAGAGACCGATTAAATAATTGCGGATGCTTTGAGCCCGAAGCGCGTTCAGAAGGATTTGGAGTTCTTCGAGCGTCAGAAAGTGGCGGGCGCTCGTTACTTTTACGGAAGGAAGCTTCACGGAAGTCGTTGGGTTTTTAAGAAAGACGCCGATATTGGGATCGCTTCCCCATTTGTAAAGCGATTTTAGCGGTGCAATAAGAGCAGCTACGCTTGCCGCCGATAACGGTTTTTTGGTGCGATTCAGCGTTCCTCGGGTCAAACCCAGCTTAAATAATTCAATATCCCTCCATGTAACCTTAGATAAAGAAGTTTCGCCTAAAAACTCCCGGAATTGTTGAATCGCCCTGCGGTAATTCCGCTGCGTATGGATCGATTTTTCAAAGAGAGACAAAAAAATATCAACAACAGCATGATCATCCATCGTTTGCACGCCACTCGATTCATCTTCGGTCAAGGTCGCTGAAGCGTATTCCAACATACATAGCCTTCCTTTCATGGGTCGTACAACTATAATTGTCCGACGTTTGTATCGTATCTGATAAACAAAAAGGGAGGAGAATTGAAGAACGAATATTCTTTTTTATTTCAACGGCTTTTTGCCGAAAAAATTTAAATTCGGAGGCCACATGCACAATACCGTCTTAATGCTGAACAAGCTAACGCCCGAACCCGGCATGACGATAAATTGGCTGGAAACCTTGAAGGACAAGCATATCGATACCTACAGGCATAGTTTAAGGGTGGCTTGGCTGGCGGAGAAACTGACATCGCTATTGCCGATCGCCGACAGGGACCGGCAGGAAATCGTGGGCGGGTGCCTGCTGCACGATATCGGCAAGCTGATGATCCCCAATGAAATCCTCGATTCAATGAAGCCTCTCACCAGCAAGGAGTGGGAGCTAATTAAAGAACACCCTCAGTTGGGGGCATATTTGCTTCGTCACGAAAATATCGGTCTGACGACGATGCATGTCATCCGTCACCATCACGAAAGATGGGATGGTACAGGCTACCCATCAAAGTTAAGAGGACAGCACATTCCCTATGGCGCCACTGTATGCAGCGTTCTGGATGCCTTCGATAGCATGGTCGTAGACCGGCCTTATCGTGAAGGCAAGCCGATCGAAGAAGCGATCTCGGAACTATTTGCCTATGCTGGAACGCAATTCAGCTTGCCTATCGTCGAATGTTTCGCATCGATTGCCGACCAGGTCCGCATCTTCTATGAGGCGCCTGTCCGAAGCCGGCCAGACGACCAGGGAGGAGCAGCACTGTAATGCAAAGCGCAAGAGAGCAGTACGTTGAATGCGGTCTGGCAGGACAGCGTTATGCCATTCGCATATCGGAGATCCAGGAGATTATCCGCATGCAGAATATAACGCCGATGCCGGACGCTCCTTATTATGTACAAGGCCTAACCAGCCTTCGGGGCAGTATTCTCCCGGTCATTTGCATAAGGAAGTTATTCGGCCTTCCCGAAAAAACGGAAGATAAGCTTACGAGAATCGTTGTCGTGCAGCAAGGGACGGCCGCGATCGGCATGATCGTGGATCAGGTGAGCAGCGTGCTGACCTTCGAGCACATTCAAAAAAACGAAGGATCCCTCAATCAGAAGCAATCCAGCCTAGTCGCGATAGGCAAGCATGTCGACGGCCTTGTCGGAATTATCAGCATGGAAAAAGTAATTGCGGGTCTCTACGCCTAATCAGAAGGCAACGCAGAATATAACGAGCATACGGGGTGCAGAGCATGAAATGGTTTTACGATTTGAAAACGAGCGCAAAGCTGATTGCTTCGTTTATCGTGATGGCAATGCTGATGGCGATCGTCGGTGTATACGGATTGAACGGGCTTGGAACGAGCAATGCCAACCTGAAGGATATGTATGACAATCAGCTTATGGCTGTTCAACAGCTATTGAAAGCTCAGTCGAATTTAAACGAAGTACGGTCGCAGGTGCGCAAGCTTTACATGACAAAAACCGAAACGGCGAAACAGACCGTGCGCGATAAAATAACCGATACGCAAAAGCTGGTACAAGACGGTTTGGACGCATTTCAAAAAACAAAATTGTCGGAAGCGTCCAGCAGCAAAGTCGGTCCCTTGCTGGACGGATGGGCACAATATCAAAAGTGGACGCAGAAGCTGTTGGATCTGGACCACGCCGGGGCGTACGACGAAATGATCGCGCTCATCGACGGCGATTATACAAACGCTGCCCAAGCCTTCATGGCCCAGCTGGCGGAGCTCGTCGATATCAACATAAAGGAAGCTGAAGCCGCGAGAAACAGCGGCGAGAAAAACTATAATTCGGTCAAGATCACGACGATCGTCATCATCGTGCTGGGCGTCTTGATCAGCATAGGTTTTGGCTATTGGATCGCCAGGATCATATCCGGCCCGATTGCGAAGGTCGTCGATCTGCTCAAACGCATGGCCGACGGCGATCTGAGAGATACGCTCGACATCCGCACGAAGGACGAAATAGGAATCCTGGCCGATGCCGCCAATACGACAGTGATCAAGCTCCGGGCGACCGTGCAGTCCATAGCGGACAGCGCACAGAATCTGTCGGCAGCCTCGCAAGAAATCTCGGCGAGTACGGAAGAGGTAGCCAGCGGCAGCATGAGTCAGGCGAATTCCGCCATATCGATCAGCGAGTTGTTCAAGGATCTCTCCTCCGCCATACATACGGTGGCAGGGAATACAGAAAAGGCGTACGAAATCTCTGATACGATGATGAAGAAAGCGCAGGACGGAGGAGAGATCATTCAAGCATCTGTCGACAGCATGAGCAAGGTCGAAGAAAGCATGGCGCGTCTCGAGGAAGATTCCAACCTGATCGGAGAAATTATCGAAGTCATCGACGATATCGCGGATCAGACGAATCTGCTCGCGTTGAATGCGGCGATCGAGGCAGCAAGAGCGGGAGAGCAAGGACGCGGCTTCGCGGTTGTCGCCGACGAGGTGCGGAAGCTGGCCGAGCGGAGCACGGAGGCGACCAAGCAAATCACGCAGATTATCAAAGGCATGCAGCAAAATACGAAAAGCAGCGTCGGCGCCGTGCAGGATTGCGCGGGGTATTCCAGAAGCACGGGCGAAGCGTTCGAAGGTATCAGCGGACTTGTAAACAAAACAAGTCATATGATGTCCGAGATCGCGGCCGCAAGCGAACAACAGTCTGCGCAGACGGCGAGCGTACTCGGCTCCGTAGAGAGCATCTCGAACGCAAGCCAGCAATCTGCCGCGGCCAGCGAAGAGACGGCCGCAGCAGCGCAATCGCTGGCTGTGCTGGCAGAGGATCTGCACCGCGCGGTTTCTATTTTCAAGACGGCCTGACGGATCGGTCCGCGACTCGTTCGCGGATTTTTTATGCGAGGATTCATGGCCGATACATCGGCTGGATCGATCTGGCGCGGCTGGCGTCAACGTCCTTGGAGTCACTTCAAACCGCATGGTATAATGGGGTGGATTCGAATCGCAACGCGCTAGAGGAGAGGAACAAATGAATATTGCGTTTTTCCTCCTGCCGAAGCAGGAGGTCGTATGCCTGCCTTCGAACGCCACGCTGCGTCAGACGCTCGAGCGGATGGAGCGCCATCGCTATACGGCCGTGCCTGTGCTCGGCGATGACGGGAAGTACGTCGGGACCGTTACGGAAGGCGATTTATTATGGTATCTCAAAAATCGCGAAGGGCTATCATTCGAGCAAACCGCTCGCATTCCATTATCTGAAGTGCCGCTGCGAACGACGAACAAGCCGGTACCGATCGATGCCAATATGGAAGATCTCATCTCGCTCGCCAAGGGCCAGAACTTTGTCCCCGTCGTGGACGACACCAGCGCGTTCATCGGCATCGTTCGTCGCAGCGATATCATTGACTATTGCGCCGGATCGCTGATTGGACACGGCACGGATGATAAAAAGGTAAAACGGGAAGCTTAAAGGTGGAAAAGGATGGCATCGCAAGCAGCGGGCGCCATTCGAAGCTACCTTGGAGGCATCCCGCATGAATAAAAAGAAACCATGGAAAGCGATCGGCTATTCGATCGCGGCCCTCGCGGCGGCTTCGATCGCTGTCGCGGCTGTAAAAGGAAGCGGCAGTCCGTTCGGGTATCCGGCACGGGAAGCCGCTTCTTTGAGTCGTTCGGAAAAAGCGGCACCGGCGGTCCAAAGCGTAGGGAGCAGCGCGCCAGTCGGGGCGATGCCGTCCCCCGTGCTGACCGAGCCTACCAAAGCGGAGCTGGCTCGCGTGTACGACACCGTTATCGTAGGCGGCAGGGTGATCAATCCGGAGACGGGGCTAGACCGCAGGGGCGTCAACGTCGCTGTCCAAGACGGCCGTATCGCGCTGGTAACGGACCATCCGGTCAAAGGGAGCCGGACCATCGACGCGCGCGGGCTCGTCGTCGCGCCGGGCTTTATCGACAATCTGTCCTATGACCCGAACCCGCTCGGCGTCTGGAACAAGATTGCCGACGGCGTCACGGCGAACATCGCCATGCATGGCGGCACGGATGCGCCGCGCAAATGGTATCCCTACTATGAACGCGCGGAGACGCCGCTCCACTACGGCGCTTCCTTTTTCTATACGAAGGCGCGCAACAAACAGGGCATCGGCCTGTATACGCCTGCGACCGCGGCACAGACCCGGCGCCTTGCGGCCGAGGCGGAGCAAGCGCTGCTGGACGGCGTGCTCGGCATCTCGTTCAGCCTGGAGTACGTGCCGGGCATCGGCGCGGACGAGGTGCTGCCGCTCATGCGGCTCGCTTACAAGTACAACGTGCCGGTTTATTTTCACGCCAGATACTCCGACATGACCGAGCCGGGCACGAATATCGATGCGATGAATGAGATCATTGACTACGCGCGGGAGACAGGCGCCTCGGTCCACATCGATCACATCAACAGCACGGGCGGCACGTTCTCCATGAAGCAGTCGCTCGACATGCTGGCGAAGGCTCGCGCGGAGGGGCTGGACATCACCGCTTGCACCTACCCCTACGACTACTGGGGGACGTATCTCAACTCGGCGCGGTTCGACGAGGGATGGCAGGAGCGCTTTAGAATCACCTACAAGGACCTGCAAATTGCCGGCACCTCAGAGCGGCTGACAGAGACGACATTCGGCACGTTTAAAAAGGAAGGGAAGCTTGCCGTCGCCTATGCCATCCCCGAGCAGGATATCGAGGATTCGCTAGCCGCGCCCTTCGTCATGATCGGCAGCGACGCCATTCTGGAGCCAGGCAACAACAATCATCCGCGGGCATCGGGCACGTTCGCCCGGACCGTCGGCTTGTACGTTCGCGAGCATCGCGTCATCTCGCTGATGGACGCCGTGGCGAAGATGTCCCTGATGCCGGCCCGGCGTCTCGAGCGGCAAGTCCCGGCGCTGCGGAAAAAAGGGCGGATCGCGCCTGGGATGGATGCGGATATCGTCATCTTCGACTACGGGAAAATCGGGGACCGGTCTACGGTCGAGCGGCCGGAGCTGCCCTCCGCAGGAATCCGCTACGTGCTGATCGGCGGCCGGATCGCGCTGGACGGCCAGGGACTGCACAAGAATGTGCGCGAGGGCGAGCCGATTCGAAGCGAATTTGTTCGCGTGCCGGCAAGGGGAGCGGGCGTAATCGAGCTGGCTTCGTCGTCGTCGCGGACTTCGGTGCCGGCGGTATCCTATCGCGGCAAGCCCTATGCTGACGTTCGCGTGCTGAAGTCGCTAGGCTACACGCTGAGCTGGGACGGGCGTTCGCATATGTTCGAGGCGGCTGCAAGCGACAGCCCGGACCGCGGCGGTATGGCGTTGGGCGGCGGTCAAGCCGTTCCGGCTGAAGGCGCCTCGTCCGCGGCCGCAGCCCGGACAGGGCCCGGTCCGGGCGAATTGATGCTGGAGCGCGGGCACCGGCTGGCTTGGCCGGGGGGAGAGGCCGAGCTGCTCTCGATCGGCAGCCGGGACTATGTGCCGCTGGCCGTGCTGAAGCGGCTGGGCATGGAGGTGCGCGAGAGCGGACAGCAGGCCTGGACCGCCGTCAGGCTGGAATAGCGCAGCGTCATGCGCATGCTTGGCCAGCCGCCTTCGCGGAGGCGGACGGCAACCGAAAAAGCTGCATCCGGCGACCGGCCCGGGGCAGCTTTTTGTTTTTCGGCGAAGGTCAAGAGCTGGGAAGGAAGCAATAATTGGCGGCCCGAAACCTTGCGCATGCCGCGTTAGACTAGCAAATGCCATTGTGGGAGCGGCGAGTTTATGTGCTATAATGTTGGATACAGCTTTAGCGCGATATTCGCATGCGGCAGCGGTCAGACAGGGATTTTTTCCGAGGAGGGACACGACTTGTCTTCAATCGATCAGAATCTGGATGTCGCCGGGAGAGCCCGGTCTATCGAATGGCTTAAGAGTGAGGTGCTGGACCAGGTATCCCGTCTGTTCAAGGCCATGTGGGAAGGCAGCACTGCGCGAATCACGGACAGTCTGTCCGGGCTCATCGCGAGCGCATACATCCTTGGCCGCCGGCTGGGCATTTCCTACCGCGACCTCGACAAGGCGGTCGAAGACAAGCTTAGCCGTCTGAAGCAGGAGGGACATCAGCTGGAGGATCAATACCGCGATCTCTCGGCACTGGAAGAACACATTCGCAAGAGGTGAAAACTCGTTGAACACGGCCTTGAAGTCGCTGGCCTGGAGTGCCGTGGCGCTGCTGATGCTGCTCAGCGTCGCTACCCCGTTGAGCGGTATAACGATATTTCTGTTGATGACGCCGATGGTCGTGCTCTATACGATGCTGCGACCCGTTTCGTTTGCCGTCCATATCGCCTGCGTCGCCGTTCTGGCCTTCCTCATCCTCGGCAGCTCCGGGGCGCTGGCGTTGACGTTCGGCTTTTTCTTTCTCGTGCCTTCGATCGTCATGGGGCATTTATACAAAAAGCGGGTCGCGGCAAAAACCGTCGTCACGGTGGGGTTCATCATCCTGCTCGCGCAGTTGGTGACCGAGCTCACGCTATTCTCGATTCAGTACGACATCGACTTCACTGCGCAGCTCGCATCCTTCCTGGACGAGCGCATCCAGGAGCTCCAGGCCAGCAACATGCTGACGGGAGACTGGACGGGCACGGCGCAGGCCTTCGGCGAGGCCGTCGTGCGTCTGCTGCCGATGCTGCTCATGCTGTGCTCGTTCCTGCTGGCGATCATCACGCACGGCATCTCGCGCAAGGTGCTCGCCTGGTCCGGCATCGTCGTGTCCGGGCTTACGCCGATGCGCAGCTGGATGCTGCCCAAGAGCACAGTGCTGCTGTACGTGATCGTATGGATCATTCAGTTCTCCATGCCGGCGGGCAGTTCCAACTTCTGGGCGGTGGCATCGGACAATGCCGTGCCCGTGCTGGACTTTTTGTTCCGCATCCAGGCGCTCGCGTTCTTCTTTTATCTGGCGCATCAGAAAAAGTGGTCGAATATCGTCCCTGTTCTGATCGCGATCCCGCTGTTTCTCATTCAACCGTTGTATTTGATCGGTCTGCTGGATACGGCGTTTCCGCTGCGCCGATATTTCGACAAGAAGTAGGGGAGCGAAGCCACTATGCCCAAATTTCTCGTTCAGCGGTGGCACGGCATGCACAATGTCTGGGCGCTCGCTCTCATCTTCCTGCTCACAGCCGCGCTTACATGGTTCTATTGGCCGCTGGGCATTATCGCCCTGGCGGCGGGAGGCGCCGTAGGCGTCTTCTCGCTGCTCGCCGAGCGGGCCTTTCGCAAGGAATGGAACGACTACGTGCTGACGCTGTCCTCCCGCATCCGGGGCGTCGGCACGGAGGTCGTCGGCGGATTGCCTTTCGGTATCATCCTTTATAACGAAGACCGCGAGGTCGAATGGCACAACGGCTTTATTTCTAAAATTGCGGATCGAACGTCCGCCGTCGGCACGCCGTTGCCAGAGCTGTTCCCAGGCATCCAGCAAGCCAAGGAAAAGGATAAGACGCTGGGCCGCTGGGAGACGACGCAGAACGGCCGCGTGTATGAGCTCTTGTTCCGTCCGACGGAGCGCATGCTGTTCGTCACGGACGTGACGGAGCACTGGACGCTCGCGAGGCGATACGAGGACGAGAAGCTCGCCATCGGCATCGTGATGATGGACAATCTCGAAGAGGTTGCCCAGGGTATGGACGAGCAGCAGCGGGCGCTCATGCTGTCCAAGGTGACCGGCGAGATCAACGAGTGGGCGCAGAAGTACGGATTGTTCTTGCGCCGGCTGTCGTCCGACAAGTACATGGTCATCGCGAACCAGGCGGCGCTTAAGCAGCTGGAGCAATCCAGGTTCGAGCTGCTCGACGAGGTGCGCGAGATTACGATGAACCTGAAGCTGCCGATGACGCTGTCGATCGGCTTCGCCTCGGGCGCGGACAATATCGCCGAGCTGGGCCAGCTGGCCCAGGGCAGCCTCGATATCGCGCTCGGCCGCGGGGGCGACCAGGCCGTGGTCAAATTCGGCCAGCGGCAGAGCTTCTACGGCGGCAAGAGCAACGCCGTAGAGAAGCGCACCCGCGTGCGCGCGCGCGTCATCTCGCATGCGTTGCGCGATCTCATGAAGGAGAGCGACCATATCATCATCATGGGCCATCGGATGCCCGATATGGACTCGATCGGCGCGGCCATCGGCGTGCTCAAGGCCGCGCAGCACGTCGGTAAGGAAGCCTTTATCGTACTCGAAGGCGTGAATCCTGCGATCCAGCGGATGATGCATATGCTCAAGGAAGACGAAAAGCTGATCCGCCGCTTCATCACGCCCGAGCAGGCGTCGCAGCTCACCGGCAAGCGCTCGCTGGCGGTCGTCGTCGACACGCACCGCGCGTCGATGGTCGCGGAGCCCAAGCTGCTCCAGCAGACGGATCGAATCGTCATCGTCGACCACCACAGGCGCAGCGAGGAGTTTATCGAGGACGCGGTGCTCGTCTACATGGAGCCTTATGCTTCCTCGACCTGCGAGCTGGTGACCGAGCTGCTCCAGTACATCCACGAGCGCGTCGTACTCGACGTGCGCGAGGCGACGGCGCTGCTCGCCGGCATTACGGTCGACACCAAGAGCTTCGCGATGCGAACGGGCTCGCGAACGTTCGAGGCGGCTTCGTTCCTCCGTCGCAACGGCGCCGATCCGGCGCTGATCCAAAAGATGCTCAAGGAAGATCTGGAAGAATACATCAAAAAAGCGGAGATCATCCGCAACGCGGAAACGTACTTCGACTATATCGCGATCGCGGTCGCCGATCCGGCGAAGCCGGTGCCGCAGCTCTTGATCGCGCAATCCGCCGATACGCTGCTCAATATGACGGGCATCAAGGCCTCGTTTGTTATCGCGCAGCGTCCGGACGGCACGATCGGCGTCAGCGCCAGATCGCTCGGGCAGATGAACGTGCAGGTGGTCATGGAGCGTCTGGGCGGCGGCGGCCATCTGACGAACGCGGCTTGCCAGGTGCAAGGCACTGTCCAGGAAGTCGCGGCCAAACTAAAGAAAGTGCTGAACGATATTAATGGGGAAGAGGGTCTTTTCGAATGAAAGTAATTTTCTTGCAGGATGTAAAGGGTCAAGGCAAGAAGGGTCAGGTCAAGGAAGTGTCTGAGGGCTATGCGCGCAATTTCCTGCTGCCCAAGGGTTATGTGCAGATCGCAACCGACGGCGCCAAGAAGACGCTCGATCAGATCCAGGCTTCCGTCGATAAGAAGAAGGCCCAGGAGAAGGAAGACGCGAAGGCGCTCGCGGTCAAGCTCGGCGAGATGACCGTCGTCATCAAGGCGAAGGCCGGCGAAGGCGGACGCCTGTTCGGCGCCATCACGAGCAAGCAAATCGCAGAAGCGCTGGAGAAGCAGAAGATCACGATCGACAAGCGCAAGATCGAGCTGGACGAACCGATCCGCACGCTCGGCGTCACCCAGGTGCCGCTCAAGCTGTACCCGGACGTCAAGGGTATGCTGAACGTGCAGGTCACGGAGGAGTGACGGCATGAGCGAACGGGGCGATCAACTGACGTTCGATCGCGTACCGCCCCAGAACCTCGAAGCGGAGCAGGCGGTACTCGGCGCGATTCTTCTCGAGTCCGAGGCGCTCATCACGGCGATGGAGCGGTTGAACACCGAGGACTTCTACAGCGTCGCGCATCAGCGGATTTTCGAGGCGATGGTCGACCTGAACGAAGACAATCAGCCGATGGACCTTATCACGATCACGGCGACCTTGCGCGACCGCGGCCAGCTGGAGGAAGTCGGCAGCGTCTCGTATCTGGCCAAGCTGGCGAGCGCCGTGCCGACTGCGGCCAACGTCGACTACTACGCGCAGATCGTCGAGGAGAAGGCGATGCTGCGCCGGCTCATCCGCACAGCGACGCAGATCGTCTCGAGCGGCTACGCTTCCGAGGACGACGTCGGCGCGCTGCTGAACGACGCCGAGGCGCGCATCATGGAGCTGTCCAATCGCCGAGCGGCGCACGGCTTTATAAGCATTCGCGACGTGCTCATGGACGTATTCGAGCGAGTCGAATTCCTGTTCAACCACAAGGGCGGCACCACGGGCATCCCGAGCGGATTCATCGATCTAGACAAGATGACGTCCGGCTTTCAGCGCAACGACCTGATCATCGTGGCCGCCCGTCCGTCGGTCGGCAAGACCGCCTTCGCGCTCAACATCGCCCAGAACGTAGCGGTGCGCGCGCAGGAGACGGTCGCGATCTTCAGTCTTGAAATGTCGGCCGCCCAGCTCGTCCAGCGGATGATCTGCGCCGAGTCCAATGTGGATGCGGGACGGATGCGGACCGGCTTCCTCGAAGGCGACGACTGGGAAAAGCTCTCGATGGCAATCGGCTCGTTGTCCGAGGCGCAAGTGTATATCGACGATACGCCGGGCATTACCGTAGCGGAGCTGCGGGCCAAGTGCCGGCGTCTTAAGAAGGAGAAGGGGCTCGGCATGATCCTGATCGACTATCTGCAGCTGATCCAGGGCCGCGGCAAAGCCGGGGAGAACCGGCAGCAGGAGGTCTCCGAGATCTCGCGTACGCTCAAGCAGATCGCGCGTGAGCTCGAGGTGCCGGTCATCGCGCTGTCCCAGCTGTCGCGGGGCGTCGAGCAGCGGCAGGACAAGCGTCCGATGATGTCCGACCTTCGGGAATCCGGATCGATCGAGCAGGATGCCGACATCGTGGCATTCCTGTACCGGGATGATTACTACAATCACGATACCGAGAAAAAGAACATCATCGAGATCATCATCGCCAAACAGCGTAACGGACCCGTGGGCACCGTAGAGCTCGTGTTCCTGAAGAACTTCAACAAGTTCGTCAGTCTGGACCGGGCGCACGGGGAAGCGATGGTCGGCAGCGCTTCCTGATGACGAAAATCCGAACATTTCCGAACGATCAAGAGGCCCCTCTCTAGATCGTTCGGTTTTTTTATTTGACTTGAACGCTTTAGCTTGCTAAACTAGACAATGCCGCGATAGCGGCCATTTGCCGTCCATCGGGGGAGAGGACTCTTCCCGGTGCGTTGTCGCGTGCGCTCGAAGTCGGCGCCCTCGACATCCTCGCATCCGTGCGGGCGGCATTAATCATGCCGGCTGGCCAAGCGCCAAGAGGCCGGATGGAGGGATTGCATTGTCTACAGTAGTTGTTGTAGGAACGCAGTGGGGAGACGAAGGCAAAGGCAAGATTACGGACTTCCTGGCGGAAAAGGCAGACGTCGTCGCCCGCTATCAGGGGGGCAACAATGCCGGACATACGATCCTCATTCAAAACAAAAAGTATAAGCTGACCATGATTCCTTCGGGCATTTTTAACGAAAACAAAGTATGCGTCATCGGCAACGGCATGGTTATCAACCCGGCCGCGCTGGTAGAAGAACTCCAATATATCCGCGATAACGGGTTCAGCACGGATAATCTGCGCATCAGCGATCGCGCGCATGTCATCATGCCGTACCACCTCGTGCTCGACGGACTCGAGGAAGACCGCAAGGCCGACAACAAGATCGGCACGACGCGCAAGGGCATCGGCCCTTGCTACATGGACAAGGCGGCTCGCAACGGCATTCGAATCGCCGACCTGATGGATGCCGAAGAGTTCACGGCTAAGACGCGCCGTCTCGTGGAAGAAAAGAACCAAGTTATCGAGCAAATGTACGGCGGAGACAAGCTGGACGCCGATGAGATCATCTCTACGTATCTGAAGCTCGCCGAAGAGCTGCGCCCGCTCGTGACCGACACGTCCGTCGTTCTGAACGACGCCATCGATTCCGGTCAGAAGGTGCTGTTCGAAGGCGCCCAAGGCGTCATGCTCGACATCGACCAAGGCACGTATCCGTTCGTAACGAGCTCGAATCCGTCAGCGGGCGGCGTCTGCATCGGTTCGGGTGTCGGTCCGTCCAAGATTCAGCAAGTCATCGGCGTGGCCAAGGCTTATACGACGCGCGTCGGCGACGGTCCGTTCCCGACCGAGCTGCATGATGATCTCGGCAACTGGATCCGCGACAAGGGCCACGAGTACGGCACCGTCACGGGCCGTCCGCGCCGCGTCGGCTGGTTCGACAGCGTCGTCGTCCGTCACGCCCGCCGCGTGAGCGGCATCACGGGCCTGTCGCTCAACTCGCTCGACGTGCTGAGCGGCCTTGAGACGGTGAAGATCTGCACCGCCTACAACTACCGCGGTCAGCTCATCGAGCACTATCCGGCCAACCTTAAGATGCTCGCCGAGTGCGAAGCCGTCTACGAGGAGCTCCCGGGCTGGAGCGAAGACATTACCGGCGCCAAGACGCTGGACGATCTGCCGGAGAATACCCGCCGCTACGTGCAGCGCGTCTCCGAGCTGACAGGCATCCCGATCGCGATCTTCTCCGTCGGCCGCAATCGCGAGCAGACGAATCAGGTTGTGGCGATCTACGGATAATCGGAAGCCAACGCATCCTGCAGAACCTCATATTTTCAAGCTCTCTTGCCCTCCTCACGGATCGGCGAGAGAGCTTTTTGTTTTCAGGAAAAACGTTTGCATGTATAATTCTGCGAATGTATAATGTGTACTAGTTAAGGTGGTACACTTGATGCGACAGGCATAAAGGGTTGTGCATGAAAGGCAGTGCACGAAAGGCAGCACACGAAAGGCAGCACACGAAAGGCAGCACACGAAAGGTAGCCACGAAAGTTAATGCACGAATGGTAGTACACGTCATGGTAGTAGACGTCATGGTAGTAGACGTCATGGTAGTAGACGTCATGGTAGTACACGTCATGGTAGTAGTCGTAAAAGGAGTTGACCCGCTTGCCCAATGATACGCATCGATGAGAGAAGTGCGACGCCCATCTACGAGCAGATTGTACAGAGCTTCAAAGCGTTGATTGCCAAGGGCGCGCTGGCGGAAGGCGATCGGATTCCCTCGGTACGGGAGCTGTCGGCAACGCTGCTCGTCAATCACAACACGGTGGCCAAGTCTTATCAAGAGCTCGAGCGCCAAGGCGTCATCGTATCGCTCCGCGGCAAAGGCGCTTTCGTGGCAAAGGCTGCCGAGGAGCCCGGGATGGAGCGGGAACGGCTGCTGCGACTGCGCGCCGAGCTGCGTCGCATCGCGGTCGAGGCACATCATCTCGGTGTCGGAAGCGACCGGCTGCAGGCATGGCTAATGGAAGACATGCGAGAATATGGGGGGGATCGAGATGCTGGAGGCGAGCCATCTACGCAAGAAGATTGACGGCAAACCGGTGCTGACAAACGTAAGCTTCGAGCTCGGGGAGGGCCGGGTGGCCGGCTTGATCGGACGAAACGGTGCGGGTAAAACGACGCTTCTCAAGGTGATGTCCGGCATTCTCGATCCCGATGGCGGCGAGGTGCTGTTCGAAGGCCGGTCCGTCCACCAGGAGCCGGAGGTCAAGCGCGAGATGGCGTTTATACCGGATACCCCGGAGGCGTGGTACGGCTATACGGGCTGGGGCGCCGCTTATATGTTCGGACAGATCTATCCGCGTTTCGATCACGCCTACTTCAAAGATACGATGAACCGGTTCGGTCTACCGCTCGACCGCAACATCCGCCGCTTCTCCAAAGGCATGCGAATGATGTTCAGCACGGCGCTGGGCTTGTCTACGCGCGCGAAGCTCGTGCTGCTGGACGAGCCGACCAACGGCATCGATCCGATCGCCAAAAAGCAGGTGCTCACCCTGCTGATGGAGGCGGCAGCGGACGGCATGTCGCTCATCGTCTCGTCGCATCTGCTGGAGGAGCTGGAGCGGATGACCGACAAGATTCTGCTTATGAGGTCGGGCAGCGTGGAGACGCATGACTCGGAGGGTGCCGCCGAAGGCATCGTTACGAAGCTGCAGGTCGTCTTTCAAGGCGAAGCGCCCGAAGCATGGCTGTCCTCCCCCGACGTGCGGGTACTCGACCATATCGGCCGCGTCTATACGCTATTGTTGAACGGCGCTCCCGGAAGTGCGGCAGTCGCCGAGCTTAAGGGAATGATGCCGTTGCTTATGGAGCCATTGCCCGTCCGGCTGGAGGATCTGTACGTGTGGAAGCTCGGAGGTGAGCTGGATGAGGGATAATGCCATTGCCTGGTTAAAGGGGATGCGTCCGCTCTTCGGCAGAGAATATGCGCAAGCGCGACTGTTTATTTTTGCGGTGCCGATCGTGCACTTCCTCACACTGGGATTGCCGAGAATGAACCGGTGGTTATGGGGCGGCTGGACGCGGGAATCCGTGAAGGCATATATGTTTAATTCCGCAGGCAATACATTCCATAGAATTTATGAAAGCGGCGTACACGAAATTGCCGGACGATATTGGCTGCTGCTGGCGGCTTTCGTGCTGGCGCTCGTCCAACTCGGCGTCGAGCGGCGAAACGGCTCGCAGGAGCTGTTATTTTCGTTGCCGTATACGCGAAGACAGATCTTTTTTGCCAAGTGGCTGCTCGGCGCTGCGTTGTTTGGAGGCTCGCTTCTGCTGAATACGGTAATTGACGCTATCGTGGTCGCAATCTCGTCCGCATCGGACTATTTGCGCATCGACTATTTCGTCGTTCAATTCGGCTATTCCTTGCTTGTCGTCCTGGCGGGGTATTCCTGCGCGCTCCTCATCGGAACGTTGACAGGCAGTGTCGCTTCCCAGACGATCCTGACTTGGGTGCTGGTCGCTCTTCCGATCGTGTTTGTCGAACTGCTCGATTTCTCGTTGCAGGCGCACGGCATCTACATGCCGCGGCAAGGTGTGTACGACGCCTACTCGTCGGTCAATGGGGGAGATCTTCTGCGGGCATGGTTCAACTTTTTCAATTATGCGTCCGCGCAGTACTCGGATATATCGTGGACCCATGCGCTGTCTTTGCTGGCAATCATCATCTTGAGCTTTGCAGGGGGCGTTCTCGCCTACAGTCGCAATCCGACGGAGAACAACGGCAAGCTGATGATCTTTAAAAGCGGCGAGACGGTACTGCGGTGGGGTTTCGTCCTCTGCGCGTCCATGGTAACGGGTTTGCTCGGCACAGAACTGTTCAGGCTTAACGCGGGCGATCGGCTCGGTTACGATATTGGTTTTGTGCTTGGCTGCGTGCTGAGCACACTTGGCATGCGCAAGCTGCTGCGCATGCGATTCAAATACTAGGCAGGCGCACGCAGTTATAGGGCTCAATAGCCGGTTTGCGCCGTTTGAAGGATATCCCCTTCGGTCAGGAAACGGGTCTCCGTTGCCGATCGAGGGGGAATTTTGCGTATGCGGGGTTTCGTCGATCCATGCAGTTGCCAGATTTAATTAGCCGGATTCCTGAACGAAGGGGATACCGTTAAAATGTGCAGAAAGGCACGTTCCTGACCGAAAGGGATAACGTTAAAACGCGGCGCACCGCCATCATTATTTGCCCCGGACGGAATGCCGCTCCCCCTGGTTGCCCATACTGATGCTATGAAACTTCATAGATTTGGAGGGCGCATCATGTGGAAATGGATCGGCTGGGCAGGTCAATTGATTGGAGCGGCGCTGCTCGTCAGCTTCCTGAGCATCTGGACGACCGGATATATCGTAACGAGCTACGTGCAGACCGCGCTGGCGGATTACGGCATTGAGCTGGATGAGCAGCCGTTCGCGATGAGCGGCGTGTGGGGCAAGCTGTGGGGGGCGGATGCGGGGACGAATTCGGCCCAAGGGAAAACGGAGGCGCAATCTGGAGGCGACGGGGACCACCAAGCAGTCGGCACGTCCAAGCCGGAAGATACGCCCGACCCCGAAGCGGAAACGGGCCAGAACGAAGCTGACGCATCCAACGCGAGCACGCCTGATACGGATGCTGCGTCGGGGGGTAACGCAGCAACGCCGGACGGCAACGCGGGCGGCGTGCCTTCGCCGGAGCCGGGACCGGAGCCGAGCGGCTCGGTGACGAACGGGGAGGCGGCGGCTTCACCCGGCGATACGGACGGGGGTAGCCTGCAAGAAGACGGGGCGGTACCCGTGTGGAACGGGGAAAACGGCTCGTCGGCGGTCTCCGGGCTCACGGATGAGGAGAAGCAGCAGATCTACTCCGTCGTCGTCAGCAAGCTGACAAGCGATCAGCTGGCTCAACTGACGGGGCTGATCCGCAACGGACTGACTACCGAGGAAGTGCCTCAGCTGGAGGCGCTGTTAAAGCCTATTTTGAGCGACAAAGAATATGCCACGATGCTGGAAGCGCTAAAGGTTCCTGAGGCGCAGTAGTCTTTCAGATGAGAGAATTCTAAGCCCCGTTTCATTGATAGCCCGAAGGACGCTATGCTACAGTGTTGAAGATGTCGCTTTTTGCGGCGGCAATCTATCTTACATAGCGATCAAGGAGTTATCTATGAATAACGGCAGCAGAAGCAAGCGAATAGCGGGAGCTTTCAAGGGAGCGGCCGTCTGGATCAGGCGCCGGGCGGGACGCAAGACCGCGATCGCCATATGCGCGGCGGTCGTCGCGGCAGGCGGAGGCACGGTACTCGTCAAGCAGCATATCGAGGCGCATACATTGTCCTATTCGGAAGTATGGATCGGCGGCGAGCACGTCGGGGACGTCGGCGACCGAAGCGTCATCGAGCGCAGCGTCGCCGAAAAGGCGGCCGAGCTGGCCCGGGCGGGTGGCGAGGTTTTGTACAAGCTCGATGACGGGCAGGTTACTTACAAGGAGGCCGAAGCCTACGGCAAAAAGCTGGACGACGCGGCAGTCGCGGCTCTGGTCGGGGGCGCGCTTAAGACGCATCCGACCGGCGTCAAGCTAATGGTCGACGGTAAGGCAATCGCAGTCGTACGGGACAAAGAGACCGCGGAGCGAGTGCTTGACCGGGTCAAGGCGCACTATGCGCCAGCCCCCGCAGAAGCAGCCTCGAAGAACGCAAAGAAGCCGGCCGCCAAGGAAGTGCAGTCGCTGTCCTTCAGCGCGCAGGCTTCGGCAACCGGCGATGAGCTGCCTGCAGCAGGCAGCGGACTAGCTGCCCCGTCGGGCAAGGGGGCAGCACAAGCGCCTGCTGCGGATGACAGCGCGGCGTTCGAGGAGACGGTAGCGGTCACGGAGCCGACCGAGGTCGATGCCAATAAGATTGAGGATGACGAAGCGCTCGTCAAACGGCTGATCGCGGGACATACCGTGCAGCGCGTCTATACGGTAAAAGCCGGCGATTGTATCGGCTGCATCGCGGACGAGCAGCGGGTGTCCGAGGATCTCATTTATCAGAACAATCCTTGGATCGATGAAGATAAGATCAAGATCGGCGATCGGCTGAACCTGACCGTACAGGAGCCTCTGCTAAACGTCCGGTCCGAGGAGACGGTGACGCAAACGGAGACGATCGAAGCGCAGCTCGAGATTCGCAAGACGGATGAACTCAAAGCGGGCATATCGAAGATCGTCAGGCCGGGCTCGGACGGCAAGCGCATCGTTACCTACAAGCTGCTAAGGCGCAACGGGCTCGTCATTGAAGAAGAGCAGGTATCGACCGAAGTCGTGACGCCGGCACTCTCCACCGTCATGCTAAAGGGGACGAAGGTGACGCCGAGCGAAGGCTCGGGCAAGTTCGCCTGGCCTGTATCCGGGCACAAGATTACCAGCTACTACGGCAAGCGATGGGGCAGACTGCACAAGGGTCTCGATCTGGTTGGCAGCAGCAGCGTCAAGACCGCCGACAACGGCGTCGTCGAGCTCGCGGACGACAGCATGAGCGGTTACGGCAACGCCATCATCATTAATCATAACAACGGGTACAAAACCCTATACGGTCATCTGAGCAAGATTAACGTCAAAGTCGGCCAGGTCGTGGAGCAAGGCGAAGCCATCGGCGTGATGGGCAACACGGGCCATTCCTTCGGGACGCATCTGCACTTCGAAATCTACTTGAACGGCAAGCTTAAGAACCCGGCAGATTATTTGTAAACATTTACCCCTGCAAACGCCCTTCGAAACGCGCTTTCGGAGGGCGTTCTCTGTTGGGCAGAAACCTGGGGTATGTTAAAATAAGGCTAATCATAGCCGCCGGACGATTGAGATCCGAGGAAGCGGGACAGGGATACGGAGGCCAGCGCATGCCGGGCAAAATTCTGGTCGTGGACGACGAGCGGCCGATCGCCGATATATTGAAGTTTAACCTGGAGAAAGAGGGCTACGAGGTCATCTGCGCCTTTGACGGCGGAGAGGCCGTGCAGCTCGCTTTCGAGCACGACCCGGACTTGATCCTCCTCGACCTGATGCTGCCCGTCAAGGACGGGATGGACGTCTGCCGCGAGGTTCGCAGCCGGCTGTCGACGCCGATCATTATGCTGACGGCCAAGGATACCGAGCTGGACAAGGTGCTGGGCCTCGAGCTCGGCGCGGACGACTACGTCACCAAGCCGTTCGGCACGCGGGAACTGCTTGCGCGCGTCAAGGCGCATCTGCGTCGCCAGCGCAAGCTGGACGAGCCCCGCGGGGGCACCGAGCAGGAGGCGGAGCCGGAGCGGCAGGGGCTCAAGCTGTTCAATCTTTTTATCGATACGGATATGTACGTCGTTTACAAGAACGGCCAGCCGCTGGACCTGACGCATCGCGAGTTCGAGCTCGTGCACTATCTGGCGCGCAACAGCGGCAAGGTCATGACGCGGGAGCATCTGCTGCAGGCCGTGTGGGGCTTCGAGTACTTCGGCGACGTGCGGACGGTGGACGTGACGATCCGGCGGCTCAGAGAGAAGCTCGAGGACGATCCGAGCAAGCCTGAGCTGATCATGACCCGCAGAGGCCTCGGCTATCTGATGCGCAGTCCCAAGATGGCGGGCGGGTACGGGGGATGAAGCTGTTCGCGCCGCTGCGCACGATTCAAGCGAAGCTGATCATGATGGTGCTCTTGCTCATCCTTATCGCGGTGCAGCTGATCGGCGTTTACTTCATCAGCACGATGAAGAAATCGCTCATCGACAGCTTCACATCGGATATCAACAGGCAGGCGCAGCTGCTCGCCGTGATGCTGGGCTCGGGCGAATTCGCCAAGCAGGACGGCGAGGGCAATCGCTCCGATGAAGCCATCGAGTCGCTCAATCAGCTGGTGGGCAGTCTCTTCAGCCAGAACGGCACGGAGACCCAGGTGCTTGACGCGAGCGGACGCGTGCTCTCGACCTCGCTAGAATCGCACCAGAGCTATATTGGACGCAAAAACACGTCGCTCCTCGTAAGCCGCTCGCTTCAAGGCATCAGCGACAACACCGGCGAGTTGATCGAAGAGGATCATATCCGCAAAAAGGTTATCGCCAAGCCGATTCTAAGCGGCGACAGGGTGATCGGCGCCGTTTACGTCGTCGCCTCGATGTCTGAACTGTACAACACAGTGGAACGAATCAACCGTATCTTCGTTTCCGGCATGCTGCTGGCGCTCGGATTAACGGCGGTGCTCGGCATTTTGCTGTCGGGCACGATTACTTCCCCGATCAAGGCGCTTACGCTGCAGGTTACGGCCGTAGCGGAGGGCCGCTTCGACGAGCGGGTGCCGATCCTGGGCAACGACGAGATCGGCCAGCTTAGCGCGGCGTTTAACGAGATGACCGAGCGGCTCAGCGAAGCGCTGTCCATTAACGAGGAAGAGAACGAGAAGCTCTCGTCCATCCTCTCCAATATGAACGACGGCGTGCTCGCCACGGACGAGATCGGGCGGGTCATCGTCGCCAATCGCCGCGCCCGGGCGATGCTCGGTCAAGACACGATCGAAGGGATGACGCTATCCGAGTGCCTGGCCATCGACAAGGCCGCCATCGCCGGCACGCTCGAAGGCAAGGAGTCGACCCGCCTCATCTCCCGCATGCAGGCGGTCAGCGAGGAAGAGCTTGTATTCCGCGCGTCGCTCACGCCGATCCGCCGCAGAGACAAGGGCGTGGTCGGCGTCATCGCCGTGCTTCACGACGTCACCGAGGCCGAGAAGCTCGACAATTCGCGGCGCGAGTTCGTCGCGAACGTCTCGCACGAGCTGCGCACGCCGCTCACGACGATCAAGAGCTACACCGAAGCGCTTGACGATGGCGCACTCGCCGAGCCGCCGCTCGCGGAGCGCTTCGTCGGCGTTATCTTCAGCGAGACGGAGCGCATGATCCGGCTCGTCAACGACCTGCTCCACCTGTCGCGCTTCGACTCCAAGCAGGCGCAGCTCCGGCGCCAGATGACCGACGTCGGCGAGATGATGGAGGATGTCGTCGACCGCTTTTCGCTGCAGCTGCGGCAGAAGGCGATTACGGTCAAGGTGGAGGTAGACCCAAACCTGGCCAAGGTATGGATCGATCGGGACGGCATCGATCAGGTACTCGACAACATCGTGTCCAATGCGATCAAGTATACGCTCGACGGGGGTTCTGTGCGCCTGACCGCGGGGCCCACTGAATCGGGACAGCTCTCGGTATCCGTACGCGACACGGGCATCGGAATCCCGAAGAAGGATCTGGCGCATATTTTCGACCGCTTCTACCGCGTGGACAAGGCGCGCTCGCGCAATATGGGCGGTACCGGGCTCGGCCTGTCGATTGCCCGGGAAATCGTCCGCGCCAACGGCGGCATCATTCTCCTCGATTCCGAGCCGGGAGTCGGCACGACCGTGACGGTCACGCTTCCGATGGTTCAGGAAGGGAGTGAGTACGCGTGATCGATAAAGCCAAATCCGTCGCGCTCGCGCTGCTCGTCGTTCTCAGTCTCGTGCAGAGCTATTTCCTTGCCTACAGCATGCCGAACCTGGAGACCCAGGTGAAGACCGAGCAGGATTATATCAAGACCGAAGAGCTCGGTCCCGAAGAGAAGGTCGAGAACCTTCTGTTCCCGGAGTCGCTCGTCATTCATATGGGACAGGACAAGCATACCGTTTTTTACCCGAACGACACCTTCTACGGGATGGTGCTGGACAAGCTGTCGAGTCGGGAGTTCAAAGGCTTCCAGCGGGCCGAAGCGAGCGCCATCGACTGGGAGCAGGTGCGCCGGCAGGACGAGGGCATCGAGATCCGCTTCGGGCGCGATATCCCCTTCCCGATGCTGCAGCGCGCGTTCAAAGGCATCGACGGCGAAGCGCTCCTCTCCGAGGGCGCGATCGACCGGATCTGGATCTTCGCGCGTCCGGACAGCGGGGAGGTGCGCAGCTTCTTTCTGAACGCCGACGGCACAGAGGTGTACGAGGCCGCCCAAGTCGATCTTACCGCACAGGACGTCGAACAGAGCGTCGGCTTCGGCCAATATTGGAAGCCGTTTAGCTACTGGGCCAACGGCGTCTACGTGCCGGATCAATCGCTTGCGCTGAGCCGTGTCGAGGTCAGCTTCACCAAGTACACGGCCGATCAAATGCAGCGCAATCTGTTCAACGACCCGACGACGACGAAAATGATCCAGGACAGCCAGGACGGCGCGCAGATTTACGCCGATACCAAGCGCGGACTCAAGGTCGAGCAGGCCGGCGGCTGGCTGTCCTTCAAGGACCCCGTCGCGCGGGCGGAGGGGCGGGACGATCCTGCAGAGAACATCACGTCGGCCGTTCAGTTCGTCAACTTGCACGGTGGCTGGAACGGCACGTTCAGCCTGGCGCAGGCACCGGGCTCCACCGAGGCGGACGATACCGATCCGTCGATCCGGTTTCAGCAATATTACGGCGACGTGCCGCTCCTCTCCGCAGGCGAGTTCAGGTTCGGCTACATGCAGCTCGCCGTGCAGCAGGGCGTGGTCAGCTCCTATGAACGGTCCCTGCTCGTACTGGGAGACAAGGTCGGAACCGCACAGCCGTACAACCTGGTTTCGGGCAACCAGCTGCTGGTCAAGATCCGCCAAGCGGCAGCAGGACAGCAGGTCGAGTCGCTCTTCCCGGCCTACCGCACGACATTGGCGCAGGATAAGCTGGTGTTGGAGCCGGTATGGGCGATACGCACGACAAGCGGCGAGGTGCGCTTCGCCGGGTGATCCATAATAGCTAAGAAATTTTCAGCGGAAGGGGGGGGCGAAGGTGGACTGGGGAAGAGCGAAGACCGTGCTCATCGTCGCTTTTTTTGCGCTAAACATCGTGCTCGGCTATCAGCTATGGCTCGAGTGGCGGGAGCGGATCGACTCGACGGTCGACTGGACCTCCCTGTCCGTCGAAGCCAGGCAGATCATGCAGGAGAAGAACATTCGCATCGAGGCCAAGATTCCGACGGATACGCCGAGCCTGCGGGATATAACGTACAAGCAGCAGGTGCCGTCGGGAACGGCCGTCGACAAGCGAATCGCGATAGAGCCGCCTCGAGAGACGCGCATCGTGTTTAATAATAAAGAGCTGCTGCAGGCGCTGGGGGATGTCATCCCCGAGCTTGCGAGATACCAGTTCGATTATTACGGCAGCGCGGGCGAAGGCGAATATGCGTTCAATCGGAAGGTCGAAGGCTTGCCTCTCTTCGACGCGAAGTTGATCCTCTATTACAGCGAGCAGAAAATTCAGGGCTACAGCCAGGATCTGATCGAGACGCTGCCATCCGAGGGCGGGCCGGACCAGAAGGTGCTGCCTGCAACCCAAGCGCTCACGAGCCTGATTCTTAAAAAATATTTGCCGGCAGGCGCCGCAGTTAAAGAAGTGCAGCTCGGCTACCACGGTCAAGGCATCTTCAACTCCGATACGCAGGTGGCTGCGCCCTCCTGGCGCGTCCTGCTCGAAGACGGAGGCGTATTCTACGTCAATGCGGCCAGCGGCGAGGTTTCTACGGACAAGGAGACCTCTCTCGAGCCGCTATCGGAACCTTAAGGTTCGCAGCGTGCCCGAAGTAATTAACGCTGAAGGGCTCTAATCTGATAGAATAAAATAGAGTGCGCGACTATAAAGATCCTTAGAGAGACATATAGCCTTGCCGGAGAGAAGAGAGAAGGGAAACATAGCTTATGGGACTTCGCTTCACGGTGCTGTCCAGCGGATCGACGGGCAACGCGACCGTCGTGTCCTCGAGCGCGGCGACAGTACTCATCGATGCCGGTCTAAGCGGCAAAAAAATCGAATCGCTTATGCAGGAGCGCGAGGTGTCGGGCAGCGAGCTGGACGCCATCTTCGTGACGCACGAGCATTCTGACCATATTAAAGGACTTGGCGCCTTTGCCCGCAAGTACAGCCTCCCCGTCTACGCTAACGAGAAGACGTGGGGCGCTATGAACAAGCACGTCGGCGAGCTGCCGGACGAACAGCGCAAGGTGCTGCCGACAGGCGGCGTCATGGAGCTGTTCGATCTGCGGATCGAGTCGTATGCCATCTCGCATGACGCTGAGGAGCCGGTGGGCTATTGCTTCCGGTCCGACGGTACAAAGCTTACGCTGGCGACGGATCTCGGATACGTCAGCGACAAGGTTATGAGTCAATTGCTGGAATCGGACGTTCTCGTGCTGGAGGCCAACCACGATATCAACATGCTTCGTATGGGGCGCTATCCTTGGAACATTAAGCGCCGTATCCTCGGCGACATGGGCCATCTGTCGAACGAAGCGGCCGGCGATACGTTATGCCGGCTCCTATCCGAAGGCCGCACCAAGCGCGTGTACCTCGCTCATTTGAGCCAGGAGCACAATTTGATGGATTTAGCGAAGCTGACGGTGAATACTGTATTAGAAGATAACGGCGTTTTCTATCAAAAGCACGAGTTTGCGCTTTGCGATACGTATGCGGACCGGCCGACGCCTTGGGATCTGGTGAAGGCATAGTTGGTCACAACAGATGGCGCTCCAGCTCTTCTTCCATCTCTTCCGACTTTAGCCGCAGTTCCTCTGCAGTCACAATGCCTTTATCGACCAGCACTTCGATCAATGTGGTGAGCGCCAGCAGTTGACGATAGCGGTCGTCCTTCAGGTCGGCGAGCTGCGCCGCGAAGTCTACGAACGACCAATGGGTAGACGTGGGTTTCAAGAACTTGTCCTCCTTGCATGACCATTTTGATTTTGTCGTCTGATTGCTTGCTATGGTTCTGTGAATCTATTACTATTTTAGTCAAATCGCTCACGATACATTCCATTTTTCTTGGTTTTTAATCGGTCGGCGAGGGAGGCGTCTCATGGGCTTTTTCAAAGACGATTTTTACTCTACCAAAGTTAAGCGGAGCAGCCGGGAGCCGTCGGGTTCCTGGAATCGGCCGAGCCGTTGGGGCCGTCAGAACTCCGCTTTGAAAATAGCGCTTGTCTCTTCGCTGGCCAGCTCCGTGCTGGTTGCATCCCTATTTTATCTGACCGTCGACCGTCCGAAAAGCGGTGCCGCAGCGCCGGCTCTATCGTCCAGCGTCTCCGCCGGATACGATACGAACGAGGCGATCATCTCCGCTGCCGCCAAGGTCGGTCCCGTCGTCGTGAGCGTCATCAACCAGACGCAGAGCGGCTCCGCCAAAAACGAGGCTTCGATCGCAGAAGGCACCAGCCTGGGCTCCGGCGTGATCTTCCTGAAGCAAAAAGGGAAGGCTTATATGATCACCAACGCCCACGTTATCGCCGATAGCGTAAAGCTACAGGTCGTCCTTTCGAACGGCACTAAGAAGACCGCGACTGTCGTGGGCAAAGATACGATTACCGATCTTGCCGTTCTGGAGACGGACGACAAGGGGATCAATCAAGTCGCCGATATTGGCGACTCGGGCAAGCTGCGCAAGGGCGAGACCGTCATTGCGGTGGGCAATCCGCTCGGATTCAGCGACTCGTTATCTAACGGCATTGTCTCCAATCTGAAGACGACGGTGCCGATCTCGCTCAACCAGGACGGAGTCTACGACTGGGAGGAAGAGGTTATCCAGATCTCGGCGCCGATCAATCCGGGCAACAGCGGCGGCGCGCTGGTCAACTTGAACGGCCAAGTTGTCGGCATCAACAGCATGAAGGTCGCGGATACCAGCGTGGAGGGCATCGGATTTTCCATCCCGATCGACGATGCCATGCCGATCGTCGATCAATTGATGGAGCACGGCAAGATAAAGCGACCGTATCTGGGCGTATATTCGATGGATCTGTCCATCTACCTGGACAATAAGGCCGATTCGGAGGACGAAGCGCCGTCCGACGATGGAGACGCCGAAGCCTCGCCGAATTCAAACGGAGACGACGACGATGTTCCGGCGGGCGATGAACTCGTCATACCGGACGGCGTGACGGACGGCGCCGTCGTCCTCGAAGCCGTGGGCCCGGCTAAGGCAGCGGGGCTTGCCTTTAACGACATTATCGTATCGCTCGACGGTCACCCGATTAGCAGCACCCTCGATTTGCGCAAATACTTGTATACGAAAACCCAAATCGGGGATACGCTAGATATAACTTACTATCGGGACGGGAAGAAGGGCGAGCTCAGCGTGAAGCTTGTCGAAAAGACCGAGAACGACGGCTAACCACATGAGCCGATCTCCGGCCAGAGGAAGGATATCTCATCATGTATTGCGTATGTAAAGAACACGTGGAGCTCGCGATCGACACCTTCGTCGACGAATACGAGGACGCGCCCGATCTCGTCAATTTGAAGGAGACCAAGTTCTCCGCCTGGGATCCGCCGCAGCACTGCGAATATTGCAAGGAGCCGGTTCACTTTCTTATCGTCTGAACAGCCGAGCTTCGCTGCTTCGAGAACGCAAGACGCCCTGTAAAGGGCGTTTCGGCGTTCTCTTTTTTATGCGGCAGAGTGGCGCCCATCGCGTGTCTGACTGGCTTATGAGATGAAATCAACGCTGTGACGCGTTTTAACGATATCCCCTTTAGTCAGGAACGGTAGCATATGCGATGCGTTTTAACGATATCCCCTTTAGTCAGAAACGATAGCATATGCGCCACATTTTAACGATATCCCCTTCGAACAGGAGGAGGTTTGGTTTTTCCGAAGCTTTTATTCCCGATAGAAAAAGGAAAAAAACAGTAGCCAAACCACCAACATACTGTTAAAATAAGAACAAATGTTCCCTTTGGAGTGAGTGCGATGGGCGGTAGCCGATATTCGATCGTAGACAGAATGCCGACTTATAGCGAGGAAGATTGCGAGGGCGCGCTCTTTATGGCGAAGTGGCCCGGAGGGTACAGATGTCCTCGCTGCTCGCATCCGCATTATTATCGCGTTGCCTCGAGGGGGCGCGGGCGGTTTGAATGCGTCTCCTGCAGACATCAGACCTCTCTTACAGCAGGGACGATACTCGAAGGTACGCGCACGCCGCTATGCAAATGGTTTCAGGCGATGTATCTGATGCAGATCGGTATCAGCGCCAAGCTGCTATCCGAGCTCATTCAGGTGACCTATAAGACCGCGTGGCTGATGAACCATAAGCTTCGCTACGCCATCGAGCAATGGGATGCCGAGCTCCCACTCGCAGGTAATTTACAATTGCTCGGCGAGTTCTACGGATACGAATTCCACCGTCATTTTAGCGGCATTAACGCGGCGCCAGAGCATAAGGCACAGTCTGTCATCGTCGGCGCTTCTATCAATGAACGAACGGATATGGTTAAGCAATTGAAGATCAAGCGTGTAGACGGCACGAGAGACGACCAGGACGACATAGGCGTAATCGAGCGTTTTTTGTTGCAGCATGCTATCGATTTGAAAGAGGAGTCCGGCGAGCTCAAGGTCTTTGACCGACGCAACCGCAAGGAACGCTCGGCGTTGCATGCAGCATGGACGGAGGCCGTCAGGTGGCTGGCACGGACATTCGGAGGGATCGGTCCGAAGCATCTGCAGGCATATCTGGATGAGTTTTGTTTTCGTCGCATGTTCCGAAGCGGTTCGATGGTGGAATTAATAGGCTTATGCGGCGCGACGGCTACGATCATTTATAGAGAACTGGTTGGAAAAAGGCTCGGCGTGTATCCGATTAAGTGGAGTGCTAAGCACGCGAAGTCCCGTCAGGTGACGCACCTTAAGCTCAAACATGCCTAGGTGAGGGCGCCTGTCATTGAATCCCTACAAGTACGATTACACGAATAGCATCTGTAAGCACGAAAAACATCCGTAAGCACGCACGGCATCTGTAAGCACGAATAGCAACTGTAAGCACGAACAAGATCCGTAAGACTCCCTGCAGCAAAGGACAACATATCTTGCAGTCCGTTTCCTGAGCGAAGGGGATATCGTTAAAACGGGCAAAAGATGGGGAGACCCCGACGTTCGGGCCCCTTATTAGACCTTTGTTTTGTCTCCCTGTTTGCCGTACGGCGCAGCGGCTTGATGAAGTGCGAGTATCAGCTTTTGAACCGTTTGAGCAGTTCGCGGCCCCACTTCCACAGGATATTGCCGGACAACAGGAATGCGACGAGCAGACCGCTGCAGGTGACGACTAGAGCGAGCCACTCGAAGGGCGAGTAACTGGACATCTTGCTCCATTTTATCGGGTTTTTAAGATCCTCGATGACTTGGTTCATGCCGTAGATCCCGCTGATGACGGTATAGATCGTGAGGATGTTCAGCAAATAACTGGAGCGACGCGAATTGGCGTTCTCCTGATACTTGAACAAGTCGTTCAGCGTCTGCTTGACGTCCTCGAATAGCTCGTCGTTGCCATACATACGGCGCAGCTGGAGGAAGATCTCCCGTCCTTGCGATTGGGAGACGACTTCTAGAAAGTTGTACTTGGCGGAGAAGGTAGTTATGTCGCGGATGAGCAGCTCCGTCTTCTCCGAGTCTCGCTCCATCTGGACGCGAGAATACGCGTTGGACAGCTTGAGCAGAACGATACGGTGAAAAAGGTTTAGCAGCAAGCCGTAGTAGTATTCGCCGTACATTTTGTTGACGATGGCGTCCGCCTTGCGCTCAGGCAGGCTGTTCAGGCAGCAGAAGCAGCTCTCGTCGGTCTGATAATAGGCGTAAGGCGCCCAGCGTTCGAGGCCTGTATCATGGCAGTATTGCTCTATGTAGGGCATATAGTAGGCGCTTATATAGGGATCGCCGTTGTCGTCGAGGCCGTCGAGCCTTGAGGCGCGGTAGCGGTCGAGGAGCGAGATGTCCGCATCCTCGGGAAAAGCATAGCTTGCCATGACATACATACGCTCGTCGATCAGGTAAGGCAGCTCCTCGAAGTAGGCGCCGTCCATCGGCGTGCGATCGAGATGCTCGACCATGTGGGGCACGATGGCCTGGAAAATGAAATCCTGGACCTCTTCGTAGCTTTTTCCCTCGTACACGACGTTTGCGGCACGGTCCTCGCTATGCGCGTCTTGAAGTGCGCGGAGACGATCGGCGAATTCAATGGCTTCGGTCAAGGTGGTGTTCTCTTTGGCTATTTGGACGCGAAGCGTAATGAAGCCGGTGTCGAACGGACAGAGCACGACGTCTACGGCATGCAGGACAAAAGGCGCATCGAAATAACGCGTCTGCAGCACGGCCGTCGTCCCCAACGCCTTGCTCATACGCTGGAAACTCTCTTCGTTGTCCTCCGACGGAAACAGGACATGGTTCGTAAAAGGCAGGTAATAACGTTCCATATCCCGATGCGACACATGATGCTTGGGACCGTAGAACGCCTTTTCCAGCTCCAGCGCGCTCAGCCGAAAGGCGGTAAAGCCTTCCCGCTCCAGTGTCGTTTTAACGTCTTTGTGGCAATCGGTCGTCAGGGAGAAGGGAAATAAAAATTGAAAGTTCGCCTCCCGGATCGGCTGATCCGTTGCGTCCCCGCGATGCAACGGCTGTACAGCGCCCATGCGTTCGTTTTTCATAAGGGGGAGACCGCCTGCCTTTCGTCACGCTCCATGATCTTCTTCGCTTCGAGTTCGGCGCCGAACGAGCGCTTGATTTGCCTCATGCTGCCATATACGTATAACACATCTCCCGCCTCCAGCGGCGTCTCCATACGGCGGTCGCGGATCGCAATGGTACCGCGCTTGATCAAAAGGATGTTAACGTCCGGCAACTCGTCGCACAGTTCCTTGATCGTTCGGCCGATAGCCGGGGACGCCTCGCCGATCGGAATGTCGATGAAGGCATCTTCTTTTTCCAAGTATAGCACTTCTTGAATCGCGAGCTCGTGTATCGCGAAGGATTGACGGAAGGCGCCGCTCAATCGCTTCTCCAGCAGCTTGCCGACTGCGGGCATGCGCAGCACGACATAGACGATAAACAGCGCGCCCGAAGCCATGGACAGTGGAAAGAGGTGGAAATCGGGCGCCAGGATGGCACTGACGCAGGAGATCATGACCGCCAGGGAGAAGGCGCCGAACAGGATCAAAAAGATGCCGATCCGTCGGCGGACGGGGTGCCCGAGGATCAACTCGGATTCCTTGGTCGTGAAGCCGGTGCCGGTCAGGAGCGAGATGACTTGAAAGCGCGCGATGGGATGCTCCAGTCCCGTCGATCGCATGAGGATGGCGGAAATCTCGATAACGAGAAACACGATCAGTATGTAGACGAGTATAAACCCCATAAGGGCGCCGCCTTTCGCTGAAATCCGCGAGAAAGCCGCCGCGGTGGTCTTTACTTCAGTTATACCCTTAACACCGGATGCTTCAAGCGTAGGGACAGGCGGCAGACCGTAATTTTCCAATCACCCATTGACAGCTTCCGCGGGCCGATGTTACAGTGTCAAATGTCAAACACATTTCACAATTGGAAGGGAGGATTGCGTTCGATGCGTACATTCATGATTGTGCCAGCTGCTGTCGTTGCTGCCTTTGCAAGCGAACGTAATCCGTTCAAGCCCGTTTAATCCAACGATGGATATCGAGGGCGCGCGATTACGTGATCCGTAATCGTGCGCCCTTTCTTGTCCGTCCCGGAACGAACGAATGTTCGAAAACCGGGAACGGATGCATAGAATAGGCGTATCGCTTACGGGCGGTGCGCCTTTTTGCATGCTTGGATGCAAGCGGGAACAGAAGAGAGGGAAAAAAATGCTTAGCGTACTTATCAAGTTAAAGTGGTTTTTCAGAGCGCATTGGAAGCGGTATACGATCGCGATCGTCTTGCTCGCGATCGCGGGCATCGTGGAGATCGTCCCTCCCAAGCTGCTCGGCAATACGATCGACGGCATCCAGCAGGGGACGATGACGCAAGGCGATTTCTATCAAGTCGTCTGGCTGTGGCTCGGGCTTACGGTCGTCAGCTACTGCATCAACTACGTGTGGATGTACCAGCTGTTCGGAGGCTCGATGATGCTGGAGCGGCTGCTCCGCACGAAGCTGATTCGTCACCTGCTGCGGATGACGCCGACGTTCTACGAACGCAACCGGACGGGCGACCTGATGGCGCGGGCGACGAACGATCTGTGGGCGATCTCGAACACGGCCGGCTTCGGCATTTTGACGCTGATCGATTCGTCCATCTTCATGGTGACCCTCCTTATCATGATGGCGGGACTGATCAGCTGGAAGCTGACGCTCGCAGCGATGCTTCCCTTGCCGCTCATCGCGCTGGCGATGAAGCATTTCGGGGGCAAGATTCACGACCGCTTCATGAAGGCGCAGGATTCGTTCGGCGAGCTGAACGACCAGGTGCTCGAATCGGTGACGGGCGTCCGCGTCATTCGCGCCTACGTGCAGGAAAAGGCTGACGAGGAGCGGTTTCACGCAAAGACGAACGAAGTGCTGGACCGCAACATCGCAGTCGCCCGTATCGATGCGCTATTTGAACCGACGAATAAGGTTCTGATCGGACTTAGTTATATTATCGGCGTATGCTACGGCGGATATCTGGTCTTCCGGAGCGAGATCACGCTCGGGGAGCTTGTGTCCTTCAACATCTTCCTCGGGATGCTGATCTGGCCGATGTTCGCCATCGGAGAGCTGATCAATATCATGCAGCGCGGCAATGCCTCGCTCGACCGGGTCAACGAGACGCTCGGTTACGTGCCGGACGTCCAGGACCCGCAGCAGCTCGCAGAGGTGAAGGCTCCCGACTCGCTCGCGTTCAAGGCTTTGACCTTCCGCTATCCGTCGTCTGCGGTAGACAATCTGATCGACGTCGGCTTCGAGTTAAAACGCGGTCAGACGCTCGGCATCGTCGGGCGTACCGGCAGCGGCAAGACGACGCTGCTCAAGCAGCTGCTGCGCGAGTATCCCCCGGGCAGCGGGGAAGTGTCGATCTCGGGTGTGCCGATCCAGGACATCGGCATCGATCGCCTGCTCTCCTGGGTCGGCTATGTGCCGCAGAACCCGATTCTGTTTTCCCGCACGATTCGCGAAAACATTTTGTTCGGTCTAGAAGAGGCAACGCCACAGCAGTTGCAGCATGCACTCGTCCGGGCTTCGTTCGCGAAGGACATTGCTTTCCTTCCCGACGGACTCGAGACGCTGGTCGGCGAGAAGGGCGTGGCGCTCTCCGGTGGACAGAAGCAGCGCGTGAGCATCGCGCGCGCGATGATCGCGGACCCGGAGATCCTCATGCTCGACGACGCGCTGTCCGCGGTAGATGCCAGAACGGAGGCCGAGATCATCGAGGGCATCCGCACGGAGCGAGCCGGCAAGACGACGCTCATCGCGACGCATCGGCTGTCCGCGGTCCAGCATGCGGACCTCATCCTCGTGCTGGACGAAGGCTACGTCGTCGAGCGAGGGACGCATGAGGAGCTGTTGGCACTCGGCGGCTGGTACAAGGAACAGTACGATCGGCAGCAGCTTGAAGCGATCGTCGAGGGGTAGGCGACGTCAATCGCGGACATGACTCGCGCAAAATAAACCGACAGCCTCTCCGGCAGCCTCTTACAAGCAAAGAGAAGAGAAAGAAATGAAGGTGACCATTCATGACAGGCAAGCGTTTATATCGCTACGCACTCCTATATAAAAAAACGATCATCTGGGCGCTGGTGATGCTCGCGCTGGCGGTGTGCGCCGAGCTGCTCGGGCCGCTGCTGGCCAAGCGGATGATCGATCAGAACATCTTGGGCATCGAAAAAACCTGGTACCAGGTCCAGGCGAAGCAGAACGACGCGGTCTCCTACCAGGGCAACTGGTATGTGAGAAACGACCATCTGCCGGCCGATGCGGACCGCAGCCCGGCATTGGCCAGGCGCGTGCTCCAGGAGAAACGCAGCTACTACTGGATCGACAGCGACCTGGCGTTCGACGGCGCCCGATCCGTCACGGACGGCGCGATGACCGTGACCGCCAAGGACGGTCGCACCGCGCAATATGCGGCCGCGAAGCTGACGAAGGCCGAATTGTACCGGTTCTACAAGCCGGAGGTGCCGATGCTGCTGCAGCTGGCTGCCGCTTACTTCGGCCTCCTGCTGCTCGCCGCGGCGTTCACCTACGGGCAGAAGCTGCTGCTGCAGACATCGGCGAACCGCATTGTACAGCGCATGCGCGAAGATATATTCGCGCACACGCATCGTTTGCCGGTGCACTACTTCGATAACCTGCCCGCAGGCAAGGTCGTCTCGCGCATTACGAACGATACCGAAGCCGTCCGTGAGCTGTTCGTAGCGGTGCTGGCCAACTTTTTCTCCGGTATCGTCTATATGACCGCGATCCTGGGGGCGCTGTTCCTGCTAGACACGAGTCTTGGGCTTATTGCGCTGCCGCTCATTCCGATGCTGGCGATCTGGATCGTCTTGTACCGCAGGTACGCGGGCAAGCTGAACAACGTCATTCGCGCCAAACTGAGCGATATCAACGGCATGATCAACGAATCGATCCAAGGGATGACGATCATTCAGGCATTCGGCAGGCAAAAGAAGATGGCCAAAGAATTCGACGAGCTTAACGAGGACTACTTCAATCACCAGACGAAGCTGGTCAGCTTGAACTCGATCACCTCTCACAACCTTGTGAACGTCGTGCGCAATCTGATCTTCCTGGCCGTCCTCTGGATGTTCTGGGGCGGATCCCTGAGCAGCGCGGTTACGGTTGGCGTGCTGTACGCATTTATCGACTACATGAACCGGATGTTCCAGCCGATCGTCGGCATCGTCAACCAGCTCTCTAATCTGGAGACGGCGCGGGTGTCCGCGTCACGCGTATTCGAGCTGCTGGACCAGCCGGGCATCCCGGTCGAGCAAGGAACAGCGCCTCGCAGCGGCGGCGACGTGCGCTTCGAGCATGTAACCTTCGCCTACAAGAAGGGCGAGAACGTGCTGAAGGACGTGAACTTCCACGCCCGCCAAGGCGAGACGGTCGCGCTGGTCGGCCATACGGGTTCCGGCAAAAGCTCGATCCTGAACCTGCTTTTCCGCTTCTATGATATCGAAGAAGGCAGCATCAAGGTGGACGGCGTCGACGTTCGAGACATTCCGAAGCAGCAGCTGCGTACCCATATGGGCATCGTGCTGCAGGATCCGTTCTTGTTCACGGGGACGATCGCTTCGAACGTAAGTCTTGGCAACCCCGCGATTACGCGGGAGCGGGTGGAGCAGGCGCTGCGCGACGTCGGCGCTTACGATATGTTCATGAGCCTGCCCGGCGGGCTCGACGAGCCCGTCATTGAAAAGGGTGCGACGTTGTCTGCGGGCCAGCGGCAGCTGATCTCATTCGCCCGGGCGTTGGCCTACGACCCGGCGATTCTGATCCTGGACGAAGCGACGGCCAGCATCGACACCGAGACTGAGGCTATCATTCAGTCAGCGCTGGACGTGCTCAAGAAAGGCAGAACGACGTTCGTCATCGCCCACCGGCTGTCCACGATCCGGCAGGCCGATCAGATTCTTGTGCTCGACCACGGCGTCATCGTCGAGCGCGGCGATCATGAGCGTCTAATGCGGCTGCAGGGTAAATACTATGCGATGTACCAGCTGCAGGGAGGCGCTGCGGTGGAATATACCGGCGCCCAGGAGACCGAAGCCGCGGCGAAATGAAGCAAGGAGAGAGACAAGATGACGACAATTCGTACGGAAAAGAAAGAGGATATCGATGCGGTCAGGCAGATTCATCTGGCCGCCTTCGGCGGACGGGAGGACGAGAGCCGGCTCGCGGATCGGATTCGCGAATCGGCCGGCTTCGTGCCAGAGCTGTCGCTCGTTGCTGAGACATCGGGCCGGATCGAAGGGCATATGTTGATCAGCAAAGCGGAGCTCGTGGACGGCCAAGACGTGGAGGACACGCTCGTGCTGGCGCCGATCGGCGTACTGCCTGAAGCACAAGGCCGCGGAATCGGGAGCGAGCTGATCAGGGAGGGCATCCGCAGGGCGGGGCAGCTGGGCTACAAGCTGATTTTTCTCATCGGCCATCCGTCCTACTACCCGCAATTCGGCTTCAAGCCTGCCGTGGACAGCGGGCTCGTTCTGATGCAGTTCGACGTGCCGGACGACGTGTTCATGGTGCTGGAACTGACGGAAGGGGAGCTGGTACGCCTCGCGGCGACGCGTAAGGAGAAATACGGGGAGCTGAAGTATCCCCAGACGTTTTTTGCCTAGCATTTTCCTGAGAATGACCCGGAATATGAAGCCTGACTCGCGCGGACGTGCTCGAATCCTTCCCCGAAGGGTACTATAGTAGCGGAAGTCTGGGCCCCAGTCCATTAGACAAGGACCCTGCGTTCCCTATAAACTAGACCATAGGAAATCGGAATCGGGAAAGGGAGTAGAGCGTACATATGTCATTCCTGGAAATTCTAAAAGGCATCATAATCGGCATCGTCGAAGGCGTCACGGAGTTCGCGCCCGTCTCCTCTACCGGTCATATGATCATCGTCGACGATTTGTGGCTCAAGACGGAGGACTTCCTCGGATCGGACGCGGCAGTCGCGTTCAAGGTCGTCATCCAGCTCGGCTCGATCTTGGCGGTCGTCGTACTGTTCTGGCGGCGGTTCATGGACCTGCTCGGTCTTAGAAAGCTCAAGGGCAAGGATGCGCGAATCGAAGCGGAGCACGAGGGCACGGGTGAATGGAGCGGTTCCGGCAGCGGACGGCTCAAGCTGATGCAGGTCATCGTCGGGCTCATCCCGGCGGGTATTCTTGGCTTCTTGTTCGACGATATGATCGAGAAGCACCTCTTCTCCACGGAAACGGTGCTCGTCGGCCTCGTGCTGGGCGCCATCCTCATGATCGGCGCGGACCGATTGGCGCCGAAGCAGCCGAAGGTGAACACGGTGGACCAGATTACATACAAGCAGGCGTTTACGATCGGCCTGATTCAGTGCTTCTCGCTGTGGCCGGGCTTCTCGCGGTCCGGCTCGACGATCTCCGGAGGCGTCTTGCTCGGTCTTAGCCACCGTGCGGCGGCGGACTTTACCTTTATCATGGCCGTGCCTATTATGGCCGGTGCGAGCCTTATCACGCTGCTTAAGAACTACCAGTACATTACGGCTGACATGCTGCCGTTTTACATTGCGGGCTTTGTCGCTGCGTTCCTGGTCGCGCTGGTGGCTATCCGGTTCTTCCTTAACCTGATCAACCGGATCAAGCTTGTGCCGTTCGCCATCTACCGCATCGTGCTGGCCGTCGTGCTGGCGCTGGTGATCTGGCTGTAACAATAGAATTCGGCTGTCCGGGCATTGTCCGGCGCAGCCGTTTTTTATTGCGCGGGGCGTTTGAACGATATCCCTTTCGATCAGGGAGACGTCAGTCCGGAAGAAGCTGGAGCTTGTGTTGTGTGGGCGGGGCGTTTGAACGATATCCCCTTCGATCAGGGAGACGTCCGTCCGGAAGAAGAGGGGCCAGACTCTGTTGTCGTATTTGAACGATATCCCCTTGAGACAGGGAGATTGGTGCATCCTGATTGAAGGGGATACCGTTTAAACGGGTAAAATAAGGACGAGGCGCCACTGAAATTAAGGCGAAGCCGAAATGCGGAAAAGGTCACGTAATGTGGTAGGATAGGAGTACGAATGCGCGGCAGCGGTCCGCGAATATAAATGAGGTGCTATTGTGGCAGAGTTTGGACCATTGGGTGTGGCGGCGCGCGCATCCGAATTATTGCATAGCTTGGGCATCAAGCAGCCGACGCCAGTACAGGCGCAGACGATCCCGGTTGCCTTGACGGGCAAGGACGTCATCAGCCAGGCGCAGACGGGTACGGGGAAAACGCTTGCGTTCGTGCTGCCCATGCTGGAGCGGATCAAGCTGGAGGTGCCGTATCTGCAAGGCTTGATCGTGACGCCGACGCGCGAGCTCGCGATCCAGATTACGGCGGAGATCAAGAAGCTGCTGCCCGCCTATGAAGGCGTGCGCGTGCTGGCGGTCTACGGCGGCCAAGACGTCGAGGCGCAGCTGCACAAGCTGGAAGGCAACATGCACATGATCGTGGCGACGCCGGGCCGGCTGCTCGATCATATGCGGCGCGAGACGGTCAGGCTGTCCAACGTACGCATGATGGTGCTCGACGAAGCGGACCAGATGCTGCATATGGGCTTCCTCGGCGAGGTCGAGGAGATTATGGCCAAGACGCCGAAGGACAGGCAGACGATGCTTTTCTCGGCGACGATGCCGGACAAGATCCGGAATCTGGCCGGCCGCTATCTGCGGGACCCGCAGGAAGTGACGGTCAAAGCGAAGCAGGTAACGGTCAAGGATACGGCGCAGCTCGTTATCGAGACGACCGACCGGGCCAAGCAAGCTGCGCTGGTGGCGATGATCGAGGAAACGCAGCCGTATCTCGGCATGGTCTTCTGTCGCACGAAGCGGCGCGCGAGCACGCTTAACGAAGCGCTGCAGGGGATGGGCTACAGCAGCGACGAGCTGCACGGGGACTTGTCGCAGGCCAAGCGGGAGCAGGTCATGCGAAAATTTCGCGAGGCGAAGCTGCAGATTCTGGTGGCGACGGACATCGCGGCGCGCGGGCTTGACGTCGAAGGCGTGACGCACGTGTACAACTACGACGTGCCGCAGGACGCGGAGAGCTACATCCACCGCATCGGCCGGACAGGCCGGGCAGGAGAGACGGGCATGGCGATTACGTTCGTGGCGCCCAAGGACCGCGGCGACCTCGGCGTGATCGAGGACGGCATCGGTATGTTCATCGAGCGGCGCAAAATCGGCGCGGCCGGCGGCAGCGTGGCGGCCGAAGGCTCGGCGGCGACGGTGAAGACGCGCACGCCGGGCGCATTCGGCAAGCGCGCGGGTGCCACGGGCGCCGGCGCGCGCGGCGGCGCGACGCGCGGTGCCGGAGGCGGACGGCGCGGCGAGAGCCGCGGAGACGATCGCGGCGCGCGTGGCGAAGGCCGCGCCGCGGTACGCGGCGGCGTCGTGCGCGGAGCGCGCGGCGATAGCGCTACGGCGCTTGGCGGGCGCAGCGCGGAGCGGGGCCTGCGCGGCAGCGCGGCGAACGCAGGCGCCGGCCGCGGCAAGGGCGTGCCTGCGCGCGGCGGACGCGACGCAGGTGCTGGCGGCGGCGCAGGCGAGGAGCGCGCCGCCAAGTGGTGGGAGCAGGGCGAATACTTCGCCCCGGCTCCCGAAGAGCGCGCGGCGGAGCCGCAGGCTCAGCGCCGCAGGCCGGGCGCGGGCGGCCCGGGCAACGGCCGCCGCGAAGCCGGTGCCGGCAGGCCGCAGGCGGCGCCGGGCCGCGGGCCGCGCAGCGGCGGCAGCAGCGCGGGCGAAGGCCGCTACGCCGGCGCATCGGCACTGGGCGGCCGGGCCGAGCGCGGCGTCAAGGCGTACGGTGCGCCGACCGAGCGGCCTAAGCGCGGCGGCGAACGCGCAGCAGCGGGCCGCGGCGAGCGCAGCTACGGCGCCGGCCCTAGCGGCGGAGCCGGCGGCTTTGCCCGCGGCAGCGAGCGGCCGTCCGGCGGACGCAGCGGCGGCAGGCCGCAGGCTGGCGGCTCGCGGGACGGCGGACGCAAGCCGTCCTCCGGCGGACGGGGCGGTTTCGGCGGCGCTCCCGGTGGCGGCGCGGGTCGTGGCAAAGCGCCTTCGCGCTCGCCTAAAGGCCGCAAATAAAACCAGAACCAACGGTCTGAACAGCCCTAATACGTCTCGCGTACCCCAAGTGCGCGAGGCGTTTTTATTTGCTTTTTTTCAAACGAAGCATGCCGATCCTATCGAACGATTGAAATACTCACAAATATAGTATGGAATCGCCGATATATGCCGTAGGACGCTTTTTGTCCGCGCTACCGGCGCTAGGAATATATTTTTCTACTTTTTCGCAAAAGGGGATAAACAGGATGAAGACGGAAATTTTGCAGCAGGTGACGATCGTAGATATGAATGAGGAATTGTTGACGCGCGTCGATTTCTCCCATGCGGTGGATGTGCCCGGATCGCTTGCGATCGGCTGGTCGGTCGTCACGTACCCGCTCGGCCTGAGAGAGTTCGAAGTCGTATACGACCGCCGGGAAGAACGTACGGTCAGCAGCAAGGTCGTCGATATCGAAGTGGATACGACGGGCGAGAAAAATGCGCTGCGCGCGTATTTGGAACCGATTACGCTGATCATCGGACAACATGACGTAGGCGCGGCAGAGTAGCGTGTAGACCGTGACGCGATGCTATTATTACTTTGGAGTAACTAGATGACTTGAAGGTGCGTACTGTTCACTTCTTCTCCTCTGCTGCACAATGGGTTCAACCGGAGCGAGGAGGAAGATGAGCATGAATCACAAGAATAAACACGCCCGCAAAACGGCCCTGGTGGTCGGCGCGAACGGCGTTATCGGACGAAATCTGATCGATTATCTGGCGACGCTGCCCGAATGGGACATCGTCGGCGTATCGAGGCGCGGAGGTGAAAATAACGATCGCATCCGATACGTGGCGGCGGATCTGTTGGACGAGGCGGATACCCGCGAAAAGCTGGGCGGACTTAAGGATATTACGCATATTTTTTATGCGGCTTATCAGGACCGTCCGACCTGGGCCGAGCTTGTCCAGCCGAATCTGGCGATGCTCGTCCATACGGTCGATGCCGTCGAGCCGATCGCGCCGGGTCTTCGGCATATCAGCCTGATGCAGGGTTACAAGGTCTACGGCGCGCACCTTGGACCATTCAAGACGCCCGCCCGCGAGACGGATGCCGGGCACATGCCGCCGGAGTTCAACGTCGACCAGCAGCAGTTTCTCGAGCGGCGGCAGCCTGGCTCTACGTGGACGTGGTCCGCGCTGCGGCCATCCGTCGTGGCCGGCTATGCGACCGGCAACCCGATGAACCTGGCGATGGTCATCGCGATCTATGCCGCCATATCCAAGGAGCTGGGGCTACCCCTTCGCTTTCCGGGCAAGCCGGGCGCGTACAACAGCCTGCTGGAGATGACCGACGCCGGTCTGCTCGCCAGGGCGACGGTATGGGCGGCGACCGATCCGCGCTGTGCGAACCAGGCTTTTAACATCGCGAACGGCGACCTGTTTCGCTGGAGCGAGTTATGGCCGAAAATTGCGGCAAACTTCGGGCTCGAGAGCGCGCCTCCGCTTCAGATGTCCCTTGAGACCGTAATGGCGGACAAGGCGCCGCTGTGGGACGGGATGGTCAAGAAATATGGCCTCGCGCCCAATAGCTACGATGAGGTTTCTTCCTGGCGGTTCGGGGATTTCGTCTTTTCGTGGGATTACGATTTCTTCGCCGACGGCACCAAGGCGCGCCGCTTCGGATTCCATGAATTCATCGATACTGAAGAGATGTTCATGGGGATCTTCGAGGACCTGCGCCTGCGCAAGGTCATCCCCTGATCGAGACGCAAGACAAAGCCGGCTCCGCCGTTATCGGCAGAGCCGGTTTTGTTCGTTCAATCGGCGTCCTGCGGCGGCTCGAACAACACGCGTCCACGTTCCCCGTAGGACCGTTCGATATGCGCGTCGCCCCATTTGCACATGAGGTGAAGTAATTCTCTCAAGCTCCGGCCGTAAGGCGTCAGCTCGTATTCAACCTTGGGCGGCATCTCGTTGTAGACGATGCGCGACACAACGCCGTCTGCCGCCAGCTCGGACAGCTGCTGCGATAAAACCTTTTGTGTAATCGAAGGGATAAGCCGCATCAATTCGCCATTGCGTCGCTTGCCGAAAGTAAGGTAGAAGAGGATGACCGGCTTCCACTTGCCGCCGATGACTTCGAGGGTCGCCTCGACGGCGGTGTTATAAACTCTTATGGGCTGCTCTTGCACCGCGATATCGCCTCCCTGGCTCTACACGTATCGTATCGCTTGAACGCCGCAGTCGCAACATAAGGTGCGCATCGCAGTATGAATCAAGGTAAGTGAGCTGCCGCAGCGACCGCGATCCAGATGACGTGATAGATCGCAACGGCGGCGTAAAGAGCGGTGGCGAACGTTGTTCCGAGGCGAACGATCGACCGATCGGGCGCACGATCACGATGGAGCAGAAACAGCAGGAGGAGCGGCAGGAGGGTCTTGTAGCCGTAGAAAAGGACGACATTGGATTCGTATAGCGCCTTTGCGATCGGATTCGCTTCCTGAATCAGCTGCAGCCGAATGCCGCAATCCGTGGCCAGCGCATCGAATACGGACAGAACCAAGAGCAGATACCGGTTCCGCACGCTGCTGCGGGCTATCAGCATCATACAGAGCGCCCCCCTTAGATACATATTGTATCATTTAGGCAGCTCGTATGCTACTTCATATCCGCGAAGATGCGCCGGACGCTCAGCCTTGATATGATGGAAGCGCAGGGACAAGGCAAGAACAGGCAACGGCGGAATCGCAAAGTACAGGAAGGAATGAGCGTATATGGCAGGCAGCGGGCGGAACCGCAGCGACGTTAAGCCCGGACTGACGGTGGATATCGTACTGAAGCAGGACCAGCGCACGGGCAAGCTGACTCGGGGTATCGTGAAGGATCTGTTGACGAACTCGGCCACGCACCCGCACGGCATTAAGGTGAGGCTGCAGGACGGCCAGGTCGGCAGAGTGCAGACGATTCTGAGCGAAGGCGAGTAACGGCAGAGGTCCGCTTCGCGCGTTTGAAGGATATCCCCTCCGTTCAGGGCGGCTGATTTCGCGTGTTTGAAGGGTATCCCCTTCGCTCAGGGCGGCTGATTTCGCGCGTTTGAAGGATATCCCCTTCGCTCAGGGCGGCTGATTTCGCGCGTTTGAAGGGTATCCCTTCCCCTTAGCTCAGGGCGGCTGATTTCGCGCGTTTGAAGGATATCCCCTTCGCTCAGGGCGGCTGATTTCGCGCGTATTTGAAGGATATCCCCTTCGCTCAGGAAGCTGATTCCTGATTGAAGGGGATACCGTTAAAACGTGCTGGAGATGCGTTGGCAGCTCGGGAGAAAACGAAGGACCGCGTCGGCGATTGATGCCGCCCGGTCCTTCGTCGTATCAGCCGAGCTTCAATCAGGCGGAGCTTCGATCAGGCCGACGCCTCGATCGGCGCCGCCGCTGCGCGCCAGACCGCGCCGACCTGCTCGGCATCCAGCACGTTGCCGAAGACGCTCGCGATGTTGGCGAGCGTGCCGGCATGCGCCTCGGGGCTTGAGCCGGCGCAGGCGTCGGACACGAGCGTGACGTTGTAATCGAGCATGAAGCCGTCCCGCGCCGTCGATTCCACGCACACGTTGGTGAGCACGCCGGTGAGGACGATCGATTTGCAGCCCATGGATCGCAGGACGAGATCCAGATTCGTGCCGATGAAGCCGCTGTAGCGGTGCTTCTCCACGACGGCGTCTCCAGGCTGCGGATACAGCTTGTAGTAGTCGGCGCCCCAGCTGCCCTTAACGACGATGGACATCTCGGTTCCGTGTTTGTTGGTCCAAGCTTCGGACTTGGTCGTGTCATCCAGCGTCATGTAGACGAATACGACGGGGACGCCGGCGGCGCGCGCATGGGCAATCAGACCGTCGATCTTGGGCACGCAGGCTTGGAAGGCGGCGATGTCGGCCAGTCCGCGCTTGGCGGAGGCACCGTCCTCGTGGCAGAAGTCGTTTTGCATATCGATTATAACAAGGGCGGTGTCTTGCGGTTGAAGATGAGCAGTCATCGTACATTCCTCCAATATGTTAGGTTTGGATCGGCTTATTCATTCTGGTATGAAATGAGGCTACTATCCGCCAAAAGTATGTTATAGAATATTACATAAAACGATACGGCCGGGAGGCGGGCAGGATGGACATGGATGGATTGCACTCTTTTATCGCCGTTGCCAGGGACAAGAGCATTTCCAAGGCCGCGCAGGCGCTGCACGTGACGCAACCGACGCTTAGCGCCCGCCTCCGCAAGCTGGAAGAGGGCCTCGGCGTAAAGCTGCTCGATCGCGGCTGGGACGGCATCCGCCTGACCAAGGAGGGCCGGTTCTTCCTGTCCTACTCCGTCGACCTGTTCCAGCAGATCGAGGAGGCGGCGGCCATCCTGAGTCAGGACGGCGGCGGCGGCATCCTCGAGCGTCCGCTCGAGGCGATCGCGAACGAGAAGCGCCTGCGGATCGGCATCGAGTCGTTTTACTACCCGGCTTTCCTGCCTCCCGTTATCGAAGGGATCCGTACCGTCGTTCCCGATGCGGAATGCCGATTCGCGAACAAGACGTCCGACCTTTTGACGGGCATGGTGGACTGCGAGAGCCTGGATTTTTGCGTAAACTTTAATTACGTCGGCGACTTGCATCCTTGCTCGCGGCTCGTGCACTACGACAAAGCGGTGCTGTTGTATCCGAAGGAAGGGTACCCGGATATCCGGACCGACCTCTCGAACGCGCAGCTGCTCGCGGACCGGCCGTTCATTCTCTTCGACAATTCGCCGCTGCGCCAGTACAGCGAGGTGACGGAGCGGGTATTTCACTACTTGCTCGGCCGGGTGCCTGAGCGATTCCACATCGTGAACGACTTCACCGTGATGGCCGACATGCTGCGCCGCGGATTCGGCTATACGTTCATGCCCCGCTCCAGCCTGCTTCATATGATGGACGCGCCGCTGCCCTTTCACGCGATCGAGATGGAAGCGGAGTTCCTGATCTCGCCCGTATTCATCACCTACGCGGAAAACCCATCCTCGCATCATCCGATCGAGCGGATCGCCAAGGCGGTTACCGAGCGGCTAAAGGCCGCCATAGACGTGGCATTCCAAGGCAAGCAGGCATACGGCTACAGACGGAAAGGGGACTGAAGCGGCCATGGATATGGAAGGTCTGCATTCGTTCGTCGCCGTCGCCAGGGAGAAGAGCATCTCGCGCGCGGCGCAGGCACTGCATGTGACGCAGCCGACGCTGAGCGCCCGGCTCAAGAAGCTTGAGCGCGATCTCGGCGTCAGTCTGCTGGAGCGAAGCTGGGACGGCATCCGGCTCACCAAGCACGGACGCTTTTTCCTGACGTACTCGATCGGCATGTTCGAGGAGCTGGAGGAAGCCGCGACCCTGCTGCGCAGACGCGAGGTGCGCGAGCCGGAGGGGCCGATCGACGCCATCACCAACGCGCTCCGGCTGCGCGTCGGAGTGGAATCGTTCTTTTTTCCCGCGTTCGTCGGACCGATCGTTCAAGGCATTCAAGCCGCCGATCCGGATACCGAGTGCAAGTTCGTCACGAAGACGTCGGACCTGCTGCTCAACCTGACGGATTGCGACAGTCTCGACCTATGCCTTCATTACGAGACGGGACCGCGGCCGAATCTGGCGTCCCGCCGGCTCGCGAGCGATCGGCTCGTGCTGCTCTATCCGAAGACGGGCTACCCGGATATTCTGCCGGACATGAGCAACGCGCACCTGCTCAAGGACGAGCGGTTCGTGCTGTTCGAGAGCGCGCCGCTGCTGTCGTTCCCTCATGTGACGAGCCAGGTGTTCCTTAAGCTGTTCGGGGATAGCCCCGACCGCTTCCATATCGTTCAGGATATCGAAGCGGCTATTGATATCGTAGTCAGCGGGTTCGGCTATACGTTCATGCCGGTTACGTCGATTTACCAGCTCCTCGGCGCGCCGCTGCCCTTCCGTGCGCTGCTTATGCCGGAGGCGTACCTCAGCCTGCCTATCTTGCTCAGCTGGCCTTCGTCTTCGTCTTCGCCGCTGCCGATCGCGCAGCTCGCGCCGATCATGCTGTCCGCCTTGCAGTCGTACGTCCGGCAGATCGATCCGGCTTACAGGCTGGCATGATCGAAGGCAATCGTCGGTCAGGATGTCCGGTAGCGCGATGCCCTGTACGTCGGCGGAAGAAGCGGCTCGATGCCCGTCAGATCCAGCCCTTTAATGCTGTCGATCGCAGAAGCGAAACGGGCGAACGCTTGCTTCGACTGCTCCGTCATTTCCGTGCCGCTCGCTTCCATGCCTGCTGGCACCGCTCCGTTTTTCGAATCCTCGTGATCTCCCATGTCAATCGCTCCTTATATTAGGTTGAATGTCGTTTGAAAAGTCTCGTGAAAATCACAGCGCCGGATGACGGGTGTGCCAATCGGTGTTCTGCTCGTAAACATGGCCGATGCCGAGTACGGTCGCTTCCTCGAAAGGACGGCCGATCAGCTGCATATTGACCGGCAGACCCGCGGGCGAGAAGCCGCAAGGCATCGACAGACTCGGCAGGCCGGTCAAATTGGTCGGCATCGTGAGCCGCGCAAGCTGCAGCGAGCCTTCGAAATCGCCCGCGCGCGGCGCCGTGATCGGCGTGGTCGGCGTGAGCAGCGCATCGACGCCGGACAAGGCGTCCAGATAATCCTGCACGACGAGATGCCGGGCGCGCTGCGCCTGCAGGTAGGCAGAGGCGGGCAGGTCCTTGCCGCTCTCAAGCATGAGGCGGACGTCCGGTCCGTAGTCCTGCGGTCGCGTCGCGATCCATTCCTCGTGAATGGCGGACAGCTCGCCCAGGCAGATCGCCATGGCGATGCCCTGCGCCCGATGGATCATCGGCAGCTTCACTTCGACGATCTCCGCGCCGAGCTCTCTGAACTTGGCCATGGCGGCGTGCAGGGCGGCTTCGACATCGGCGCTTATATTTTCATAGTAAAATTCGGTCGGAATGCCGAGCTTCACGCCCTTCAGGCTGTCGCCGTAGTCGCGCATGCCAGGCGCTGGCAGATCGACGGTGGATTCGTCCTTCGCATCAAAGCCCGACATGATGTCGAGGCAGATCGAGGCGTCCTTCACGCTGCGGGTGAGCGGGCCGGCGTGATCGAGCGACCATACCATCGGGAAAACGCCGTGCTTGCTGACGCGGCCGTAGGTCGGCTTGATCCCGACGACGCCGCAGCAGGCGGCGGGGATGCGGATCGAGCCGCCGGTATCGGAGCCGGTGCCCATGTAGGCGATGCCTGCGGCTACAGCCGCGCCGGAGCCGCCGCTCGAGCCGCCCGGAACGTGATCCGTATTCCAAGGATTCAGGCAAGGACCGAAGTGTGGGCTGCTCGTGGACGCGCCGCAGGCGAATTCATGCGTCTGCACTTTGCCGAGCAGCACGGAACCGGCCGCATGGAGCTTGGCGACCGTCGTCGCGTCGTGATCGGGGACGAAGTCGGCCAGAATCTTCGAGCTGCAGGTCGTTCGAATGCCCTTCGTGTAATAGAGATCCTTGTGCACGATCGGGATGCCGTGCAGCGGTCCGCGGTATGCGCCGCGCATGATCTCTTCTTCCGCCTGACGCGCCTGTGCCAGCGCCAGCTCGGCGGTCATCGTGACGAAGGCGTTCAGCTTCGGATTCAAGCCGGCCGCGCGCTCGATCGACGCTTCGGCAAGCTCTACCGGCGAGAGCTGACGGCTCTCGATCTGCTGCGCCAGCTCATGAATGGGGGCGTAGGACAGCGGCGGGTTGATCGTTTTCAATGCGGAAGCCTCCTTGGTGGGATCAAATAATAAAACGGCGGCGTCCGCTGTTCGCGATATAACGTTTTCGCGTATAGCGGGTTCGCGTATAACGCGTATACGTCACATTACGTGTAAAACCGAACATTCAGAGCGTCGCCGTCTTATTTGTCAGGTAATATAACACACAAATCCCCAAAAAGACGGTGGGGGAGGGTATAGAATGTTTCGATATCCTGTTTCGCGAAGGCTTATGTTAGTATTGGTGACACAAAGGCTTCCCCAATCCGAACGAGGAGGTTGACAACATGACGGAACTGCTGCAGATCGATCGTCTGGTGACGGAGTTCAAGATCGGAGGCAAGATGGTGCCTGCCGTAAGAGAGGTGTCGCTGCAGGTGCGCAAGGGACGGACCTTGGTCGTGCTTGGCGAGTCCGGCTCGGGCAAGAGCGTCATGCTTCGCTCCATACTAAATCTTAAGCCGACGGGCGCGAAGCTCGGCGGGGCGATCAAGCTTGAAGGCGAGGACCTGCTTCCGCTGACCGACAAGGAGATGGCGAAGGTTCGGGGCAACAAGATCTCGATGATCTTCCAGGACGCGCTGTCGGCGCTCGATCCGCTCTATCGGGTCGGCGACCAGATTATCGAGACGATCCGGGCGCATCGCAAGGTAAGCAAGGAGGAGGCGCGCAAGCGCACGGTAGAACTGCTCGGCAAGGTCGGCATTCCGGCGCCGGAGGAGCGGATGCGCGCCTTCCCGCACGAGATGAGCGGCGGCATGCGGCAGCGGGCGGTCATCGCGATGGCGCTCGCCTGTGACCCGGACCTGCTGCTGGCCGACGAGCCGACGACGGCGCTCGACGTGACGATCCAGGCGCAGATTCTGCGGCTGTTCAAGGACTTGCAGCGCGATCTCGGCATGTCGATCGTGCTCGTCACGCATGACATCGGCGTCGCGGCGGAGATGGCGGACGACATCGCGGTCATGTACGCGGGCAAGATCGTCGAGTACGGCCGAGCGCGCCAGATTCTGTCCGCGCCGTCGCATCCCTATACGGTCGGGTTGATCGAGGCGACGCCGAAGCGGGGACAGCGCGGCCAGCTGCCGGCCATTCCGGGCCAGCCGCCGCTCATCACGGCGATGCCGGAAGGCTGCGCATTCGCCGACCGCTGCCATCACGCGCAGGACGCCTGCCGGGCGTCACAGCCGTCGTTCACGACGTACGGCGAATCGCACGGCGCCGCCTGTCACCTGCTGCAAGGCGCGCAGCCGATCGCGCAGTAACGTCGGGTTGGAGCAGGGCAGTCGGCATCTATCGCAAGCTGCAGTCTCATTTCCGATTTCATTTTCCAATCCAAAAAGACAGAATAATCAGATAAAAAGAGGCGAACCGTCGCCAACCGGAGGGGTACGATGAGAACCATGCATAAGCCGAACGTCCTGACCCGCAAGCTGTGGAAGCCGCTTTTTGCCGCCATGACCGCCGCTATACTACTCATGCTCGCCGCCTGCGGAGGCAACGACAACGCTGGATCCGGAGGCGCCGTCTCCAGCGGCAGCGGCGGCTCCGCCAAGGCGCAGACGCTCATCATCGGGATGTCCGCCGCGAATCTGCCGGTGCCGGACACGTACCCGACCGAAGGCTACGAGGGCTTCCGCTTCGTCGGCTTCCAAATCTACGACGCGCTGGTCAACTGGGATTTGTCCAAGGGCGACGCGCCTGCGGCGCTGAAGCCGGGTCTCGCCGAATCGTGGGAGACGTCGGACAGCGACAACACGATGTGGACGTTTCACCTGCGTCAAGGCGTCACCTTCACCGACGGCACGCCCTTTAATGCCGACGCCGTCATCTTCGCTCTCGACAGGATTCATAACAAGGACAGCGAATTCTACGACGCCCAGCTCGCGGGCAACAGCGCCAGCGGCTTGCGCTACGTCGCCTCGTATGCCAAGGTCGACGATCATACGATCACGATCAAGACGACCGTTCCCTACAGCTTCCTCCCGTACGATCTGACCAACATCTTGATCGGCAGCCCGGAAGCGATCAAGACCAGCGGGAAGAATTTCGCCCCCCAACCGGTCGGCACCGGACCGTTCAAGTTCGTGAGCATGAAGCAGGGCCAGGAGATGGTGCTCGCCAAAAACGAAAGCTACTGGGGCGGCGCGCCGAAGCTCGACAAGATCGTGCTGCGCCCGATCAGCGACCCGTCCGCGCGTCTCGCGGCCATCCAGTCCGGCGAAGTGGACTGGGCCGAGGTGCCGCCGACCGAGTCGATCGAGCTGCTGAAGTCGGCCGGCTATCAGATCCTGACCAACCCCTATCCGCATATCTGGCCTTATGTACTGAACGTGCAGGACGGTCCCTGGAAAGACGTCCGCGTACGCCAGGCCGCCAACTACGCGATCGACCGCGAAGGCATGAGCACGGCGCTGCTCGGCGGCGCGGCCAAGCCGGCGACCCAGCCGATGTACGAAGGCCACGCCTGGTACAACGACGCGGCCGAGCCTTACAGCTACGATCCTGAGAAAGCGAAGCAGCTGCTTGCCGAAGCGGGCTATCCGAACGGTTTCCAGACGACGTTTATCGTGCCGACGAGCGGTTCGGGCAACATGTGGCCGATCCAGATGAACGAGTACGTGCAGAAGAATCTCAAAGCCGTCGGTATCGACGTGAAGATCGAATCGATCGAATGGCAGTCGCTGCTGACCTCCTACATCCAAGGCTTCCCGAAGGACAAGGAAGTGGGCGCCTACAACATCTCGCTGCCGACGATCTCGCCGTCCTTCTACGCCACCTTCTTCGCGACATCGGCCATCTTCCCGAACGGCATCAACATCGGCGGCTACTCGAACCCCGACTACGACGCGCTGCTCGACAAGGCTATGGCCGAGTTCGACAAGACGAAGCAGGACGAATACCTGAAGCAAGCGTCCAAAATTTTAGCCGACGACGCGCCTTGGATCTACGTTGTGCACGACCTCAATCTCCGCGCGCTGGCGCCCAAGGTGAAGGGCTTCGTGCAGCCGCAGTCCTGGTTCGCGGACCTGACGACAATCTCGATCGAATAAGCCGGGCAACGGCAACAACTTAACGGAAGCTCACGGAAGGAGCTGCATCTATGGCCTCATTCGTCTGGAAACGAATCCTGCTCATGATTCCGACGCTGCTCGGCGTATCGATCGTCGTGTTCCTGATGCTGAAAATCGTGCCGGGGGATCCGGTCAACGCGATCGTGCCGCCCGACGCCTCCGAGTCGGAGCGCGCGCTCGTACGGGCGCAGCTCGGACTCGACAAGCCGATGGCCGTCCAGTACGTGTACTGGCTCGGTAATGTCGTGCAGGGCGACCTCGGCGACTCGGTCGCGCGCCGCCTGCCGGTCACCGACATGCTGCTGCCCGCCTTCAAGAATACGCTGCTGCTGACGGCCGCCGCCGCGCTGGCTTCCTTTATCGTCGCGCTCATCGTCGGCGTCTACAGCGCGTACCGCCCGAAGTCGATGCTCGCCTCGCTGTTCAACGGACTGAGCCTCGCGAGCATCGGCTTGCCGAACTTCTGGGCCGCGCTCATCCTGATCGGCGTCTTCTCCGTCACGCTCGGCTGGCTGCCCTCTTCGGGCATGTCCAAGGTCGGCGGCGGCGGATTCGGGGATACGATCAACCACCTGATCCTCCCTGCGGCCGCCACGGCGCTTGCCAGCGTCGGGGTGCTGACCCGCATGGTCCGTTCGACCGTATCGGGCGTGCTTCAGCAGGACTACATCTTCGCGCTGAAGGCAAAGGGCGTCCGGCCGTTCACCATCCTGCGCCACGTGCTGCGCGGCGGCCTGCCGACGATCCTGAACGTGACCGGCCTCCAGTTCGGCGCGCTGCTCGCGAGCTCCGTACTCGTGGAGACGGTGTTCTCTTGGCCGGGCGTCGGGCAGGTCATCTATCAGGCGATCGGGCAGCGGGACTTCCCCGTCGTGCAGGCCGGCGTCCTGTTCATCGCCGTCGCCTTCGTCCTGCTGAACCTCATCGTCGACGCCGTGCATGCGGCGATGGATCCCAGAGTGCGGCAGGCTTAACGCCGAAACGCATCTTTAACGGGAGGAAGGCCGTCCTCGCCGCCGAAGCCATTCCCCACCCGAAGCCCCCACATCATCTTCCCAAGGAGGAGCGCCCATGTCGCTTCAAGCCACCGCGCCCGCGGACCCCAAGGCCCTCGCAGCATCCGCGGCAAGCCGAGAGCCCTCCCGGGCCGCCGTCGTCTTCGCCGCCTTCGCGAGGCGCAAGATCGCGCTGGCCGCGCTGTTCGTCCTGCTCGTCATCGTCTTCGCCTGCCTGCTCGCGCCCTGGGTCGCGCCCTACGACCCGAGCGCCGGCGAGGTCACCGACCGCCTGCAGAAGCTCGGCGCGCCGGGTCATATCCTCGGCACGGACGAACAGGGCCGCGACATCCTGTCCCGCGTCCTGTACGGCGGCCGCCTGAGCCTCTTGTCCGGCGTGCTGCCCGTGCTGCTCGCCAGCATCCTTGGCGGCGGCCTGGGCATCGCCGCCGGCTACTTCGGCGGCTGGACCAACACGATCATCATGCGGGCGCTGGACATCGTGTTTTCGTTTCCCGCCATCCTGCTCGCGATCGGCATCTCGGCCGCGCTCGGGCCGGGCATCACGAACATCATCATCTCGGCGACCGTCGTCTTCATCCCGCCGATCGCCCGCATCGCGGAGAGCGCGGTGAAGGAGGTGCGCAAGGAGGAGTTCATCGAGGCGGCCCGCTCCAGCGGCGCGAGCGCGCTGCTGATTATCCGGGCGCATATCCTGCGCAACATTTTCGCCAAAGTATTCGTCTTCGCCACCTCGCTCATCGGCGTCTGTCTCATGGTCGCCTCCGGCCTCAGCTTCCTCGGCCTCGGCGTGTCGCCGCCGACGCCCGAATGGGGCTTCATGCTCAACAACCTCAAGCAGCTCATCTTCATCAATCCGGCCGTCACCATCGTGCCCGGCGCGTTCATCTTCCTGACCTCGCTGTCGCTGAACCTGGTGTCCGACGCCTTGAGCGACGCGCTCGAACTCAAACGATAGGAGGCATCCGCCATGGCGATCCAACAAGCGAACGCCGTTACGGCGCTTCGGACGACGCTTCAGAGCGCCTTCGGCCGGGCCGACATCCTGGAGGTCAACGGCATCGGCAAAACATTTCCCATCCGCGACATGCTGGGCCGGCGCAAGGGCGGCGTATCCGCCGTCGACGGCGTCTCGTTCTCGCTGCCCAAGCAGGGGACGCTCGGCATCGTGGGCGAGTCCGGCTGCGGCAAATCCACGCTTGCGCGGCTGCTCATGCGGCTCATCGAGCCGGATCGCGGCGAGGTCAACTACGAGGGCACGAACGTGCTCTCGCTAAAAGGCAAGGCGATGAAGCAGGCCCGCACCAAGATGCAGATGGTGTTCCAAAATCCGTACTCATCGCTCGATCCGCAAATGTCCGTGCTGGACAACGTGGCGTTCCCGCTGCTGGCGAACGGCGCGACCAAGGCGCAGGCGCGAGAGCGCGCGCATCATTATCTCGACGCGGTCGGACTGTCCCGCACGCATGCGGACCGGCTGCCCGGCAGCCTCAGCGGCGGCCAGCGGCAGCGGGTCGCGATCGCCCGGGCGCTGATCCTCGAGCCCGAGATCGTCATCGCCGACGAGGCCGTGTCCGCGCTCGACAAATCCGTGCAGGCGCAAGTGCTCAACCTGTTCCAGGACCTGAAGCGCGAGCTGTCGCTGTCGCTGATCTTCATCTCCCACGACCTGCACGTGGTGGAGTATATGAGCGACGAAGTGATGGTCATGTACCTGGGCCGGGTGGTGGAAAAGGGGCCGACTGCGCGCATCTTCGGCGCCGCCGCGCATCCGTACACGAAGGCGCTGCTCGCCTCCGCGCCGTCGGTGGACATCGCGGAGCGGGCGACGGCGGACGGCCAGGCCGAGGCGGCGCTCAAGGGCGATCTGCCGAGCCCGCTTAATCCGCCGTCGGGCTGTCGCTTCCGCACGCGGTGCCCGCATGCGATGGCGCGCTGCGCCGAGGAGACGCCCGCGCTGCGGGAGCTGGCGCCGGGGCACACGGCGGCGTGTTTCCTGCTTGAAGGGGATACGGCGGCTGCTGCATTGGCACCAACCGTTTAACATTAAAAATAAGAGGAGAGATGGGAAAATGGCATACGAAAACATCGTGACAGTAGCGACGATCAACTTCAATGCGGAGTGGGGCAACAAGGCGGGCAACCTGGCCCGCATCAAGGAATACATGAAGGCGGCCGCCGAGCGCGGGGCGAAAATCATTCTGTTCCCCGAGATGGCGCTGACCGGCTACAACGTGGACAACGACGGCATCGCGATGCAGCAGCGGGACGCCGAGACCGTGCCAGGCCCGTCGTCCGAATCGCTCGCCGAGATCGCCAAGCTTTACGGCGTCTATGCGGTTGTCGGTCTGCCGGAGCGCGACGCTAAGTCGTCCATCCTTTACAACTCCGCGCTCGTTGTCGGTCCGGAAGGCATCGTCGGCTGCTACCGCAAGATTCATCCCGCCGGCAAGGAGTCGCTCTGGGCCAAGAAAGGCAGCGAGCCGCTGATGTTCGATACGCCGTGGGGGCCGGTCGGCGTCGGCATCTGCTACGACACGTACAGCTTCCCCGAGCTGTTCCGCTACTACGCGGCGCTGGGCTCTCGCCTGTATCTGAACCCGACGGCCGTGCACAACATCGACGGCTGGCAGGACTTCTACTACACGCTGCTCAAGGCGCGCGCGATCGAGAACGGGCAGTTCCTGGTCAGCTCCAACCTGGCGGGGCCGGACAAAGACATGCTGTTTCCCGGCGGCAGCTTGGTGACGGGACCGAAGGTGGCCGGCATCGGCTCGACGTACTACGCGGAGCCGATCGAGGATGAAGAAGCGCTGCTGCTGGCCACGATCGACCTGTCGATCTCGGACAAAGCGCGCAAGCTGCTGACGCTGTACAACGACAACCCGATCACGGGCGTGCCCGACTGGCGGCCGGATATATACGCGGATCTGCTGAAACGGCTGGAGGACAGCGAGAAGTGGGGTGTCAAGAAGGTGCCGGAGATCGTGGCGGCAGGGTGAGTTAGGCAAAATAGGGAGCGCTCGCGGGGATACATGCCCCGCGGCGCTCTTTTTGCTGAGCGGGGGGCGCTATGGAATCGTGCTCCGCATTTTATCCATGGTGTCCCGCCTCTTTCCCGATCCTCGCAAGCTTACTTGCAACTTTAATCAGCGCATTGCGTCCTTATAGTCGAGAGCGGGCGTCAAGCGCCGGAGTTGTTGGTTAAAACGTCTAAGGAGCCGTAGAGGTTGGAAAATACGAGAAGGAAAAGGAAACCAACGTCCGAGGAGGAGCAATCATGGCCATTTTCGCAAAAAGAAGTTGGCTGGCGTTAACGGCGGCATTTGCTGCATTCGCGGCCAGCGCGATATCGCCGGCAGCGGCAGCAACTGCAAATACGCAGGCCGCGAGCGAATCTACGCCGGTCTTAATCGTTGATCCGGCGCCGGACGTCGCGAGGCTCGATCTGGTCCGGCACGAGATGAAGATTCGGCTGGATGGCGCGGGCGCGACGATTGACGGAAAGGCAATTCAGGCAGCCAGGCCGATCTTGAAGGATGGCCGCGTCTACGTGGCGCTGCGCACGCTAAGTCAATCCGGTGCGGTCACGGCGATCTCCTGGGATCCGAAGAAGAAGCAGGTGCAAGTGACGGCGAACGCCAAGATCAACCCGGGCCTGACGGAGCTGAACTTCCGCATCGGCTCGGACCATGTCTACGACAGCGAAGGGAACGTGCTGCCGCCGGACTACTATACGACGCCCAAGCCGTTTCTTGCGAACGGCGTCGCCTATGTGCCGGTCAAGGCACTGTCCTGGCTCGGGCTGTCGGCGGCGACGGCGGACGGTCAGGTTGTATGGAAATGGAGCGAGAAGCAAGCGCAGATCATGCGCGGCTCCTGGGATACGAACGAAGCGGAAACGACGTTCACCGTACTCTACCGCAAGGAGCTGTACGCGCCGCAGCTGTTGGCATCGACCGGAGCGGGGTCCTGGTCGGGCGGCTCGGACGGCAGTCAGGTCCTTGCCAAGGATATCGAGATCGACGGCAATCTTTACAACCGCATTCGCTTTACCGCGAAGCTGCACCCGGGCATTAACCTACTGCATGCGGCTCCAGCCGGTTCCAGCGGCGCGGAGTTTAAGGTCGTCCGGCATGTCGACGATCCTAGCACCGTGCCGGTGAACCTCACGGAGGAGGCGCAGAGCTACCTGACAGTTGAGGCACCGATGTCGGGCTTTGTGGAGACGAAGGCGGGGGCACAGGTCGCCGTAGCCGGCAAGGTAAAAGATCCGCATAGCCTGGGCTTCGACAAGGTGACGGTCGTCATCCAGAAGTATGCGCCGCAAGGTACGGGATTTGCTCATCAGGTATACGAAACGGTAGGCAAACAGGAAATCGCGATCAAGAACGGCGCGTTCAGCGGGTCGATCACGCTCAAGGAAGCCGGCTCCTACTGGATCGCGATCCTGAGCCCCGCTAAAATCCCGTTTCCGGGGAGCGGGCTCGTCTCCATGCAGTGGGCCGATTTTTTCGTAGAAGCGAGTTGAGTTCGGGAAAAGCATCGCATGTCCCCATGCGGTGCTTTTTTATGCCTAAAATCGCTAGCTCGATCTTCGGTAGACTATAATAGAGCTATAAACGTCAATCGCACGCGTAACGGAGGACCGGCCGTGGATCACGTCGTTGGCTCGGAGTGGGAGGAATCCCGCTTTCTTTTATATACAGTCGACACTATACATTCGTTGTACAGTACCTCGAGCATAGAGGCATACAAAATGTACGAACGCCTGCCCGTGCTGATCGCAATCGCCGGCGGCGGCGGCGTTCTACGGACGGACGGCGGCAGCTACGAGCTTGCGGCGGGTAGCGTCGTTCTGCTGCCCGCGAACGCGGCGGCCGAGCTTGTCGCCGATCCCGCATTTCCGCTCCATGCGTACAAGCTGGCGATCGGTACCCGCGAGCCGGTGGGGGCGGCGCGCACGGGCGCGGCGGTGAGGAACAGCGAAGCCGTTTCGGGGACAGCGATTCAGTATTTTCCGTACGAGCCGGACATCGCGGCACAGGCGGAAGAGCTCTACGTCCACCGCTCGCCGGGGAGCGAGATCCGGCATATACGCAACCAGATTCTGCTTCACCAGATCATCCTCCGGCTGCTGGAGCGTCAAGAGGCCGCACATGCGGCGGGCGTGCAGCCCTCCATGGCGCGCAGCGTTGCCTATATGGAGACGCATTATAGCGATAAAATAACGCGCGAGCTGCTCGCTGAGATCGCCGGCGTCAGTGCCTCGCACTACTCGATGTTGTTCAAGCAGCGAACCGGATTCTCGCTCAGCGATTATTTGTCGCGCCTGCGCGTACATCGAGCCAAGGAGCTGCTGCTCGGAGGCACGGGCACGCTCAGAGAGATCGCGCAGAAGGTGGGCTACAAGGACGAATTCTACCTAAGCCGCCGCTTCAAGCAGCAGACGGGCGAGCCGCCTTCGGATTACGGACGCGAATCGTTCGGGCGCGTAGCCGTCTGGCTCACGCCGTATGCAGTGCATTTGCAGACGCTCGGATTGGATCCGGCTGTCCTCGTCTCGGACAGCGGCGAATACCTCAGCAAGACCGATCCGTTGGAACGAATAACAATGACGATCGTCGACGCAGCCTCGTCCGCCGAGGAGGTCAAAGCGGCGTTGCTGGCCAATCGTGTGGAGTTGGTCATTGCGGCGAGTCTGCATCTGCATCAGTGCGGACTGTCGCCGGATCATCTTCGGGTCGTAGCGCCGATCGCGGAGATTCCGTGGATGGAGTTCGGCTGGCAGGCGCATTTGCGGCTGATCGCCCGCTTCGTTCAGCAGAGCGACCGGGCGGAGCGATGGCTGGCTGATTTTGAAAAGGAAGAGCAGGCCGCCCGCGCAATCGTAAGTCAAAGCGCGTCGGCGGATGAGGTTATCACGATCTTGGTCATCAAGCCTGAGCATTTGTTCGTATACGGAGCACGCAACGCGGGATACGTCATTTATCAATCGCTCGGACTGCGGCCCCCTGCCAAGATCGCACGAGAGATCGGCAAGCTTGGCGATCAATTCCACTCCGTTCCGATTCGGACATCGGAGCTTGCCGACTATGCGGGCGATCGCATTCTCGTGATCGTATTTCCCGATGTGCGGGGCTCTACCGCGCATTCCGAAGCGGTATTCCGGTCGGCCGACTGGCAAGAGCTCGCCGCGGTCCAAGCAGGCCGCGTACATGCGCTCGACCATAGCGAATGGATTCCGTACAACCCGGTGTCCATTCGACTGCAGCTTCGGCGTGCGCTCGCATTGCTTTCAGACGAGCAATAGTACAAGCCGATTTCCCAACAAAAAGGCATGGCTCGGCATGAGGACGCTCCTTATAATGAGGCTATGGTGATGAGAATGATTTTCATAATCAAAGTCACTCATACATAGAAAAAGGGAGAGAGTCTTACATGCAAAAGCTTGCGGTTCCGTTCGTCCTCATCCTCGTGCTGTTTCTAAGCGCATGCGGCGACAGCTCCAAAAACAATCATGCATCCGGAAGCCCGTCCGCTTCCGCGCCTGCAGCCTCGCCCTCGGACGCTGCATCACCGTCGGCTTCTACGGCTTCGGACACCGGCACCTTTACATATCAATCCGAGAGCGGCCCCGTCGAAGTGCCGACGAATCCGCAGCGTGTCGTCGTGCTCACCCGCTTTTTGACCGGCAACGTGATGGCGCTGGGCGTGCCGCTTGTGGGCGTAGACGAGATGTCCAAGGAAAATCCGAATTTCAAGGACAAGCTGTCCGGTGCCGAGACGATCAGCGACGAGAACGTCGAGCAGATCATCGAACTCAATCCGGACCTGATCATTGGCGAAGCCGACAACAAGAATATCGATAAGCTCAAGCAAATCGCGCCTACGGTCATTTACACCTACGGTAAACTCGATTTCTTCAAGCAGCAAGTCGAGATCGGCAAGCTTCTGAACAAGGAAAAAGAAGCTCAAGTCTGGGCGGACGACTTCGACGCCCGCACCAAGCAGACCGGCGAAGAAATTAAGGCGAAGATCGGCGCGGACGCAACGGTATCGGTCATCGAAACGTTCAACAAGCAGCTCTATGTCTACGGCTACAACTTTGGACGCGGAACCGAGCTGCTCTACAACCAGTTCGGGCTTAAGATGCCGGAGAAGGTCCAGGAAGCGACCAAAGCCGACGGCTTCCTCGCGCTGTCCACGGAAGTGCTGAACGACTACTTCGGCGACTATGTGATCTTCAGTAAAAATGCCGATGAGGACAGCTCATTCCAAAATACCGAGACATACAAAAACACGAAGGCCGTGCAAAATCAACATGTGTTCGAAGCGGACGCCAAGACGTTCTACTTCAACGATCCGCTCAGCATGGAGTACCAGCTGGCATTTTTTAAAGAGCATTTTCTCGGTTGATTGGATGGCTGGCAGATGGATAAAAGGCGCAACCGTTTGAGCGGTTGCGTTTTTTATGTCGACTTGGCCGGTTCGGTTCGGCTGGAACGGGAGGTAGAGTGGAGCTGGCTGCGGAGGGCTGCGAGCGCCTCTGGCTCGTTTGAACGGTATCCCCTTCTCACAGGAAGCAGCGCTGGGGCTCGTTTGAACGGTATCCCCTTCGCACAGGAAGCAGCGCTGGGGCTCGTTTGAACGGTATCCCCTTCGCACAGGAAGCAGTGCCGGGGCTCGTTTGAACGGTATCCCCTTCGCACAGGAAGCAGCGCCGGGGCCCGTTTGAACGGTATCCCCTTCGCACAGGAAGGCCGCAACCGGTCCGGGTTCAAACCCGCGATTTGCAGGTAAGGGATTACATGCAAGGGTTAGGAGAACGATAGCTGCCGCGCTTCTTCGCAGCTGATCCGGCGCTTCAGGCCGGGAGAGGGGGCGCGCATGCTGATCATACACGCAAGGGAGCTGAGTGTCATGTCGCAGCACGAGCAGATGAATTTGAATCTGAATCTGGAGGAACCCGGTCGCGCAGCTGACACGGAGGTGTCCTCGGGAGATGTCGTTCTCTATGAGCTTCCAGCCTTCGAGGCCGTCGGGCTGAAGTGGGAAGGGACGTTCGCAGGGGCGAAAGCCGGCGAGATCCGGGATCTGCAGGAAGAGCTGAAAAGTCGGCTGAGCGAGATTCCGAAGCTGACGCAGCCCGATACGCTGCTTGGTCTTTCGTCCCATGTGCTCAAGGAGGGCTTTTTGCACTATGCCGCTGTGGAGGTGCCGGAAGAAGCCGCGGTACCGGGCGACATGGTTCGCATCCGAGTGCCTGCGCTCACCTGCGCCAAGTTCGAACACAAGAAGGGGCAGTCAATCGGCCTGTCCTACAGCCATGTCTACGCCTGGATCGAGAAACAAGGTTACCAGGCAGCCGGCGGGGAATTCACGCATATCGAGCTTTATCCGATGAACCAGGACACGCACGATCCGAATCCCGAATTTACAATTCTCATCCCGATATCTTGATGGCGGCGAATAGCTAGCGATCTAAGTCACCACTGCTATATGGCCACCTGCGAATCCGCCTAACCTCTAAACCGTTAACTGCGAATCCGCTAATCTCTCCTTTAATCCGTTAACTGCGAATCCGTCGCTTGCCAAATCCGCTACGTGCCAAATCCGTCACTTGCCAAATCCGCTAACCGCTTTTCCACTACCTGTCATCCGCTTCCGCACGTCTGTTCCCGCCGGAGCGCGCGTCTTGCGCGTCCGGCGTTTTTTCGCTGCCCGCCGGTTTTCTGGCGCTCAGCCTGCGCCTGCGCCCCCGACTACTTTCCTTGTTTCTGGATATCCTATCCTGTTAGAAGACCGCGGACCGGTGCGCGGCGGCGGAACGATTTTCGGCGGAGGTGAGCGCGATGGGGCTGCTGTCCCTGTTCGGCGGCAAACACAAGCGGAACGAAAGGCGGAGAAGCGGAAGTCCCGGAAGCCAAGCGCTGCCGGACGAGCCGTTTGCGACCGATCTGCGTTCGAATCTGGACAAGCTGAGCGGTCTTTTCCCCGATACGCTGGATCTGACCGTGCGTCGGCTTCATATCCGGGCAACCGGCCAGGATGCCGCATTGCTCTTTATCGATGGCTTGACCGACAAGATCGATATCAATACCAGTATTATAAGGCCGCTTTTGATGCAGACGGGAACGAGCGGAGAAATGCCGATCGAGATCGGGCGCATGGTTCGAATATACGGCTGGAACGATCTGACCGTCGCCGTATTGAAGGGAAGCAGCGTGCTCCTGGTCGAGGGCTCGGACGAGGCGATCGTCATGCGCACGGGCGGCTGGCCTCAGCGGGATCCGACGGACCCCAAGATGGAGACCTCGCTGCGGGGCGCGCAGATGGGCTTCGTCGAGACGATCGAACAGAATATCGCGATGATCCGCCGCTATCTGCCGAACCGGGAGTTGAAATTTAAAAACTTTACAGTCGGACGCAGGGGAAATACGCAAGTATCGATCGCTTACCTCGAGGACATCGCCAATCCGGACATTTTGCGTGAACTCGAGGACCGGATCGGGCGGCTCGATGTCGATCTCATCATCAACACGGGCGAGCTGGCCGAGCTGATCGAGGACAATCCGTACTCGCCTTTTCCCCAGCTGATGATTACCGAGCGTCCAGATGCGGCTGTCTCGCAGATCGCCCAAGGGCGATTCGTCGTGCTTGTGGACCGTTCCCCGACCGTGCTGATCGGGCCGTCTTCTTTTGTCACGTTCTTTCAAAATATCGACGATTACAGCACGCGCTGGTCCATCGCGACCTTTATCCGCATGCTCCGCTTCCTTGCGTTTTTTATATCGATTTCCCTGCCCGCCTTCTACATCGCGGTCACGTCGTTCAACTTCGAGCTCGTCCCGATCAAGCTCCTGATCACGATCGGCACGTACCGGGGCACCGTACCGTTCGCCCCGTTTATCGAGGCGGCCTTCATGGAGCTGACGCTCGAGATGATTCGCGAGGCCGGCGTCAGGCTGCCGTCGCCGATCGGACAGACTGTCGGCATCGTCGGGGGTATCGTGATCGGGCAGGCGGTTGTACAGGCCGGTCTCATCAGCAATATCATGGTCGTCGTCGTCGCGTTCACCGCCATCTCTTCGTTCATTTTGCCTAACCTGGATATGGTGGCCGCCGTCCGGATCATCCGCTTTTCGCTCATGGCGGCCGCCTCCATGTTCGGCATATTCGGGCTGCTGGTCGGCTTGATGATTCTCGTCGGCCACATGATTTCCCTCGAGACGCTCGGCACGCCTTTCAGCACGCCGTTCGCGCCGATGCGATTTTCCGACTGGCGGGATACCGTCGTGCGCAGCCCGCTCTGGAAGCTGACGCGCAGGCCGCTCGGCGCGCATCCGGTCCAGACCCGCAGGCAGGGAGACAATCGTCCGAAAGGAGACGGATGATGAAGAAGTACGCGTTCAACGAGATAACGACGATGCAGTTTATTTTTATTATAAGCGGGATTGCTATCAGCTTCGGGTTTATCGAAATTCCCCAGGTTCTCTACAAAGGTGCGGGGAACAGCGGGTGGATCACCTTGATTCTCGGTTCGTTGACGACGACGGCAGCGAATCTGGTCATCGTGCAGGTCATGAAGAAGATGCCCGACGGGACGATCCTCGACTTGCTCGCCAAGTATGCGGGCAAGTGGGTCGGCCGGGCGGCGGCGATCGTCTTGTCCGCGTACTTTCTCTACTTCGCATACATTGGTATCGTCTATTCGACGCGCGTCATCAAAGCCCGCATCTTGCAGGAAACGCCGGCCTATATGACGCTGATCATGCTCCTTATCCCCGCTTATGTGGTGGCGAGGGGCGGCATACGCATTGTCGGGCGTTATGCGGAGGTGTCGATGGGGCTGTCGCTGTGGATCCCGCTCGTCTTTATGGTCGTGTGGGGGCATACGCATTGGCTCTATTTACTGCCTGTGCTGCCCGAAGGATGGCGGCCGGTTCTGACCGCCGTGCCGGACACGTTTTTCTACTTTCTTGGCTTCGGCGCGACCGCCTTTCTCTACCCTTTTCTCAAAAACAAAGAAAAGGCGGTGCTCGGCGTTTGGTGCTCGCAGCTGATCACGCTGTTTGCCTACCTGTACATCACGCTGCTAAGCTTCGCTTTTTTCAGTCCGGGCGAGCTTCCAAAGATCAATCAGCTGTCGATTTATATGCTGAAAGCCGTCGAGCTCCCTTTTCTCGAACAGGTGGAGGGCTTGTTTATCGTGCTCTATCTGTTTATTTTCTCCATGTCCTGGATTCCGATCTACCTGCTCTCCTCTTTTTGCATGAGCTGGATGGCAGGGCGGGCGGATCACCGTTTTTTTTTGAGAATCCTGTTGGCCGGAACGGCCGTGTTCTCCTACTTTTACGTTCCAAGCTTCAACGTCACGTATGAGATGGGGGAATGGCTCGCAAAATTTGGCATGGCTATTGAATATGCGGCTCCCGTGCTGCTCCTGGGCTATCTGCTGCTATACGACGCGATTCGCAAACGGCGGAGGCTGCCTTGAAACGGATCGTGCGCACGCTGGGCTTATCTCTGCTGTCGCTCGGCCCGCTGACGGGCTGCTATGACCGCGTCGACTTGGAGGACGCTTCGCTGTCGCTCGTCGCGGGCGTCGACATCACGGAGGACCATCGAACGATGAGCTACACGTCGATCCCGGTGTTCAGCAAGGCCGAGAAAAAGAGTCAGGAGCTCAAAGTCGTCGCGAATACGCAGCGACAGGGACGTGGCAAACTGGATGCTTTTACGGTCGGCTCCTTCAACGGCAGGAAGATCAAGGTCATCGTCTTGTCGAAACGCTTCGTGCAGGAGACCCCCGACTGGTTCCGTTACATGGACATTTATTTCAGGGACGGAAGAAATCCGATCACGCCGAGGGTGGTCGTGTTCGACGGTACGCTCGATCAGCTGTTCTACTACCATTCGCCGAATCAGCCGATACTTCCCCTCATGCTGATGGGCATGATCAGGTCGGCTTCCGATAGATCGGAGTCGGTCGCGACGACGCTGCAGGAGCTGCACAGACAGATGAACGAGGAGGGTCAGACGTCCTTTCTGACTGAGATGTCGATCAAGCAGGACGCCATGATCGACGGGACGTCGCTGCTCGATCACAAGGGCCGGTATGTCGACATGCTCAGTATGCCGGAGACAGTGCTGCTGCGGATCTTGCAAAAAAATGCGGGCCAGTCCGTCGGCTTCGTCCTGCGCCTTCCGTCCAGTCTGACGGGATCGGCGGGAGAAACGGATTGGGTCAGCCTCGCGACGGAGCGGGTCAAGGTAAAGATTAAATCCATGTATGCGGGTGGCCGGTTCAGGTTCTCCGTGCACGTTCACTTTTCGGCGAGCGTTGTGGAGAAGCTGTCCTCGCTGGATCTCGACGACCATCAACGGGAGGCCGAGACAGCCTGCGCAGAGGAGCTGCGCGACAAGTTCGAGGCGCTGATCGCCAAGCTGCAGCGCAAGAAGGTTGACCCCGTAGGTTTCGGCATCTACGCCAGGGCCTATCAATACAAGCCATTCAAGCAGGTCAAGGAGAACTGGGGCGAGGCCTTCAGTCAGTCGGACGTGCAGGTCCGCGTCAGCGTCGCCTTCGCAGACGAAGGCTCCGTTAAATAAGGCTGCAATCAGCATATAAAAAGGGGAAAGCCGCTTCCCGACTTTTGTCGGAGAGAGCGGCTTTATCTATTGTAATCGGCTGTTTTGTGAACGAACCTCAGTCAGCCTTCAGTCGCCGATGATGCGGAGGCCGAGGTATCTGCGGCGGAGTCCGAGGCGTCAGCGTCCGTCCGTGCTTTGCCGCCCTTGCCGTGCGCGCCGTCGTGGCCGGTGAACGTACGGCTCACGACCTGGGCGGCATGATCGGCGAGCTTGGCCTTCTGGGCGTCGTATTCCGTCTGCGTGATCTTGCCGTCCGCGAGGCGCTGGTCGAGCGCCGTCGTGAGCAGTGAGACGACTTTGGCCGTGACGGTGTCGACGGCGACGCCTTTATCCGCAGCCAGATCCGAGAGCGACTTACCGGACTCGAGCTGCGTAGACAGCTCGTCCGTTGTCAGCCCGAGCAGAGACGCAATATCGGCGTTGTCCTTCAGATCGATGCCGCCGAAACCGCCGCGCCCGCCGCCATGTCCGCCATGCCCGCCTTTGCCGCCGCCCTTGCCGGAGAAGGTGTTGGTCAGCGCATCCGCGGCCCGCGCTGCGAGGGTCGCCTTCTGCTCGTCATACTGCGTCTGCGTGATCTTGCCGTCAGCCAGCCGGCTGTCCAGCCGCTTGGTCATGGCCGATACAATCAAATCCTGCACCTTCTGCGCGTCGACGCCCTGCGCGGCTGCGATATCGGACAAGGTCTTGCCGGCCGTCAACTGGGTCTTCAGCTGGTCTTCGGTCAGGTTCAGCAGCGCGGCCACGTCCGCGTTGTTCCAGTCGGCCCGGAAGCCGCCGCCTCTGTGTTGTCCTTCGCCTTTGGACGGCGTAGTTGAAGTGGCAGAGGTCGCGGCTTGGGTCTGTGCAGCCGCGCCGTTCGTCTTCGTCGTGGCGGCGAATGCGCTGCCGATGGAGACGGCGCTGCCGAATACGGCTACTGCGAGGGCAAGCGAGGTGACGGCGAGCTTCTTATGCTTCTTCGGATTCATCATGGTAGATCCTCCTAAGATTGATGTTATTGTCGTTCCTATAAACAGCATAGCCCGCTTGTCTGAATCTCCCGTGAACCCTCGCTGAACGCTTCCTGAGAATAAAAAATGAACCCCGCCGCTTCGCAGAAGCGCCGTGGGTCCATTTTGCCTTGAATTCGGGAGTGAGATCCCGGTGCTATGAGTTAGAAAAACCGCTCCAGCTCGTCCTTGATCGCCGCATTCGAGCCGCCGACCTGCTTCTGGTGCTGCGCCTTGCCGAAGAGCGCGCCGATCTGCTCCGGATACGTCTGCTCGATGCCGCGCAGGCGGATCGACTCGTCGAACTTGGCCGGGTGGGCCGTCGAGAGCGAGACCGTCACCTCGCCGTCTTCGGTCAGGCGATCGCTCGCCGCCACGCCGCAGGCCGTATGCGGGTCGAGGAGATAGTCGTACTTGGCGAAGTAGTCGCCGATCGTATCGAGGCACTCGTCGTTCTTGACGCCGTAGGCGGCGAAGTCGGCTTGTACTTGACCGATCCGGTCGGAAGGAATAATGATGCTGCCTTCGGTGGTGAACTGCCCCATGAGACGGGAGACTTCGACTGGATCCTCGCCGTAAAGGTAGTACAGATAGCGCTCGAAGTTGCTCGCCACCTGAATGTCCATCGACGGGCTGTGCGTTCCGCGGAATTCGCCTGGCTCGTATACGCCTTCTTTGACGAAACGCTCGAGGATATTGTTCTCGTTGGTGGCGAGGATGAGCTTGCCGATCGGCAGGCCCATGCGCTTGGCCAGATAGCCGGCGAAGATGTCGCCGAAGTTGCCCGTCGGGACGCTGAAGTTCATCCGCTCGGACTGCCCCTGCTGCGCGAGCTGGAGATACGCGTAAAAGTAATAGACGGTCTGCGCCAGAATGCGCGCGATGTTGATCGAGTTGATGGCGCGCAGATGGTACTTGTGCTTGAACGCGACGTCGGCGAACAGCTCCTTGATGATGCGCTGGCAATCGTCGAACGTGCCGTCCACGGCCAGATTCAGCACGTTGGCGTCGTCCACGGTCGTCATCTGCAGCTCTTGCACCTTGCTTACCTTGCCCGACGGGTGCAGGATGCAGATGCGGATGCCTTCTTTGCCGCGCACGCCCTCGATCGCGGATGCGCCCGTATCGCCGGAGGTCGCGCCGAGGATATGAATGATCGAGTTCGTCTGCTTGGATACGTAGGCGTACAGGTTGCCGAGGAACTGAAGGGCGATATCCTTAAAAGCGAAGGTCGGCCCGTGGAACAGCTCGAGCACGTACAGCCCGTTGTTGATGCGCCGCACCGGCGTCACGTCCGGGTCGCGGAACGTGCCGTAGCTGTCCTCGACCAACCGCTGCAGCTCGCCGCGGGGAATCTCGTCTCCGATATACAGCGTGAAGATCTCGAGCGCCAGCTCCGCGTAGGAGAGCTTGCCCCATGCCTGCAGCGTCGCGGCGTCCACTTGCGGCACAGCCTTGGGCACCAGGAGGCCGCCGTCGTCCGCCAGTCCCATCAGAATCGCGTCGATAAAGCCGAGGGGAGCCACCTGGCCCCGAGTGCTGATATATTTCATCTCGATCCCCTTATCCGTGTAAATGTTCTGTCTATTGTATCAAAAAAGCGAAGCCATGCCCACAATGCGTCGAACTTCGTCGCAAGATTCATCGTATTTATGATACGATCAAATATATTCTATCTTGCGCACCGCGGTTGTCCTTGCTGGGCGGGCGAACACGAGCTAACGGAGACAATCACCTATGGGAACTCCCTATTCGGCTATCTTAACGTTAATTATTACGGCAGGCGTCATCAACTTGCTTATGGGCATCTACGCGCTGTCCGGCCGCTCGAAGGTATCGATGGTCAAGACGTTCGTGGCCTTCAGCATGCTGTCGGCCGTCTACACGTTCGGTTCCGCGCTGGAGCTGTCCGCCGGCTCGCTCGAAGAGATCGTGTTATGGATCAAGGTCCAGTATCTCGGGCTGCCGTTCCTGGCGCCGCTCAACCTGCTCATGGTCATGTATTTCCTGGGCATGGAAAAATTTTTGAAACGGCCGCTGCGCATCGGCTTCTTCATTATCCCCGTCATTACCCTGGCGCTCGTCATGACCAACGAGCTGCATCATTTATATTACCGGGACATCGTGCTACGTCCCGACACGCTCACGCCCAAGGCAGACCTGGTTGCAGGTCCCTGGTATCTCATCGCAGGCGCTTATACCTTCGGCTGCATGATCGGCGGCGTCGCGCTGCTGATCGTCCAGTGGCGCCGCAAGCGAACTTACCGGTTCCAGCTCGTGACGCTGCTGATCGGCCTGCTCCTCCCGCTCATCGGCGACTTCTTCTATCTCGGCGGATTGACGCCCGACGGCGTAGACCCGATTCCCGTCATCATGACGCTTACGTCCGCGTTCTACATGTGGGCGCTCGCTTCCCGCGGTTTGTTCCACGTCGTGCCGATCGCCCGGGACAATCTGTTCGAGAGCATGCGCGACGGCGTCCTCGTGCTCGACATGGAGGACCGTCTGGTGGATTACAACGCGGCGGCCGCGGGCATCCTGCCGGAGCTGAGCGCTACTGAGATCGGCAATCGGCTGGACCGGCTCCTGGCGCTGCATACGGACGCCGGCTTGCTCGCTTCCGACACGGGCAGGGAGGGAAAGGCGAGAGTGTCCGACGGGTCGGACATCCGTGAGATCCCGTGGGCGGTCGAAGACCGCGCGTACCATTATCAGGTGCGGACGTCGGTCGTGCGCAATCCGGGCGGACAGGTCGCGGGCAAGCTCATCGTTCTGATCGACATCACGCAGCGGGTCCAGCTGCAGGAGCAGCTAAGGCAGATGGCTTATTACGATAATTTGACCGGCGTCTATAATCGCGCGCGCTTCATGAACCTGGGCACCGCCATGCTGGAAGAGGCGGACGCGGCCGGCGAGCCGTTAGCGATCGTGCTGTTCGACATCGACCATTTCAAGCGCATCAACGATACGTACGGTCACGACGTCGGCGACCAGGCGCTGCTCCATATCGCGGACGTCTGCCGGCGCGCGCTGCGCCCCGACGATCTGTTGGCCCGCTACGGCGGCGAGGAGTTCGCGATCGCGATGCCCGGCCTGACCGGGGCGAGAGCCGAGTCTGCGGCTCACCGCATCCGGCGGGAGCTGTCGGCGCAAGCCCTGGAGGTGCCGGGCGGCCAGCTACGGATGACGGCGAGCTTCGGCATCGCGTCGACGACGAGGGGCGCGAACCGGTCGGAGGCTGACGCATCGGCCTGGGGCGCAGATCGGGCGGGAGCTGACGCATCGGCCGGTGCTGCAGCCGAATCGAGGCTGCAGCGGCTGCTGAAGCAGGCGGACCTGGCACTGTATGAGGCCAAGAATGACGGGCGGGATGCGGTGCGTGTGGCTCGGGGCGAGGAAGCGGGCTGATCGAGCGGATGTAGGTCAACGTCTTGGGAGGGCATGTACCAAGTACGGGCCGATCAGAGCTGTTCAGCTAAGCGGCGAGTGAGCGGGCGGGGGACATGCAGAAGCCAACAGGACGAAGCAGGCTTTCTCCGCTTCGTCCTGTTGGCCCACACTAAAGAATCTGCCCGATACGTGGCTGGAAGTTCGGATCCTGCGGATCGTAGAACACCATCTCGCGTTCGAAATTGCTGCCGTACTTTTCGAGCTTGTCGATATCCAGGTCGATGCCGAAGCCGGGACGGCCGGATGGCGCGAGTTTGCCCTGCTTGAATACCAGTGGATCGCGAAGCAAGTCGCCGGTCATGAAGTTCAGATGCGTGTCGTTGGCGAACGGGAAGTTCCTCGAAGAAGCGACCATGTGTACGTTGCCGAGCGTCCCGATCCCCGTCTCCGCCCAGCTTCCGGTGACGCACCAGATGCCGGCCTGGTTGGCCAAGTCCACGATCTGCCTGGCCTTGAGGATGCCGCCCGCCTCGGAGGGGTAAACGAGGAAGCAGGCACAGGCCCGTTTATCGATGAGACGTAAAGCATCCTCGAACGTCGCGCAGCCTTCGTCCGCGATGATCGGCACGTCGACGGCGCGGGCGACGGCGGCCATGCCGTCCACATCGTCGTAACGCGTCGGCTGCTCCACCATTTGCAGATCGTACTTTTCCATGCTGCGGATCGCCTTGATCGCCGTCGGGACGCTCCAGTTCTGATTGGCGTCGATCCGGATCTTCATGGCAGGTCCGACCGCTTCGCGCACGGCCTTCACGCGCTGCGTATCCAGGTCGATGTCGCGGCCCACCTTAAGCTTCAATTCGGAATAACCGGCAGCGGCAAACCGGCGCGCTTCTTCGGCGTTGTTCTCCGGCTTGTCGATGAAAATATAACCCGAGAAAGCCACTTCCTGCTTCACCTTGCCGCCGAGCAGGTTGTATACCGGCGTATCCAGGATCTTGCCGCGCAGATCGAGCAGCGCCATCTCGATGCCGGCCATGCCGTAGTAGCCGATCTGCCTCCAGTTGACGCTGTATTCCTCCAAGCGATGCAGAATGGACTCCAGCTCCATCGGATCGCGGCCGATGAGGAACGGGGCGAATTCCTTGTCCACGACGGTTTGGATGACGGGAATCGTCGGTCCGACCGATTCGCCGATGCCGATCAGGCCTTCGTCCGTCTCGATCTGCACGATCAGCGAAGGCGCGCTGTACCGCGTCCCGCCCGACCACTTTTCGCCTTTGTGAAACGGGATTTTGATCGCTTTCGTTTTGACGGCTGTAATCTTCATATCCGCGCCTCCTCGCATAAGTCGGTTACGATTACTTTAACGGCTGCGTTCGCCGGATCGCGGGCAAAGGCCAAGGCCTCGTCCAATCGGCCGAACGCGAAACGCCGGGTGATCAGGGGATTAACCTGAACCGTGCCGCCGGCCAGCATCTCGATCACGCGAGGCCACACATGCGGCGCATTGGTGGAGCCCAGCAACGTGAGTTCCTTCAACACGACGGTTGACATATCCGCAAGAATCTTGTTCCCAGGCAGTCCGAAGACCAACAACTGTCCGCCCGGCTTCAGCAGCTCGATACCGGTCTGCAAGGACCGCTCTGTCCCCGCCGCGTCGATGACGATATCCTGGGTGCTCGCAAGCGACGATATGTCCGCGCCATCCGAGCCCGCGTTCACGCAAAGATCCGCGCCAAGCGTCCGCCCCAGCTGCAGACGATGCTCCTGCATGCCAATGAGCGTAACCCGCCTGGCCCCTGCCGCCTTCAGCAGCTGCACATAATAGAGCCCGGTCGGGCCGTCGCCCACGACCGTCGCTTTTATGCCCAGCCGGATCGACAGCTTGTCGATGCCGCCCAGACAGCAATGCAGCGTCTCCGCTTGCGAGGCCGCCTCAAGGCTGACACAGTCGGGGATCTTGTACAGATTGGCTGCGGGAACAGTCAAATACTGCTGCCAGCCGCCCGGGTAATGCAGGCCGATCTCGCCGGCATCAGGGCAGCGGTGCTTGTTGCCTGTCCGGCATTGGCGGCAATGCCCGCAGCCGATCAGCGGATCGACGCATACCCGGTCTCCGACGGACCGCCCGCGGGTATGCTCGCCGAGCCGCACGACGGTGCCGGCCAGCTCATGCCCCAGCGGCAGCGGAGGCGGGCCGAATCGTGCCTGCCCGTTCATGATGTGCAGGTCCGTGCCGCAGATCCCGATCGCCTCGATCCGGATCTCGGCCTGACCGGCAAGCGGCGGCTCGCGGCGAACCTGCCGCGACTGGACCTCGTTCACGCCGCCTGTCCATTCCCATATCGTTTTAAGCTGTTCGATGAATATCCCTCCTGCCTGATGAAGATGACCGACTGCCGGCCTCAGGCGGTGCCTCCCAGTCAGTCAGCCACCGCCGCCGATCGCTGGCCATAAGTTGTCCGTCTGCAGGCCGGATTGGCCGGCCGATTGCCGTTCAATTCGGCAGCAGATGCGCGCCGCCCATGACAGGATAGAGCGGAAGACTGCGAAACGCCTCCGCATAAGGCACGCCGATCGCCTTGCCCCGGATGCCGGAAGGCGCGGTCAGCATCTCCGCGTAATCGCCGTCATACATGTGCCGCAGCCATTCGTCCTGGCTCCTGTGGCAGCGGATCATTTTGCTTTTCAGCGCCATCACATCCGATACATCGACATAAACTTCGGGCTCGAACCCGATGCCGCCGATATGATCCATGAAAAAGACGTGCGGAATCTTCGTCATAGGCGGATGGACCGTCTCGATGAGCGGCACGGTGACGGGAATGCGGCAGTCGACCGCGATCTCGCCGCTGATTCGATGATCGGGATGGTAATCGCCGGCGCCGTGGACGATCATGAAGTCCGGGTTCGCCTTGCGGATGGCATCGATGAAGGCGAGCCGCGTCGCGCGGTCGTGGAACAGGAACTCGTCGTCGTAGTCCATCCAGATGAGATCCGCGCCGATTAATGAAGCGGAGGCTTCGGCCTCTTGCCTGCGGATGGCGGCAATCTCTTCCCGGCCCAGCGTCGGCGATCCGACATTGCCGTTTGTCGCAACCATAATCGTCACATGATCGCCTCTGGCCGCGCATTTGATCAATGTGCCGGCACATAATCCTTCTACATCGTCGGGGTGGGCCCCGATCGCCAGTACCCTCATTTTGCAGCCCTCCACCTCTCGCATTTCGCTTCTCGCATCTAGCAGCACGGCCGTCGACAAAGCCGATTTAACCATGCCCGTTTTAAGCCTGTAAACAAGGAAACGGGCAGGAGACCAAAGAGGATAAGGAGCATCAAGAAAAGTAGAAATAAGCTCGTATTTTCGGGAATAACCGTTTCCTATAATAGGAGACGCAGCATCCGAAGAACGTCAATTGTAAGCGCTATACCACCCATTTTGAGGAGGCGTGATTGATGTCGGAAGAGGATCGTAGCAACAAAGGAAAGATTGGAACGAGACAGGCTATGCCGGAGGAAAACGGCGGGACCCTCTCCAGAAGAAAGCTGCTGGCCTCGCTGGGCTTCGCGGGAGCGGCTGTCGTCGCGGGCAGCTTGATTCCGAGCGGCGCATTTGCAGCGGAGAAGAAGGAGGGCGCCTCCAAATCCGGCAGCGTGGCGGCCTGCGATCCGGACGAGCTCTGCGGCAGAGTCACGGCCATCGAGACCGACCTTGACGGGCAGGTGCAGCTGGTCGACTATGGCGCCAACGGCAGCGTCGCGGCCGACACGGCGGCATTGGCCTCGCTTGCCGCGTATGTCAACGCGTTTCCCAACGGCACGCAGCCGCTCGGCATCGTCGACGGCATTCCGGTTCGCGTCGGCATCAACCGCGCATCTGCGCCGCTGAAGTACACGTTCAGCGCGGGAGCCGCCTTCACGCGCCCCGTGGAGCTCGTCGGCAGCGTCTCCAAAGTATTGAATTATACAGGCTCCGGCGTCTTCCTGAGCATGGGCACGGATGACGGACGCACGAGCGGCAATCTGTTCAACGACGATCATTATCTGCTGGAGGGTCTTCACTTCACCGGCGGAAAAAACATGTCGGCAGGCATCAGCTTCGCCCCGTTTTTCGGCCTGATGGCCAGAATAAGGAACTGCATCTTTAACCAGTTCGGCAACCCGAACAGCTGGGCGATCGAGTTCCAGGCGCAAAACTGGTGGCCGGAAATCGCGGGCTGCCGCTGGGAAGCGCTGGACGACCAGGCGAAAAATTTCGTGAAGGCGATCGATGACGGCCGCAGCGGCGCATACCGCGGCTCCGGCAATTCGCGGCTTAGCTTCGTCGATAACAAGTGCAAATGGCACGGCCTGCTGATCGGCGGCACCGGCATTTACACGAATGCGGTCAAGACGTTGATCAGCCGCTGCGACTTCGAAAACGCGGCCGTCGGCGTGCAGCTCGGCTCCCCCTCGATGAAAACGGAGATCGAAAATTGCTACTTCGAGCAGCCGCTTGGAGGAACCTCGATTCGACTGGGCGATCAAACGCCGCAGCCCAATAACAATATCCACTTGATCAGCATCAAGGACATCTACGTAAACCTGCACGGCACCGGCAAATTTCTGGACACGGCGAACGCCAGCGTCGTCACCGCAGGCACGCAGATCGACGGCGTGACCCTCTTGCTCGGCGCGGAGCAGAGCCCGGTGCTTAACCTGAACGACCAGCCGGGCCAATATGTCCGGGTGCGCAATCTTGTGGCGTCCTATCAGCCGCTCGTGCCGGTGACCGCGAACCCCATTCACGTCATCGACGTCGACGGCGTGCACAACAGGACGGTCGTAAACGGTGCGCTCGCCGTCTCCCAGACGGGCGACAGCTATACGATTCCGGCCAATACGCTCAAGCGGCTCGCCGACATGTGGTATGCCAAGACCGACTTCGGCTCTTGTACGGCTTCGCGGGTGCTGCTGAGCAATGCCGACTTCATGCGGACCCGCAAATCGCAATATGCGCTGCGATTCACGCCAGGCGGGTCGGGCACCTATAAATCCGTGTATTTCATGGTGCCGGGCTTAAGCGAGATGGCCGGACATGTGTGCACGGTGCAGCTGTTCGCCCGCGCCGCCTCCGCCGCGAACCTGCGGGTCGTCGCCCAGGCTGCCTATTCGGCCACGGCGATCGTGCCCGCTGAGATCAAAGCGGAGAACGTATCGCTCACGACAAGCTTCAAGGAGTTCACGTTCCCGTTCTGGCTCGGCAACCATGCGAGCTTGAACAAGGATTCGTGGTTCATGCTCGAGCTGAGAATGCCGGATGCGCCGGCCTGGTACGAATTTACCGGCGTGCGGATCAATCACGGAGACTTCGGCCTTTGCGCGAGCAACGATTACCTCCCTGCGGGAGATACGCTCGAGGCGGTCCGGCACTATTTCGAGCGCAAGGCCGTCGCGCTGACCACGACAGGAACGACTACGCTTACGGTGGATATGGCGCCCAAAGCGAAAGCGCTCGGATCGGCCGTCATGACTTTTACGACCCCCGTTAGAAGCGCGCTCTCCGGCACGGAGGTGCAGGGCGGAGCGAAGTTCAACTTCGGCAGCTCCATTACGACGCTCGACGCCGTCGTGGATTTCGATACGCAAGCTTTTCAATTTTAGCCAAGACTAAGGAGGAGAATGATTATGCATCCGACTTCCATCACCGGCTTTGTCCTGATTCTTATCGTAGCGCTGCTGTTGTTCGGCCCGAGCAAGCTGCCCGAGTTGGGCAAGGCGTTCGGCCGCACGCTCCGGGAATTCAAAAACGGCGCAAAGGAATTGATGCCGGATAAGGAGCCCACGCTCCGGGAAGTGCTGTCGGACGACGACGTTCGGATGACGGCGGACGCGAGCCGACAGATCCAGGTTCCTAAGTAAGCCCCGGCATGCGAGCGGGAGAGGGAGCAACTATGAACAACGCGGCTATGAAGATCGAGGATACCAAGATCGACGACATGAAAAAAGCGGACATGAAGCTCTCTTTGCATCTGGCGGAGCTTCGCAAACGGTTGTTCCTGATCCTTCTCGTGCTGGCGGCAACGATGGCCGGCGGGCTGTGGATCGCGACCGATCTGTTGAATTATTTGCGGACGCTGGGACCTGCAGCGGGGATCATGTGGCATGCTTTTTCACCGTGGGACAGCATCCGGGTCTATATGCAGGCTGCGTTTCTCTGTTCGGTCGGGGTGTCGATGCCGTTCATCCTTTATCAGCTGTGGGCGTTCGTACGCCCCGGCCTTCGCCGGGAAGAGAGGTCGGCCGCGCTGCGGTATATTCCGCTGGCGACGCTGCTGTTCGCGGCAGGCGTGGCATTCGCCTACTTTGTCGTATTCCGGTCGGCCTTCCGCTTTTCCGCTACGTTAAACGAACGGATGGAGATGACGGAGACCTACGGTACGGCGCAGTATTTTTCGTTCATGTTCAGCATTCTGCTGCCGGTCTCCCTGATTTTCGAGCTTCCTGCCGTCCTGATGTTCCTCACCAAGCTGCGTCTGATTCGGCCGGTCTTCCTTCGGAAGTACCGCCGGCACGCATACCTCGGCCTGATCGCCGTCTCCACCTTTATCGCGCCACCGGACTTTGTGTCCAATCTCCTGATCGCGGCTCCGCTCCTCCTGTTGTTCGAGCTGAGCGTCATGCTCTCTTCCTTCATCCACCGAAGGCAGGTGCTGCTCGATCGGGCGTCGGAATCCGCGACCGGAGATCCGGGGAGTCCGCAACCGCAAATGCAGACAGGCTGATCGGCGCCAATCCGGGTCTGTCCGTCGGAAGGATCGTCTTCCGGCGGCAGATCCTTATTTGGTAAACTTGGAGGACAATCCGCGGCCGCCGGCGCGAGAGGAGAAGACGCATGCAGCTATTCGCGCGTTTGGGCAATCTGTCCATTTTCCCCAAGCTGATTCTTACGTTTATCGCGATCATTCTGCCCATGTTCGGTCTCAGCATCGGCTTGAACGAGCTCGGCAAGCGGGAGGTCAAACAGCAGCTCTCCAATACGATGAACGCGCAGATCCATTATTACTTTCTTTCCCTTGAAAAAGAAATCCAGCAGATTATTCGGACGCAGATGGAGATGGTCAACGATCCGGACCTGCAGAAGCTGGTCGGGCTGGGATCGATCTTGTCGGAGTACGAGAAATCGGTGTTGATCGGCAATCTGGACAACAAGCTGAGAAGCTACAGGGAATCGAGCGTCTATATCAAGGATATCAGCCTGTACGTGAATTCGGTAGCGCACGTGGTGACGACGGCCAATACGGCCGCCCACCCCGTCACGAAGGAATCGATGGATGAAGTCTACCAGGCAATGTTCACCCACGGCTTTCCGTTGATCTACGCGAAAGACCGCCTGTACGTGAACGTGAACGAACCGGTCGCCCCGGGCTCGGGGAAGGCCGTCCCCTACATGCTCCAGGTCGAATTGTCCGTGGACGCCATAACAATGACGCTGAACAGCTTCAACCCCAACGGAGAGACCGTGCTGTTCAATAACGCGTGGTCGATCGGCAGCGAGAAGGATCCGGGGCTATTCGCGCAAATCAAGCAGCGGGTCATGCCTGACGAAAAAAACGCAAGCGGGCAGTCAAGTCTGCGGGTGGACAAGAAAACCTACCTCACCTTCTACGAAAAGTCCCTGGCGCTTGACGCCGCGCTTTTATTTTATATGCCGGAAAACCGGGTGCTGGGTACGCTGAAAACGTATCAGACCTGGTCCTGGCTGCTCGTGGCCAGCTCGCTGGTTATCGTCATCGTGTTTTCGTACGGCATCTATATGCTTATTCATCGCCCTCTGAGGCGATTGGTCAAGCAGTTTAAAAGCGTTGAGGCCGGCAACTTTAACGTCTCCTCTTCCCATAAGAACCAGGATGAATTCGGTTATCTGTTCCGTCAATTCAATAAGATGGTCCAAAACCTGAAGGTGCTGATCGACGATCTCTACGTTCAGAAAATCCGGCTGCAGCATTCGGAGCTGAAGCAGCTGCAGGCGCAGATCAACCCGCATTTCCTCTATAACAGCTTCTTCACCCTGCACCGGCTGATCTTGAATTACGATAACGATTCCGCTGCCGTCGTATCCAAAAACCTGGGCGAGTACTTCCAATATATCACGCGAAACGCGCAGGACGAGGTCAGCCTTGAATCCGAAATCAAGCATGCGCGCTCCTATGTAGAGATTCAGAACGTTCGGTTCTCTAATCGCATCGAGACCGAGTTCGGCAGCCTGCCGGCGCATCTGCACGATATCCGGGTTCCCAGGCTGATCGTGCAGCCGATTATCGAAAACGTCTATCAGCACGGACTCGGCGATAAGGTGCTGGAGGGCAGGGTGCGCGTCGGCTTCGAGGAAGCGGACGGGAAACTGCGGATCGGCGTAGAGGACAACGGCCCCGGCCTTGGGCCGGCGGAAGTGGACCTGCTGCGCAGCCGGATGGATCAAGCGGACCCCGGCGGGGAGAGCACCGGGTTGATCAACGTACACCGGCGGCTGCAGCTGAAGTTCGGCGCCGAGTACGGCGTCTCGATCGCGCGAAGCGAACTCGGCGGCCTGTTCGCGAGCATCATCATCCCGATAGAAAGAAGGGATCAACCATGATCAGACTGCTGATCGTCGACGATGAGCCGATCATCGTCAACAGCATGTACCAATTATTCCGAGAGGCCGTTCATCTGGATATCGAAATCTATCGGGCCTATACGGTCTACGAGGCGTTGGATATTCTCCAGCAGCACCGGATCGATCTCGTACTGTCCGACATCCGCATGCCGGGCTTAAGCGGGATCGAGCTTCAGAAGACGATCATTGAAAAATGGCCGAAGTGCCAAATCATATTTCTGACGGGATACGACGAGTTCGAATACGCCAAGCAAGCGATTCGCAACGGCGGAGTCGCCGATTATTTGCTGAAGCACGAAGACGACGATATCATCCTGCAATCGGTCGAGAAGGCCGTCGCGTCCATCGAGAAGCAGGCGCTGACCGACAGCTATGCCCTGCAATCGCAGGAGAAGCTGCGAATGGCGCTCTCCGCGGTGCAGAAAAACGTCCTGTTCGATCTGATCTACGGCAAGCCCGCACCGGAGCTGCTGGCCCGGAAGTTCGCGCAGTTGGAAATGCCGCTGCGGGCGGACCGGCCCGTGTACCTGTCGGTCGGGCGGGTGGACGCCTGGGCGTACCCGGACAACGAAACGGACCGGGAGCTGCTCGCTTTTGCCGTACAAAATGTCGTGGACGAATTTTTAAGCGCGGCCGGCATCTGCGTGTCGGTCGCTTTCGGGCATCATCAGTTTCTCTGGCTGATGCAGCCGGAGGCGCGCGCGGAAGAATCCCCCTCCGAGGCCGCGGAAGCGGAGCCGGCCTGGAAGCTGCTGATGGCCAAAGTCCGGGGCTTGCTCGAGGATGCGCAGACGGCATGCAAGCAGGTGCTGAAGGTTTCCGTGTCGTTTGCCATGAGCGACGAGCCGGCGGACTGGGAGGACTTCGGAACGCGGTTCAACTATTTGAAAGTATTGCTCGGTCATGGGGGAGACGGCAAGCGCGAGCTGTTGATTCAGGAAGGCAATAAGCTGGGCGGTCTCGAGATCGATCGCAATCGCCGGTATTTTGCCGAGTCCCAACAGCTGAGGAAGCAGCTCGGACAACTGGAGGATTACCTCGAGAGCGGACAGGAGGAGGCGTTCATGGCGCTTTACGAGCCGATCATGAACGGAGAAGCCCCCTCCCGCAGTCATACCGACCGGCTCGAGCTCTTTTATTCCGTTTCCCTGTATTTGCTGTCGTACGCGAACCGTACGGGGCTGCTGCATGTCCTGTCGTCCAGGATGAATATCGGCAAGATGACGCAGTACGACGCCCACGATACGTGGGACAGCGTGGTCGATTACTTCGCCGACTTCGCCCGTCTTCTATTCGCGAACAGGCAGAGCAGCCCCGAGATGTACGCGCAGCGTACGATTCAGAGCATACACCAGTACGTTCAGAGTCATCTGGATCAGGAATTGACGCTGACGAATCTGGCGGCGCACGTCAATCACAGTCCGGCCTATCTGTCGAGACTGTACAAGAAAGAAACCGGCGTTACGCTGTTCAACTACATTACGGAATGCCGGATGGCGAAGGCCAAAGAAATGCTCGCCGGCACCGCCATGAAAATACACAAAATCGCGACCGCCGTCGGCTACGAATCGCCCCCGCAGTTCACCCGTTCATTCAAAAAGTGGTTCAAAATCACGCCGCAGGAGTACCGCGACGCCCATCAACAGCTCGACGCGGACAAGAGATAACAGGAGTCAAGGAAAGTAAAAGGATGCCTGTATTTTATGTCGTAAACGCTCCCTATAATGGGGGTTAGCAATAGCAGCAAGTATACAAAAATAGAAAAAACGGAGGGTTTCAATGAAAACGAAAGCGAGGAAAAGCATCAGTTCGATCGCGTTGGCCAGCCTTGTTCTTACGATGGTTACGGCATGCAGCGGCAACGGAAATGCAGGCAAGTCCGATGCGTCTGCCAGCCCTTCGCCGGCTTCCGGATCGTCTCCGGCGAGCGGCAGCGCGCAGCCTGTGGAGAAGGCCGATCCGTTCGGCAAGATCGATCCGCCGATCGAGGTTACCGCGGTACGCGCCGCCGCGCCGCTGAAGTTCGAGAACGGAGAGACGATCGAAAACAACGGTTGGACGAAGCTCTACGAGAACGAACTGGGGATCAAGATCAAATACCAGTGGATCTCCGACCAGTTCGAGCAGAAGATGAACGTCACGATGGTGTCGGGCAATCTCCCCGATCTGATGCCGCTGACCGGCGGGCAGTTCAAGCGGCTGGCCGAATCGGGCCAGCTGGCCGATCTGACGGAAGCGCTCGACAAATACGGCTCGGATACCGTCAAGGAAATCTACAAGAAAGATGGCGGGCTCGGCTTGCAGTCCGCGACCTACGACGGCAAACTGCTGGCGCTGCCTTGGCTTGGAAGCTACACCGATACTGCGCCGCTGCTGTGGATCCGCACCGATTGGTTGAAAAAGCTGAACCTGCCCGAGCCGAAGAGCATGGACGACGTGCTGAAAATCGCGGACGCGTTCGTCAACCAGGACCCGGACGGCAACGGCAAGAAAGACACGTACGGCCTGGCGGCGAACAAGGACCTGCTCACCGACCTGTTCGGTCTCGACGGCTTCTTTAACAGCTATCATGCGTATCCAAAAATTTGGATCAAGGACGCCTCCGGCAACATCGCGTACGGCAGCATCCAGCCGGAAATGAAAACGGCGCTGGCCAAACTGCAAGAGCTTTATAAGTCGGGGATCATTGACCGCGAGTTTGCCGTCAACAACACGGATAAAGTCGGCGAGGCGGCCAACGCGGGAAAATTGGGACTGACCTACTCCGTCCACTGGCTGCCGCTGTATTTGCAAGCCGGCAAAAACCAGGATCCCAATATGGAATGGAAGCCCTACCGGCTCCAGTCGATCGACGATCAGCCTGCGCAGCCGAGGGCCATCTATGCGATCAACACGTATTACGCCGTACGCAAAGGCATGGCGCATCCGGAGGCGATCGTGAAGCTGATGAACGCCGCCATGCGCATATGGCCGGAGGACAAGTATCCGGTGTCCGAGATCCAGGTGAACGGCGACGTGGAGAAGTGGAAGTACAGATTCGTCCACAACCAGAACCCGACGCAAAACCTGGACGCTTACAAGAGAGTCAACGAAGCCATCGAAAAAAACGACGAATCGGTGCTGGATCCCAATACGGGAGAGCCCAACGTATACAAAAACGTGAAGGCCTATCTCGGCGGCGATATGAACGGCTGGGGCTATAACGGCGTGTTCGGCTCGGAGGGCTCGCAATCGATCTACGCGCAGTACGAGAAAGAGAATGCCTATAAAATATCCGAATTTATGGGTTCCTCCACGCCGGCCATGACGGAAAAGGGCGTAACGCTCGACAAGCTTGAGCTCGATACCTACACCAAGATCATTATGGGAGAGGCGTCCGTCGATACGTTCGACGAATTCGTAGCCAATTGGAAGAAGCTCGGCGGCGACGAGGTTACGAAGGAAGTGGCGGCTTCGGTCAACAAATAAGCCGCGGTCGTTCAAAATCCTGCAAATGAAGCCGGGAGACGGTGGCCCAAGCGGCCCTTTCTCCCGCGCTTGCTTCAACCGACAGACAGGAGGTTCGTTGGTATGAACTTAAGGAAACGGCTGCGCGAGCTTCCCTTGCACGTCATGCTGCTGCCGGGTGTCGTTATCTTATTCGTCTACAGCTATATCCCCATGGTCGGAATCACGATTGCCTTCCAGAAGTTCGATCCGATCAAGGGCTTGTTCGGGTCCGAATGGACGGGAACGGACAACTTTCGATATGTGATACAGATGCCGGACATTGTGCAGGTACTGTGGAATACGGTGTTCATCGCCTCCATGAAAATCGCGGCCGGACTGATCGTCCCGATCATCGTCGCGCTGCTCCTCAATGAGCTGAAGAACCAGCTAGTCAAACGAGGCGTTCAAACGCTGATTTACCTGCCGCACTTTCTGTCCTGGGTCATCCTCGGCGGCATTCTGATCGACATTTTATCTCCTTCGCAGGGCATTGTCGCGCAATTGTTCAAAGCGATGGGCCTTGATCCGATTTTTTTCCTGGGCTCCAATCAGTGGTTCCCGTTCGTCATCGTCCTGTCGGATATTTGGAAGGAGTTCGGCTTCGGCACGATCGTGTTCTTGGCCGCGATCACGGGGATCAATCCCTCGCTGTACGAAGCGGCCATCATGGACGGCGCGTCGCATTGGCGCCAGACCTGGCATGTCACGCTGCCCGGCATGATGCCAATCATCGTGCTAATGGCGACATTAAGCCTCGGTAATGTCCTGAATGCCGGGTTCGACCAGATCTTTAACCTCTACGGACCCGTCGTCTACGAGAGCGGCGATATCCTCGATACTTTAATTTATCGGATGGGCCTGATCGACGCGCAGTTCGGCGTAGCGACCGCCATCGGGCTGCTGAAGTCGGTCGTCTCCACGATCCTCATTTCCGTTTCCTACTACATGGCGTACCGCATCGCCAATTACCGTATTTTCTGAGAAGGGAGTCGGACGCCTTGTATCGTCGGCTTTCGTTCGGGCGAAGGGCTTTCTTGACGGGAAACTATATCTTTCTTGTCGGCCTCTCCGTCCTTTGTCTGCTGCCGCTCATCCATGTGCTGGCCATTTCGTTCAGCTCCAGCTCTGCCGCGGCGGCCGGCCTGGTCAAGCTGTGGCCCGTCGATTTTACGCTCTCCTCTTACCGCTACATTTTGAAAAAACCGGAGTTCTTCGCCTCCTTCGGCGTCACGCTGGAACGGGTGGCGCTGGGGCTCAGCGTCAACATCGCGCTTTCGATTTTATGCGCTTATCCGTTGTCCAAGGAAATCAAGGACTTCAAGTACCGTACGGTCTATGCCTGGTACTTCATCTTTACAATTCTGTTCGGCGGCGGGCTTATTCCCTGGTACATGACGATTAATAAAACCGGGCTGATCGATTCGATCTGGGCGCTTGTCATTCCCGGGGCGGTACCGGTGTTCAACGTCATCCTGCTGCTCAACTTCTTCCGCGGCTTACCGAAGGAAATCGAGGAATCCGCTTTTATCGACGGCGCCGGTCACTGGCGGGTGCTGTGGACGATGTACGTTCCGTTGTCCATGCCTTCGCTGGCGACGATCTCCTTGTTCACGGTCGTCGGCCATTGGAACGCCTGGTTCGACGGGCTCATCCTGATGAACTTTCCGGAAAATTATCCGTTGTCGACGTATTTGCAGCTGATGGTCATCAACAGCAATCCGATGAAGCTGGACATGGCCAACATGAAGGATTTCGCCGAGATTTCCGACCGGACGACGCGCGCGTCGCAGATTTTCCTGGGCGCCTTGCCGATTTTGCTGGTGTACCCGTTTTTGCAAAAATATTTCGTGAAAGGCATCGTCCTGGGAAGCGTGAAGGGATGATGTCCAGGTGGGGGAGCTTGGCATGACACGAGTTGCGGTGATCGGTTACGGTCTTCAAATCAAGCGGCTGCTGGGCATTATGAAGCAGCAGGACGACAGCTGCGCGGTCGCGGCAATCGCGGATCCTCGCAGCGAGACGATCCGCGGCGAGATGATCGCGGAGGGGGCCGACGTCTCGGGCATCCGGTTCTATGCGGATGCGGACGAGATGCTGGACCACGGCCCCTACGATGGCGTCTGTATCGGCACCCGGTGCTCCTTGCACACGGAGATGGCGGTCAAGGTGCTGGCCAAAGGATGGCCGTTGTACGTGGAAAAGCCGATCTCGACGACGATGGCGGATCTGATCCGGCTGCGGGACGCGTACGAACGCTCGGCCAGGCCGCCTGTCGTGGTGTCTTTTCCGCTGCGGGTAACGCCGCATGTGCAGCTGGTCAAGTCGATCATCGATTCGGGCAAGATCGGCACGGTCGAGCATGTGCAGGCCGTAAACAACGTCGCGTACGGAGGCGTGTATTTCCACTATTGGTACAGGGACGAGCGGGAAACGCAGGGCTTGTTTTTGCAGAAGGCCACGCATGACCTGGACTATATCAGCTACGTATTGGGCGCCAATCCCCGGCAGGTTTGCGCGATGACCTCCAAGCGGATTTTCACCGGCAGCAAGCCTGCCGGACTGATGTGCAAAGATTGCGAGGACCAGGACACCTGCCAGGAAAGCCCGCAAAACCTGCGCAAAGCCGGAGAAGTGCCGATCGGCGATTACTGCTGCTTCGCGGTGGACACGGGCAACGAGGACTCGGGCAGCGTGATCATCCAATACGAGAGCGGCATGCACGTCAATTACTCGCAAAATTTCTTCGTTCGGAAAAAGGCAGGCGCAAGAGGCGCACGATTCATGGGCTATAAAGGCACGGTCGAATTCGACTGGCACAGCAGCGACGTCAAGGTCTACATGCATCATACGCCCGTCGTCGAAACGCACAGCATCGATCTGGCGGCGTTCTCCGGCGGCCACGGCGGCGGCGACGACGTGCTGATCGGCAATTTCATCGACATTATGAAGGGCAGAACGGCGGTCTCGATCTCCCCGATCGAAGCGGGACTGCTGAGCGCGTTGACCTGCCTGAAGGCGAAGGCGTCCGCGGAAACGGGAACCTTCCAGGCCGTAAGCTGGCCGGACAGATAAATAGATGGATAGATAGGAGGGGAAGGATCATATGGCGATTTTCAAGATAGAAGGCGGGCAGTTTCGGTTGGATGACAAGCCGCTGCGGATCTTGTCCGGCTCCATCCATTACTTCCGCGTGGTGCCCGAGTACTGGGAGGACCGGCTGCGAAAGCTGAAGGCGTGCGGGCTTAATACGGTGGAAACCTATGTAGCCTGGAACGTTCACGAACCGGAGGAAGGAAGGTTCGAGTTTGCCGGCATTGCGGACCTGGTTCGTTTTATCGAGCTTGCGGGTTCGCTGGACCTGCATGTTATGATCCGGCCGAGCCCCTATATTTGCGCGGAATGGGATTTCGGCGGGCTGCCGGCCTGGCTGCTGGCCGATCCCGCCATGCGGCTGCGTTGCTATCATCAGCCGTATCTCGATAAAGTGGACCGCTACTACGATCGGCTGATCCCGCTGCTGAAGCCGCTGCTGTGCACGAACGGCGGACCGATTATCGCGATACAGATCGAAAACGAGTACGGCAGCTACGGCGACGATACGGCGTACTTGCAGTATCTGGAGCGGGCGCTGTCGGAGAGAGGCGTGGACGTTCCGCTGTTCACCTCGGACGGTCCCGTCGATTTCCTGCTGCAGGGCGGCATGGTGCCGGGCGTGCTGGAGACGGTCAATTTCGGCGAGAAGCCCCGGGAAGCGTTCGAGATCCTGCGACAGTACCAGCAGGATCAGCCGCTCATGTGCACGGAGTTCTGGGACGGGCACTTCGACCATTGGGGAGAAAAGCACCATCGGCGGGACGCGAGGGAGATCGCGGAGCTGCTGGACGAGATGCTGAGCCTTGGCGCATCGGTCAATCTGTACATGTTTCACGGCGGCACGAACTTCGGCTTTTACAATGGGGCGAACATCATGGACGACGTCTATCTGCCGGACGTGACCAGCTACGATTATGACGCGCCGTTGAACGAAGCGGGCGAACCGACCGAGAAGTATTACGCGATTCGGGAGACGATCGCCAAGTATACGCAGGCGGAGCCGCCTGCATTGCCTGAGCCGATCCGCAAGCAGGCCTACGGCGAGGTGACGATGACGGAGCAGGTGTCGTTGTTCGATTCGCTGGCGCGATTGTCGACGCCGCAGTCGCGGACGTGTCCGGAGCCGATGGAGTCGCTGGGACAGGACTATGGCTTCATCCTCTATACGGCGCGCCTCTCCGGACCCCGGGAAGAAAACGAGCTGGTCCTTCAAGAGGTTCGCGACCGTGCGCTCGTCTTTTTCGACGGCGCGTATCTCGGGGTCATCGAGCGGGCCGACGGGGAAAAGCGAATTCGGCTCTCGGTTCCGGCAGGCGGGGGAGAGCTGCGCATTCTCGTAGAGAATATGGGCAGAACGAACTTCGGTCCGTACTTGTCGGATCGGAAAGGGATCACGGAGGGCGTCCGGTTCGGCAACCAGTATATTTACGGCTGGACCATTCACACGCTTCCGCTGCGTGACTTAAGCGGTCTGGCCTACGGCGGAGAGGTACGGAAGCAGGAGAGTCCTTCCTTTTACAGAGGCGCTTTTGAGGTCGAAGAACCGGCCGATACATTCCTGGCATTGAAAGGCTGGAGCAAAGGCGTCGCCTACGTGAACGGCTTCAATCTCGGACGGTACTGGCATATCGGTCCGCAGCAGACGCTGTATGTCCCCGCGCCGCTGCTCCGCAAAGGCAAGAACGAGCTGGTCCTGTTCGAGCTGCACGGCGCCGATGCGCCTGTCGCGCGTCTGACGGACGAAGCGATGCTAGGGTGACGGGGATGAAGCTGCACTATTCATTGGACGCAGCGATCGTGCTGGAGGCCGACCGGGGACCGGCAACGCTTGGCATGCTGAAGGATGCGGGCGTGAACACGGTCTGGCTGTACGGCTTTTTCTTCGGAAAGCTCTGGTCTCCTGTCGAGGAGATGGCGAAGGCGGCGGACCTGCTGCGGGCATACGGGTTTGAGGTGGGCGTGATCCAGCTGCCCGTCGGGCATCCGGGGAACGGGCTGAACCCCGATGACGAGTCGCTCGATCTGCGCCTGCCCGCGCATTGGTCCTACCGGCTGGACCAGGAGGGGCGGCCCGTCTATTATTGCGCGGCGATCGAGGACGCCATGATCGCGGATAATGTCCGGTCGATCCGGGAATTGAAAGCGGCGGGCTTCACGCAATTTTTCATGGACGACGATCTGCGATCGGGGTTATGGGGAGAGCGCATGAGCGGATGCTTCAGCGATCGGGCGATCGCCGGGTTCAACGCGGCTTATGCGCGGAACGTCGATCGGGCTGCGCTCGCGAGGGCGATGGACGACGCCGGCGAACAGCGGCTGGTCAAGGAATGGCTGGACTATCAATGCGAACGACTGACCGGCTTTATGGCGTCCATGGCCGCGGAGGAGGTTCGGGTCGGCCTGATGGTCATGCATCTGGGCGACGAGCGCCACGGCATCGACGTGGCGGCTGTCAAGAAGAGGATCCCGGACTGCCTGTTTCGCGTCGGGGAGTTTCACTTCGACGACCGCACCTTCGGCACGCCGGCGGGCAAGGCGAGCGAGTGGTTCAGTATGAGCTATCAGCTGGCTGCGATGGGCAGGGAGCACGCATTCAGCGAGACGACGGTTTTCCCCGCCAAGGCGCTAAGTCCGGCCAACCTGATTTTCAAAGCGAAGCTGGCGCTGATCGCCGGCATTCCCAATGTGCTGCTCATGAGCGGAACGTGGCTGATCACGGAAGAATACTGGCGGCTTCTCGCATCGGCGCTGCCGGAGCTGCACGCGCTGGAGGAACGCTGTTCGAGCGCGGAGCCGGCCTGCCCGATTCATGTGGCGTACGGCACCAAAGGGCATGCGGAGGCAGCGCGACCGTACACCCTTCCGATCCTCGCCGGACTGCCTGTGCGGCCGCTGCGTGCCGGCTCCGAGGAAGTTGAGGCGTTCGGGGGCGCGGATTGCCTGCTGTTCGTCGGCGATTACGAAGTGACGCCCGAGTGGGAGCGCCGGTTCGTTCAGTATAGAAAGGTGCTGATGGATCGCGCCGCCTGGCGACGGAACCGGGAAAAGGTCGAGGCGCTGGACAGCTGCAAGGTCGAGCTGCTGGATTATGCGGCCGGGGATCGGCCGGAGACAGCCGAGATTGAAGCGCTGCGCGCCAAGCTGCTGGCAGGCGGAGCGGCCGCTTATCCGATGCTGACAGCGGGCAGCGATATTTTGCTCGTCTGGCATCGGGAGGCGGCGCGGGTGCTGCTGGTCAATTTGACGGAAAAGCCGAATGCAGGGACGCTGGCGTATAAGGGGAAAGCGCGCGAGATTGCTTTGACGCCTTTGGAGATCATGGAGCTGTCCCTTATGAATACCGATGAAATCAGCTGACGAGTGGTATCTCTCGGTCAGCTTGGGAAGGTGAGGGCATGGCAAAGCTGCAGGCGGTCCACCTGAGATGCGAATATATGCGAAATCCGGTCGGGCTCGGCGCCGCGGCGCCGCGGCTCAGCTGGCGGCTCGCGTCGGACGGCTTCCATGTGATGCAGCGCGCATATCGAATTCAAGTATCCGGCGGGCTGGCGGGATTCGACGAAAAAGAGCTGGTCTGGGATACGGGCCGGGTGGATTCGGATCGCTCCGTGCTCGTCGATTACGGCGGCTTCCCGCTTCAGGCTCGCGGGCGCTATCGATTTCGCGTGAAGGTGTGGGACGCGGCCGGCCGCGAATCGGATTGGAGCGAGGCGGCGTCATGGGAAATGGGGCTGTTGTCTCCTGCCGACTGGTCCGCGTCGTGGATTACGCCGGACGACTCGAAGATTGATCCGCAGGCGGAGGAGATCTTCCTGCTGCGCAAGAGCTTCCGGGTACGCAGCGGCATCAGGCGGGCGACGGTTTACGTTACGGCGCTCGGACTTTACGAATTGGAGCTGAACGGCCGGCGCGTCGGCGACTGGCAGTTTACGCCCGGCTTCACGAGCTACCGCAACCGGCTGCAGGCGCAGGCCTTCGACGTGACGGAGCCGCTTCGCGCAGGCGAGCGCCACGCGATCGGCGCCATGCTCGCGGACGGCTGGTACAAGGGCAATCTGGCCTGGGAAAATCACCGGAACATTTTCGGAGACCGACGGGCGCTGCTGCTGCAGCTTCATGTCGATTATGAAGACGGAACGGCGGAGCGCATCGTAAGCGACGGCTCGTGGCGGGCGGCGACCGGACCGATTCTCATGTCCGAGCTGTACCATGGCGAGACGTACGACGCCCGTCTGGAGAAGACGGACTGGACGACGGCGGAATACGACGATGGAGGATGGGCGGCGGCAGTCGAGCTGCATCATCCGAAGGATATGCTGGTCATGCAGGAGAACGAGCCGGTCCGCGTCACGGAGCGGCTCAAGCCGATCGCGCTGCTGCGTACGCCGGCCGGCGAGACCGTCATCGACATGGGACAAAACATGGTCGGACGCATGCAGATGCGCCTGGACTTGCCGGAGGGAACGTCGATTGCGCTGCGGCATGCGGAGGTGTTGGACCGGGACGGCAACTTCTACGTTGGCAATCTTCGCCGTGCGCAGCAGAAGGTCAGTTATGTCTGCAAGGGCGGCGGGGAAACGTACGAGCCTTATTTTACGTTTCAGGGATTCCGCTATGTGAAAGTAGAAGGCTGGCCGGAAGACGTGCCGCTCGAGCTTGAACGCTTCGCCGGTCACGTCATCCACTCAGACATGGCACGGACGGGCACGTTCGAATGCTCGCATCCGCTCCTGAACCGGTTGCAGCAGAACATCGTGTGGGGGCAGCGCGGCAACTTCCTGGACATTCCGACGGATTGCCCGCAGCGGGACGAGCGGATCGGCTGGACCGGCGACGCGCAAGCGTTTATTCGGACGGCAGCGTTTAACTACTGCGTGGCGCCGTTTTTCTCCAAGTGGCTGCGCGATCTGAAGGCGGACCAGCGCGCCGATGGCGGAGTGCCGTTCGTCGTTCCGCATGTGCTGGGCGATGATGCCTATTCTTCCTCCGCATGGGGGGATGCGGCTGTCATATGTCCCTGGACGATTTATTTGTGCTATGGAGATACGCGCGTGCTGGAGGAGCAGTACGACAGCATGAAGGCGTGGGTCGAGTATATGCGGGCGCAAGGGGAAGATGAAGGTTTGTGGAATACCGGCTTTCATTACGGCGATTGGCTCGGCCTCGACGCGAAGGAAGGGAGCTACGTCGGGGCCACGCCGAAGGATCTGATCGCGACCTGCTTCTACGCTTATTCCACCGGCCTGTTCGTGAAGACTGCGCGGGCGCTGGGCCGCATGGAGGACGCGGAGGTCTACGGCGAGCTCTACCGGCGCATTGTCGCCGCCTTCGAGCGCGAATTCGTGACGCCGAGCGGACGGCTTGCCGCCCATACGCAGACCGCGCATGTACTGCCGCTCGCCTTCGGGCTCGTGGAAGGGCCGGTGCGCGCAAGGCTGGCGCGTACGCTGGCCGAGTACGTGGCCGAGCAGGAATTCCATCTGACGACGGGCTTCGTCGGCACGCCTTATTTATGCCAAGCGTTATCCGCGAACGGATACCATGCGCATGCTGTCAAGCTCGTGCAGCAGGAGGATTACCCGTCTTGGCTGTATTCAATCCACCGCGGCGCGACGACCATCTGGGAGCACTGGGACGGGATCAAGCCGGACGGCAGCTTCTGGAGCGACGACATGAACTCCTTCAACCATTATGCGTACGGCTCCGTCGGCGAGTGGCTGTACCGGTATGTCGCGGGGCTCGACGCGGACGAGGCGCAGCCGGGCTATAGGCGCATCGTTATAAGGCCGCGTCCGGACTCGGGACTGACCTATGCGAAGGCTTCTTATGAATCGGCTTACGGGATGGTCGCGAGCGGTTGGCGGTTGGCGGAGGACGAAGCCGTGACGTATGAGATTCAGCTGCCGGCGAATACGACGGCAGAGGCGCGGCTGCCGGTAGGAGCTGCGGAGCATGCGACGATTAACGGCGTCGCTGCAGGGCAGGCCGAAGGCGTGCTGTCTGTCAGGGAAGGGGATGGCGAGCTGACGCTTGAACTTGGCTCGGGCGCGTATACAGTCGTCGTTTCAAAGCTATAATGGAATATAATGGTGGAGCGCCGTTCGTCCATCATGCTATAATCTTCGCAAAGAGAAGCGGAGGGATCGCATTTGATGCGCAGCGGCAATCCAACTTTGAACGACAAGACTTTTGAAAGGCAGGGCCAGCGTTACGGACGGGATACGATGACGATCGACGGCACGGTGAACAAGGCGTTCATCATGCTTGTCCTGCTCATGGCGGGAGCGTTCGTCGCCTGGAACAACTACTTCGCCGGCGGCGACATCATTCCGTTCGCGATCGGCGGAGCGATCCTCGGATTCGTGCTGGCGCTGATCATCAGCTTCGTGCCGAAGACGGCGCCGTACCTTGCGCCCGTATATGCTGTAGCTGAGGGTGTTTTCCTAGGCGCAATATCGGCGAATTACGAATCGTACTACGACGGCATCACGCTGCAGGCCGCGCTGCTCACGATGGGTATCTTCATCGCGCTGCTGCTTGCTTACAAGACGCGGCTGATCAGGGCGACCGAGAACTTCAAGCTCGGCATTTTTGCGGCGACGGCGGGCATCGCGCTCGTGTACCTGCTTAGCTGGGTGCTGGGCATGTTCGGCGTGACGGTGCCTTACCTGCACGACAGCACCCCGATCGGCATCGGCATCTCCGTCTTCATTGTCATCATCGCGGCGCTCAATCTCGTGCTGGACTTCGACTTCATCGAGAACGGGGCTCAACAAGGCGCGCCCAAGTACATGGAATGGTACGGCGCGTTCGGTCTGCTGGTGACGTTGGTGTGGCTGTATCTGGAGATTATCCGGCTGCTGGCGAAGATTCGGAGCCGGGACTAGATTGCCCTTGCGCTCGAGTTTATGGGAAGGAAACGAATATGCAGGACATGACGAAAGCCCGCGCCGATGGCGCGGGCCTTTTGATGTCGAGGGTGACGGCGAGTTCGAGAATCTGTCGTGGCGGGCGTAATGGACGGGTGGAAATAGCTGTTATCGAATGCAGGTATGGTTGAAGGGGGCGGTAGGGGCAATCGACTGGAAGAAGGGGGTTGAAGGGGGAGAGGCGCTTTCGACTGGAAGAAGGGCGGGATGGGCGAGGGGCGCTGTTGTCTGGAAGAAGGGGGCGGTATGGGCGAGGGGCGCTGTTGTCTGGAGAAAGGAGGCGGTATGGGCGAGGGGCGCTGTTGTCTGGAGGAAGGAGGCGGTATGGGCGAGAGGCGCTATTGTCTGGAATAAGGTGGAGGTAGGAGCGAGAGGCGCTGTTGTCTGGCGTGCAGGGCGGTTAGGGGGAGATGCGTATGAACGTGCGTGTGGTGGAGTCCGGTCAAAAGTATGGGATAAGTGTTAAAAGGCAGCTAATTTGCTTGTACAAGTCTATACACAGACGATAAGTGTCAAAGAGCAGTTAATTCGTCCAGAATCGCAAGATCGCTGCTTGCGAGGCGAAAATAAATGCGTTTTGACACTTAATTTTGCTAAACGGCCTGCCATTGCTCAAGTAACTGCCTTTTAACACTTATTCCTCGGGCCGCCTATTCCTATGATCAACGGAGGATCTCACTACCCGCGCGACCCGCGCTCCGGCACCTCAAAGGAGACGGTCGTGCCTTGACCCGGCTGGCTGACGATGTGAAGCCCTTCGCCGTAAAGCCGCTTCAGCCGCCGGTTCGTATTGAACAGGCCGACGCCGCGGCGACCCGTGGCGGGCTGGGTCAGCGCCAGCCTCGCCTGTTCTTCGGTCATGCCGACGCCGTCGTCGCCGACCTCGATCCGGACCCCGCCGTCGGCGCGCAGGATGCGGATGCGCACCGTGCCGCCTTCGCTCTGGCGGAGCACGCCGTGCTTGACCGCGTTCTCGACGAGCGGCTGGATCGATAGGGGCGGAACGAACGGCTCCATGCCGGGTTCCGTTTCCCAGACGACCTGCAGCCTGCCGGGGAAACGCTCGCGCTCGATGAACAGATAAGCCTCGGTCAGCCCGATCTCATGGGACAGCACGACCAGCTCCTCGGTATTCAGCGAATCGAAGCTCATACGGAGAAACGAGGCAAAGGCATGGCCCAGCCCGCGCATGCGGTCGGGATCGGTCTCGCCAAGCGCGACGATCGAGTTGAGCGTATTGACGACGAAGTGCGGCTGGATCTGGGCCTGCAAATACGCGGCCTCCATGCGCAGACGCTCGCTTGCAGACCGCTTGAGCGCGACGAGCGCGCGAATGCGGTAGCGCAGCTCCGGGGCGTCCACCGGCTTGGCGACGTAGTCGCTTGCGCCGGCCTGGAACCCCGCGTAAATATCCGCAGGCTGACTGCGCGCGGTCAGGAGCAGGATCGGCAGCTCCGAGGCATCGTAGCGCGCTCTGACCGTCCGGGTCAGCTCGTAGCCGGACATGCGCGGCATCATCACGTCGGCGATGATCAGGTCCCACCGCCGGTCGCCCAGCATAGTGAGGGCCTCTTGCGCCGATCGCGCGTACGAGATGTCGTAGGGCTCACTCGAGAGGATGCCGGCGAGCACGCTCAGGTTCACCGGGTCGTCGTCGACCGCGAGGATGCGCGCACGCTCCTCCGGCGCCTCGAGCGCTGCGGCTTCGGTTGCGGCGGAGCCATGCGCATGCGGCCCGGGCCGACCGGCGGCGAACGCGGCGGAAGCCGGCTCGCCCGCCGATCCTGCAACAGCGCCCGGCTCGCGCGCAGCCCCATCCGCCGCAGGCTCGCCCGCAGTCTCTGCCGCCGCAGCCAGCTCGCCCCCAGCTCTCGCAGCAGCAGCCGGCTCGCCCGCAGTCTCGGCCTCCGCCGCCAATCCACCTGAAGCATTCGCAGCAGCAGCCAGCTCGCCTACATTTCCCGCAGCAGCCGGCTCGTCCGCCGCTCTCGTTGTGGCAGCCAACTCACCGCTGGCCTCCGCCGCCACTACCGCCACTCCTGCCTCCGCCGCCGGCAGATCAAACCTAAACACCGAGCCCGCGCCCGGCGCGGAGCGCACCGTTAGCGTGCCCCCTTGCATCTCCGCGAGCTGCCGGGAGATGCTGAGGCCGAGCCCGATGCCGTCGCCATGGTCGCCGGGACCTTGCTCGTAGCGCCGGAAGATGCGGTCCTGCGTCTCCTCGTTCATGCCGATGCCTGTATCGGACACCGAGACGAGGATGCGTCCGTCCCGGAGCTCGGCGGCGACGGAGACGTCGCCTTCATCTGTGAACTTCACGGCATTGTGCAGCAGGTTGTACAGGATCTGCACCACGCGCTGCTCATCCGCGAGGACGGCCGGCAGCGTCTCGGGGATGTCCGATTGCAGCCGGACGGTCTTGCTCTCAGCCAGGAAGCTGAGCATGTCCAGCACGCCCGGCACGATCGACTGGATGCGCATCGGCGCGATCCGCAGCTTAACCCCGCCGTCCTGCAGCCGGGCGACGTCGAGCAGATCGCCCAGCAGACGGGACATACGCCGGCTGACGCCGACGAGCAGGTCCATGTCCTTCAGCGAGCCGTCGCTAAGTCTGCCTCGCTCCCTGGCCATCACGTTTTCGGCGATATTCATAATGCCGTGCAGCGGCGTGCGCAGCTCGTGCGACGTGTTGGCAAGGAACTCGTCCTTCAGCTTGTCGGCCTTCCGCAGCCGCTCGTTCAGCATCGCGTTCTCGCGGGCGTTGCGGAAGTAGACCTGGAACCAGTAAGCGGAGAAGCCGATAATCGCCGCGATGACGTCGATCGGATAGTACATCGGCGTGATGCCTAATTCCGCGTTGAATACGCCCCCCACGACGCTGGACAGCACGGCCGAGCCGGATACCATCAGGAACACGGAGCCTTCGTCGCTGCGCTTGCGGACGAACATCCGGACGATGAGCCAGGCCAGCCTGACGAACGGCAGCAGATAGAAAACGCTGAATATGAAATAATGGCGTGAAGCGTAAACCCATGCGGCCGGTGCGATCATAACGAACGCCGTATAGGCGTACAGCGCGGCAGCGAAGATCCGGGAGCCCGCCTTCCAGGGCGGCTCCGGGAGGAATCGCTTGTATAGCTGGAGGATCAGATAAGACAGCCACATATAAGAGAGCAGCCGGATCTTCAGTCCCCATGCGAAGTCGATAGGCAGCCAGAGCAGAAGTAGGTTGTCGTGATCCGAGACAATGGTCAGGCCGGCGGCGAGCGTGAGCAGGCTGAAGAGCAGAAAGGTCCGGTCGCTCCGGTTGAGCACATACAGCGTGAAGGCATAGAAGCCGTGGAGCATCAACACGACGAAGGTGATCATCTGGAAGCCGATCGAATACCACCTGGCGAAGTCGATCGACGACTGCGAGCCGAACAGCACGGAGCGGGAGAAGCCTCCCTGGAAGGGCTGGTCGAAGTTGGATACCTGCACGAGCAGGTCGATCTCCGTCGCGCCGTCTCCGTCGTACGTCGATGTGTAGGAGATGCTCGAGGGCGCATAGGTCTCTTTGGTCGTGCCCACCCGGCCGATCGTCCCCTCCGAGAAGCCGTTCATGGACACGACGGATGCGGACTGAACGCGGTTGAGCCACGCCGTGACCGGCTTCCGGAGCGGATCGGTCAGAATGCGCAGCCGGTAAGTGCCATAGCCGTAGGAGGGCGCGCCTTCGTGAGCGTCCAAAGCGTTACGCCAGTCTCCGGGCACGCGAACAGGGCGGGACGCGTACGTCTCCGCCCTGGCTTCTTCCTCGGAGAGGAAGCGGGAAGGATAGAACAGCCATTCGCCGTCCAGCGCGAACGGGCGCGAGGCTTCCAGATCGACGCCGCGCAGATCGAGCACGCCGTCTTCGATGACGGGATGCGAGATCGGGAAAAAGAGATGGGTCCAGGACCATCTGAGGCCCAGAAGGACGGCGAAGAAAAGCGCGGCGACGGCGATATATTGGCGAGTGGATAGCGGTTTTCGTGTCATAACGTGCAAGATTCGACAAAGCCCCGCGAATCTCCTAGCGGCTGGCTTATTTTTTTGTTTCCAGCGGGAGCGTCACCGTGAACGTCGTCCGATCGCCGGGCGCGCTCTTGGCGGAGATCCGCCCGCGATGCTGCTCGACGATCGACTTGGCGATGGCGAGGCCGAGGCCGTAGCCGCCCTGCTTGCGCGAACGCGAGGCATCGGCGCGGTAGAAGCGGTCGAATATGCGGTCCACGTGCTCCGCGGGAATGCCCGCGCCGGTGTTTGAGACCGCAAGCTGGATCTGCTGATGCTGCTTGCGCAGCGTCAGCGCAATCTCGCCCCCCGGCTCATTGTACTTGACCGCGTTGTCCAGCAGGATCATGACGACTTGCTTGAGCTGCTCGGCGCTGCCGACGGCGGTCAGGCCGGGCTCGATGTCGTAAGCGAGCGCAAGATCCTGCTCGAAGATGACGGCCTCCATCGTCAGGAGCACGCCCTCCACGGCATCGCTGACGTCGAACGGCACGAAGATCGTCCGCGCGCGGGCATCCTCCATTTCGGTCAGATACAGCAGGTCGTTGGTCAGCGTCTTCATGCGCTCGGTCTCCGACTTGATATGGTGCAGCCACTTCGCCTGCGAGGCGATCGTATCGCCCTCGTTCGCGAGCAGCACGTCGGCGTTGGTGTTGATGACGGCGAGCGGCGTCTTCAGCTCATGGGAGGCGTCGGCGATGAACCGCTTCTGCTTGTCGAAGGCGTCGCGGACCGGCGCGATCGAGCGTCCCGCGAAATAACGGCTCGTGGCGTAGATGACGGCCAGCATGACGAGCGCGACCGCGGAGAAGGTGTACACGAGATTCGTGAGGATCTTCTGCTGGGCAGTCACATCCATATAGGAGACCGTGTAGCCCGACGGGCCGGGAGACACGCTGTACGCCCACCGCGTATCGCTTAGCGTGAAGCGTCCGCTGTCCACGGGCTTGGCCTTGGCTTTCTTCAAGGCAGCGGCATAGAATTCGTCGTCCATGTCGTACCGGGAATCCGTAGAGACGAGGCTCCATGCGTCGTCCGTCCGCAGTGCGAACGAGACAGAGCGCTCCGCAAACGGACCCATTCCGCCGTCGTCCATCTGCTGCGGAGGCCGGTTGCCGTCTTGCCCCTGCCGCGGCTTGCCGCCGTTTATACCGTCGCCCTTGTGGTAAAAGTCCGCCACGCGGTGCAGCTCCATGTTGATATCCCGGTTCGTATTCTGATACGTGATGACGTAGATGGACGTAAATGCGACCAGCATGATGATCGTGATGATGACCATGTTCATAAGAAGGAACCGATTGCGCAGCCGATTGAACATCAGTCCGCCGCCTCCAGTACGTACCCGACGCCCCGTATCGTGCTTATGCGCGCCGACGCGTTCAGAAAGGTCAGTTTTTTCCGCAAAAAGGAGATGTAGACCTCAACATTGTTGTGCTCCGCGTCCGAATCGAAGCCCCACAGCTTCTCGATGATCTGCTCCTTGCTCGTCACCGCCTGCCGGCGCGCGATCAGCAGCTCCAGCAGCTCGCTTTCCTTTAAGATCAGCTTGAGCTCCTTGCCCTTGCACGACAGCTTGAGCGTCGACGTGTTGAGCTCGAGGTCGCCGAACCGCAGCCCGTCGTCCGGGATGACGGCCTCGCCCTTGCGTCGCAGCGCCGCCCGGATCCGCGCCAGCAGCTCGCCCGTAACGAACGGCTTGGCGATATAGTCGTCGGCCCCGTAGTCGAGCCCCGCGATCTTGTCGTCAGTCTCTCCCTTTGCGGTGAGCATGATGACGGGCGTCTGCACGCCTTGTTCGCGGAGCGTCCGCAGCACCTCGATGCCGTCCATTTCAGGAAGCATGATATCGAGCAGCAGCAGGTCGTATATGCCGCTTAGCGCGTTGTCCAGCCCCGACTGCCCGTCGTGCGCGATGTCTACGGAATAGCGGTTTTTGCGAAGAATCTGCGAGAGCGCCTCCGCCAGATGCACCTCGTCTTCTACGATGAGTATCCTCATGGTCGTCCGAACCCCTTCGTCTATCGTCTTGCCCTTAATTGTAGGGAGAAAACCTTTAATCAACCTTAATCGTACCACTGCGGGGCGCCGGACAAGAAGTTTTTACACTGCGTTTACAATTTAAGATTCGTTAAAGGTTCCGCAACTAAGCTTGAGTCATGGAAGGGCGAGGCAGTCGCCGACAAGGAAGGGAGCGCGGGCGCATGGCGATCGAAGTTTTCAACCGCTACGAAAACAAATATCTGATGGACACGAAAGCCTTCTACGGCATCTACAACCGCCTGACGGAATACATGGACCTCGACGCGTACAACAAGAACGACAAGTTTTACTCGATCAGCAACCTTTATTACGATACCCCGCAGCACACGTTGATCCGCACGAGCCTCTCGAAGCCGAAGTACCGGGAAAAGCTGCGGATCCGGGCTTACGGCGTGCCGGAGCCGGACGCGAAGGTGTACCTGGAGCTGAAAAAGAAGGTGTTCGGCCTCGTGAACAAGCGCCGGACGTCGCTGAGGCTCGGCGAAGCGTACGAATTCGTCCGGACGGGCCGGCCGCCGGCCTTCCGCGAGGGGATGAACAAGCAGGTGATCGCGGAGATCGAGTATTTCCTGTCGCGGTACGAGCTGGTGCCGATGACGTATCTGGCGTACGACCGGATCGCGATGTTCGCGAAGGACGGCAGGGATCTGCGGATTACGTTCGATACGAACATCCGGTCGCGGCGGCACGATCTGGCGCTGGAAGCCGGCGACTACGGCGAGCAGCTGATGGAGAAGGGCCAGTGGCTGATGGAAGTGAAGGCGGAGAAGACGGTGCCGGTGTGGCTGTCGAAGCTGCTGTCGGAGCTGTCGATGTACCGGACGGGCTTCAGCAAGTACGGAAACGAATATAAGAAATCGATCCGCTATGCGGGCAAGGTACCGGAGCTGTACGCAGCGGGCGCTGGCGGGATGGATGCCGACACGATGGAACGGACGCAAATGGAAAGGGAGAGAATTTTGCTATGATCGACTCGATCTTCACGACGGTTGCCGCCGACACGGAGCTGACCTTGACGCATGCGCTGCTCACCTTCGGGATCGCCATCCTGCTGGGCGGCGTCATCAGCTTTACTTATATGAAAACGCAGGTCGCTTACTCCCCGAGCTTCACGCTCACGATGATGGTCCTGCCCACGATCGTCGCGATCATCATCCTTCTGATCGGCAGCAACATCGCCCGGGCATTCAGCCTGGCGGGCGCCTTCTCGATCATCCGGTTCCGAAGCGCGCCGGGGGATTCGAAGGATATCTCCTACGTGCTGTTCTCGATGGCGGCGGGCCTGGCCTGCGGCGTCGGCGCATACGGCTACGCGGCGCTGTTCACGGTGTGCCTGTGCATCCTGATGTTCGTGCTCAAGGCAGCGAACTTCGGCACGAACAAGGCGCAGACCAAGCTGCTGAAGGTCACGATTCCCGAGAATCTGGGCTATGAGGAAGCGTTCGATGAAATTTTCCGGAAGTTCGGCGTCGGCTACGAGTTGAAAAAGGTACGAACGACGGAGCTCGGCAGTCTGTATGAGCTCGTGTATGCGGTCCAGATCGGGCCGCAGACCAGTCAGAAGGAGCTGCTGGACGCAGTTCGTACACGCAATGGCAATCTGGATATCACGCTGACGATGAACCCGGTCGTGCAGGAGTATTGATTGGTTCGATTGAGGCGCAAGACGATATGCATCACCATCATAACCGAGAAGAGGGAATCCTATGAAGCATTCGCATCAAGCAAAAGCAATCGCCATCGCGCTGTTCGCCGCCATGCTGGCAGCAGGCTGCAGCGCCAAGTCGTCGGATGCGGCCGGCGCCGCGTCCGCGAGCACGGTCCAGACGGCAGCCGCATCGTCCGCATCGTCCGCGTCGTCGGGGACGGGGATCACGCTGGCCAGCGTGAACCTGGACGACAAAGTGACGTTTGATGAAGCCGACACGACGGCGACGTGGACGGCGGACGGGGCGACGACGATCGCGCTGGACGGCGGCGCGGCGACCGTGGCCGGATCGGGCGCGACGGCCCAGGGCGGCGCGGTGAAGATCACGGCCGCGGGCACGTACGTGCTGAGCGGTACGCTTGACGACGGGCAGATCGTCGTCGAGGCGGGAGACAGCGATGTCGTGCGTCTGGTGCTGAACGGCGCGGATATTACGAACAAGAACGGCACGGCTATTTATGTGAAGTCGGCCGACAAGACGGTCGTGACGCTTGCGGAAGATACGGAGAATACGGTCACCGACGGCACGACCTACGCGGATACTTCCGAGGAAGCGCCGACGGCCGCGCTGTTCAGCAAGGACGACCTGACGATCAACGGCACAGGCAAGCTGACCGTCGCTGGCAACGTAAACGACGGCATTACCGCCAAAGACGATCTGAAAATCGTGAGCGGCACGATCGCGGTCAAGTCGGCGGACGACGGACTGATCGGAAAGGACCTTGTCGCGATCAAGGACGGCGACATCACGATCGACGCGGGCGGCGACGGCATCAAGTCGACCAATGATAAGGACGCGGACAAGGGCTTCGTGGCGATCGCGAACGGCACGTTCAAGATCACGTCCGCGAACGACGGGATTCAGGCGGAGACGGCGCTGCTGGTGGCGGACGGCACGTTCGACATCGTGTCGGGCGGCGGCGCGGCGAATTCGATGAAGACGCATGCGGAGGACGGGCCGGGCGGGTTTGGCGGCGGTGGCTTCGGCGGCGGTCCGGGCAACTGGCAAGGTGGAGACGGTCAGATGCCGCAGCCTCCGGCGGACGGACAGATGCCTGCGGACGGACAGCAGCCGCCGGCGCCGCCGACGGACGGACAAGGACCGGGCTCTAGCGGCGTGACCGATCCGGCGCAAACGCCGCCTGCAGGCGGCGCGACGGCTTCGGCGACGGCCTCGGGAGATACGGGTTCGGCTACGGGAAGTACAGATTCGGCTACGACGGCTCCGGGCTCGACCGATCTGAGCGGGAACGATGCGGACGAGACGGCAGCGACGGCGACGGAAGAGGCGGAATCGACGAGCGCCAAGGGCTTGAAGGCGGGCGGCGATCTGGCCATCGCAGGCGGCACGTTCGCCATCGATGCTGGGGACGATGCGATTCACAGCAATGCCAACATCGGCATCTCGGGCGGCACGTTCAGCCTGTCGACCGGCGATGACGGGATTCACGGCGACACGACGCTCACCATCGCAGGCGGCAAGGTCGACATTACGAAGAGCTACGAAGGCATCGAGAGCGCGAGCATCACGATCGCAGGCGGCGAGACGCACGTCACGTCCAGCGACGACGGCGTGAACGGATCCGCGGGCACAGGCGAAGCGCTGCTCACGATCTCCGGCGGCTACATCTACGTGGATGCGGGCGGCGACGGTCTCGACTCCAACGGCTCGGTCGTCATGACCGGCGGTACGGCGATCGTCAACGGTCCGACGAACGCGGGCAACGGTCCGCTGGACTATGACGGCACGTTCGAGCAATCCGGCGGCACGCTGATCGCGGCCGGCGCAGCGGGCATGGCGCAAGCGCCGTCCGAGGACTCGTCCCAGGTATCGCTGCTCATGACGTTCCCGGGCACGCTTGAAGCGGGCACGCTGGTCACGCTGACGGATAGCGCCGGAAATGCGGTCGCGACCTTCGCGCCGGTCAAGTCGTTCCAGACGCTCGTTTACTCCTCTCCAGAGCTGAAGTCCGGCGAGAGCTACACGATCTCGACGGGCGGCACGTCCGGCGGCACGCCGAAGGACGGCCTCTACACCGGCGGCGGCACGGCCGGCACGACCAAGGTCGTCACGTTCGAGCTCGGCGACAAGACGACCTATGTCAATGAGTCCGGCATCACGACCGGAGGCGGCGAAATGGGCGGCATGGGCGGCGGTCGCGGCGGCTTCGGCGGCGGCCGGGGCATGGGCGGTCAAGGCAGGGACGGTGCAAGCGGGACGAACGGTTCGACTAGCGGCTCGAACAGCACGAGTGGCACGAGCGGCACCGGCGGCACCGGCGGAAGCGGCACGAACAGCACCGGAAGCGGGACGAACAGCACCGGAAGCGGCACGACCAACTCGACGAGCGGCGGCTCCGCCGGCGCCAGCACCTAAAATTTGAAGTAAAGCCGAAATAGCCAAAAGGTACGGAGCAGAGGAATTACCTGCTTCGTACCTTTTGCGTTTTTTGAGACCATTTAGCCTGCGCTCCGGTAATGGCGCGTTCGCAACCCGAATCCGCACGCGGTCGTTATCGCGCGTTGCACCTCGGCTGCCGCTATCCGTTCCACGTGGAACTACCGGCAAGGGCGCGCTCTTACAGCCGCGCATTCACTCGCTGGGTACGCCACACATGTGATGCTCCGGATAGCGCAAAATTGTACGCCTGTTGATTATCAAAAAAATGGTAGCAAAAAGACCGCTCATTCCTGTAAAGTGTTTGTACCCCTACAAACCTTACGGAGGGTGAGACGGTCTCATGAACCATCGTACAATGTTAGCCCCTATTCTTCAATCCTTTATTCCTACTGAAGAGATTCAACCTTTGTTACAGCAAGTAGGTTATGTCGATACAGCAAGGAAATTTACAGTCTACGAGCTCTTTATTTTTCTTGCTCAAGCGGCGCTTGGGCAGTGGGATGGCTATCGAGACGGAGAAAAGCGAATGGTCGCCTGTGGGCTGCGCCAAGCAGATCACTCTACGATCTCCAAAAAAGCGAAAGAGGTTCCGTTCAGCGTCTTTAAGCAACTGCTTCATCTGTTGATTCGTAAATGCAATCGCTCCACGCGCAGGCGTCTTCGGCTTCCGAAAGAGCCGCTGGCAGTCGATTCCACGACCATTTCCGCCGGTCACAATCGGCTGCCTTGGGCGCCATCGGCCAAAGGAGAGAAGTGCGGCATTAAGCTGCACGTATCTTTGTTGACAGAGACCAGCGAACTCCATCGTGTAACGGAATCGACGGGGAAACAGCACGATTCGACCCTGTGCAGCATGGTAACAGACCCAAATTTCATTCTGGTTGCGGATCGTGCATACGGAAAGCATAAGCAGTTTGATGCCTACATGGAGCAAGAGCAGCGGCAGTATTTTGTCATCCGGGTGAGACACAACACGTTCCTGCATGAGCCTGTTTTTCGCGATCGAAAACGTCCCTACGAACATACGATTGAGCAAGATTTGACCTGCCAACTCGGAACAAAAGCGCGCTTGACCCGCCATCGATTTCGGGTCGTAAAGCTGAAGGATCCCCAAGGCAACCCGGTTGTTCTCGTGACCAACTTGCACCGTCCCTCGGCGGAGAAAATTGCAGAAATCTACCGACAACGGTGGCAAGTGGAAGTGTTTTTTCGATGGATTAAACAGCATTTGAATGTGCCCAAACTATTCGGAAGGACACCGAATGCCGTTTACGGACAATTATATACCGCATTGATCGTGTACGTGCTGCTTCAGTACGTGTATGTGCAGGGAAATAGCCAGGTTCACCCCAGTGCACGGTTGTGTTTTGCTGCGTTTGACCGACTGATGAGTTTAGCTGCCTTGCCTCCCGAATGGGTGGTTTATTTGGCTCACCATTTAAAACTACCATAACCTAGATACTGGTAAATCAACAGGCGTACAAAATTGAGCTATTCCTGCCCACCGCGCACATACTCGCTGGGTCGCCACACATATGGTACTCATCATAGCGCAAAACTGAGCTGTTCCCGCCCGCCGCACACTCACTCGATCATGCTCCACACATGCGATGCTCCGAATAGCACAAAATTGAGTTATTCCCGCCAGCCGCACACTCACTCGCTCGTCCGCCACACACATGGTACTCAGAATAGCGCAAAACTGAGCTATTCCCGCCCGCCGCACACTCACTCGCTCGTCCGCCACACACATGGTACTCAGAAAGCGCAAAATTGAGCTACTTCCCGCCAGCCGCACACTCACTCGCTGGGTCGCCATACATGTGATGCTCAGAATAGCGCAAAATTGAGTTATTCTCGTCAGCCGCGCACATACTCGCTGGGTCGCCACACACGCGATGCTCAGGATAGCGCAAATCTGAGCTAATCCCGTCAGCCACACACTCACTCGCTGGGTCGCCACACATGCGATGCTTAGAATAGCGCAAAATTGAGTTATTCTCGTCAGCCGCACACATACTCGCTGGGTCGCCACACACGCGATGCTCAGGATAGCGCAAAATTGAGCTAGTCCCGCCAGCCGCACACTCACTCGCTCGTCCGCCGCGCACTTCACCCGCCCGCCACTCACGAGGCCCCTGCACGATGGGCAAGCCCATCGCCGTAAAAGCAAAAGAGCCGCGCCGTCGTCTCATGACTTGGGGGCAGCTCCGTTTGCTTATTGCAATCATTTAGTGGATATCGTGCTTTTTAAAGTTGCCGCCCTTGACCTCGGCCACGTCGTATACCATGACGAATGCGCTCGGGTCGATTTCGTAGATGATTTCTTTCATCTTGCTTTCTTCGAGCCGGTTGATGACGCAGGTGATTTCTTTAAACTGCTCGTTGGAATACCCGCCCTCTACGATATTGTAGGTGGCGCCGCGCCCCAAACGATCGCGAATGGTCTCAACCATGGTTTCGGGGTATTTGGAAATGATCTTGAACGTCTTTGCTCCGCTTAAACCTTCTTCGACGATATGTATGACCTTGGAGGCAATATAGTAGGCGATGCCCGACATAATCGCGCCTTGCAGGCCGAATACGGTCGAGACGACGATAAACACGAACGCGTTCAGGAACAGAATCAGATCGCTCGTACCGAACGGCAGCTTGCGGGACAGCAGGACGGCCAGCATGTCGATCCCGTCGAGCGCGCCGCCGTTCCGCAACGCGAGACCCATGCCGAAGCCGATGATGATGCCGCCGACGACGGTTACCAGCAGCGTATCGCCTTCAAGTATCGGCTTGATGTGATGCATCGCGATTGTGCCGATGGCGAGCGACGCAATGCCGAGTACGGAGTTGATCGCAAAGCTTTTACCGATCTGCTTGTAGCCGAGGAAGATAAACGGGATATTCAAAACGGCGATCAACAGGCCCAGCGGCAGCCCGATCAGCTCCGAGCCCACGATGCTTAGACCGGTGACGCCACCGTCGGATACGTTGTTCGGAATTAGTACCGCTTCAAGGCCATAAGCCGTTATAAACGCGCCGATTATTACGGCAAGCGCGCGCAGCACCTTTTTGACTAGGACAGACTGTTTGTTTCCGCTCTTCAATAGGACGACCTCGTTTCCGGAATTTTCTGCATCGTTTTATTTTATCGGATTATGCGGCAAATTTCGAACCAGGGCACGAACGCGTATGGCCGTCGGAGCGAATAGGCGGGAAAAACATGACGTTTATGTGGTGCGCATTACAGAATCGCGCCGGCATATCGAGTAAGATGAAGTCATAGGATTTCCAACGGGAGGGGTCATTAAAATGAACAAGAAGACGGTGTTGAAAGCAGCGGGGTTGTTCGTGGCGGGTTTGGCGGGTGGAATCGGGATTATGCTGAGCAACGACGCTTATAAGGCGGTCAATGATGCGCTCGGCAATTCGACGAGCAATGCGCTCGCGCTCTCGCAGCAGAAGCTGACAGCGCAGCAGGCGCAGATCGGACAGATCGCCAAGGACGCGGAAGCGTTGAAGCAGCAAGCGGCCGCTTCCGGAAAGGAAGCCGAGGCGACCCAACAATCGGACCAACAGCTTCAGCAGCAGATCCAGCAGCAAATCCAACAAATGATTCAGCAAATCCAACAGATGCTCCAGCAAATGCAGCAGTCTCAAACCGAAACCATGAAGGCGCTGACCAAGGTCTAATCGCCGGCGCCTTCCGTCTCAGACCGGTCCACCTTGTGCCTCACGTATGCGGAGGGCAGGGTGCCGGTTATTTTTTTGAACACCTTGTTAAAGTAGGATTGCTCGCAAAAACCAAGGTAATCCGAAATCTCCCCGATGTTCATCTGCGAGGTGAGCAGCAGGTCGCAGGCGGACGCGATCCGGATCTGCTGCATATAGTCCGTCAGCGTGCGGCCCGTCGATTGGCGGTAAAGCGCGCTGACGTAGTTCGGCGTCTTGCCGACGTGCGCGGCGAGCTCGCCGACCGTGATCGTCCTGCGGTAATGTAGCAGCATATACGCTTCAAGCCGGTAGACAAGCCCTGAGGCCGCGCCCTGCGAGGCGGCGGATTCGGAGGCCTCCGCGAACAACGCGAGCAGCTCCAGCAGCGCGGCATGGCAAAGCGCCGGCCGGCAGGGCGACTGCCGCAACCAGTACTGGACGAGCGCGGCGAACCGGTTGCGCACGTAATCGTAGTTATGCGGCTTCGCGGCTCTCGCTTCCGGCGCAGTCAACAGCGGCAGTCCCTCGCCTTCTCCTGCGTAGTGAAAATGCGCGACATACATCTCGTGCGCCTCTTCGGGCGAATTGACCGCGCTGCGCTCGAGGCCCTTCGGCATGAACAGCATATCCCCGCGACTCAGTTTGAAAATCCCCTGCTCCGTCTCGAATACCGCGCGCCCCTCCGTCACCAGCACCGCGATCTGGTTGTTCGTCCGCGACCGCGGCACCTGCCACCCCGGCTCGCAATGCTCGTAATAAATCGCCACCGGCTCGATCATCGCCTTTTTTCCCCCTTTTTCGCGCCCACCACGGCTTCCTCCCTCTCTCGACACGCACTTTTAGTATAGCAGCAATCGTAATATTACTCTAAGTTTATATTTAATTTTCGGTGCAAATTCAATGGATGAATTAATTATAAATGTAATTATTTAGATGTAAAAAAATTGAAACTGGCTTGTGCGGATCGATTTGTGATCAACGAGGTGAAATCAAGCTGGCGTCAGGCGTTCGTGTCCGTGTTTACACTTGTTGATACCTATAATGCACTGATTTTCTCTTGTTGGAAGTCTGGAAGTTTAGAAAAAGAAAATCGGAAATGGCATGTTGATACCGTCTTGTAAGCGCTACCTTTTTGGCGAGTGGCATGCTGAAGATCTGCTTCATCACCATTAAGAGTAGAGTCAAGCGTCATTTCTAGGTGATAAATCAAGCGTCAAACCCCGCACGTTTTATTAGACGCCATTCAGAAATTATCGTAGAAAAACTCAAAAATGAGTTGGTTACTTCATTGTTCCTTTTCGCTCGAGTCTCTACGATTAAGAAAAGAGATTTTCAAGACGAAGAGGAGGCAACATCAAATGTTAAAAAATTTCCAGCGGGCCCGCGCGCGTGTCGGCGTCATGACGGTGGGGCACGAACCGTATTGGGAACAGTTTCCTGGTCTGAGAGAAGAGCTCGCCGGTTACGGGCAGGAATTCGAAAACCGGCTGCGCGAGATGGACGTCGAGGTCGTCAGCGCAGGGTTTGTCGACACGGTGGACAAGGCGTTCGCGGCGACCGAGTATTTAAAGAAGCAGGACGTCGATATGCTGTTCAGCTTTTTGAGTACGTATGTCACGTCTTCGACGGCGGCGACGCCGATCATCGGCTTGTCGGTGCCGACCGTGCTCGTCGCCTTGCAGCCGAGGCAGCGTCTGGATTACACCAATACGACCACCTACATGCAGCTGGCCAACGACAACATCTGCTCGCTGCCGGAGATCGCGGGCGTGCTCGTGCGAGCGGGGCGGCCGGCGGCCGGCATGATCGTCGGCACGTTGTACGACGACCCCACGGCCACGGCGGAGCTGATGTCGTGGTGCCGCGCAGCGAATGCGCGGCGCGCGTTCAAGTACGCGCGGATCGGCTATCTCGGCCATACGTATGAAGGCATGTACGACATGAACTCCGACCCGACCGCCTTCACGGCGTCGTTCGGCGCGCACGTGCAGATGCTTGAGATGTGCGACCTGGCCAAGGCCGTGAACGGAGCCACCCAACAAGAGATCGATGCCAAGCTCGAGGAGATTCATAGCGTGTTTACCGTGTCCGATCCGTTCATCGATCCGATCACGCGGCCGATCAAGCCCGAGGATCTGGCCTGGTCCGCCAAAGTCGCGGTCGGTCTCGATAAGCTCGTGGACGAGTTCGGCTTGACCGGCCTTGCCTACTATTACAAGGGAATCGACGACAATGAGTATGAGCGCATCGGCTCGAACATGGTGCTGGGCAACTCCCTCCTGACGGGCAAGGGCATCCCGCTTGCGGGCGAAGCCGATCTCAAGACATGCGCGGCCATGCTCATCATGGACCGGCTCGATGCGGGCGGTTCCTTTGCCGAGCTGCACCCGTGCGACTTCAAGGACGATATCGTGCTCGTCGGCCATGACGGCCCGCACAACATCAAGATTGCGGACGACCGCCCGGTCATCCGGGGGCTGGAGCTGTTCCACGGCAAACGCGGCTCCGGCATCGGCGTCGAGTTCAGCATTCAGGCCGGACCGGTCACGCTGCTCAGCATCGGACAGACGGCGCAGGGCCGCTACAAGATGATCGTCGCCGAGGGCGAGTCGATCAAGGGGCCGATCCCGCAGACCGGCAACACCAACACCCGCTGCAGCTTCGGCCGTCCGGTCGCGACGTTCGTCGAGCAGTGGTGCAGCGCGGGCCCGACTCATCACTTCGCGTTGGGGGTTGGCAACAAGGCGGCGGAGATCAAGCGTACCGCGGGTATGCTGGGGATCGAGGTCCAGGTAATCTAAGCGATAGCATAAGCAAAGCAGGCTTTGCGCCGGGAGCGGTGCAGGGCCTGTTTTTTGTTGAGCTGCCGTTGTTCGGCTTTGCTAGTGAAGCTTGTCCGGGGCGGGGGGTTGATCTTGCGGGTTAACGCAGCTTTTTCATATTAGAGATCATCAGGCTGCCGTTTTCGATTACAGGCGCCGCGGCGCCTTTTAATATCCTTTCCGCCAAATTCCACTTGAGCGTCAACCATCGTTTTTGGAACATCATCTGCACGGATACCAGTCTTGCCGCAGAAAAAACTTGTATACGGGAAGGGAAAGAGGAGAGTGGGGCGATAGGTGGGAAATGAAGTCTGCTACCCCATGGAAGAAAAGGTAACCTGATTTATAAAAAACTATTTACAAGGCATAGCGCAATGCTTATGATGAGAGAGAAATGAAACATTATTACTTATTTTTAATTGAAAAATGAAATTCAATTACTAAAAGGGGGATCCGGCACGCCGAGAGACAAACAGAAGAAATCAACGACAGCAGGGACAGGCAGCGTGGGAACGGCCATTCATCCATTCGGGAGGCATTCGAAGCCATGAAGAAATCTTTGTTCTATACCCTAATGTTGATTGTGTTAGCAATGGTTACGGCATGTGGAAATAATAGCGGCGGAAATGGAAACTCGGCTTCCTCTGCCGCATCTTCGGCGTCCTCTTCCGGTACGGCAGAAGAATCGCCGTCCGCCCAAGCCGACGCTTCCGGCGAATCGGTCAAGCTGACGATCGGAAGCTGGAGAACGGAAGATAAAGCGGCTTACGACAAGATTGCTGCACAATTCCACGAACAGAATCCGAACATTACCGTGGAATTCTCGCCGACCAAGAATACCGAGTACAACACGGTGCTCAATACGCAGCTCATGACGGGAGAAGGTCCCGACATCATTCACCTGCGGCCTTACGTAGCGGGCAAGCAGGTCGCGGATTCGAACTTCCTCGTGCCGCTGGACGGGACGGCCGGCCTCGATCAGTTGCCGTCGGATCTCTTGATAGCGGCGACCGGGTCCGACGGCAAGGTGTACGGAGCTCCGATTCTGAAGAACGCGGCACTCGTTCTGTACAACAAGAAGCTGTTCGACAAGCTGGGTCTCGCGGAGCCGAAGACGTGGGATGAACTGCTGAAGACGGCGGATACGCTTAAGCAGAACAAGATCGTGCCGTTCGCCTTCGGTTCGAAGGAAGGCTGGATCCTTTCCTTGACCCACGGAGCGATCGGGCCGGTCGCTTACGGCGGCAACGGCTTCGTTAAGAAAATCACGACGGGACAGACGGACTTCACGTCCAAAGAGTTCACGGACTCCGTTCAATTGCTTAAAGATTTGGAGCCTTACTATCCGGACAACTACGAGGGAATCGGAATGGACGACATGCGCAATATGTTCGTCACCGAGCAGGCGGGCATGATGATCATGGGAGATTGGGAGATCGCGGTCATGCGCAAGATGAATCCCGACCTGCAGCTGGACGCCTTCCCGGTTCCGACGAAGGACGGCAAGGCGAGCGTATCGACGTGGGTAGACGGATCCTTCGCCATCAACAAAAATTCCAAGCATCAGGACGCGGCCAAGAAGTTCATCGAATTCGCGCTTACCGAAGCGTTCGGAACGACCTTGTCGAACGAGCTTGTCCGCCAAAGCACGATTCCGACGGTACAGCCGGGCGACGAGCTGATCAAGAAAATCGCCGGCTACGCGAACGATGCGAATATTGCGACTCCGTACATGTTCAATGTATACTTCGCAGCAGGCAACCCTTCTTCCAAGACGACGTTCGAGACGGACGTTCAAGGCTTCCTGCTCGGCAAGCTGAAGGTTGAAGACGTAGGCGCAGACGTGCAGAAGAGCGTAAACACCTGGTTTAAGCCGCTGAGCCAATAACGACCAAGAAGTTGCGGGCGCCGTCCGCCGAGCCGGTGTGCAAAGCGGACGAACCCCGGGGGTTCCGTAAACCTAAGGAGGAATTGGAATGAAAGGCGCTTTGATCAGCCTTGAAGCCGCGCTGGATACGTTGAGCAGTATGGAGAGGCAGGCAGCCAAGTATATTCTGGAGCATCCTTCGGAGGTCGTGAACCTGTCGGTGCAGCAGCTGGCTCTTCTCGCCGATGTGAGCGTAGCCACGATCGTCCGGTTGTCGCGCTCACTTAAGTTCAAGGGCTATACGGACTTGAAGCTGAGAATTTCCGCCGATCTGTCGGCGGCTGAGGATGGCATTGCCGAATACCAGCCGTTCAAGGTCGGTCATTCCATGAAGGAACTCATGGAGAGCGTGACCAACAACAATATCAAATCGATCAACGACACGATGGACGTCATCGACGTGGAGGCGGTAAGCCTCGCGGTCGAGAGCTTGAACGCGGCGAGAAAGATCGCGGTGTTCGGGGTCGGCGCCTCCTCCATTATCGCGGAGGACTTCAGGCTGAAGGTGAACCGAATCAACAAGTGGTGCGAATCCGCCAGCAGCGGAGATATGCAGGCGGTCGTCTCCGCGAATCTGGACGAACGGGACGTGGCGATCGGCATCTCTTATTCCGGCCACAATCAGGACGTGCTGCACGCGCTGTCGCTCGCCAAAGAGAATGGCGCCAAGATCATCTCGCTTACCCACTTCGGGATTAGCCCGATCGCCGAATTGTCGGATATCCAGCTGTTTACGAGTTCGCTGGAGCAGAATTTCCGCCAGGGAGCCATGGCTTCGCGTATCGCGCAGCTTAACGTGATCGACATGCTGTATGTCGGCCTGGTCGTCCAAAATTACGATACGAGCACAGCATCCATCGAACGAACGCGCAACGCGGTCCGCCGGTGATGAACCCATACGGAGGCCCAATACCCGATGAGCCATAACTCAGTGAACGACAGCGTCGCAGGTTCCGGCGGCAGGTGGCAGAGGGCCGTCATCCATCTTTTTCCCCTGCCGGCACTTCTGATTTATACCGTCATTATCGTCTACTCCATGCTTGCGGCGTTCGGCTACAGCTTCTTCTCCTGGAAGGGACTGAGCCGGGACGCGTTCGTCGGCTTCGACAACTTTGTCACGCTCTTTACCGAAGAACCATATAACGATACGTTCTGGAGAGCGCTCGGGCACAACGCCTATTACTTCGCGCTTGAAATGGTCGTGCAGAACGGGATCGCGTTCCTTCTGGCTTATATCATTTATACGAAGGTACGGGGAGCCGAATGGTTCAAGTCCGCGATCTTCCTTCCGCGGCTGCTCTCGGTCATCGTCATCGGCTTCCTCTGGAAGCTGATCCTGAATCCGAATACCGGCGTGCTTAACACCTTCCTCAAGACAATCGGGCTGAATAGCTGGGCCAGGTCCTGGCTTGGAGATCCCGATACCGCGCTCACTTCCATCATCATGGTCAACAACTGGTTCGGCGTCGGTTTCTCGCTGCTCATCCTGCTGGCAGGGCTCCAATCCATTCCTTCCGAGATCGTAGAAGCCGCGCGGCTGGACGGCGTGAAGGGCTTCAAGTTCCTGCGCACGATCATCGCGCCGCTCATCGTGCCGTCGATCGTCATTGTCACCGTGTTCAGCTTCATCCACGCTTTCGAAGCCTTTGAGCTCGTCTATGCGATGCAAGGCTCGCAAGGAGAACCCTACATGTCTACGGACACGCTCGCTACCTACTTCTATCGCAATGCCTTCGGAGGCACCTCCGGCGGAGATTCGGTCTCGATCGGCCTGGGATCGGCGCTCGCGGTCATCATGTTCGCGATTATTAGCATCATTTCCGCCGTATTTATGAACGTCACTCGAAAACATCAAGTCGACCTATAAGAACGGGGCGATCCTGCTTGGAAACGAAGACATCTACCCGAACGCTCCAATATGCGATCATCGCTTTATTCTCCATGACGGGAATCGCGCCGATCGCGCTGATGCTGCTGTCCTCCTTGAAGTCGAATATCGAGATTATAAAAAATCCGCTGTCTTTGCCTACCGGCTTCGACCTGTCTTCGTACCGGGAGCTGTTCCGGCAACTGCCGTACGGACATTACTTCTTCAACAGCGTCCTGGTGACGGTCGTCTCCGTGCTCGCGATTCTGACGTTCGGCGCGCTTGCTTCCTATTATATGGCTCGCTATTCGTTCCGTTGGAATCAGTGGATGTACATGTACTTCCTGGCGGGGATGATGATCCCGATCAAGCTAGGGGTCGTGCCGCTGTTCATGCTGATGCGCAATCTTCATCTCATCAACACGCCTTGGTCGCTGATCCTGATCTACACGGCGGTGGGCATCCCGCTCGCGATCCTCATTCTGACCGGCTTCTTCCGCACGATGCCTACCGAGATCGAGGAAGCGGCCCGTATCGACGGTTCCTCCGAACTCGGCATTTTGTTCCGGGTGCTCGTGCCGCTGATGAGACCGGCCCTCAGCACGGTGATGATCATCCAATTCATCAACATCTGGAACGACTTCTTCTTCCCGCTGCTGTTCGCCCAGGACGAATCGGCGAAGACGCTGCAGATCGGCATGATGTCGCTATTCGGAGAATTCTCCACGGACTGGAGCGTCCTGTTCGCAGGCCTTACCGTTGCATCGTTGCCCATGATGATCTTGTTCCTGTTCGCTTCGAGACAATTCATGGAAGGGCTGACGGCAGGTGCGGTTAAATAAGGTTTCCGGAAGAGGACTGTTCGTCGGCATCGACGGAGGCGGAAGCAAGACCGCGTGCCTGGTGGGCGATGCGGAAGGGCGCATCCTGGCATACGGAGAAGGCGAATCCGCCAACGTGAAGTCGCGGCCGCGGGATCAAGTCGAGGGGACGCTCCTCTCGCTGATCCGCGATACGCTAAACCGGGCGGGCGGCTCCCTCGTCAACGTATCCAGCGTCATTCTCGGGCTGGCCGGCGGGCACCGGCCGAGCGATAAGCAGCGGATGATCGGTTTCCTAAGGCCGCATCTGCCGCCGGAAGCCATGATTCGCGTATATAACGACGCCGAGACGGCGCTCGCCGCCGGGACTTGGGGGCAAGCCGGCATCGTATTGATCGCGGGCACCGGCTCGATCGCCCACGGATTCGTGCCGGAAAGAGAGTACGGCATCCGGGTCGGCGGCTGGGGGTATCTGCTCGGGGATGAAGGAAGCGGCTACGACATCGGGAGAAAAGCTTTGATGGCCGTCGTGCGTAATGCGGACGGCATCGCAGAGGCCCCGGAGCTAAGCGAAGCGGTACTCGGACACCTGAAGATCGGCGACCCTCAGCAGTTGATCGATTTGTTCTATGAGGAAGCGAATGCGCGCAAGCGAATTGCCAAGCTCGCCGAGCTCGTCGTCGAGCTGGCCGCATCGGGCAACGCGCCGGCGAAGGGGATCGTGCGCGAGGCGATCCAGGATTTGCTGCGGCTGGCTGCCGCGGCGCGGAGCAAGGTCGCGGCCGGCATCGGGGATGAAGGGAGCGAGCTCCCGCTCATGCTGGCCGGCGGCTTGTTCGGCAACGCCTACTTCGCCGCTCAGTTCATGACGGCCATGGGATCGGAGACATTTGGCGGTTCGGTTAGCGTGCTCAAGCATCCTCCGGTCATCGGCGCTTACGTCATCGGCCTGATCCGCTCGGGCATAGAAATCAACGAATTGAAAATCCAATCCATATTGCGCAGTTGGGAAGAGACACAAAGGGAGATATGAGGATGGGAGAAGCAGTGAAAAGTCCGATTACCGAACAATCCAATCAGAACAGCGCGATGCTCGACCAATTGTCCGTCGGAGAAATCGTGCGGTTGATGAATAAAGAAGATCACACCGTTGCCCAGAGCGTCCATCGGGAGCTTCCCTTCATCGAGCGGGCCATCGAAGCGATCCTGGAACGAATGCAGGGAGGGGGCAGGCTGTTCTATATCGGGGCCGGGACGAGCGGCAGGCTGGGGACGCTTGACGCTTCCGAGTGTCCGCCGACATTCGGCGTCAACAGCGAATTGGTGAACGCGATCATCGCCGGCGGTCCCGAGGCGCTCGTTCAGGCGATCGAGAATGCCGAGGACGATGCGGAAGCGGGAAAAAGGGACATCGCGGAGAGGGTCACGGCCAAGGATGCGGTTGTCGGCTTGGCGACCAGCGGCACTACCCCCTACGTGCTGGGAGCGATCGAGGAAGCGAAGCGGATCGGCGCGGTGACGGCGGCGATCGCGTGCAACCAGGGAACGCCGCTCGGCGCGTTGGCGGATTATCCGATCGAGATCCTGGTCGGACCGGAGGTCATCTCCGGATCGACCCGTCTGAAGGCCGGCACGAGTCAGAAAATGGTGCTCAACATGATCTCGTCCGCGATCATGATCCGCTTGGGCAAAGTATACGGCAATCTGATGGTCAACGTGCAGGCGAGCAACGAGAAGCTGCGGCGGCGCGTCGTTCGCATCGTCATGGAGGCGACCGGCGCGGACGAAGCGACGGCCCGGCTCTACAGCGAACAAGCCGGAGGAGATGCCCGCATCGCCATTCTGATGCTGAAGTTCGGCCTGCCCAGAGAGGACGTCGAAGCAGCGCTCCAGCGGGCGAACGCGCATTTTCGGAGGGCGATGGATCTGTTGGAGGGCGTTCAGGGTAGGTAGACAAGGACCTCCAGGTTTATGCGGAGATATGATAACTTGAATAAACGAAAATAACCCGTCCCGGCATGCGTCCGGGAAGCGGGTTATTTTTTGATTCAATCGGAGGCACTCCTGCCGAAGAAATTGTTCAGGAATTCAGTGGTGGGTACCGGCTTTGAACATCGACTACACGGAAAGCATTCTTTAGACAGGTAAAAATTGTATACTGGGGACAGGAATCTAGTTTCATAGACGGAGGAAACTTCAATGGGCGCCTTTTTCAATAGAAGTTTAATAGAAGCGGATATCGCATCTTTGCAAAATGCGATGGAGGCCGGGACGTTAACGTCGGAGGCCTGCGTGCGCTGGTATCTGGAACGGATCGAGCGGTTTAATCCGAAGCTGAGAGCGGTGCTCGAGGTCAATCCGGACGCGATCGCGATCGCGGCGGCGCTCGACGCGGAACGGCGCGAATCCGGATCGCGTGGGCCGCTGCACGGCATCCCGATCCTGCTCAAGGACAATATCGATACGGGCGACCGCATGCATACGAGTGCCGGGTCTATCGCGCTTGCCGAACACTTCGCGCCGGGGGATTCGGCCGTAGCGGCGCAACTGAGAGCAGCGGGTGCAGTGTTTCTCGGCAAGGCCAATATGACGGAGTGGGCGAACTTTATGTCAGGCACAATGTGGGCGGGCTACAGCTCGAGAGGGGGACTGACGCTTAATCCGTACAGTCCGGGCGAGTTTTTTGTAGGCGGCTCAAGCTCGGGCTCGGGCGCCGCGACGGCTGCCAATCTGTGCGCCGCCGCTATCGGCACGGAAACGTCGGGCTCGATCATTAGCCCTGCCTCGCAAAACAATCTCGTGGGCTTCAAGCCGACGATCGGACTCGTCAGCCGCACGGGAATCATCCCGATTACGCATAGCCAGGATTCGGCCGGTCCGATGACCCGCACGGTCAGGGATGCAGCAATCTTGCTCGGCGCGATGACGGCGGTGGATCCGGCGGCTGCGGCGATGGGAGAGAGCGGGCGAGTGGCGTATTCGGACTACACGCCGTTTTTGGATGCGGACGGCTTGCGCGGGGCGCGGATCGGGATTGCCCGGTACTATTATCAAGGACTGGACGAGGCGCGGGCCGAGATTATCGAGCGGGCGATCGAATTGTGCAAGACGCTCGGCGCGATCGTCATCGATCCGGTATCCTTGCCTTGCGAAGACGCGAAGTGGGATTGGAGCGTGATGCCTTTCGAATTCAAGAAGGGACTGAACGATTACCTCGCCAAAGCCGGCCCCGGCGCTTACGTCCGGTCGCTGGACGAACTCATCACCTATAATGAAGCGAATCGCGACGCCGCGTTAAAATACGGGCAGGACACGCTCATCTGGTCGAATCGGACAAGCGGCTCGTTGAACGAGCCTGAATATGTGGAGAGCTTGCGCCTGAACCGCGAGCTGGCCCGGGATCAGGGTATCGACCATGCGATTCGCGAGCATCGGCTCGATGCGCTGCTGTTTCTCGGCAACGAGGAGGGGCTCGACCTGTCCGCGCGCGCGGGCTATCCGGCGCTCACGGTGCCTGGCGGGTACGCGGAGACGGGGGTTATTGCGGAAGGCGGCTATACGACCAAAGGGCCGCAGGGCATCACATTCGTAGGAACCGCCTACAGCGAACCCGTGCTGCTCCGCTTGGCCTACGCCTACGAACAAGCGAGCAAATATCGTTTTGCGCCGCCAGACCCAGTCTAATTTCACAGTAAACATCTCAGTTGATCGGATAAGCCGGACAAGATAGAATCGGAGACAGCGAGCGAAACGGGGGAACGGTTCATGAAGACGAACGAAAAGCTGCGGACCTGCGCGTTGTCCGAGATTGCGCACACGAAGGTGCATGGACGCACGACGGGGCGTCTCGATCCGCTGACGTTGTTCTGGACGGGGAGCGGCGTCGAGTGGAACGTGAAGGCGGGCGAGCTGTGGATCGAAGTCGAGGCGGACTACGATCGCAACGAACCCTGGATCAGCGTCATCGTGAACGGCGCCTGGGTGAGCAGGCAGATGGTCACGGCGGGCAGGCAGTGGCTGTGCGTGCTCAGAGTGATGAACGAAGATACCGTTAAAAACGTGCGGATCGTTAAGGACACGCAGGCGATGAGCGGCGACCCGGGCTGCCTGCTGCAGATCCGGTCGGTCCGGTGCGACGGCGACTTCTTGCCGGTGGCGGACAAGCCGCGCAAGATCGAGTTCGTCGGCGACAGCATTACGTCGGGGGAAGGCGCGATCGGCGCGACCTGCGAGCAGGACTGGATCCCGATGTGGTTCAGCGCCATCGACAACTATGCCGCGATGACGGCCGAAGCGCTGGACGCGGAGTACCGGATCTTGTCGCAGAGCGGCTGGGGCGTGGTGACGGGCTGGGACAACAATCCCCGCGCGAACCTGCCTGCCTATTACGAGCAGGTATGCGGATTGCTTGCGGGCGAGCAGAACGGCGAGCTGGGCGCGCGGGATGCGAACGACTTCGCCGCCTGGCAGCCGGATGTGGTGGTCGTCAACCTGGGGACCAACGATGACGGCGCGTTCCACTATCAGGAATGGCGGGACCCGCAGACGGGCGAGACGTACGAGCAGCGGCTAAATGCGGACGGCACGATGAACGCAGACGACGTGGCGGTCTTCGAGCGGGCGGTGGCACAGTTTGTCGGCAAGCTGCGGCGCTGCAATCGGGATGCGCACATCGTATGGGCGTACGGCATGCTCGGCACGGCGATGCTGCCCGCGATCGAGAGGGCGGTCGGTGCGTATCGAGCGCAGTCGGGGGACGAGAAAGTGACGGTCGTTTCGCTGCCGGGGATGACGGAAGATACCGCCGGCGCGCGGAATCATCCCGGCAAGTCGGCGCATGCGCAGGCTGCCGCGGTGCTGGTCGGGGCGATCCGGCCACTGCTTGATTAAATTCGAGAGGGGCATTCGATCATGCTGGCAGTTATCCAATCGATCGAGAACGGCGATGCTTATGAGGCTCGGTTTGAGCGTATATTGGGACACTCGGTCGCGTCCGTCTGGGCGATGCTGACCGAGAATGAGCAGCTTGCGAAATGGTTTCCCGAGCTGAGCGTGGACGACCTGCGCGTCGGCGGCGTTTTCAAGTTCGACATGGGCGGCGGCAATGCGGAGACGATGGAGATTCTCGCGCTCGAGCCGCTCGCGGTGCTCGCGTATACGTGGGCGGAGGATCGCGTCCGCTTCGAGCTCGCCGAGACGCCGGAGGGCTGCCGGCTGACGCTGATCGAGCGCATCGCGCGGATCACCGATCACACGCCGCGGGACCTTGCGGGCTGGCATGTGTGCCTCGACGTCATCGCCGCACTGCTGGACGGCAGGACGGTGGAGTCGCGCAAGGCGTTGTGGGAGAAGGAATACGAAGCGTATAAGGGATTGATCGAGCGGGTGCGTGCGGGGGCGGGCGACTAAGCCCGAAGCCGTCGCTGGAAGCGAAGGCCGTCTCCCGGTTCCGCGACAGGGGTCTCTAGGCGTGCTGCTGGCTGCCGCCCTGCCCGTACGATGACGAAGCGGTCGACTTCGCGCTGTCTTGCGGTTCATCGTGATGGTCTGCAACGCACTGAGGCCGGCTATGCGGCGGAAGATACGACAAGCTTGAGCAAATAATGAATGGCGGCCGCGAGGCCGCCATTTGTTTTGACCGATAGACCCGATAAATCGCTCGGGGTCACTTCGCAGCGTCGATCGACGCCTTCAGGACATCGCGCACGGAAAGCGGCGAGCGGCCTAGCAGTTGGCCCAGCGTCGGATCGATGTCCGCGAATTCGCCTTCCCGGCTGGCACGGAAGATGCCGAGCAGCATATGGGCTTGCGCTTCGGGAACGCCGTGTGAAATGAGCGTGTCTCGATACGCATCGTCGGATACGACCACGCGCCGAACGGGACGGCCGGTCAGTTCCGAAGCGATCGCAGCAATGCCGGCGAGGTCGATCGCCTCGGTCGCGGTAAGGCCTGGCGACAGACCGTCAAGACGCTGCTCGGCCAAGGCGATGGCGGCTGCCTCGGCGAGATCGGGGTGCGCGGTCCAGGAGACCGGGCCGTCTTCGGGGGCGGCCAGTTCACCGGTCGAGAGGGCATTGCCGAGCAGCATCAGCGCCGATGCGGTGTAGAAGCCGTTGCGCAGCGATGTGTAGGCGACACCGGATGTCTGAAGCGCCTCTTCGGTAGCGGCATGATCGATCATTGGCGCAAAATGCGAGGACGGGGACGAGCCCATATGGCTCGTATAAAGAATTCGGCTCGCGCCGGCCTTCTTGGCCGCGTCGATCGCCGTACGATGAAGCTGAACGCTAGCTTCGCCGAAGCGATCCGAGGAGACGATCAGCACTTGGGTCGCGCCTTCAAAGGCGTAGGCGAGACTGTCGGCGTCGTTGAAGTCCCCCTTTCGGACGCGTACGCCCTTCGCTTGAAGATGCTGCGCCTTCTGCGGATCGCGCACGCTGACGCCGAGCTGCTCAGCCGGGATATGCGCCAGAAGTCTTTCCACCGTCATGCTTCCGAGTTTACCGGTTGCTCCCGTTACGATAATCATGTTGAATCACCTTTCTTTATCGATATGCTAGACTGTACAGTGTTAAGGTAAACGGAACGCGGCACCCGAACAACCAGCATTCGGCGGATTACGTTGCGTAGCCGACACGGCGGTCGATATGTCGGTTTGAAACGCCGGAAGGGACGAGATCAAATATGCCAGTTAACCTGGACGATCCCCGCGTGAAGCGGACGCGTCAGCTGATGCTGCAATCCTTCATGGATCTGGTCGAGCAGAAGAAAAATATTTACTCCATATCGGTACGAGACATTGCGGCCCACGCGACGGTCAATCGGGCCACATTTTATGCGCACTTCGAAGATAAATACGCATTTCTGACATGCTGGATGAGCGACAAGTTTCGCAAGGTTGCGGAGATGCGCCTGCCCGCTTATGCGCTGACGGGAATGGACGACTTGCAGACGTTGATTCATGTCACGTTTGAATTCATGGCCCGACTGCGTCAATATACATCGCCTGGCGACGTCCAATTCGAACCGATGTTCGAGATCGCGATTCAAAAGGAAATCGAAAGTTTGCTGCTTCGATGGCTGTGCGAAAGAGAGGGCTCGCAGGCACCTGTCGCGGAGGGGATGATCAAGACGACAGCGGAAGTGATTAGCTGGGGGATATTCGGATCGGCCATGCAGTGGAGCCGCCACCCCGAACAACGTACGTCCGAGGCGATGACGCGGGACGTGCTGGCCGTGGCTACGGCGGTATTGGCGCCAATAAGCTGACTCAGCGCGTAGACGCTGTCGCGCCCCCAGGCCGGAGCGTCTTGTCGGCCGCGAAGACGGACGTCGGCGGAACTGAGTTGGCCGACGTAGTATAATGATTGAGGTAAATTAAAAGCCGCTGCTGAGTGAGCAAAGCGGGCTTCTTAAGTGTCGGACTTTTTACTGACCGGTTAGTATGAACGTTGCAGGAGGCGTAAACATTGAAGCTGACGGTACTGGGCGGGGGGAGCGAGGTTGGCGCCTCTTCGATTCATGTGGAGATGAACGGCACGAGGCTGCTGATCGATGCGGGGATGCGGATGCACCAGGACGATCCGATGCCCTCACTGGGCCTGTTGGAGGAGCTTGGCGGCATCGACGGCATATTGGTGACGCACGCGCATGCCGATCATATCGGGGCCTTGCCGGTCGTGCGGGCGATGCACCCGAATGTGCCGATCTATGCCACTCCGCCGACGATCGATCTGATGCGCATTATGATGCAGGATTCCTATCGCTTGTTAGAGTCCAGATGCAAGCAGGAGCAGCGGCTGATGCCCTATACGGAGCAGCAGATGCAGGATTTGCTCGCGTCTCTGCTCGCATTCCCGGCTTCGGGCAAATTGCGGATCGGCAATCTGACCGTGGAGGCGTGGCGCGCGGGGCATATTCTCGGGGCGGTCATGTTCGGGCTAACCGGCGGCGACGAGCGATTGCTCGTTACCGGCGACATCTCGTTCCAGGCGGGGCGCACGATTCAGGGCGTGAAGCTGCCATACGGCTTCCAGCCTCACACGGTCGTCATGGAATCGACTTACGGGAACCGCGTACATACGGATCGGCAAATGGAAGAGAAGCGGTTGGTCGAAAGTGTGGCTGAAGTCATTGCCGGCGGAGGATTCGCATTAATTCCGGCATTCGCGCTCGGGCGTTCGCAGGAAATCCTGCTTCTGCTGCAGGATTATATGGAGCGAGGACTGATCCCGTCGTTCCCGATCTATGTGGACGGGATGGTGACGTCTATTTGTCGCATCTATCGCGACTATCCGCAATATCTCAAAGGGCCTGTCGCGCACCGCATTCGCCAGCATAACGATGTGTTTCTGACCGAGGGCCGCTGCGTGGCGGTCAAGGACACGAAGCAGCGCGAGATGCTTTTGCAGGGCAAGCCGGGTTGCATCGTCGCTTCATCCGGCATGCTGGTCGGAGGGGCGAGCCAGTGGTATGCGGAGCGCCTTATCGGCGGGGAGAAGAATGCGATCTTCATCACCGGTTATCAGGATGAGGAGAGTCCGGGGCGCAAGCTGCTGGCGCTCGCGGAAGCGACGGGAGACAGAACGCTGGAACTGAACGGCGTCGTTCATCCGGTTCGCTGCCGCTTCGACAAGTTCGGTTTGTCCGCACATGCGGATGCGATGGAGATGACCCGATTTATCCAGCAATTGCAGCCGGCGCATACGCTTCTTGTTCACGGCGACGACGACGCGCGCTTCCAGTTGTCCCAGCGGATCGACCCCGCTTTCGGGCCGTTGCTTGTGGAAAACGGGCACAGCTACGAATGGTCCGCTGCGCCGCCTCGTCCGGGCGGCAGCGAGCGCGCGGCCCTCCGCGGGCATCGGCAATCCGGCCTGGAGGACTATGTCGGCGAGCTGCTGTTGTTGCGGGATGAAGACGATAAACTCTATCCCGCTATATGCATCGGCATCCATAGCAAGATGCGTACGTTGACTTGCCAGACGATCCGCAAGAAGGCCATCGTGAAGGCGGGAACGTCGTCGGTGGCGGAGACGCTGGGCAAGTGGGGCGGAGCGGTCGACGAGCTGGAGGAGACGCTCCCGGCCGTAATGGCGTATTCGCGGCCGCGGCTGCGGGAGCTGCACTGGGAGCGGCTGCAGGCTCCGGCGCAAGCGACGTTGCCGGAGGTGTGCGCGGCGATCGGGGCGGATTCGATCGGGCACAAGCTTGCCGCGGCGCTTGCGCTGCTGGCCTTGCCTGATTCGCATATACATCGCGTGCGGCAGGGCGAACGGGACTGGGTGCTCTATGCGTTGGACGAACCGGCAATCGCGGCGTTAAGCAATCTGTCGCTGCCCGTCCAAAGCATTCGCATGGACCCGGCTACCGCGTTGAATACAGTGCGTGAGCGGATGAGCGGGCATCCGCGGTTTCTCCGATGCGGCACGGAAGGGATAGACGGCGCCCATCCCGCGATCGTGGTCGCCTTCGATTATCCCGATGCGGTCGGAGCGGACGAGCGTGAGCGCATCGCCGGGGAGCTGCGGGAGCTGACAGGCTGGACCGTGCGCTTCTCCGATTCGGTGCGGCAGGATCAGATGGCACAGTTGGCGAGGACGCTCCTTGGCGCCGGCCTCGTAGGGAACCCGTCGATTCATTTGCAGACGAAACAGCTTGTCGTGCAATGTGCGGAACCGCCGGATTGGGCGGACATTCGGACGAAGTTCAATCGGGAAACGGGATATGAGCTGGTGCTAAGCGGACAAGCCGGGACAAACGGCGCGTCTGCAGGTTTCGCATCCGCCGCCGGCGGCACGGAGGATATCGCGCTTCCCGGCCCCGGCAGCTTCCCGATGGAGGCGAATCAGGCGCAGCAGGAGGTTAAGCGCTGGGCCGAGGAGAACAACCTGACCATCTACAAAGCGAGCCTTCACCAGACAGCCTCCGGCAGGCTGATGGAGCTTCATTTTATTACACCGCAAGTTGCCGTTCGTTACAGAGCGCGGATGGCGGAGCTTGCCGACCGGATCGGGCTGCCGATCTCCTATGCGCGCAATCCGAAGCAGAACGAAGTGCTGGCGGTCGTTATGCAGCGGGTTCCCCCGGCTTGGGGCGTCAAGAAGACGCCGTCCATTCGTATGGACAAGGGGGAGGTTACCGTGAAGACGGCGAACGCCGCTGCAATCGAAGCGGAAGAGAAGGCAGCCGTGATCGCCGACATTAAGCAATTGACGGGGTATGAACTGATCGTCGATTGATTTATTGAAAAATGAAAGCCCCGCCCTTCCTTGATGGACAGGCCGGGAGCCTCTGTGAGGAAGGGCTTAATCGGCCCTTCCTTTCGCTTTTAATTCGCAAGTGTCGGAACCAACCAGCGCGTCGTCAGATCGTCGTCGAGCGTCTTTTCCGGACCGTTGCCTTCCTCATAGGTGCTGGCGGTCACGCTGACCGGACGAATGCGCAGATCGTTCAGCGGGTCGGTCGTCTCGTCGTCCCACTCGCCGCTGCAGCCCCCCTTGTTGAGCTCGCAGATGTCGGCGCTGTTCGTGGATACTTTTACATCATCGTACCAAATGTAGGAGTCGTTCGCCGGCGCGAAGGAAGCGGTCGCTCCCCCGGCAAAAGAAGAGAAGTACGCTTTGTCCACCTTGTCGGCGTTGGTCACGAAGCGCAGGCCGGTGATTTTAGTCGCGGATTGGCCGTTGTACCAGATCTCGATCTCGCCGTCGGGATTGGCCTGGCCGTTGGTCACGGTGTTCACCTTGAGCCGCTGCACGATATTGACCCATTGCTCCTTGGGATAGTAGACGTCCGAACCGTTGTGCTGAAGCACGGCGTAGTCGCCGTACTCGCCTTCATGTCCCATCGAGTAATAGTAGATGGCGGCCTGGCCGCCCTTGCGCCAGATGAGGCGGGAGCTGAAGCCGTTCTCGCCCGTGCACACCTCGCCGCCGGAGCAGGCGCCGCCGCCCGCCAGGCCGATGCCGACTTTGCCGGCATATTCCGTCGTGCCCCAGCTGAAATCTTGGCTAAACCTCACCCAGTAGGAGAGGTAGTACTCGTCCGCAGACGGCAGCTGAAACGGCGACTGATAGCCCGAATCCTCGGGTCCGATCTTGCCTTGCGGATAGAGAACCTTGAGCGACTTGCCGCCGCTGTGGCTTGTGGCAGCGTCGACCTGGCTCCTGCCGTCGCCGAGAAGCCAGGGCGCGTTCCAGCCGGCGGATGCCCAGTCTGTCAGACCGTAGGGCTGGTCTGCGGTGCCGGTGTCGAACGAGTTTTGCATGTTTTGGTTGTTTTCATTTATTGAGAAAGCTGGGGGCAGGCGGATTGTTTATTATTTGGATTGTTTGCGATTTGACGGAAAGAGGGGTGGTGTGGGGGCTAGGGGGGCTTGTGAAAGAGAAGCGGGACAGGCAGAACACCGGCGGAATAATGACGGGATAGGCTGGGAATAGCGGAGGATGGGATGCCGGCTTACTTATGCGGCGTGATCCTTTGCTTCCTTTGCGGCCGATGGGATAAGCTGTAGGTAATAGAACGAGGATCGGAAGATCGGAAGGACGGTTGAACCATCATGATGCAAATTCAGATCGTGTGTGTAGGCAAGCTGAAGGAGAAGTACTGGTCGGACGGCGTGGCCGAATATTCGAAAAGGCTGGGCGCCTACGCCAGGCTCGACATCCGCGAGCTGCCGGACGAGAAAACGCCGGACGCCATGAGTCCGGCCGAAGAAGAGCAAGTCCGCGTCCGCGAAGGCGAGCGCATCCTCGCCGCGCTCAAGCCCGACGCGCACGTCGTCGCGCTCGCCATCGACGGCGACGCCTGGTCCAGCGAGCAGCTCGCTTCGCACCTGGACCGCCAAGCCGTCTACGGCGGCGGTATCGTCGCCTTCGTCATCGGTGGCTCGCTCGGTCTCTCGCCCGCCGTTTTGGCCCGCGCCGACAAGAAACTGAGCTTCGGGCGTATGACCTACCCGCACCAGCTCATGCGCGTGCTGCTGCTGGAGCAGGTGTATCGGGCGTTTAAGATTAATCGGGGGGAACCGTATCATAAGTAGGGCGAAAAATTGTGCTGTGAGTATGGCGAGTAGCGTGGGTGAGTGTGGATTAGGTTTTTTTGCTTTGGAAAAGAAGAATTATTCCTATATATTTCCATTCTACGGTATCATAAGTTAGTCGCAAATTATTTCAAAATTAGGAAGGGGTTTTATTGATGAAAAAAAAGGAGCTATTTAATCCACTGAAGGATTTTAATTATAATGCACTAAAAGATTCGGAATTCAGAGAAGATTCAGTTCGCGAAGAAATAATATATCCAATAATTAAGTCACTAGGATATAGTTCATATGGGAATAGCAAAATAATCAGGAGTCGAAAACTTTTACATCCTTTTGTCTCCATTGGAAGTCAACAAAAACAGATTAATATTATACCTGATTACGTTATGGAAGTAGATGGACGACCATGTTGGATAATGGAAGCAAAAGCACCTGATAAGAATATACTTAATTCAAAGTACATTGAACAGGCTTACTCTTATGCTATGCATAGTGAAATTAAAGCGTTATATTATGCCTTGTGTAATGGCAATGAATTTGTGCTTTTTCATGTAAGTGAGTATAAACCACTATTACATTTTGATATTAAACTACTCCCATCTTATTGGGAAGAATTGATGAACTATTTATCGCCCCAATGTGTTATTTTAAACAACAAACAAAAACTGTTTAAGGATTTCGGTTTACATATAAAGCGATTAGGTTTTGAAACCTTCAACAAACTATTTTTTCTTGAAGTTCCAATACCATTTATTGCAAAACCGGCTAGGCCCCCTAAAACTGGAGTCATACCCTACAATGATTCCAATTTCATAGCGCAGCTCGTTATTTCAAGCGATTACACCGATCTGTAAAAGGCTGAAGCATCGTCCAATGTCTTAACCCACGCTGCGAACGCTGTTGGAGCCATGTTTTTTAGGCTGCCGTGCATCTTACGGTTGTTATAAAAATCCATGAATTGGTCGAGCGCTTCATAAGCTTCCTCCAGCGTCATGAATGTACGATTGCTAAACAAACAACGCTCAAGGATGCTGTGGAAAGACTCGATGTAGGCATTCATATTCGGTGTCCGCGGCGGAATCCGTTCATGGACCATCTCCCAGCACTCGCACATGTCTTGAAACAGCTTGCTGACGAACTGGGGGCCGTTGTCCGTGCGGATGATAGGCAGTGCTTCACCCGGCTGAAGGCGCTGCTGCAGCGCGATCCCCAGGGTCTGCACCGCGTGCTTGGCCTCGCAAACAGGGCCGCGGTATTGCCCTACGACGACGCGGTCGAACACGTCGATGATGCTGAGTACGAAAAAGAAACGCTCCTGACCCAAGGCATAGCCATATTTGATATCCATTTGCCAAAGTTGATTCGATGCGGTGATGGTGTGATTTCTCGGCAATCGCCGAGGATGCGTCTGTAGGCGTTGCCGCTTTTTTTGAAGAATGCCGAGTGCCTTGCACATGCGATAAGCCTTTTTCTTGTTCAGCTTCACCCCGTACTGCTTGCGAATACAGCGCGCTAACAGCTTATAGCCATAGACGTGCTCTTCGCCCTCCAGCAGTAGCAACAGCCATTCCTGGATTTGCTCGTCGCAGACTTTCTCGCCCGATTCGTTGTAGGCGTATCCGGGCACAGGGCGTCCCCTGCGGACCGGCTCGACGCGTTCTGCGTCAGGCTGAGCGGCACGCTTACGCCGCTCATAATAGGTGGACTCATTCAACTCGAGAATGCGCAGAACCCGTGCTACAGGCTCCCCCCGTTTAATAAATGGTTCTGCTACTTCGAATTTTTCGGATAAACGGGGGTTGTTTTTTTTAGCAGTTCACGCAGAATTTCAATTTCGAGTTCTTTTTCACCAAGCGCTTTAACCGCTCTGTCATACCGCTGCTCGACTTCCTGCAACCGCTGGATTTCTTGCAAATGCTCGTCTGCCGAGGGAATGTCCTCCGGTGGAATAAAGTCACGATGCTCGCGTATCCACAAACGAATGGTTTCGGGGTGAATGTCGTACATGCGAGCAAGCACCCCCACCTTAACCCCAGCCAATGCTTCCTTAACAATTCTAAGCCGTGTTTCTTCCTTTAACCTTTTTCCCATCCCGCTCATCTCCCTTATCCCTAGTTTAAATCATTGTAGGGGGGGACTCCAATTCGATTAGGGGGCCTAGGAGAAACTAGAAAATGATCTGTATTCATCTGCGACCAATATAAAACAAGATGAAGATATATATTGTGTTTCTTTTGACTTTAGCCATGATGTGTTTTCTCAGTTGCAAAATAAGATTCCCGATCAGGCGTATAATTTACTGCAAAAACCTTTAGATGGCGCAGTAGTGAACATTAGATTCGCTGACATGCATTTTTACGTGAATGTAAAGTGTAATTTAGGAACGAAAATGCAAGAAAATAAAGACGAGATATTCCTTCCACTAGTAGTTAATGGCTTCATATAAATCTCCACTTATTTGGCAGGTTCAAAGAGGACAATAACTTCCAATAACATATTCATCTCTCGGTCTGGATAGAAGTAAGGAGTGGCTTCGAAATTGCAATAAGCAGCAGCTCCGCTACCGAAACCAACTTGTAGACCTAAAGTTACATTCGACTGAAACGGCTGTGTTTTATACAGGCGAGGATGGAAGACTATGGTGATGTAGAATGAGGATAGTAAAGGGAGGGGTTTGACCATGAGTAGTCTATATATTCTTAATACAGATGAAAGTAAAATTAAGGAAGAATAAATTGGAAGAATAATGGGTCAGCTAGGAAATAATTTGTATAAAAGTACCGGGTTATGGTTAGGAAATGTTGCATACACACATGAACAGGCTATAGAGGCAATGCTTAAATCGGGTATGATAATTGGAGAACCTTTACTTGAAGAAGTATTATGGAAATTCATGACCGAAGATGAGAAGAAGCATAAGATTTTGGAGTATGTCTCCAGAATCGATGCTGTTGGAAATACTCTTTTCATAATAGATGTTTATTTTTTTCCTAAAGAAGGTAGGTATGATCGTCAATACTTTGAGTTGATTAATTATGTATTAAGTAATTCTAATGCAAAGACTGTGAAAACAGTCACGTATTCCAGTTACAATGAGGCATTATACAGTGAGCTTAAATCTAATCTTACCTCATTAGGGATTGCGCTATCGGTTGCTACTACAGATGATTTCCACGATAGGTTTTGGATTTCATCGGAGGCTAAGAAAGGATTTATCCTTGGAACCTCCTTAAATGGGCTTGGAAAGAAAATATGCCTTATAGATTTCCTAAAGGAAGATGATGTGATTGAACTCTTAGATAATCACCAATTATTGAGATGTTTACAGAGTTAACTTGCTCATATTTTCATCAAGTTATTAATCTGCTCCACCAAGCCAGTACAAAGTAGAACGTCCCTCACAGGCGTTCTTCTTTTATGTCAACGCATGTTCTTCCACTGCCTCCCTTGCCAACTGCCGGGCATATGCTTCACCCAATCCCATCGAATCATAATAGGCTTTCGTCACATCTCCATGTGCTGGATTACAGCATCATGCTGACCCACCGGAATGAAATCAAGGATAGCCATTGTGATGGCCTGTTCGCGTGCTGCTTCCCTGAGCTTGATTTCCTTCAGGCCATCAAAGTGTCGAAGCCCTCTGACAGTAGCCGAAAGAACTGTATTTTAGCGAGCTGAATTACCCCAAAAATCATGTTAAGTACCCACAATAATTGTATGTAACTGGAAATCGGAGAAACGGTTGACATGGAGCCTCTATGGGCAAGATTCACTGCGAAGGGCGAAGCCACGGCTTCGCAGTGAATCTTGCCGCCACTCCATGTAAACCGTGTCTACTTTACTGGAAAAACTATCCATTGAGCGTGACGATTTTTTCGGGGTAATTTTTCCGAGGATTAAACACAAAGAACTCGGCAATGTGGTCGGTCAGCGCTGCGGCTGTTTCATCCCGGCCCAGATCCTTGTTGTCCTGCCACGTGCTAATTGATCGCAAGTACATCCCTCCTTAGAAATTAAAGCCTCCAACTTGGTTAAAGCCTGGCGATTCAAAAAATAAAATCTATTGTGGATCTTTTTGTTACGTATATGTACTTTAATCTAGGAGTAGGGATATACTAAAAGCATATATGTGGGATTGAGGTGTCATAAAATGGAGCAGCGAGGAAACTCTTATCAACTTGATTTGTTCTCCTTGGAAGATATGGAAATAGAGGAATTGAGTAATATTAATGATGTGAGCATGGATGAACAAGAAGATGAGTCAGATCTTAATATCAGTCGTCTTGAAAATTTGTCTCAGGTAGTAGTAACTGGGACGGATTGGACAACAGAAACCATTCTTAATCAACTAAAAAAAGGTAACATTATACTGGATCCTAAATACCAACGGAGAGACGCTTGGTCTATCAAGCATAAAAGCCGGTTTATCGAATCTTTATTCCTTGGAATGCCTATACCTCAGATAATGTTAGCAGAACTTAAAAATGCTAGAGGAAAATACCTCGTGATAGACGGTAAGCAGCGACTTTTAAGCCTACGTCAATTTGCAGCAGGAACAGACGAACAAGAAGGATTTGCTCAATTGAAACTAAGAGGCTTAGAGCTGAAAAGTGAGTTTAATGGCCTATCGTATGTAGATATTGAGGAACAAGGGTTGTATCCTGAAGAGATTGCGGCTTTTCAAAATCAGACGATCCGTACTGTTGTAGTGAAAAATTGGACAGATGAGGAATTCTTGTATCTACTGTTTCTCAGGCTTAATACTGGAAGCGTCAAGCTTTCACCTCAAGAGTTAAGACAGGCTCTTCATCCAGGTGGTTTTGTAGATTTTGCAGATGATTTCACTTCTAGAAGTGAATTGCTGAAGAATGTTCTTAAGTTAAAAAAACCGGATTTTAGGATGAGAGATGTCGAAATTTTCATTCGTTACTTTGCTTTCAAGTTCTTTCTTACGGATTACGCAGGAGACATGAAGAAGTTTTTGGATGTAACATGCGAAAGGCTAAATGAAATTTGGAAGAGAAAGAGTTCCATTATTGAGGATGAGGCTTTAGCTTTTGAAAAAGCAATTGAAACCACACGAGATATTTTTGGAGCAGAAGTTGCTTTTAAAAAGTGGAAAAATGGGAAGTTTGAATCTAAATTTAATCGCACTGTGTTTGACATAATGTTGTATTATTTCTCAGATAATGCTTTAGCAGAAAAGGCACTACAGAAAAAGAACGAAATAGTAAGATCATTCGTAGATGTTTGTGAGAATGATTCCGAGTTTTTGACGTCATTAGAAACAACAACAAAAACGATTCATGCTACATGGAAGAGGTATGAAACTTGGGCGCGGATTTTGCAAGGAGTACTTGAGACCCCTATACGCATACCTAAACTTGAAGAAAATCGAATAGTGTTTTAGAGGTACTATAAAATGACCACCTCGAATAGATTTAACGAATTTAAGTTAAGATATGAGGAACTAAAGACTCGGTTTATTCCTGAACTGTCCGAAGATCTAGATTATTCGGATGAACAACTAGATGATTTAAGAGCTTTTCGTGTGTTGTGCCACTCAGAAATTGAAGCGTACTTAGAGGATAGGGCGAGAGAAACGTCTTCTCAAGCATTGAGGAAATTTCAAGAGACCGGTAATGCAAATAAAGTGTTGCTTTGCTTGTTGGCCTTCTCAGATACCCAGTGGGAAGGCCCGCCATCCTCAATACAAAATTTGCAAAATAGTGTTCTTTATACAATTAGGTCGAGAATTCAAAAAGCGGTAAAAATCTTTAATTCCAAGATCACGGACAACCACGGGATTAGAGAAAAAAACTTATTACAAATTCTATGCCCCATTGGAATACAATTTGACGAACTTGATAATACATGGGTAAATTCCATGGATAGTTACGGTAAAAAGCGTGGGGAAGTTGCCCATACATCATTTAGAACCCAGCAAGTCATTGATCCAGCAACCGAAATCAGTACGACCGATTACTTAGTAGACGAGCTTAAAAAGGTAGATTTTCTGTTAAACTCATTAAATTCTTAAGGCACCTCTCAGGAGGTGCCTCTTTTTTAAGCTTGCCGGGCGGAGAACCGTACCATAAATAACTTCTAGTTACCCCATAGCAGGTTTAGAAGGCGCTTTGCGGGGAATGGGTCAGAAGGACCACGCTTGTCGTCGACGCAGAACGGATGTTTTTAAGAGCGCAACTTAATGTATAAAATTGGGTTGCTTATTATATGTAGCCTCAAGAATAATGTTTATTAATAAATGGTGCTAATCAAATTGAGAGACTCTTTATATTTATGGGTATATTTGGTATGTTTAATCTAGCGAAAATATGATTTTGAGGCGATAGTCAAAATTGGGATGAGTCTTAACAACATGTTTGGTCTCCTCTAATCGACCTTTAATAGATATGTGGAGGGGTAAGAGTGCGAAAAAAGGTTAGAATTGAAATTCCTTCGGATATTTCTGCGAAAGTAATGTTTCTATCAGATCGGACCTGCTGTGTTTGTAGATTTGGAAGAAAACCTGTGCAAATTCATCACATCGACGAAGACCCAGCAAATAATAGTCCAGAAAATTTAGCGGTTCTATGCTTGGATTGTCATAACGATACAATGATCAAAGGCGGATTTGGGAGGAAACTAAATGCCGATCAGGTTATTTTATATAGGAATGACTGGTTACAAACAATTGAAAAGAGACGGACTAATACCCAATTAGAGGTTGTGCAAGAACAGGCAATGAGAAATGATTCTAACTTTATTGAGTATATAACCTCTGTAGTTGAAATATACCGTGAGGGAGGGCAATTTGAATTATTGGTGGGCTTATATGACTCCCTTGGAAACTATGAGCTAAGAGATAAATATATAGAAATTGCACTTGCCGAAGATTCATCCGATCAAACCATCTGTTTTTTAAGAGGCATGCAAGGTAGAGCGGATCTAATTCCTAAGGAAGTAGTAGAACGCGAAACAGCCCGCTATACCAAAAACAAAGACTACAGTCAAAGAGCAAGATTTTATCTTAATTTAGGTATGGATGTTGCAGCTACGAAAGATTATGTTCAGAGTGTTTTGGAAGCTTTAGAAGGTGACAACCCATTTTCAGCAGCCTTCTACTTAAAGGAACTTGTGAAAGAAAATTTAATTAATAGGTTATTTGAGGAGGCCTTAAGAAAATTCACGGAGAGGGACGATCTATGGTGGCAAATAAGAGCACTACAGGAACTAGGGTGGGATTCAGAACTAAATGATCTGCTAATTAGAAATGCTAAGTTTATTGAGAATTCCGGGAACACTATGTTGCAAATTCATCTTGCACAAGCTAGAGGTGATGAAGAAAAACATTTACAACTGCGTAAAGAATTTGCGAGAGGTATACGCAAAGTGGTAGTTGGAGAAGTAGACGATGATGTAGTTGAAACGGACTAACGTAATTATATGATAGGGGTTGCTCTTTGACGTATGGTCATGAGCAGCCTCTTTTTTGAAACTTACCGATACTGGCAGCGCGGTGAATCATATCATAAGTGAGGTCGAAAATATTGTATTTTGGTAATTAGAAGCTTCTCAGGAAACATTTTTTTAGGACTTTGGATTCATTTTATGATAAAAATAAAGCCAAATACGACCATCTTTTCCAAAGCCGTGATATGATGTAGAAATAGAGGATCGAGTGAAGAGTATAGTGGGAGGGAACGTTCTTGCGTGCACCTGATCTGTCTGAAGAGCAAGTACGAGAAATTTGTCCCAGTTGTAGTGATGTTAAATTCGTAGGTAAGGGAGGACAAAAAACGGTTTTCTCATGTCTAATAGATGGGATAAAGTACGCTATCAAGTTCCTAGACCTTACAAATATAGATAATCAGCCACCGCAACCGATTATGGATAGTATCCACGATACCACATCTCCTCTTGAGGATATTCGAGAGGATGTTTTGGCTAGAGCCAAAAGGGAAATTGACATCATGGATAGATGCGAGACCCCCACTTTGGTTAAGCTAGGCCCTGTCGGAATGACATTTGTAGAATATGATAACAAAAAACTTCTTTATTTTACAGAAGAATTAATCGATGGTGATGATCTACATACGATTATTAGAAGAGATAGACAAATATCGCTTCGTGAAAGTATACAACTTGGCATAGATATCGCCACGGCCATACAGAATCTTTGGAATATCAATATGGTTCACCGTGATGTAAAACCCAAGAATATTATGAGACGCGGAAATGGAACTTATGTGTTGTTAGATACCGGACTTGCGTTTGATCTTACAGATGAGTCGCTTACGGCGGCCTTTGTAACAGTAGGTACGCCCATTTACATGTCTCCCGAACAACTTAAAAATGTAAGAAGAGGGATTGATTTTCGTTCTGATCTATTTCTCTTAGGAATAGTCCTATATGAAGCAGTGACAGGACAACATCCCTTTTTCACTAGAGGAATAAACTCAATGCAATTAGTTGCTAATATAATTTCGAACGTAGTTGAGAAACCCATAAACTTACGTCCAGAGTTACCATCAAGCTTAAATAGCATAATTATGCGATTACTAGCTAAGGAGCCTCACTTACGTTATAAAACTTGCGATTCCCTCATAGAAAAACTCGTTCAGGTAAGGGAGGTTCTGAGATGAGATTGTATGTGCAACAAGGATACGGTAAGGGAACTAAGATTCAACAAGCATTAACCAATGGCGCCGTTGATGGAGTGGTTTTAAGTCCGAGGGATGATACCGAGGATAATTTGCGATTATTCCGAAATGATTTATATAACAATTATCCCGCAGCTGAAGTTTTTATAGATCCACAATTTTATTATACGATGTATATCGACGGAACGACTAAAAATTTATCTGATTACGCGTATTATCCTGGACAATTAAACATGTCATCACTTCGTTCAATACGTGACATTCAAACGTTTGCAAAAGACACAATTGACTTCCAAATTTCTATGGGAGTTGATTACATTTTATCACCAACACTACTTATTAACAGTTTTAGTGATAGACAAACCCAAATTTGCTTAAGCTTGGCGGAAGAAACCAATGCAATACTCAAGTCGAGAGACATAAAAACTCCTCTTTTGGTATCGTTAATATTTACAGAGTCTGCACTTAATGAAACTGATCGAGTTAATGAATTTTTAAATGAAATATCTGTCCTGGAAGTTGAAGGATTTTATTTAACCGTAGCTCGGAGCAACAAAGATTACAATCAAAACTTCGACACAGACCACGGACTATCAAATTTATTGTACTTTATTTATTCATTATCTGAAATCAACGAATTTAAAGTAGTTGTTGGTTATTCTGATATCATTGGGCTTCTTTATTTGGGTGTGGGCGCATATGGGATAGGTACTGGCTGGCATAACAGTTCAAGAAAGTTTACGATACAACAGCGGATCCTTCCTTCTACGGGCGGAAGATTACCACGGGAGAGGTACACTTCGGTACCCCTTTTAAATTCCATCCTAGTATCGGAACTTGATTCAATTGATGCGAATGTACCACAAAATTTGTTTCAAAGTATTCTATCGCGTACGGTTGAGGACAGAATTATCCTGGCAGGCTCGAATCCTTCTGATGGATGGAGTAGAGCGCTGTCTCACCAGCAACACTGGTCTGCTATTAAAAAGGCTACAATTGATATCTTTCAACGTGATGACGATATAACAACTCGACTCGATTACTTGGAGCAGGCCATTTCGAACGCGCAATCTCTATACACAATGTTGGATAGATATGCCGTTCAATTTGAAAAGGCATCTTCCAGATCACACTTGGACACATGGCAGTCCGCCTTACAAATCTTTAGAAGCCATACGAACGTTTGAATTTAATTCCATAATAGTTTTGCCTATACCGACTAAGTGGAATGCTTTTTTCCTCGGTCGGTTTTTTCTTGGCTTTAAAATCATTTTGTATTCATTCTCCGAAACAGAGATTAAACCTATACCATTAATTTTAAAATGTTCTAGGTTTTCGAGAGCAGGCTTAATATACCTAGCAGGCATAACGACTGAAGAGTAATGTGCAAAACCTAAGTAGTTAATTGCTTGATATAATGCTCTTTTCCAGTTATGGAGTTTCCCTTCATATGCGTGGAATCGAATTTGTGGAAGGAGCACTTGTGGATGAATTGTAAACCTATCCTGGTTATCTTGTTGTACAAGGCCGCACTCAGAAAGCTCTTTAAGATGTTTGCGAACAGTGGATTCAGATAATCCAGAAAGCGAAACAATTGTATTAAGTTTCTGTTTTTTCTTCGGATAAAGCACAGATAAGATTTGTGCTGGCCCAAGTCGACTTAAAACTTCTTCTGATCCTCTAGGGAGACTCCAATGAGAAGTAAAGAATGCCTCAACTACATCAGCGCGTCCTTGCCAACAGTCCATTTCGCGAAGTATCAAGGTTGGTTTCGTAGAAGAATTTTGTATCAGAAAATCCTCAAAAGAATTAATCAATGTACTCTCTTTAGATTCAAAAGTATCAATAGGGTCAGCATAGCTTAAAGACATACATCTTCTCCTTTCTTCGGCTATGGTTCCCAATTAGGAGCAATAATTATACTGGATTGGCCCAAAAAAAAGCAGGTTCCTTCTGCATCCATAGGAACCGTGCTCGTTGAAAACAATAATTTATATCTCTAATATTATCATACAGGTTCAAAAATCTCGATAATTTTCTCTGATTTCCACGTAAAGGAAATACTCTGCTACAGTCATTGATTCAACCTTTCTCGGCCTACACACTCACCACAAACCGCTCTATGCCTCCAGAGGACCCAACGCCCTCTGAAGCGCAAGAAACCCTTCTTGCCGAAGCAGAAGGGTTAAGGACGAAAAGTAGGATTCTGTTTTAGCATCGAAGCTGAGCTCCACGGCTTCGATTTTTTTGTCTTTGGACACGACGATCTTGCTGACTACAAGATGCATTAAGGTCTTCCGCTGTACAAAGGTGGAGGCGTCCATTAGCTGGTCGAATTGTTGGATGATGCAGGTTGACAGCCGACACGCGCCGCCTCACCTCGCGCGGGGAGCTGCGCGTGCGCAGGAGTTCGATGGAAACTGGCTCTGCGTTGTCATTGGTCATTTCAAGTTCGAGGCGAGATTGTTCGTTGTGATAGCGATCCAGCTCAGCCCGTATCTCCAGAAGGCGTCCACTGAGAGTGCTCTTATCGATTCCGTCTTGTTGTTTATCCGCAAATAAAACCGTCAAGACGTTATCTCCATCTTTAATATAATGGTATACCCGTAGCACAATTCGTAACCAACTCATCACGTCTGCTCAAAACCTCATTGATCATGTTGGCTCCAAGCTTAAACCCACGGATAAAGGCGGCTTCCACATGCAAGCTGTTCAGGCTCACACAAAGATCGGAATACTCTTCAAGCTCACGAAACATCTCGTCGCTCAGTTCTTTTCTCCATTTTTCCGTCATTGTGCCGATTTGTTTGCTTAATGACCAATATTCAGAGTTAGAAGGTACAATTGTCGCATCGGGATGAAGCTGACCACGATACAGGGCTTCCAGAATTGAATCCATGTTCGTCCTCCCATGATTGTAATCGCATCGCTTGAATGAGATTCCTGCACATGGTAGGATATTTGTGCAGTCTGCTCACGTAGCGATTGCGGGATAGGAAGTGGCTCTGTTCTTCGTCGGACGCGCCGCTTCCTTCTTTATTTCTGGAGCTCGTCATACACCATCTCAATCCCTTTGCGAACGATGTCTGAACGTGTCGTGTTTAGCTTCTCGGCGGAAGCATCGAGCTTGCTCATTATGTCCTGATCAATACGTATCTTGATCGTTTCGCTTTTGGGATTGTCAGATGGAGGACGCCCCATCTTCTTGGAGGACATCGCTTCACCCCACTTTTTGTCCCAACAAAAATATATTATTGTTCCCACGCAAAGTCAATCTGTTTCTCCACCATCAAATGGTAATTTTTATACCTTTAGCTATACCCGCTTGTCAGGAGCTTTACCCTGAGTTCTATTCTATTGACATGGATGCTCCACGTGAAACATAATCTCATGTTCAGCGGCATTTATTGCTTTGCTACCGAAACAACGAGTTCAATGGAGACACTGTACGATTTTGTGGTTAGTCAAGATCGAGGCAGGATTGTTTGATGTGGCAGCAGTTCAGCCCAGTTTATATGAAACTGAAACACTTTAGGAACTGAATATTCTAGGAAGATCGTTGAATTTAAAATTAAATTTGTCATACGAATGCCACCTATATGTAAGGTGCAGGTTTTACCAAGCTGTTACCGGATAGACAGATGGTACTTCAGTTACTTTGCTCTTTATATTCACTGCCAATGTAAATATGCTGCAAGAACCGGGGTAGCACAATACGCCCGGGTTCTTTTTATGTTGAGGTAATTGAATATCGATTAATAAATCCTATGCAAAGACTAGCTCCAGCAATATATGAATGGCTTATTCAGATATATCCTTAGATAATTCTAAGTTTCTATAGATAGATGACATCTAGTCTACAGCAGATGTATTTTTAGCTGCGAGAATTATTTAATAAAAGCTCAAATTTCGACATATTTTTCAAATTTTAAATCTTATGATGAATTATCATGGCTGGGATGGAAGGGGGCATCGGATCAAATCCCTCCCATGAATCAAACGATAAAAGGGGAACGGTATATTCATGAAGTATATTTGGAAATCTTACATTTCGGTTTTGCTCATTATTTCTTTGACCATTACAGCTCTAAGCAATGTTGCAGGTGCGGCGAGCAACTCGACACGTGAGGTAAAAGCGTCTGATGAATCATCAGTTGAAAAATCCGTTTACTCGATCAACGCTAGTATTTCGCCGGATATAACGGCCAAAGTTAAGGAACTTAAGAAAACGGTTAAGAGAGAAGCCAAAGAACTGCAATCCGAAAATAGTAAGCATTACGAATTAAATGATGGTTCTTTTATTGCAGAGATTTCTCCTGGTTCACCTTATTATCAGGATAATGAGGGAGAGTGGCATAATGCTGTTACAAAATTAACGGATGAAGCAAACATATATAAAACAAATGTAAAGATATCAAAAGCATTTAAAAATTCAATCAATTTCGAGAAATCGGATTTTATTACTAAGAAGAGTTCTAATTATAGGCCCTTACAAGTCTCTTACGATGCAGTTATTCCGAAGGTGTATAGCGATGGGTATATTGTAAGGAAAAATAATTCCACAGTGAAGCTTATTCCTCTAAATACTACTTCTGTCACGGGGTCAATTTACAATGATAGCAGCATTCAGTATACCGATGTTTGGAAAAATACCAATGTTACTCTTACTGTTTTAAACAATGCAATAAAAGAAGATATTATCTTAAAAAATGCAGATTCACCGACTGTTTTTTCCTTCGAAATTCAAGGCTTAGATGAAACTTTGAAAACTGAGGATCTTGAGATTCAATCTCCATGGTTAATTGACCAGAACGGGGTCATCAAAAATGTTGAACAAAAGTTTAGAAAGGAAGGAAACAAGAAGATACTGGATATATTTTTCGATCCAACAGACTTAAAGTTTCCAGTTACAATAGATCCTACAGTCCTTACTTATACAAATAACGGAATTGACAATAACATTTTCTTTTCGGGCGGGGAATTCACTCCATCTGGTAATACGGGTTATTCTGGTACAGGATACTTCCAACTTTATAGATATTACGATGGACTGAATCGATTGAACTACGGGACAGGATCGATTGATTTTTATGCATATCCCTTTCCGACTAATGGAACAAAAGTGCAGTTTGCTACCTTGATAATGAAATACTATGGGAATGGAATTGCACAAACGATAGATATGAATTATGGATTTAATCCTTACCCTTATGATGCAGTATTTGGCTCAATGCCATCTACTACTGTACAAGGAACAGAAGGTTTTTTATCCATTGATATCACAAATCCTATTAAAGCATGGTTTTCCTCTTATCAAGCTTACAATATGAATAGCAATATCAGATTTAATTTCAGCACAAATTCATTAAATTCCTCTTATAGTTATTATAATTGGACCCCCGATTATGCAAAAATTATCATAGGTTACAACGTCTACGCCCCCGGCACCGCCGCCATTACTTCACCTCAGAACGGCACCATTGTCGACTCAAACTACAACATCACCTGGAATGCCGCAATCGATCAGGACGATCCACAGTCCAGCTTGAAGTACAATATCCAACTCTCCACCAACGGGGGATCGACCTGGAGCGATATCGTTCCGTTAACCGCCGCGGGCGCATCCTCTTACACATATAACTTTAGCTCAATCGCCAATACGACGAACGCAATCATTCGTATTCGACCGTTTGACGGAATCGACTATGGCTCGTGGGTACAATCCCCGACATTTACGATCAAACACAACACCGTACCGAATGCGCCAACCGCACTAAACCCTGGCAGCACCAATTCAGCAACCCCTACGTTAGTGGGCACCACAACACCTGCACTAAACTGGACTTTCTCCGATCCGGATGTCGGCGATACGCAGGGGCAGTATGAGGTCTTAATTTACAATGGAACTACGTTAATTCGCGACAGCGGATGGGTGAGCTCCAGCGTTGCTTCTTACACGGTACCTACTAGTACGCTAAGCAGAAACGGGACATACAATTGGCAAGTCCGCACCAAAGATAATAAAGGAGCCATCTCTGCGCTATCGGCGAAGTATTACATCAAAGTCAATAACGTCCCGACTGTCAACGTTACCTCCTATACGAACGGTCAACAAGTAACGGACAATGTCTTAACCTTCACCTGGACCTATAGCGATGCGGACGGACAGGCACAGAGCAACTATCAAATCCAGGGCTCGCAGGATAATTGGACGACGGTAGCCTACAACTCAGGTGCGCTTAGCGGAAATGCTACGTCTTTTACGACGCCTCCCTTGGCGAGCGGCAACTGGAGCTTTAGAATAACCGCCAAAGACGGTCTGGAATGGTCGGCTGCGGCTACGCGTAGCTTAGTACTGCCAAACGCGTATGAACCGAACGAAACGACGGCTCAGGCATACCCCATCAACTATGCACAGAACTACACTTCTTTAATTTCCACAGCTACGGACGTCGACTTCTACAAGTATACTGCGACAGCGGCCGGCATCGAAAAGTTTAAACTCACCGTACCGACGGGGCTAAACTATGATGTCTACGTCTATGACGCTTCTATGAATTTGATCGCGGCCGGCATCAGAGGCACGGGACTGGCTGAAGAGATCATCTATAACGTGAATGCAGGCGCTACTTACTATATTAAGATCATTGGTGTCGGAGGCAGCTACAATGCATCTGCCAACTACGGCTTCTCCTTGAACCGGCAAGCGGCGCAGTATACGACGACGTACCAATACGACGCTAACGGCAATATTACCGGCAAGACCGTGACGATCACAAACTGAGGAGGATTTTGCGTTGAAAAGCTGGTGGGGCAGGATCACTGCCATATTCATAGCGTTAACTCTAATTGCAGGAATTTATCCGGAAGCTGCTGGATTCGCAGCTACGCCTTCGTCCACGGGATCAATCGACGTCTCCGAGACACCGATCGAACCGGCTCCTTATTCGATTAATAAGTCAGCTTCGGCGAAAAGTAAAATAACAAGCGAGCTGGGAAACAAAAGCTATGCGATTAGCGCTGCAGCGAGCACGGTCGTTCCTGATTACAGCTTCGTTAAAACCAAGCCGGACGAAGCTCCCTTTGCGATTAACCTGGGACAGGAGAGCATCTCTACGCTCTCAGGCAGCCTGTCACAGAGCGTAGCCGATCTCTCCCTACCCGGACGGAACGGGTTGGGGTTCACGCTTGTGCGAAAATATGATAGCGATGCGTCTCAGCTTAATCAAATGTCGATGTCGTACGGCTACAATGTGACTTTGCCGCCAGCCGAAGAAAAGAGATTTCCGATCGGCAAGGGCTGGACCTGGGATATTTCGTTTATCGAAACGGTCGAATCGACCAAATACCTGCATCTGGCCGGTTCAGGTGTCTTTAAGCTCGGTTCTGACTTTTCATTGCTGGGTTATCCATGGAAAGACTTGACCTTCGCCACGGATACAACCGTGACGGTATCAGGCTCAACGTCTGCCTATGTCCTCCGGTCGATTCAAAAAGTCAATCAATACTTTAATGCAGACGGACGTCTGATTCAGATCTCGGACGCTTACAACAATAAGGTGCAGTTTGCTTATAGTTCCGATGCGACATATGGGACGGTGCTCACAAGCATTACGGATGCGATCGGCAATAGCATCTCGATTACCTATTCCGCAACGCAAGTGACTTTAACCAAGGGAACACGGCAAGTGGTCTATTATAAGACGACTCAAAACGGAAAGGAGCTCCTGACCCAAGTCGTTGATGTCGCTGGACGCGCTACCACGTACGATTATGATCTGAAGAATGCCATGTTCACCTTGTATGACCAGGCTTACCCTGCGAGCAATCCGTATGCCCTCCTCACAGGGATTAGCTATCCCACGGGAGCAAAGACGATCTTCGAGTACATGCCACCGATTGTGCGCAAAATCGGAGATTATAATGCTACTAACGAGGTTTATCGCATCAAATCCCGTAAGGACCAATTTATCCAGTGGGATAACAGCGTAAAAACAGTCAATGTCACCAACGTCTCGTATCCGAGTGGAGATGTTGGATCGGCTTACAATGCAGACCTGACCTTTACGGTAGCTTTGAACGACGGTCTCGCTGAAACGACCTTTACCAATGAGAAGGACTACATTGACGAGAACAAGCCGCCGGTCTTTTACAATACAAAGATTATGTCGGTATCGAACTATGGCGGGAAAACATATACAAATGCCACTGACTACACGTACGAACGATACCGCAACTGGCCAGTCCCCATTCAGACCAAGACGACCAAAAGTGAATCGGGTTCGGCGGGAAGTTTCATCGTCGAGACGAGCAATGTTTATGACGATTACGGCAACGTCCTGAGTGCCACGGACCCTAACGGCATACAGACAACGTACACCTATGACACGACTTCCCACTTGCTGGTCGGCGTATCTCAACCGATCAGCGCGACGCAAACGCAGTACACCGAATATGTGCGAAACGCCACATATGGCTCAATTACTGCAACGCGTGTCCGGAACGGAAATGCGACTGGGCCCGTGTTGCAAGAGACGCTCAACAACACGTTTGATACCTATGGCAATGTGACGCAGCTCAAGGTACTTCGCGAAGCAGGGCAGTATTCGATCGTGAATATCGGGTACGACACGGCCGCTCCTTATCTGGGTGCTTATCCGACCAGTACCAGCGTGACTGTCAAAGACGCAGATAACGTCGAAACGACGATTACTGCCGGCTATACGTATAACGCGGCTGACGGTACATTATCTAGCTATACGGACGGCAACAGCAAAGTGACAACGTATCAGTACGACGCGCTAGGACGGGCGTTTGCTGCCGTTAAGCCGGACAACGGCAACATTAAGATTCAGTACTACGATTACAGTAACGAGATTCAGCAAACGGATGAGGCAGGCGTCAAAGTTTATACACGTTGGGATCCAGTCGGCAGAAAGATCGAAGAGGGCTTTATCGTTAATGGCAATTATAAGCCGAAAGCCAGATACGATTATGATGCGAACGGTCGACTCTTATCCTCCGAAGATGCGTTGGGGAATGATACCTTTTACGGTTACGACCAGTGGAGTCGGCAGAATAAAGTGACCTCTCCTCCGACGATCGCTTATGACGCGCAGGGTAACATCACGCCTGTCTCATCGGCGATTACGACCATGATCTATGACGATCTGAGTAACAAGGCCAAGAGTACAGATGCAGAAGGTTACTCTATTGAGGAAACCTATGATAAATTGGGACGTTTACTGACCAAGAAGGAGGCAAAGACAACAGGGGCGCCACTCGTATCACTGGCCACCTTTGCTTACGATTATGTCGGTAACCTCACGTCTGGATCTGATAACCTGACAACGACGAATACGACTTCTTACGCGTATGACATAGTTGGACATCTTACGAGCGTGACGAACGCCAAGAGTGAGACCACTTCGTATCAGTACGATGCGCTCGGCAATCTGAAGCTGATTACGTATCCGGATACCAAGACCTTGGCCAAGACATACGATGAGATCGGCCGCTTGATTAAGTCGACGGATGCCAATAGTAAGATCGAGAAGTTTTATTACGACAAGAACAGCAACTTGACCCGAACATTCGATCGTAAATCGGTATGGACCAAGAACACTTACAACGACCGGAACTTCCTGACCAAGCGTGAGATAACGGATAGCGCAGGAACGCCCATTGTTGGGGAGGAAGTAATCGAATTCAGCTACGACAAAGCCGGGAAGCGTACGACGATGTCGGATTCGACGGGGCAGACTAATCCGACAAGCTATAGTTATTCGGCGGATAGTTCCTTAACCAGTGTTACATTCCCGGACGGGCGTAAGATTCAATACGACTACGATGCCATCGGCAATCGGATTGCCATGACGGACCCATTTGGATATAACACTTATTACAAGTATGATGCTAAAAACCGTCTGTCCGCGGTCGCGTCATCTCTCGACTTTACGAATGATACGGAAGAGAAATACAACTATTTTCAAAATGATCTGACGAAGCAGAAGTTTCAGAAAAACGGTCTCGTTTCTACCTTCGCGTATGATGGTATGCAGATCGGCTCATTAATTGAGAAAAAGGCCGATGGTACGATCGTCAATCAATTCGGATATACCTATGATAACAACGGGAATCAAAAGACTAAAACGGAAAATGGTACGGGAAGCACGTTTGGCTACGATCCGCTGAACCGAATTCAAGATTCGAGTCAATACGGTGAAACCTTTACCTATGACAGCAGAGGCAACCGTACGGGCATGACCTCCAGCAATTTGTTTGACAGTCCGGGAACCACTAATGTCTATGACAAATGGAATCGCCTGACCTCTGTTACGACGCCAACAGGAACAGTGACGTACAAGTATAATGGCGACGGGCTGCTTTGGGAACGAACCGAAAACGGGCAGACAACACGTTACTATTGGGACGGTGACCAGGTAGCTGCGGAAGCTACGGTTAGCGGTGGAGTGGCTACGTTTAAAGCACGCTACATTCGTGGCCAGGGGCTTATCGCACGACAAGATGAGCAGGCGAAGGCTTACTATCTGCAAAATGGGCACGGCGATGTTGTCGAGCTGAGGGACAGCACCGGCAATACGCGCCTAAACAGTTATGCTTACGACCTGTTTGGAAATATTACATCACAGGACGAGACTGTGGCTCAACCTTTCAAATACTCCGGCGAGATGACGGACAATACAACAAAGCTACAGTATCTGCGGGCACGTTGGTACGATCCGAGCTTGGGAAGGTTTATCAATGAGGATACGTATGAGGGGCAGATTGATAATCCGCTGAGCTTAAATCTTTATACGTACGTGTATAACAATCCGCTTGTGTATACCGATTCCAGTGGGAATACGCCTGAATGGATTCAAAACTTATTTGCTAAAGCTAAGTTGACGGCAATATTGAGTAAACAATATCCAGTAAGGTATGCTGTTGCTGGACCCGAAAGAGATAGAAGACTATATCGATCTTTTTCAGCTATTGCTGGTAATAAGAGCTTTATCAATAAAACTGGAGAACGTTACGGAGTGCCGAGTGAGTTAATCGGCGGAATTATTCTAAAGGAGGTCATGACCCAATCTATACCTGACACGGTTGCTATTGCCGATAAACAATTAAGAGGCGTTAATCATTCCACTGGAATCGGTGCGGCATTTCCGACTATTGCCATGGCAGCGTGGCAAGCTGTGGATCCTAACAGAACTATTCCGACAGATTCATTAGAAATGATGAAACTTTTAAGTTCAAACGATAAATTCGCCATTGAAACAATTGCGGTTGTCCTCGTCTTTTATGCACGGGAAGTTTATAAAGATCAAAATTTAAACACAAGCAGTTTGACCCTTGAGCAATGGAAAGCTGTGGTTGGTCGTTATAATGCTACGAGTTCTGATAAGCAAAAGGCTTACTCTGACAAAGTCTATGAGTACTTAAATGGTATAAGAGAACTTTTGGATTAGGGGGGCGTATGAAAAAAATACTTTTTGTTATGTACTTTCTGACGGTTTTTTTGTTTATGGTCTCTTGTCAGAAGAGCGACACTGTCTATAATCAGTACTTACCATCCAATACAGATCCATACTCAGCTAAGGCGTTAGCCCAAATTTCCTCTCCTTATGTTGAAAAGTACTGGAATAGCAATAAGTTTCATCTCGGTCATATTCATATGAAGCTTAATAGCGAAATGAGAGGGATGATCTATGCGGAATTTGCCGACAGCATGAATGGTTCTCCAAAAGTAGTTGAAGTATCAATAGATACTATAAATATGAAAGTCGTTAAACTATCTTATCTAGGTAAAGGTAGTAAAATTGATCCAGGGGCAATATCCATAAATGATTGGAAGGTGGATAGTCAAGAGGCCATCATGCTAGCCAAAGACAGCATTTTTAAGGAATTTGATATTTCAACAATTGATTCGATTGATGTGACTACAAATAACAATAGCATTTCCTATAATGATTCATGGAATATTGTTATTACCAGTGATACGAAGAGGTATTTTGCATACGTCGATAGCCTCTCGAAGGAAACTAAGGTTGGCCAAGTCAGAGAGCTACGATGAAAATATTTTTACAAATTTTACAGATAGCAAGCAGAAGTTTCTTGAAACTTAAGTTGTCATCTCCAACATTAATTCAGTAACTGCCTATTCTTTAATTGGCGGCCCTATGGCCGCCCTTTTTTGTTCCTAGAGACCCTTTAAGGCGTTATGGCACCCTACCATAGGTTGTTCTTTTTGATCCGACAAGGTCAGCGAGGAATCTATTTTTAAGAAAAACTGTCAGCAGAATTTGCTATACCCTGGGAGAAGTTATTGATGCAGTTTATGAATACACTTCTAGCAAAACAGGGAGAGAAGTAGAAAATGGCTAAATATGATTCTCTATTTATGGCGTCAGGTGGTCTTGATTCTACTGTTATGGCGTATTGGCTGAAACAGCAAGGGAAGCGCGTACTTCCTTTGTTTATTGACTACGGCCAGCATTTTAAGCAAGAAGAATATAAGACTTTGCTGAAAGTTATTCCTCAAGATTATAAAGATTCAATTCGAGTTATAAGAATCGGAGATGTATACCAATCCTCTAATTCACGCATGATTAAAGAACCTAATCTATGGGAAGATGATTTTACTGCGGATGATCTATACTTACCCTATAGGAATCTGCTTTTTTTATCGGTCGCTGCTTCAGTTGCACAATCTGAGAATATTTCTGACGTATATTCAGCATTTATTAATTCTAATCATGCAAAAGAAATTGATTGTTCTAAAGATTTCTTTGACAGGTTAGGGACAATGCTTAAGGATTATGGAACAATTAAAATAAACATGCCGTTCCGCGACTATTCAAAGACAGAAGTGGCGGAGTTAGGAATTAAATTAGGAGTTCCAATTGCAACGACCTTTTCCTGTCAAGCAAACAGCAAGGTTCATTGTGGTGTCTGTCCTAATTGTGTTGATAGACTAGCTGTTTTAAATAGCTTATAAACTAATTATACTTTTGCCATTATTATTGAGTAATATGCGGAGGAACATACAAATGAAGAATGCTCGCCAAGAATTGAGATAGCCTGCCTGCGAATCTAGTAGGCAGGCTTAAGTTTATTAATTGTGAATGATTTGTTCATGGTGCTGATTTTCATTCATCGGTGGAATTTGTTGGTTACTAAGGGAAAGAGTTATTTGATCTATCTTCCTCTCCTTAGTCACCGTAATCTCCTTTATCAGGGCATGCACAAGTTGCTTACGCCTTTCATGGCTTATATTCCCGAAAATGGTATTAAACTTGACTAACAAGTCCCTAACGGCTTGAAGGCAAGGCGATTCTTGTTCAAGTCGCAGATGGAGATGTATCCGCTGGCGATTTTTTCTTGGCGTTAGTTGAAAATAGACTTGGACAATTAGAATTGAAAGTGAAGCGATATTGGGCTTACAAAGTATCTTAGACGGCAATAGACGAAGACGATTTACCAAGCCTATTAGCGGTGCTAAGATCGCCTGAGTTTTCGATTGCCCAGCACTATTGTAAGAAAAGCTATAAGAAGAATCGACTTTTTGTAATACGGTCCTTCAGGTAGCTTCAATCAATAACGTCTTATCCCATGCTGATGGACCACCTTATAGCGAAATTCAAGACGATGCTTAGTAGGAAGGGGCTTTTCCGGACAAAGGAAAAGCCCCTTCTGCCATAGTATCAGCAGATGGGGCTAAGCTTAAAAAATGCTTCTCGGTCTCCTCGTTGAAGGTTAGCTCGACGTTGCCGACGCGCTTCCACTTGGCGTCCGGCAGCGTCGTAGTTGTAATCGGCCCGGTGCCCTCCAGATCATAATCCAGCTCGCCGAGCTCGTTAGACACCAGTGGTATTTATGAGTTTATTATCTCATCACGCATCTTGCATATTAATAAGTCCTCATCCATTGAGATAGGATATAAATCACCGTCTTCAAATAGATTCTTAGTTGCTCCGTCATAACTATCAGCATATTCAATAACGAAGGACTCTAATGAGTTAAGAAAAGTTAATTTGAGATATTTTCCCTCAGATTCATATACTTCGAAATTATTAATTTTTCTTTTTTTATAATTTAAATCCGAAAGTAGCGCTATAATTTTATCTTTGATTGAGTCCATAACGCACCTCTAAGATTTATTTTATAAGATTTCCTTTCATGTCAAATCTCTGTGTTCCGTTGCTTCCTGAAGAGATTTTATAATATGGAACGTCCCCATGATAACTACTCCCTGGATGATATTGCAATATTCTATCACCACCCCAATTAACTTTAAATCCTCCACCTTCTTCAAAAGGCACTCCTGTATAGTTTCGACTCTTATTTAGTGGTGTAGGATTATACCCATTATCTTTTAGGTACTTATAAAGCTGTTTAGGCTTTATTCCTTTCAACTTACTAGGGTCGTTCAAAATATCATCTAGTCCATTTAGATTCTTCAGAGTATTTCCCGCACCCTTAGCACCAAAAAACTTCTTTGAAGCATTCCATGCTTTAGACACGGCGGTTTTAGTCGCACTATATGCGGAAGGAATCTTTGAAATCCCCTCGGTTACAAATCCACCGCAGATCGGATCATAAGCACAGCCAATGAACGCGTCCGATATGCCCGATTGATCCCAATCCAAATGCACAGCATGAGGAGGATACCACTTTCCCTTATATTCCCCGGCATTATAAATATACCTTCCATAGTTAAAAGCATTATTATCATTTATATACCGATTCGAATCGTCACTACATTGGCCAGGATGTGAATAATACTTACCATTAACTGTAGCGGAGCACCAATACCCCGTCGGGTCCACATTCACCAGCGGATTGTTCTGCACATACACATACGCATTCAAGCTCTGCGGGCTATTTACCCGACCCTCGTACGTATCCTCTGAAATAAACCGCCCCAGACCCGGATCATACCAACGCGCACGCAGGTATTGCAGCGTCGTCAGCTCATCCCAATACTCGCCGGCGTAGCCGAACGGGTTGTCGATGGTCTCACTCGAGACAAGCGGATTGCCCCAGATGTCATAGCTGTATTCATTCAGCAAGGTGCCGTTCGCTTGGCGAAGAGCTGTGACGTCGCCATGACCGTTGTGCAGGTAGTAAGCTTTATTACCCGCAGCATTCTCACGGTACAGCAGCTGAGCGCCGCGCACGTAGCGAGCCTTAAATGTAACGGTGCTGCCGGAGACCGTACCTTCGGCGATAATGTTCGCACCGTCATAGTAGTAGCGGGTCGTCGTGCTCACGCCGCCCACAGACTGGGTGCGCTCGGTCATCAGGCCGTCGCCGTTGTACTTGTAGCTGACGGTGTCGCCGTTGCGCGTAACTGTGCTGAGCTGCTCGGCATCGTCGTAGGTGTAGTCGATGGTGTCGGTGGTCGGGTTCTGAATGCTGGACTCCAGCGTCAGACGGTTGCCCTTGGCGTCGTAAGTGTAGGTCTCGCTGCCTTCGGAGTTGGTCAGAATCTGATTCAGGCCGTCGTACGTAAAAGTCCCGGTCGTCGTGCCGTCGTCGCGGGTGAGAATGTTGCCGTTGTTGTCATAGGTGTAGTCGTAATCCTGGCTGAACCCTGTGCCGGATTGCGCAAGCTTCGTCAGACGGCCGTAACCGTCATGCGTATACGTCTCGAGCAGGCTGCCGCCCGCCAGCTTCAACTGGTACAGCTGCGAAGACTTCTTGTAGCTAGGATCGGTTGTCGTCAGATTGTCGCGATAGACGTACTCACCCTGCGTGGCACCGTCAACGGTTACTTTTTTAATCTGATCGTCTTGATTGAACTCGTAGTTGATGACTTTGCCGAAAGGATCGGTGATGGAGCTTACTTGGCCGTTGTCGTAATAACTGTACTGAATAAACTTGCCGTCCGGATAGATGACCTTCTCCAGCTGATTGTCCAGCCGGTAAAAGTACTGCGTTGTTCCTGTCTCGTCGGTCATTGACTTGCGAAGGCCGTTTTTGTAATACGTGTAGCTGCCGTTCTCTGCACCGCTCGCCCAGCTCTTCAGACGATTGAGCTCGTCATACGTGTTGGTGACAGTCGTTCCCTTGCGCGTCGTACCGCCGGTCAGGTTGCTGTTGTCATCATAGGTGTACAACTCGGTGCCTTGAACGGAGTCTTTCTTGGACAAACGACGTCCCAGCTCATCGTAGTTATAGACAATGGACGACAAGTCCGGAAACACTTTCTCGGTCAAGCTGCCCAGCTGATTGTACTTGTAGGAGGTCGTTGTCGGTGCCGTTGGATCGGCAGCCTGCGTCACGCCGCCAAGCAGATGGCGTCCGTTTGCCTTGAAGCTGCTGATGCCGCCCATCGCATCGGTTGTCTGCGACTTGAATGGGTCGCCGCCGATTTCATACGAAGTGCTCGTCGTCAGCGGGCTTGTGCCGATGTCGCCTTGAATTTGCGTGCCGGTTGTACGACCGATTGCATCCGTCGTCTGTGTCACGGCAGCACCGTAATCGCTGGTCGTCGTCGATTGATGCAGCAGGTCGTTGAAGGCTTGGCCCAGGATGCGCCCCTCGCCCGACGTCGTAGATACTTGGCGTCCGGCAGCATCGTAGCTATAGTCGGTCCGGTGCCCGGCACCATCAACATTATAGGCCAATTCGCCAAGCTCATTGTAAAAGTTGGTCAGCAAGTCGTAGAACACGCGCGAGTTGTTGTTATTGATTTTCTCCATCTGAACCTTGTACAAGCGGCCCAGGCCGTCATAAATCTCAGTCGTCTTCTTGCCTTCCTCGTCGGTCGAGACGAGCGTCGCTTGCTGCTGGTTCGTGTTGTAGGAGAAATCGTACGTACGCGTTCCCGCCGCCGTTTCTCCCGTAACCTTCTTGTTCGTAATCTGCGTCAGACGGCCGACAGGGTCGTAGGCATAGGATTCTTCGCTGCCCGCAGGCGCACCGGCGGCAACGGCGTTGCCGTCATAATGCTTGGTCACACGTCCGGTCGGGAGGTCGTAAACGTAGCGTTCCTCCAGCGTCTTCGTGCCGGTGCTGCTCGTTACGTACTGCTTGATGCTGGTCGGGTATGCGTTCTTGTACGCTGCATCGTAGCCGATATCCGTGCGCTGGCTTTTGCCGGCCTCGAGCGTCTGCGTCACGCGGGTGACATTGCCGTAGCTGTCGTACAAGTAGTTCCACTGAAGGCTAGCCGGCTGGCCGGTATCGTCCTTGTAGTTTTGCGTCGTTGCGTTAATCTGGGGCTTGGCGCTGTCGATCGTATGGACGATGTCATCGGTCAGAATGCCGGAGACCGTCGTCTGTTCGCGTTTGGCGAGTCCTCGATATTGCGTGTCGTACGTGTAGGTACTGACATGGCCGACCGCATTGGTCGCGGTGAGTACATTGCCATAATTATCGTAGGTGTACGAAGTCGTCTCCGTACCGGATGCAGCAGGCGTCTGCGTGTAGTCGTGGCTCGTCTGCGTGACCGTCGTCGGCAGTTCCTTCGTCGTATCATAGGCGTAGCCTGTCTCGCTCTTGTATTCGCCGGTCTTCTCGAGCGTCGTATTCGTGACGAGATGCTGTCCGTTGAGCGAGGTCGTCAGCGATATTTTCTCGATGGGTGTGACATTGGAGGCTGCGTTTGGATTCGTGATCATCGTGCGCTTGGTTGAATAGGCGGTTTGCGCAGGATCCGTGAAGTCGGCATTGTTCGTGTAATCAAAGGTCGTCAGGTTCATCTTGTCGTACTTGATCTGATCATAGCGGGAAGCGACACGGTAGTAACCGATGCTGCCGTTGCTGCCCAGGTGCTTGGTGGCCGGTGTGTACGTGTACCGGCTGCTCGATCCGGTAGGATACGTAATCTGTGTTAGATTGGCATATAGTGTGTCCTCTGCCGAAGGGCCCGAGGTTGTGTCATAATCGAACTCGGCGTTGCCTTTATCGTAAGCGTAGCTCGTCGTCTCGCCGAGCTCGTTCTCGGCGGAAGTGAGATTGCGCTTCTTGCCCTCGTTGCTGATCAGCGTCTTGCGGTATACGAATTGCTTGCCGGATGCGTAGTTAACGGTGACCGAGTTCGAAGTATATGCGAACGTAATCTCCCGATTTAGCGTATCGATAATCTTGCTGATGAGGGGAGATGCCGCGCCTTCGAGGATCGGCTGGTTGGCATACTGCACGAGAATGACGTTGCCGTAGGCATCCTTGGTGCCGATCCAGTTGCCTGCGCTGTTGAAGTACACGCTCGTACCGAGCGTATCCGTCATTTTGTAGGCGGCCGTAGCGGACACCGACGTGCCTGCGGCATTGTTCGTCGTCAGCGTCTCGGTCGACGGTGCGAACGTCAGGTCCTGAAGCGGGTGATCGACAAAGCCGTTGCCGCCTGCCGCTACTTCGTAGACGGTGCCGTCGGACAGATGCGCGAGCAGCTTCGTGCCGCGAATCTCCAAGGACGGAAACGCAAAGGACCAGCCCACACCCAGATTCCAAGTGCGCTCTTCGTAGGACGTTGCCTCTCTCTGATTGTCATAGTCGAAGCCTGCAGAGGAGCTCTCAGCGACGGCCTTCGGCGTCCAGACCAGGGCCGCGTTGCTCTGATAAATCCGGCTGACGGTGACGTCGAGTCCGTTGCGGCCGGGCAGCGTAAAGTCGGTGACGCCGTACTTGAGCGCGCCGGATACGTCGGAGATTTGCTCTCCCTCGGCGACGCCGGACGATGGCGAATTGGCGGCCATCTCGTAGAGGGCCTTCGGCGTTTCGATGCCGTTAAGGATGGCGGAGTTGTCGACGCTGTCGCTGGCATACGCGCGCGGGGGGATCGGTACGACAGCCAAGCTGGCTGCCAGTAGCAGATTAAGAATAAGGGACAGGCGGTTTTTCTTCTTCACGCGTATGTTCTCCTCACTTTTTCGGTCATGATAGATGTCTCAATAAGCAGGTCGAGAGATTCAGGGAGGCGTTACTCGGCCGGCTCGGTCTCCTCCGTCAATGCCGACGAATTCACGATCAGTTCCCGTTTTGTCAGATTGCCGTGGGCATCGTACGTGAAGTGGATGCGATCGCCGTTCGGGAGCACGATGTCCTGCAGACGGTTTTGGGCGTCATAGACGTATTGGAACAATTGCAGCGTGTTAAGGTTAAAAAGGGAATTTTTCTTCAACAAACTTTCGGGCGTGTCGTAACGGATGTGCAGCTGCGGTCGTGCCGACAAATCGGCGGCTTGCGAGGAGGCCAGCGTCAACAGGTCGTTGCTGTCGGAAGCGAGCGCAAGGCCGTAATTCGGTTGAGTTCCGCTTACCCATTCGGAAGCGAGCGCCTTAATCGGCAGTTTGAGCGATTTGACCCCGGTGACCGCAGCATTGCCGTAAGGCGCGCCATCTCCGTCGAGGGCAGCCAGTGCTTCCGGTGCGTCGGCACCGGTCGGATCTGCGGCGCTCCAAGCCGAGTCATGGCGAAGCACGGACACTTGCGCTTGCGCTGCTTGAGCGGCAGGGGTCACAAGGACGGATAAGTACGCATCTTGCACGGTTATATTTGCGGGCAAGGCCGCCAAATTGAACTGAAGGTGCGCGTAAATGTTATTTTCCTGCGCGCGGCCTACCTTAAGCAGGGGAGCGCCGTCGGCATCCCTGTCTGCATATACGGCCCCTGCTACCGACAACTCCTGGCCGGCAGCCTCTTCAGCATCGTCATGGATCTGCACCGCATGCTGGATCGCGACGGGATACGTCAATCCGGCCAAGTCCGGCTTCAGATCGAGATAGTCATGGCCATTCGCTTGGCGAAGCGATTGAGCGACCGGGCGGGTCTGGCCTACGGCATCCCGCAGCCAGGCTTCGGGCAGGCGGAGATCGCCTGCGGTCAGGTCCGCCGATAGGCCGCCTGTCACTTCGAAGGCAAACGAAGCGGGGGCGTCTGCGGATTGCAGCGTCAGCGTTTCTTGGACGGCGTTATCGGTTAAAGCTAGAGTAGCTTCGGTATTTGTCCACGGAGAAGCGTAGACGACGCGACGATTCGAGGCGATTGAGCCCGTAGCAGCGTTAGCGTCTACCGGCAATAGAGCAAGAGAAGATTCGCCGAATCCGATTTGATAGCCTTGGGCGTAATCGGCGGGAAGCTCAGCTTGATAGGGCGTACCGGCGCTATGATAGCCTGCGTCGCCCGCGGTGAGCAGCGACGGTTTGATTTCCTGCCATTTGCCGCTAGCATCGCGGTATTGGACTGGTTTGGCAAAAAGTACAGCTTCGTAGCTGCCGTCCGAGTAGAGATAGGTCTGGCTTGTCGTCGTCCGGCTGTCAGTCACTTCTTTGACGATGGTCGCAGGTTTAGCCGGATGGACCCCACCGGTCTTGATGGCAGCGAACGACGACACCGGCAGCAGGGATAGTCCCAGCGCCGTGAGCAGAATGAGAGACCCTGTGCGATAGTGCTTTGACATTTCCAGCGATTCCTCCGATTCTATGAATGTAGAATTAGGCCGTTTGACGCAGTGAACGTTTACCTCTCTACTCCTTTCTACCAATGAGTATGGCGATTGTAGTTCGAACGCAGTATGTAGGATGGGAAATATCGCCTATCCCTCTTAACCCATAATTCACCAGTTAAAACACTTGTGATTTAAAAAGTGTTTATTTTCTATTTGAGAGCACTAAATATAGTTAATTTCAAAACGAAAAAGAACGCTTACGATGCGCTCTTCTTTTGATGTTAGAACCGTTAGTGTCATTTGCAAGCTGGCGTTTAAAATCCGCAGTACGCTACAGGAGAAGCGAGCATTTTGTCGAATTGTAGCCTATAGTAACGTTAAATGTGGAGGACTCCCCATGATCGTGCGCACGAAGCTCTATATCCCCCATATGCGTCACGAGGTGGTGGCTAGACCGAGGCTGACTCGTAAGCTCAATGAGGGAATGCAAGTCAAACTGACGCATATCTCCGCGCAAGCCGGCTATGGCAAAACAACCGCGTTAGGCCAATGGGCGAAACAAGGCGACGCGCTTGTCGCCTGGCTTTCACTGGATGCGAGGGATAACGATTATATTCAATTTTGGAACGGCGTTACGGCTTCTATTCAGGAGGTAGTCCCAGGCTTTGGAGAGGAGATCTGCTCGTTCCTTGAAAAGGGGCTTGGGGCGTCCCGGGCGTATGCGGTGCCTTCGCTGCTGAACGATCTGGATCGGATAACGAACGAGCTGGCGGTCGTTCTTGATGACTATCACTTCATCGAGAGCGCTTTTATTCATGATTCTTTGGCTTATCTGCTTGAACATCTGCCCTCCCACGTTCATCTCTATATCGCGAGCCGCAACGAGTTGGCGATACCGACCGCCAGACTTAGGGCCAAGGGCGAGTTCAATCTCATCACGATGAAGGACATGCGCTTCCTGCTGGACGAAGGGCATGTCTTCTTCCGGAACATGACCGATTTAGGGTTAACTTCAGAGCAAGTGGCGGAGCTGCTTCACCAGACCGAGGGCTGGATCAGCGGGCTGGAGCTGGCGGCGATCTCTCTGAGGAACAGCGATAATATCGCTGAATCCATCCGTCAATTCAACGGGCGACAGCATCATATATCGGATTATTTGCTGGAAGAAGTCTTCCGTCATCTAACGGAAGATATGCGATCCTTTCTCCTGGCAACGTCTATTCTAAGCCGAATGAATGATTCCCTTTGTCAAGCTGTAGCCGGGCGGCCGGATAGCCAACGCTATCTGGAGAGATTAGAGCAGTTGAACTTGTTCATCATCCCCCTCGACGACCAGAGAAGCTGGTATCGGTATCATCATTTGTTCTCGGACTTTCTGCAGCGCATGGGGGCGAGGACGGATACGAACGATTGGGTGCAAGCGCATGGGAATGCAGCTTGCTGGTTGGAGCGCAATGGACTGGATGAGGATGCTATGGAGCACTACCTGGCAGGACATCACTATGCGGATGCCGTTCGATTAATCGAGAAGAATCTGGATGCGCTGGTGCAGTCCGAGAGTATTGCGTTTATCAGATGGATGAGGGCGATCCCGGAGTCCTTTTTTGCCGAGAAGCCCCTGGTCGAATTGTTCTATATCACGGTGCTATCGGGCATAGGGGATCATGAAGCGGCTTCGCTTCGGATCGGACAGGCCAGGGCTCGGTTCCAAGCGCTGAAGGATAAGCTGAATGAGCCGGAATGGAAGCAGGCGATGGGCAATATTTACTTTTTCAGCGCGGTCGACGCTTTTCTGATAAAGGACTTGGTCAAAACCTCCGAATACTATGAGCGATGTGAGCGTTATATGCCGGAGGGGAGCGTCTTCCAAACGATGTGGCGCTACCAATATGTCGGCTATGACCCCTTTACGGATTTTTTGGCGCATATCAATGATCTGCATGCAGCCGAGGTGTTCTTATCCCGGTGGGTCGACGCGTTGGGAAACAAGACGCAGTATCCGCTTGCGGGCACCTTCCTCGCGGCTTACAGCCGATTGCTGTACGAGTGGGATCGGCTGGAGGAGGCGGAGCGGTATGCCAATCTGGCGCTTGGACGGAGAGATGTCAGGCCCTACGTACGGATCTTCATCCAGGTCGCCACCAGCGCTTCGTGGATTCAACAGGCCCTGGGCCTCCCGGACCGGGCGTCCGAACTGCTGGAGGACTTGAAGTCGCAGCTTGACGCTCCCGAATATCGATTATTCATATTGAAGATCGAAGCCGAGCAAGCTTGTCTGGCGCTGCGTCAAGGCGCTGTCGAGGAGGCGCTTGCATGGCTGCAAGGCTGCGGTTTGTCCCATACGGACGAGGTCGCGCTGCTGCAGGTTCAAGTTTATATGGCCTATGCCAAGGTGCTCTCGGCCGGCGGACAATGGGAGGAAGCGCTGGACCTGTTGGACCGGCTCGATGCGCTGCTGCGCAGGGAGGATCGTCTCCGGGACCGAATCAAGGTGCTCATCATGCAAAGCGTGACCTTGCAGCGCATGAGCCGGGCGGCGGAGGCGCTGGCCAAGCTGGAGACCGTACTGCGGCTGGCCGAGCCCGAAGGCTATATCCGGAGCTTCGTCGACGAGGGCGAGGAGATGGAGCTGCTGCTGTCCGCTTATGGGAAGACAAGGCCGGCGGTATTCGTTCGAGATACGGCAGGAGATGTCTGGGCGTATGCCAAGCGGCTGCTCCAAGTGATGCAGTCCGCGCCGGAACCGATGAGAAGCGTGCTGACCGAGCAGGAAACGAAGGTCCTGCAGCTGATCGCGGACGGTCTGCCGAATAAGGAGATCGCGCTTCGCCTGAATATTACGGGGGAGACCGTCAAGACGCATATCAAAAGCGTGTACAGAAAGCTTGAGGTAAACAATCGCGTACGAGCAGTTCAGCGTGCCAGAGAATTAAGCATATTGGGCTGAAATCCTTCTCCCGCGCATCCCCCGGACGGGGGATTTTTTTTTGTACCATATCGTTTTATAGTAGGTTGAAGTTTCAAGAATCGACAAGAAGTCACCAGAATAAGCAGTCACCAGAATAAAGAAGTGGAGTGAATGACAAGTTGCTGAAGAAGGGCGCTATCCTTTTATTACTGGCGTTGATGGTGTGGTCCTCATTTTCGTTTGCGTCGCCGGCTTCGGCCGATACGGGTTCCATTGACACGAGCAAGATGTTTAAGTGTGCCGATGAGCTTGACTATTGCAAGTTTCCCGGGACGCAGGTTGTCTATTTTGGCGCGAACGGAGCCTATAATTCTGCTACGTTTACCTCAGGTGTGTTATGTATGATCGATTATCTCCATGTCAGCGATCCCATCAATGGCGTAAAGAAAGCGTGTTACGTCGCCAAAGGTAATGTGGAGTATTACAGCACTGGCGCTGCAACCGGGAGTGCGCCAACCGATAGTAATTCATATGAAGTGGGGGCAACTGTTACGGTTCTGGACCAAGGGGGGCTGGAGAGACCGGGTTTTATCTTCGCGGGCTGGAATACGATGTGGGATGGAACGGGGACTCTCTATCCTGCAGGCACTACCTTCACGATGGGGAATGCCAACATAAGGTTGTATGACTGGTGGAAGTGGGGAGAGCCTGCAGCGTCCGTGTATAGTGGAACGGGAACAGCGAATGATCCGTTTCAGATTGCAACTCCCCTGCAATTAGATAAGCTCAGAAACTACTTCTTGGAGAGTGGCTTGTATTTCAAGCTCACGGCCGATCTGGACCTGAGCGATTATCAGTCAGGAGCAGGCTGGGAGCCCATTGGGGGAGAAAATACGCCATTTAGGGGGAATCTGGATGGCAATGGACACAAGATCACGAACCTCTTTATGGATCGGTCAGCCGGTTTTACAGGGCTATTTGGCTTTATTAACAACGAAAATGCCAGCGTGACCAATCTGAAACTAGTGGATGTGAATATTAAAGGATCTAACTACGTTGGTGGTTTGGCAGGTTGGAATAGCGGAACGATGAGCAACATCTATGTTACGGGAAGTATAACAGGCGTTATGAATACAGGCGGTTTGGCAGGTGGAAGTGGAGGAGCAATTACCAACAGTTATGTTGCAGGAAGTATAACAGGAAGCTATACTACCGGCGGCTTCGTAGGCCAAAATTATGGTCCGATTGACCAAAGCTATCATACGGGAAGTATAACAGGAACCGATAGTGTCGGCGGCTTGGTCGGCGAAAATAACGCTCCAATCAGCAACAGCTATCATACGGGAAGTATAACAGGGACCAATACTGTCGGCGGCTTGGTCGGTGATAATTATGCTCCGATTGACAAGAGCTATGCCGCGGGAAGTGTAACAGGAAGCAGTGCAGCAGGCGGTTTGGTCGGTAATAATTATGCTACGGTTAGCGATAGCTTCTATGACTCGGAAACAACGAACCAATCGGATACAGGTAAGGGCATTGGCTTATCGACTTTAGATATGAGGAAGCAAAGTACCTATGCGGGCTGGGATTTTACAAGCATATGGGGGATAAACGCGTCAGGCAATAACGGATATCCTTATCTGCGTGCGATACAAAAGTTTGTGACTTACGATGGTAACGGCAGCGATAGCGGGGTCACACCGGCAGATAGCAGCTCGTATGAGCAGGGTGTCACGGCATCGGTGTATGGCAACACAGGTAACTTGGCGAGGACGGGCTACACGTTCGCGGGCTGGAACACGCAAGCGGACGGCAGCGGTACGGATTACGCCGCGGGCGCTTCGTTCACGATGGGGACGGCGGATGTGACGCTGTACGCCAAGTGGACGAAGAATCCTACGTACACTGTGAGCTATGATGCCAACGGAGCTACGTCCGGAAGCGTGCCGGCGGACAGCGGTTTGTACGAGCAGAACGCTGCGGTGTCGTTGTCCGGCAACGTCAGCGGCTTGGCCAAGACAGGCTACACGTTCGCGGGCTGGAACACGCAAGCGGACGGCAGCGGGACGGACTATGCCGCAGGCGCTTCGTTCACGATGGGGACGGCGGATGTGACGCTGTACGCCAAGTGGACGAAGAACCCTGTGCCGGCGTACGCCGTGAGCTATGATGCCAACGGAGCTACATCCGGAAGCGCGCCTTCGGACAGCGGTTCGTATAAGCAGGGCGACACGGTGACGGTGCCGGGCAACACGGGCAGCTTGGCCAAGGCGGGCTACACGTTCGCGGGCTGGAATACGCAAGCGGACGGCAGAGGCACGAATTATGCCGCGGGCGCTTCGTTCACGATGGGGACAGTGGATGTGACGCTGTACGCGAAGTGGCTGCCGGCGAGTACATCCAGTGACAGCGACACGGGATCAACGGGACCGACAGGGTCGACGGCTTCCGGCAATAACGTCGTCCCGGCGGACGGTACGCTCACGCTTCCCGTCGGCAAGTCAGGCGAGGTTAGCCTGGGGAACCGGGTCAAGGTCGTGATCCCCGCCGATGCCTCCGGCAAAGAGCTGAAAATTACGATCCAGCAAGTGACGGACACACAGAACCTGCTCACAAGCCATGACGTGCTGGCCACCCCGATCTATGAAATTCTGAAAAGCTTCACGGAAAACTTCGAGAAGGATATCACGCTGATCTTCACGTTTGATCCGCAAGTGTTAAAAGGCAATCAAATCCCTGCCGTATTCTTCTATGACGAAGCAAAGAAGACCTGGGTCAAAGTCGGAGGCATGGTTAACGGGAATACCATTACCGTCAAGGTGAATCACTTCACGAAGTTTGCGGTCTTCGGCGTAGGCGAAGGAGCAGACCCAACGGACGGCGCGACGCCGTCGATCAGCCTTAGCGACATCTCGGGACACTGGGCGGAGACGAATATCAAGCAAGCGGTCGGCATGCATATCGTCGGCGGCTATCCGGACGGGTCGTTCAAGCCGAATGGCGCGGTGACGCGCGCGGAATTCGCGGTCATGCTGGTGAATGCGTTGAAGCCGCAGCAAGAGGGAACGGCGCTCGCATTCGCCGATCAGGAGCAGATCGGCGCCTGGGCGCAGCGTGCTATCGCGCAAGCCGTGCAGGCCAGCATCATTCATGGATACGAGGACGGCACCTTCCTTCCGAATGCGAAGATTACGCGTGCCGAGATGGCGGTCATGATCTCTAGCGCGCTGGGACAGTCCGTCCAAGCGACGGCAACCGGCTTCGCGGATGACAAGGATATTCCGGCATGGGCCAAAGGAGCGATCGTGGCCCTGAGCCAGTTGGGCATAATCGAAGGCAAGGGCGCGAACCGGTATGCGCCGGGGAACCCTGCTACGAGAGCAGAGGCCGTGACAGTGCTGCTGAACATGCTGGCGCAAGCGAGCAAGTGAAAGAATTCGTGAAAAAGAATTCGACACTGATCCCTGAAGGATTTTCTATGCCGCAAATGTTTGAATTAGCTTTCAGAGGGTCACGCGATGCAAGGGAAGCGCTGGAGGGCAGCGGGTTCAGCCATACGAGCAAAGGCAGTGGTCGTGAGAGAGTTTCCTGGTTATGGGAAGCTGACTATAAGCTGGTTTTGACGCCGGTGATGTCTGCGGAGCCCATATCCTTGACTAATGAAGAACTCTGGATCAGGAACGCCAAGATGATCCGGCGATAGTGGTAAGACATATCAAGGCATCCACTCGGGTGCCTTTCATTTTCGCTTTATAGATGATACGGTGAACCGTATCACAACGGCGAAAATACCAATGCTTTATTATATGAAAAGTAAATTATTGATGATGGGAGAGTTGTTAAAGTTATTTATTACCCGCTTTATCGGCGGTTCGGCGCGGGCGTCGAGCCGACTACGCCGTAGCGGTACAGCACCTTGCGGCCGACCCAGCCGACGATGCGGTCGGTTATGAAGCCCATCAGGCCGAGGCTGATCAGGCCGACGAAGATCCAGTCCGTCCGGAAGAACAGCCGCGAGTTCCAGATGAGGAAGCCGACGCCTTCGTTCGCAGCCATCATCTCCGCGCCGATGATGGCCATGTAGGAGGTGCCCATCGCGAGGCGGATGCCAGTGAACATGTAAGGCGTCGTGGCCGGAATGACGACGTGCAGCAGAATTTGCCATTCAGAAGCGCCCATGCTGCGGGCGGAGCGGACCTTGTCCTCCTCCAGCGACAGCACCCCTACCAGCGTGTTGATCATGACGATGAACAGCGTCGCGTACATGATGAGCGCGACCTTCGACTGCTCGCCGATGCCGAACCAGACCAGGAACAGGGTGATAAAGGCGATGGGCGGAATGAAGCGGATAAAATTCAGGAACGGCTCGGCGAACACGCGGATGACGGCCACGCGGCCGATGATCAGCCCGAGGGGAATCGCGACCAGACTACCGAGCGACCAGCCGGCGATGACGCGGTAGAAGCTGATGCCGATGTCCTTCAGCAGCGTGCCGTCGCTCAGCAGCTCCCGCGCCCCGCCCCAGGTCTCGACCGGCCCCGGAATGATGTCCGGTCCGTAGATCCAGGCGCCGAGCTGCCAGACGGCAAGCGCGATAACCCAGAGCAGCGGGATCGTAATCCATTTGTTGTTCAATATTTTCACGGATACCCCCCTCCTTCGAGCCCGGAATCGAAGTGCGACTGAATCCGCCGATTCAGAGAGAGAAACTCGGCGGACGCCGCATCGCGCGGATAGGGCAGCGGCACGTCATAGATGTCCGCGATGCGCGAATCAGGTCCGGAGGACATGACACCGATGCGTTCGCCGAGCAGAATCGCTTCCTGGATGTCGTGCGTAACGAAAATGACGGTCTTGTTCGTCTCCCGCCAGATCTGGCTGAGCTCCTTCTGCATCGTGCGCCGCGTCATCGCGTCGAGCGCCCCGAACGGCTCATCCATCAACAGAATCGCCGGATCGTTCGCCAGCACCCGCGCCAGCTGCACGCGCTGCTTCATGCCGCCCGACAGCTCGCGGGGAAATTTGTTCTCGTGGCCGAACAAGCTGACCATGCGGATGAACCGGTCGGAGATCCTCCGGCGCTCGTCCTTCGGCGTCTTCTTCATCTTCAGCCCAAACTCCACGTTCTGGCGCACGGTCAGCCAGGGAAACAGCGAGGAGTCGGCCTGCTGGAAGACGACGGCTCGATCCTGCCCGGGTTTGCGAACTTCGACGTCCCCAACCCGCAGATCACCTCCGGTCTTGGAGACGAAGCCGGCGATGATGTTCAGCAGCGTCGACTTGCCGCAGCCGCTGGGGCCGAGGAGCACGAAGAACTCTCCGCCCCTGACGACCAGGTCGACGTCCTTGATGATGTAGTGCACGGCGCCGCCGGAAGACCCCGGCTTATTCGCCGCGTAGCTCTTGCTCAAGCGCTCGATCGTGATGGTATTGGAAGATGACAGGTTCGCTAAGGACATGACGTTCCCTCCATTATTGGCCGTAGGTGACACGGTCCGGCACGGCCTGTTTTACGCTGTCCAGGTCCAGCTTCGAGGCCAGGTCAAAATCCTTCTCAATGATGCCGTTATCGACCATGTACTGCTTCTGGCCCGACAGACTCTCGAACGATTCCTGCGAGAACCCGATCGCCCAGTTGACCGTCGACAGATCGCGCAGTGTTGCGTCCTTCGGCTGCTTCACTTCCGCAAACATAATGTCGGCCGTCTCCTCCGGATTCGCCGTGATGTACTGCGAGGCCTCTTCCACCGCGCGCAGGAAGTTGGCCACGCCCGCCGGATGCTCCTCGAGCAGGCTGTTCGGCGCGATGACGTCGCCGCCGATGCGCACCGGCGTCTGGGACATATCGGTCAGCTCGTGCGCGCTTTCGATGGTCTGAAACTTGGCGATCAGCGCCGCGCCTGTCACCCAAGTCGCGTCGATCTGCCCTTTCTGCAGCGCGATATACGCTTCGTCCAGCCCGCCTTGCCCGATCTGCTTGGTGTCCTGCACCGCGATGCCGTTGGCCTTCAAATATTCGTCCCACAGATAAGGCAGGAACGTTCCGCGCAGCGTGCTCAGCTTCTTGCCCTTCAGGTCGGCCCCCTGCTGAATGTCGTCCTGGGCGAACAGCTTCCACTGGGCCGCCGCCGCGTCGGTGTTCGTGCCCGTCGCCGCGATGATGGAATAGTCTCCTTTGCTCACCGCGTTCAGAATCGGGAAGTCGGCCCCCCACGCTAGGTCGGTCTGCTTGATGAAAAGCGAGTTGATGCCTTCCGCCGGCGTGGCGAACGTGACGATGTCCGCGTCAATGCCGTATTTTTCGAAAAAGCCTTTGTTCTTCGCGACTCGGAACACCGGATTGCTCACGATGTCGGCAATCTTGACCTTAATCGGATCGTTCGCCGCCGGCGCAGGCGAAGAAGCTTCGGCCGTCTGCGCAGCGTCCGACGAGTCGGCGCTCGGGGAGGCGGAGCCGGACGGCGACGAACTATTGTTGTTGTCCCCGCAAGCGGTCAGGATAACGGCGAACAACGCGACGGCTGTCAGCATTCCGAATACGGAACGCGTTTGTCTGACGATCCTGATTCTATTGATGATGGTCCTCATTATGTTTTCTCCTCCGGTTTCCGTTTATCGAATGCATCAGTCCTCAGATACCGGTCTCTCGCCGATGCTGGGCACGCAGAACGCCCCGTCCTCGAAGGAGATTGTTCCGGATATCTCGACGACCGACACCGCGCCTCTCGCCGCCGCGCCCGGCACGCGATAATCGGCGACGTCGATCGGCACGATGGCTTCCTCGAGCGGCTTCTCGAGCTGTGGAATCCATTCGTACGGCACGCGGTAAGCGCGATAGACCATGTTCGAGTTTCGGTTGTTCTTGTAGGGCGAGATGTACTCCCACACCAGCTCGTGTGCCGCCGTAACCTCGAAGATCCGTCCGTCCGCCCCTTCGGTAATCAGCGTGTTGCCGTTCGGCAGCCGCTGCGCCGAGCTGATATACGGACTATAGAAGCGATAGGAATCGAGCGGCGCCAGATAACCGGCCTCAGTCGGCGTATACTGCCACTCGATCTCCAGCGTCACCGGGTTGATCTCCAGCACGCGCGAATGATCGCGCACAGCGTTCTTCAGGCCGTCCGGAGACGCCGGATTCGGCAGCCCGTAGCCGCCCCAGCCGCCATTGTCGAACACGAGCAGATTACCTCCGCCGGGCAGCCCGCGCGGAATGATGTGCGCGTGATGCTGGCCGACGATCCAGCCGAGATGCTTAACTTCGGGCTTCGAGAAGTCCGGGCCCAGCTGCCAGACAATCTTGCCGGTCTTGCGGTCGGTAATGGCGATAATGTTCGATTCGCGGGCGTCCCAGATGACGTTGTCCGGATGAAAGCGTTCGTCGCCGGCATCGTAAAACTTGTTCGGACCGACCCACGAGGCGGAATTGATGTGCATCCAGTCGCCGCCGGTATTGCCGCCGAAGTGGCGGCTGTTCGGGTCGCGGAACAGGGCCTCCTTGGCGTCCTCGTCGAAGCCCAGCTCTTCGAAATGATCGCTCGCCGCCCACTCCCAGACAATGTTGCCTTCCCAGTCCACTTCGATAATTACGTCGTCCAGCAGCAGCTTATCCGAGATCTCGGGCTTCGTCACGTTGCGATGAACGAGCACCAGCGTGCGGCCGCCCAACGTCTTCGGCTCCTGTCCCGGCACATAGTAGCCGACCGGGTTCCCCTCTCGCTGATAATCGTGGTGAGCGCGTGCCATCCACTGCGGCTCGTAGCCGGGGTCCTCGATGAACTCGAAGCGGCTGAAGCCCCAGACGACGTTGCCGTCCCAATCCAGCTGCACGAGATCGATCTCGTCCTGGAAGCCGTATTTCGGGTCCCGCTCCTTGGTGCTGCCCGTCACATAGCCGCCCGGCAAAATCTTGTTCGGAAAGCCGCGCAGTCCCTTCCACAGACGAACCTCCTTGCCGCTCATATCAATCAGCAGCGCGCCGAGTTCGGCCGCTTGGAAGATCGTATAACCACTCCAGGCTTTTTCTGGCAAGTATACCGTCGCTCCGGTAGGGTAAATCGTAGGATGTCCCATGATCGATCAATCTCTCCTTAAATTTAGTAGTTTAAGAAACGGTTGTTCGGCGGGGAGTTATCCGGCCGTTTGCCGGGCTTCTCCATCGCTTGCTCCGCATTTTCCTTGACAAGCTCCATCACGGTTTCCGAGAAATGCTCCAGCCGGTCGGCCATATTCCGGAAAACCTCCTTCTGCGTCTCCAGCTCCCGCCCGGTAAAATCTCCGAACAGGAGCGTGATACATCGCTGGCCCACATTCCGGTTCCGCGCGAGCATCGCGCGTCCTTCCGAAGTAATGTCGAGCAGCACGGTGCGGCGATCTTCTTCCATCCGCCGGCGCCGCGCAAAGCCCTTATTTTCCAGCTTGTCGCACAGCGTCGTGATTGCTCCGGAGGTCAGGTCAAGCTCCTCCGCCAGATCCCCGAGCTTCTGCTCGCCATCGCGGTTCACCTTCTGCAGGATCAGCATACCGGGCAGCGCCACCCCTTCGACCGACACCTTGTCGCGTTCCTTCACAAACTTTCGAACCATTCGCCGGAACAGCCAGTCGATCTCCTCTAAACGTTCCCATTCGTCATCCGTCATACTTTTTTTGTCGCACCCTCCTTCAGAGCATCAAAAAAAGACCGCAACTGTCCCCGGGATCGGGAATCGCTGTGGCCTTTGGTTGGTCCAATCGGCTTATGAAATTGCTTTAACACTAAAATAATGAGTGCTAAAAGGTTTATGAGACGATATTAAACCCATAAATCTTAGATGTCAAGTCGGGATTTTTTGAAAGTTAATGGAATTGTGTTTCAAATGTGGGCGCGGCGAATCGTAACCACAACTGCATTCTATCTCTTCTTATTACAACTTCAGACCTAACCAAGTCTGCCAAAGTGGAGGCAGGGACTTGAGACTAAAACCAATAGAAAGAACGCAGGATGGCGTTCTGGCAAAATGTGACTATCTGGGTTAAAAGACGCTCATCAATGATTGAATACCCTGCTTTTACATGGTAATATTTTCACAAAACTAGGATTTGAGTTCTATTCCTGGAAAATGACTAGGGGGCAGCGTTCCGTGCGAAGAATCGTGTTAGCGGCATTGTCGATTTTAACCGTTTTAAGTTTGTTTTATTTTCCTATGCGCTCAGAGGCGGCGGATGTTTCCCCACGCATTGTGGACGTTCAAATGGATACCCTCCTGATGGATGACGGTACGATCTGGCTTAAACGACCGTGGGCAGCATCGGGTTATCAGAAGGTGAACGTCGGCGCCTCGGCGATTTTTAGTGCTAAACGTGCTTCTGGCGAGTCCTACGACTACGGAATTTCCAGCAAAGGCGAACTGATTTTATGGAACAACGGGTCTCTTCCTACAGTGGATCCAACGCAAAACGGCATCAAACTGGTAACGGGGCAGTACTATTTAAAAAATGACGGCACGGTATGGAGTCTACAAAGCGGTAAGCAAATCGAAAGTCTAACCGACATCTCCTTGCTTGCAACGGGCTTTCAATCAATGGCTTATGTGACGAATAGCGGAGAGATTCACCATTCCTACCTTAAAAACGTGGCAGACAAAGTCGCCGATTCCTCTTCGATCGTGGCGTTGAAATTGATAAGCGATCATTCACTTGCATATATGGACAATACGGGGAAAGTCGTTTTCGTCGATTTGAACAAGTCTGACTACAACAATGGGGATGTGAAGTTCTTCCCTCAAGTCGTTACGTCCGACGCAGCCTATATTGAAAGCGCCGGTGAGGATAAACTTCTAGTCACCAAAAAAGACGGAACGGCATGGTTGGGTGAACCTACTTGGAGTGGTACGACTAAGAGTTATCAATTAGTTAAGCAAATAGCAGGCATCACAAATGCCGTAAAGGTTGCACTGTACGAGGGTTCGCTCGCAGACAAGCCTCGCGACGACAAGAATAAGTCTATGGTATCCTCGGCAGGCGGTCGGAAATGGCTGGTTCTTCAGAAGGATGGAAGCTGGAACATCTATGGCGAGGGAAGTGTGGCGTCTATCGAACCGCCAGCGGTGTCGGGACTTACGCTCGCGGCCTCCAACGCCAAACCGGCGGTAGGAAACACGATTCAATTTAAAATCGTACAAACGTACAACAACGGCTATAAGGAAACTTTGTCAGGCAAGGAAGCCTCTCTGCAGGTCGACAAGCCCTATCTGCTGCAGGAACAGAATGACGGCAGTTATAAGGTGTTAGGGGTTGGCGACTCGAAGATAACCGCAACGGCGGCGGGGAATAGCAAAACGATTACGGTAACGGCCAATCTAGGCGCTAATCTGACTGGAGCGGTGAATGCCAACGGAATTGTCATGTTGCCTATTAAAAGTGTATTTAAGTCGTTGGGTGGCACAGTTACGTATGATTCGGCAAACAAACGTTATAATGTCGAATTGGGTTTAACTGCTATACGCTTAACGGTTGGGCGGAATACGGCGACCGTGAATGGAAAAGAGGTCGCGCTGAGTAGCGCCGTTAGCTTAAATAAGGGAGAAGCGGTTTTCCCAGCGGACTTCCTCAAGAAGAATCTCGGCGCGGTGACGCTATGGGATTCAAAACTTAAAGTGATGAAGGTGTCCATCGGCGCAGGGACGCTGGTTGTCGAATCGGCCGATACGCCCCAGATTAAAAAGAAGGTCGCGCAGGGTAATCTTGCCGGACTAATCGGTAAATCGTATTGGGTCAATAATTATAACAACTGGGAACGTTTCTCCAAGGTAACGATCACTGATATCCTGCCGGTAGGCGGAGATAACTTTGAGATCGTATTTGCCACCGTTAAAGGCAAGACGTTAAAGTCGGAAGTGACTTCGAGAGGTTTCGTGACGCTCATTTTAGGCGATCCGTACACCTTCCTATCGTATGATCCTTTTAAGAAATATAATTGGTCTTCATCCACTTGGAATACGATTAAAGCATCCAAAATAGCAATAGGCATGAGCAAGACGCAGGTGGATTTATCCTGGGGCAAGCCCTCCTCCGCCTCTCAGGCGGCCGGCAACGAAATTACCGTTGATGTGTGGAGGTACGGTTACCAATATGTAGTCTTCACCAACGGACTCGTGACGCAAATCTATTCGTAGTATAAGTGTAAATGCGATGCACAAATGAATTTATAACAACAGTGGCGGCCTCCAAGGCCGCCCTTGTTTTCAACAGATAGAACCGTTGAGGAGAACCGTAGATGTTTCGTCATAAGGAGTGGCCGAAGTGAGTATAAAAGACAAACCCGAAGCTAGATATGGCCTTTGGCAAGCTTATCAAAGGCGGTGTGCAGTTTGTTTAGAAGAGTTATTCAATTACTCCGACTTAGAAATTGACCACATTATTTCTGAAAAAACATTTAAAGATCATCAAAAAACAACAGATGTTATAAAAAAGTTTAACTTGCCCACCACTTTCGATTTTAATCATTTAGAAAATTTAAGACCTGCTCATCGCAAATGCAACAACGAAAAGCGGGATACGGAGCTGCCGGATGAGATTGTCGCGCGTTTATTAAGGCGTGCACAAAAAAAATTAAAAGATGTGAGAAAACATATCAGGAAATTTGAAGAAGAAGCCCAGTATGCGCTCAGCATAGAAGCCATCCGAAAGCAATTAGCTGAGGGAAAGATTACAGCTGAGGAGTATACGGACCGCATCAATAATTATGTAGCCGATTTTGGTGTAGACGAAAAAAGTCATACGTTTGATAAAAAATACTTAGAATATAGAAATAGAACAGTTATGCTGGAAGGGATTCTTCCTGCATTAGGAGAAAGCAGAGGTTCGTGTTTATTTACATTTAATAGCTTTTACATCAGGGGAACCACCATTAATTTAGGACATAAAGATATCCTAAGTGAATTATATCCTGGGAATAACACTCCAATAGATTTTGAAATGCGACGGTATGTTGTGGCAAAACTCGATGAAAACAATTATATGGTTCAATTAGGGAATTCAAGATTTAATCTAAGCGATGAAGAATTGGGCAATCTTTGTGCCGTTATTGATAAATTTATTGTTGAATATATTGAGGCTATTCGCTTGACAGAAGAGATCTTGGATTGTAGAGAATTTATTCCCAACCATTATCATCCGGATGAATATCATTTAATTAAGGTCAGTATGGATGTATGGAGAAAAATTCTTAAGTTTTCCAGAGAGTACGATTATGGAAAGGGCGATTCCGATTGGCATATCTTCGATGCCACTGGAAATAATATATTAAAAATTTATATGAAGAAAGCAAATGAAGACCATAACGAAGGATTTAAATGTATCATTCACAGCTTCATAGAAGATCACTATAGCTGGACGCCGTCAGATAAGGTTTGGTTATTGTGGAATAAATCGGGCTTATCAAAGAAATATGGACCAAGAGACTATTGGACTGTGAGTAACGCCTACGCATGGTTAACGAAAAAGTTATTACCCAGAGTAATGCAAGAGGATAACGCTGCACAAACGAAAGGTTTTTTTAAAAAGATACAGCTTAATCATATAGATGTTACTGATTATTACAGTGATGGAGAAGTGCGATATTTTAATTTGAATTATATTATAAACGCATCCCAGCTTATAACTCTAGTAAATGAATTGCAATTGTTTTATTCAAAAAATGAATATGTGTGTATGAACAAAAGTGAACTCATCAAGCTTTATAAGGGGATATTAAAAAGCATCAATTCATGCAAAAAGCCGCAATACCATTATATATGTTCAAAACTCGGAATTGATCAAACTGAGAGTAAAGAGGATATTCGAAGCTTCATAAATCATAAAATTGAACACTATACTCATTTAAGCGGAAACAGCGAGGGGTTAGTAAAAATTTATTCTCATCAGATCGATGATCTTTTCAGAGTTCTATACGCTAATCTGCAAGATATGGAATTTGAATTGGACATAAGAGAGATCAAAGATTATTTAGTTTTAATGGATTGGTTTATACAGGATTTTAATACAACTAGATTAGTAGAATGTTATAAATAAAAAGAAGCCGCTAAGCACTTGGGATTGTTCTTAGCTGCTTCTTTTCGCGCTTTTTCCCCTTACCCCTTGGTCGACGCCCCTAAAGGGCTATACCACCGGCACTTCTTTCACGTGGCCGATTTCACGCAATAGGTCCAGCATGGCCTCGATCCGGTGATGGTCGGCAGGATTCCAGCGAATTCAACGCAACAAACTTCGGCCAGAATTTTAAGACTTTGGAGATGGTTCGAGTAGCGGCTGAAGGGAGGCCTAGATGCTGCCAGCCTCCGAAGTGTCATACGTGGGCCGTTGACTTGAACTCCTTATAACCACGCTGCCTCAAGGCTGCATTATCATCCGTCCGACGGGGCGAACTTCCCCGCGTCCGGCTCGAATGCCGCTCCACTCGCCGGGTCGAGCTCCACGTGGGTGGTTCCGCGATCGTCGGTCAGCACGATCATTCGCGACCCGACGAGGGGAACACGATCGGCGCTGGTGCGCATGTGTGCGGAGACGACACGAGGAGCGCCTTGGGCGATATAATTTACCTCAACCGTGAACATCGGAGAATTATGGAGCCAACTGTTCGTAAAATTTACGGCGGTCAACGTCCCGGTGCATGACAAACCCTCCAAGCGGAGTCGCTCGATGTCCGCCTGACGCAGCCGGGCGTGGGCGATAGCGCCGGGCAGCCGCAGGAGCGTGATGGCGGCCCACAGGGCGAAGCTAGCTCCGACTACAGCGCCGAGCTCTAGCGGGATCGTCGGCGATGTCGCTATGGCCTCGAGGTCAAAGTGGCGCGACGGGTCGCTTGTCAGCGTCCAGAGCAGGAGGATGCCCGCAGCTGCTGCGAGTCCTCCTGCTACCGATAGCGTCGCAAACAGTCCAGCCACCCTGGCCTGTCCAAATTGCTCAACCGATCGCGAGTACACGCCGCCGGACGCACCGATCGCCACGAACAGCAGCAAAACGGTGACGCCCACTGTGACCGGATGACCGAGGAACAGGTTGATTGCCGGTGTGGGTGCCATGCCGAGCAGTGCGCCGAACGGCACGGAGCCTGTCAGCGACCACAGTGCACCGGCTGTGAGCAGCCACGGCATGAGCGGAGCCGCGCGTCCGACGCGACGTCCCGGCAGGAGCATCGTCATCCGTCCGCTCTTATCCGTGGTGGAGAACAGTGGCAGCGACATCCCTTCACCCCCAAACTTCTTATCTATATTTTACCACTATAAGATTGTCTGCTGAAATACCCCCCAAGTCGACTTGCATTGTTCGGCCTTTCGAACACGATATTGCAGCAAGGGTTACCCCGCAGCGCCTCTATTTGCGGAGGCTCCCTTTTTCCTGCGGATAAAGAGCCGATCGATGAAAAAGGCGATGAGCAAGGACAGGACGCCGAGCATAACCGGTATGCCAAACGCTTCAAAAGAGAAGGATCTGCCCTCCAGCTTCAGGTGGTCGGTGGCGCGATATTCAAGCCTCTTGGCGGCAAACTTCGCTGTCCGGATATCCTCCTGCCCGGCCAAATCCTCGAATGCCGGATCCATTGCGAACCGATCCGCCGCGTCGCGGTGCAGGAACAACAGTTTCGCGCTGCTGCCGCTGTTCTTCCATTGGTTGATGTCATCGGCGGCTGCAGACTCGGCATCGGCGCCGACAACGATCATTTTCGACAGCTTCGGCACGTCTTTGATCTGATAACGCGCGACCAGGTTCAGGCCGTGCTTCGTTACGATCGGTTCGTTCGCGCTGGAGACGGTCAACGTCGTTGTCGTACCGGAAGCGGCGTACGTATCGAATGCGGCGGACAAATCCAGTTCATCGGCGCCGTTATATAGCAGCACGCCCGCCTTTACTTTGTTCCATTGAAAAGCGTTATTCAGCACGTACGTTATATCGCTCAGCCCGGCAACGAACGGTTTCATTTGCGGGTTTGTCACATAATCGTAGGAGGGATAGTTGATCTCTCCCGCCACTTTCTTCGCGGCCGCCTCGCCCAACTGCTGGGAGATGACGTATAGCACAGCGTCGATCCCCGAAGTCAGACCGGCAGAAGATACGAGATTGCCTTGCGGGACGTAGCGCCGATCCTTCACCCACTGGATTTCCGGATATTTCTTCATGAGCCGGTTGATGTCTCCCCAGTGCGTCGCTGCCGATTTGCCGTTGAGCAAGCCGGTATCCGCCAGGTTTTCAGCTCCATTGCAAATGGAGATCAATGTCGTCTTGGCGCCCGAGTGCTTCCGAATCCATTCACGGACGGGCGCATATTTTTTCTCGTTCAACATCGGCATAAACGGAATGACGATAATGTCCGGGCTTTTACCGAGCATCGCATCCATCTCGTCAAATGAATAATGCGGGACGACATCGAGTCCGCCAGTTAGCGATTTAATCTCGCGATTGGGGGCAACGCCGTATACATTGTAAGCTTCGGTCATCGCAAACATCTCGTACGGGACGAGAAAATCGAACACTTCCGTCACTTCGTTCGCCAGCAGCACGGCCACTGTCGGTTTGTTTGCGTCATATTTCGGTACCTTTACATCCGTCAGCAAAGGGGCGGCTTTATCGTATTCCGACATTCCGGCATTCATGGTATTGACGTACCCGATGGCGCCTGTCCCTCCTACGACGACGACAAAAACGATGAGATAAATAATGATGCGCAGTAAAGTTTTCACATGATCCGTTCCTTCCACAGCTGGATTGCTTACTCGTAAAATATAACGAAACATGATAAACATAACCTCTGTCTGTGGTTCGGTAGAGGGGCCCTCCTAAAGTTTGAGCGGCCACTCCTGAGGAGACAACTCTTCTCGTCCTGGCGGAATCGCTAATGTTTGAACGAAAAGGGCATCCCAAAAGGATGCCCTAAAACTTGCCGTTACTGCCAGCGCGGTGAACCGAATCGTAAGTGACGGCCCTATGGCCGCCAGATTTTGCGATTTCACACATTAATATGGACTACACGTTGCCAACCAGATTATGGCTTAACCCTCAAGCAGCGTCATTTGTTCTTCCATGTATCGCGTGCCTTGGGCAGCGTTCTTAGGACTCACATTTTCGATGCGCAGAAGGTCTTCTTTCGAGAGGACAATATCCACGGCAGCGGCGTTTTCCTCCAAATACTTGATTCGCTTCGTGCCTGGAATCGGCAGCGATCCATTGGCGATCGTCCAGGCGATGGCCAATTGAGACGGAGAACAGTTTTTCTCTATCGCGATCTCCTTGATCTTATCAACGATCTCTACGTTCTTGCGGAAGTTCTCTCCCTGGAACCGAGGCATCCATCTGCGAAGATCGTCGGCAGCCAAATCCGCGAATGTACGAAGTTCGCCGGAGATAAAGCCTCTGCTGAGCGGACTATATGCAACATGCGTGATCCCCAGTTCTCTTGCAACCGGAAGAATCTCATCTTCGATGTCCCGGCTCCATAACGAATATTCGCTCTCCAACGCGGAAATCGGATGCACGGCATGGGCCCGGCGAAGGGTGGAAGCAGAAGCTTCGGACAGACCCAATGCCCGGACTTTACCCTCTTTGACCAGATCGGCCATTGCCCCGACCGTCTCTTCGATCGGAACTTGAGGATCGACCCGATGCTGATAATACAGGTCGATGTAATCTGTCTTTAAGCGGCGCAGGCTGGCTTCCACTGCCTTTTTCACATAATCGGGACGGCCGCTGAGGCTCTCGTAATTGGGGGTGTAAGCGAACTTGGTCGCAATAACGGCTTGCTCGCGACGTCCCTGGATTGCTTTTCCAAGCAGCTCTTCGTTGTGACCGTTCCCGTAAACGTCGGCTGTATCGAACATCGTGACGCCTAGATCCAAAGCGCGTTGGATCGTCTTCATCGAAAGTTCGTCGTTCGTCTCGCCATACATGCCCGGAGACATGCCCATGATGCCAAGACCGATCGCAGATAACGTAATGTCGCTATTGCCCAAAACTCTTTGTTTCATGCGTGCATCCCTCATTCTCGTTTCGTTGGTTGGTCGTGTCGGTCTTCCATTTGATTCAGCAATCTGCTCTCGGACGGAAGCCTTCCTTCCTCAATTTCTTCGTAGATGGCAAGCTTGTTATTGACGGCATCAAGGGCTTCGGCCAGTTCGTTCTGACGTCGGAATAATTCTTCTTTGTACTGGTTTAAGATCGCTTTTCTCTGCGGAATTGTGGCATCGCCGTCCAACGCGAGGTTTACCATCTGCTTCAACAAGGAAATTTTCATACCAGTGGCTCTGAAACACGTCATTAATCGGATCCAGTCCAGGTGATCCTGCTCGAACAGACGATTGCCGTGCCGATCTCGCTTAATGTAAGGAAGCAGCCCCTCCTTCTCATAAAACCGAATGGTATGCGCCGGGCAACCAAGCCGTTCCGATGCCTCTTTGATCGTATATGACATATGGACACTCTCCCCTTTATTTGAAAGGACGGCCAGGTCTATTTAAGCTTAAGGCTTAAAGGACACTTTAAGGCAAGCGTAATTTTAATACAATCGCTTGTTGCATAAAGTCGACGCATTGCCGGCCAGCACTGTATAAATTGAATTTTTTGTTTTTCCCAACATTATTCGTATAATCGACAAATTCTCCTATATATTTCCGCTGCTATGGTATCATAGGTGGAAGAATACCTGTCAAGAGAATATTCAATAGCGTATATCAAGAGGAATTGGGGAGGTTCGAGATGTTTCAGTCCAAACGATTGTACCACTTTGTTATTTTTCTTATCTTGTCTGGTTTAATTCCAATTCCTGCCGCAGTGGGGGCAGAATCGTCTTCCTCTGTTGTGATTGCCCAGATTGCCGCCTCTCGACTGCATGCCTTAGTCTTGACGGAGAGCGGCGAAGTGTACGGTTGGGGCTCGAATGCAAATGGGGCCCTTGGAGACGGCACTGATGAAGCAAGAACGGAAGATTTGACGAAGGCCCAAGGGTTACCTGCAATTAAAGCGGTTAGTACCGGGTATCTTTCGTCATATGCTTTGACCAAAGAAGGCGAGTTGTATGCTTGGGGGCGCAATTATTATGGTCAGCTAGGCGGGGGCGCGAGCTGGGGAATTACGCTTCCCAGAAAGATTGAAGGGCTTCCTAAATTAGTTCAAATTGAGGGTGGAAACGAGTTTGCTGTAGCGCTAGCAGCCTCAGGGGAAGTATACACCTTCGGTGTCAATTCTGTAGGGCAGCTAGGTGATGGAACAACCGTTGAACGCAGCAATCCCGCAAAAGTACCTGGGCTTCCTTTCATCAAGGAGATATCCGTCGGAATGCATCATACATTGGTGTTATCCGAATCGGGAGAAGTCTATGCCTGGGGTAGTAATAATTCCGGACAGCTTGGAGATGAAACAACAATAAACAGAACATCTCCTGTTCGAATAACAGGCTTACCCAAGATAAAGGCTCTATCTGCAGGGGTCTATCACACGCTCGCGCTAGCCGATAATGGCGATGTTTATGGTTGGGGTTCGAATGAATATGGACAACTAGGCCAAGTTAGCACAGACAACGTAATGACTCCTAACTTAATCGATACATTTCCCAAATCGCGAGCAATAGCTGCCAGTGCAAGCGACTCTTCTGTAATTACGACTACAGGTGAAGTTTATGTATTAGGAACCGTTCAAACTGAAAATTCGCCTTCAAGTAATGCGCCACGGAAGATGGAAGCAGTGTCCGGTGCAGAGACAATTGCCAGCGGGAGCGACTATACATTATGTGTTTTGAATTCCGGGGAAGTATACGGATGGGGCAGCAACGAGTATGGACAGCTCTTGCTAGGGCCGTCCAACAAATCAATGCCAGTAAAGTTATCGGAGATGAGTCATGTCAGTCAAATTTCTGCCGGCTATCATAATACGGGAGTTGTTTCAAGTTCGGGCGAGCTATACGCCTGGGGTATGAACAATTATGGCCAGCTAGGAGATGGAACGACGGAGGATCGGGGTAAGCCAGTATTGATTTCTAATCTTCCGCCTTTAAAAAAAGTTGAAAAAGGCTCCGATTATACTTTAGCAGTCTCGGTGGATGGAATCGTTTACGGATGGGGGAGCAATTACTATGGAACAATCGGGGATGGAACAACGATAAATAAAACAACGCCCACCTGGGTTAAAGGCCTTAGCAACGTCAAAGATGTTGCCACTGCTTATTTTACATCGGCAGCCTTGACGGAAAACGGTGAAGTTTACACTTGGGGGCTAGGATATCAGCAATCGCCAGAAATTCTAAATGGCCTTCCGCCTATTTCGAATATTACGGCGGGTGATGATGGCACTGTTATGGCCGTGTCTGAGGATGGAGAAGTTTTTATGTGGGGGTGGATATCTGCCCTGGGGGGACTTAAATCTGTTCCAATAAAAGTAGATGGACTAGCGTCCATTAAAAATGCCGCAGTGGGAGCAAATGCTACATATGCTGTTTCAGTTAGCGGTGAAGTGTATGCTTGGGGTTCAAACGACCGGGGACAGCTTGGGGACGGCACGTATGAATCAAATTCTACCCCCACCCTTATTCAAGGGTTGTCGGGGATCATCTCCGTGTCCGCGGGAAGAGGGGGGTATGTCCATGCCGTGACCCAAGTCGGTGAAGTATACGAATGGGGAAGCAACAGCAACAGCGATCCGATTTCGATCCGCAAGCTTCCTTTTAATGAGAAGATATCTAGTATCTCCTCTAAATTTTCTCATACGATTGCTCTGTCAACAAGCGGAAACCTTTATGTGTGGGGCACCAACGATTATGGCGAAATAGGGGACGGCACAAGATATTCAAAGGTTCCGACAAACCTCACAAGCAAAATTAAAAACAGTATCTTGGCTTTACCGGATAACGAACCGCCGTATTGGCCCGGCAACAGTACTCTTCAGGTTAGCGAGGTTGGGAGTACGGAGGCGACTCTTGCTTGGACTCCGGCTGTGGATAACAAAGAAGTGAGCGGCTACGCGTTATTTTCTATCGTCGGGATCACGTTGTCTGAAGTTGCAGTTGTAGATCACGGGGTTACAAAATATAAATTAACGAATCTTACCCCGGATACGCAGTATACATTCATGCTTAAAGCAAAAGATGTCACTTCAAACTGGAGCGATTACAGCCCGGAAATAAACTTCCGGACACGCCCGAGAGGCGAAGATCCAGGAAGCGGCACTCCAGGAAGCGGCACTCCGGGAGGCGTCACTCCTAGTGGTGATATGCCCGAGGAGTCATCCGATCTGCCATGGGACATAAGCACCTCAGTCATGCCGAATGGAAAACAATCCATCCAAATTCAACTCAAAGATAATGGTTTTGAAGAGCTCATGAAGAACGACGAATTCAAGAGCTCGAAAATCTTTCAGATCACATCGAGCGATCCGGCGGACCGGTATGAAGTGACCTTGCCGATTAAGTTCCTTTCCGGCATGTCGTCTCTTGAAGCCTCTTCATTGCTTCGGATCTCGACGCCAGATGGATGGTGGCAGCTTCCAGTATCGACTTTATTGAAGGGGCAGAACGTAACAGCATCCGACCCTGTCGTTATTTCCATTGAGCATGCAGGCACGGAATATGAAGAGACCTTGCAGCAACAATTGGCGGGTAGCGGAGTGCGGCCGCTTGGCAAGTTGTTGGATTTCTCGGTAACGGTTAGCAACCAGCCCGTTAACCAGTTCTCGGAGTACGCAGAACATGGACTAGTCGTTGAGACCAAGCAGATTCCACTAAATCAACTGGCGGGATTGACATATGACCCCGTAGCAAAAAGATTCGTTCCCGTGCCAATTAAGACTGAATGGAATGACGGAGTTCTCCACGTTTCTTTGTATAAAAAAGGGAACTCGGTTTATACAGTGGTAATGACTGAAAAGGCATCATATCAGGATGTTGCGGTGAACAGCATGTATAAGGCAAGCATCGAGGCCTTATCCAATCGTTTGGTTCTTAAAGGGTTTGGCGATGGAACGTTCAAACCGGAAAAATCAATTACTCGTGCGGAATTTGCCGCCATATTAAACAGATCGCTGGGTGTTTTGCCGGGCAGCGATCAATCAACAAGTCAATTTAAGGACGTCAAGAAGGGCGCTTGGTATGAGAAAGATATCGATTCGGCCGTATTTGCGGGATTAATTACGGGATACTCCCCTACTTCCTTTAAACCCGATCAGACGATAACACATCAAGAGATGATCGTGATGCTTGTAAGGGCTTATGGGTATGTGCATGCCGACTCTGTAAATGCAACAGGTATCGCAACTCCTGCAGCCTTAAAACTGCCGGAGTGGTTTATCCCGGCCTATCAGAAAGCCATTCAGGAAGGTATCCTTCTTTCGGGCGGGGATCCCTTTAAATTCCAGCCGGCTCAAACGGCAACCCGACAAGAAAGCGCGTATCTGTTGCACCGTCTGCTTGAAATTTTAGTGTTCATCTAAATGTTATAGGCTGATTTAGTGAATTTTCAAAATTTAAGCGGCTTGCGAAAAACCAAACTTAGTTAAAAAGTCATAATACCTTTGAATCCTTTAAGGGCGGCCACTAGGCCGCCATTTGTTTTCGCCGATACATCCGTTAAGGGGAGCCGTATCACAAATAAGGGCAAGCTTTAAATATGCTCCCCTTTAAGTAGACAGGTTTAAAAAATAAACCGGCTACTTGCAGAGGAGCATATCCGTTCGTGGATGTCGAAATCTTTTGGTGTACTTTAAATTTGTTTTGCTACATCATCTGCATCAGTGGAGTAAGCCAGCTCTTTCTGTGCTTCCAGAGCGGCCAGTCTGTCCAGCAGGGCTGCCCGGATTTGCTCATAGGCGTCACTGCCCAACGCCATACGTATCGGCCCCTCTCCCTGATCGACACGGTGGATAATCTGCTGCGCCATCTTATCCGGATCGCCGACTACCATTTTGTTGAACATGCTCATATCTACACCGGGCAGTTCCCCCTTCATCAGGCTAACGAATTGGCCTGCCTCCGTATTCCGGTATTCGTCCATCCGCTCGCCGATCACGGCGTTGCTTAAAATGAAATTCGTTCGGATCCCGCCGGGCTCCACCATCGTGGTCTTAATATTGAACGGAGCGACTTCCTTAGCCAGCGCTTCAAAGGCCCCTTCGACCGCCCATTTCGAAGAACAATACAGCCCCATACCCGGAATCGAATAATGACCCGCCATACTCGAGATCTGTACAATGTGGCCGCTGCCCTGCTTGCGGAAAAAGGGCAGGACTGCACGCGCTGCACGCAGGGAGCCAAGCACATTGGTCATGAACTGATGCTCAATTTGCCTGTCGCTTGCTTCTTCCACTGCGCCATACAATCCATAGGCTGCATTATTGACAAACACATCGATCGTGCCCAGTTCTGAAAATGCGCGTTCCACGACTTCGGCAATTTGCTGAGGGTTGGTCAGATCTAAATTAGCCTGCCATAGTTGGGAGCCATACTGTGCCTGCAGATCATCCAGCACACCTGGCTTGCGTACCGTTGCGGCTACACGGTCCCCCCTATCCAGCAACCGGCGAGTTATACGTGAAGCCAAGCCTCCTGATGCTCCTGTGATGAACCATGTTTGCATGCTAAAACCCTCCAATCGTTGTCTTGCACTGAATCATACAAGCAACTGGAGGGAGCTAGCCACAGCACGTCTATTCTATTAACGGGAGTAACAGTTTACGGGAGATGCCTGTCCTGCTCCAGTACACGCAATAATCTCTCCTCCGTGCCAGAACCGGGAACCGGAACAAAGAAGCACCAGTGCAGCCCTGGGTCATTATCGATGACAGCTGCGGAATGGAGCGCGAACTCCATCTCCTGTGCGTCAGGAAGACGAAATAATGCGGTGGCTACGCGCTTTTGCTTGACTTCATATAGCTCCCAGAAATGCACGAACTCCTCGCTTTCCCGTCTCAAGCGTTCGAACCGTTCCATATATAACGGGTTGTCCTTGTAATGGTCGAAGCTTGCCCGCATAACCGCTACGGAGTAACGGGCAGCACCTTCCCAATTCAGCAGTCTTGTACGGTAATCCGGCTTTAAAAACATAATCTCGATCATATTCCGTTCATTGTCCGGCAGACTGCCGAAATCGGCTATGATCAGTTCTGCTGCCCGATTCCAGACGATCACATCCGTACCTTCGTCCGTGATAAAAGAAGGATAATAAAGTTGATCTACGATTTTCTGCAAAACTCCCGCATCCGGCCCTCCGTTATTCGGCACTGTCACGACACTCGCCGCGTCAACATTGGCCAGATCGAACAGATGCTTCTGCTCATCTTCGTCAAGCTGAAGCGCTTTGCCGATACTTAGCAGTACCTCCGGCGAAGGATTCACCTCCTTGCCTTGCTCCAACCAGGAATAGTAAGTCACGCTTATATGGGCAAGATAAGAGACTTCTTCTCTTCGAAGTCCCGGCGTGCGTCTTCGTCCGGGCAGCGGCTGGATCCCTGCCTCTGAAGGCTGCAAGCGTTCTCTGCGCGATTTTATGAACTCGCCCAATGCGGACGAGGAACGGTTTGTTTTCAAGCAGCTCACCTCTAATTACTTATATGGAACAATACGTATCGTAATTAAACAAATGGACCCCAAGCACTTCGTACACGATCATTATAATCTCTGTAAAGGTATAGTCGCCATAAAAGAGAACCATAACGATTGCAGTTGCTGTTACTTCCTTTAATAGGATAGACATGCTGGGGCCTACCCCTCCTTTACAATTTCCAATCCCAATGCTATTATCCAAACATGACGTTAACGTCATATTATATCTTGGAAAGAGTGATCCATCATGAACCGCATGCGCATTGGCGATTTGACAGAACGAGCCGGGGTAACCCAGCGCACGGTTCGCTATTACGAGAGCATTGGATTGCTTCCATCTGGCGAGCGCGAAGGCAATGGTCATCATTACTACACGGAAGAAACGGTTGCTCGCCTGCAAAAGATCGATCAGTTGAAGAAGGTTGGCCTAAGTTTGGAGGAAATTCGGGACGTAATCGAGCTTTACTTTACGGATACGAGCGGGGTGCTGCCGAAACGGAAAGTCCTCGGCATACTGCGCCAGCATTTGGCCGACACGGACCAGAAGCTTGATGCGCTCGGACAGTTCCGCAGCGATTTGCAGTCGAATATAGAACGTTTCGAGCGGTGGCTCGAGGTCAATGACAGCGATTAATTTTTTTTGCCCTAAACATGACGTTGACGTCATGTTTAGCATTCTAAGGAGGTTGAATTCATGAGAGAGAACATTGGATTTATCGGTCTCGGACTGCTTGGTATGCCAGTCGCCGCCAATCTGCTCCAAGCAGGATATGCGCTCACCGTATACAACCGCACCCCAGAAAAAGCGGAGCCACTCGTGGCTCAAGGTGCGCTGCAGGCGGTCCGTCCGGCTGACGCCGTGACAACCGGTGGCATCGTCGTCACCTTGGTGTGGGACGATGAAGCATTGGAAGACGTCGTCAAAAGCGAAGATTTCTTAGAACGCCTGGGCGTAGGCGGGATACATGTATCAATGAGTACGGTATCGCCGGACACGGGCAGGAAGCTATCGGATCTGCATGCGCGGCATGGTTCCGTCTATGTTGAGGCGCCTATCTTTGGACGGCCGGAGGCAGCCGCTGCCAGGCAATTGTGGATTCCTATAGCGGGTCCGCAGGAAGCAAAGGAGCGGGTGCGGCCGCTGCTGGAAGCGATGGGAGCTAAAGGGATCTTTGACTTTGGCGAGGAAGCCGGTTCGGCTTTACTCGTCAAACTGATCGGTAACTTCCTGATCGTCTCCGCGGCACGCTCACTGGAAGAAGCGCTAGGCATAGCTGAGCGCGGCGGAGTCGATCCCCAAGCAGCGGTCAATATGCTTACCAGCACACTGTTTACCGCGCCCATCTATCAAAGCTATGGCAAAATGATAGCCGAGAAGTCATCCATACCCGAAAGTAAAATTCCACAGAAAGATGTCGGCCTCTTGCTGTCGGCGGCGCAAAAAGCACAAGTTCCAGCTCCGCTTTCCAGCCTGCTGCTTGATATGCTGGAGAACGGAGATCGGAGCCGAACATAAGGCTACGGTCGATGCTATTCGTACGCTTGTATAAGCAGTCTGCCTGGTTGCGATTATAAGTGACATTCGGCTCGCAATTCAACATTTCACCGTAGACCTTTTCCTGGTGCCTGAAACGGATAAAAAAGTCGAGAAGCCCTCTCAATCGTTGGCTTGGAGGATCTGTCCAGTTTTGTTACGATTCTCCCCTGCGTCGCGACGTTCAGAACGAGCCTCCAAATCAAACACGATATCATCACTTCCTATCCCGTTATGGTGCATCGCCTTGACAAGCGGAGACCTCTCCATTTAATATCAAATGGAGAGGTCTCCGCTTGCGTGGGCGCGTTCTCCGGCAGCGACCTTGAGATTATTCTCCGGTCCCGCCAGATCGAAACGCTAATTCTTAGCGGAATTGCTACAAGCGGTGTCGTGCTGTCGACGTTGCGGGAAGCGGCGGACCTACGAAGCGCAGAAAGCGAACTGGGTTGACCCCATCTGTCAATATCTTGATCAAGAAGATTACGCTGTCTGCTATTACGGGAAGAGTATTTGGTTTTACCATGTCGGCGGGGTATTTAGGCGTATTTGGAGGCTCCCTCTTAGGCGGGCAGGTGGCAGCCTTGCTAGGCAGCAAATCGTATTTATAGTTACAGGAGCGTTGCTGCTGCTGAATCCGGCGTGGGTGTATTTTAAAGTGTTTAAGAAGCTTTCTTATAACTGAAGGAGTACGTTGCATATGCAGATTAAATGGTATGGCCATTCTTCTTTTCTGCTGACTTCGGATGCCGGAACGAGGATTCTCATCGATCCCTACTTTAAGTTTCTTGGCTATCGCATGCCGGTTCCGGTTAATTCGGATATCGTCGTGGTTACGCATAATCATGGCGATCACAATAAAGTTAACGCCGCATCGGGTGATTACTTGCTGGTGAACGAGCCGAAAGAATACAGTCGCGGCGATGTGAGCATGAGTGGGTTCAAGACTTTCCACGATAAGGTGAACGGTAAGAAAAGAGGGCCCAATATTGTTTTCCGCTTCCGGATGGATGGACTGACGATCTGCCATTGCGGGGATCTGGGGCATCTGCTTACAGAAGAACAAGTCAAAGAAATCGGCAAAGTGGACGTGCTTATCGTGCCCGTAGGAGGAAGGGCGACGCTCGCTGGGGCGGAAGCCGCTCAAGTGATGCGTCAATTGCATGCGACCGTAGCGATTCCGATGCATTATAGCACGAAGGCTGTGGGGATTCTCGGAAGGATTTTCTTCGCTAAGGTGGACAAATTCCTCGAGGCTGCCGGGACACGGACGACAGATGTAAAGACGTTGAACGTGTCCAAGGAAAGCCTTGCCCAATATGCTGGCGTCGTTACTATGCAGTATGAATAGAAGCGTAAGAGAGGAGGGCGCCCGGTCGGGTGCCCTTCGATTTCGCTCTATAGATGGTACGGTGAACCCTGACGTTTGCCGAATCCAATCAAAGTTGTGCCTAATCCTCTCACGTCGCCTTTTCAGGCGGATCAATATCAATTAAGTTTAGAGTTACATATCGTTGTTGGGGAGGATCATATGTCGGATCAATTCTCTCGCTTGCAAAAAGAACTTGCCGAGCTGGTTAATCGCCATACCGACAAAGACGGATATTGGCCGACGATCATTCCGCAGCTGGGATTCTCTCGTTATTCCGCTTCTCATTACTCCACATTGTCTGGGCCACCTTACGGGCTTTACAACCCTTCCATCGGCATCGTCGTTCAAGGCACAAAAAACGTTTTTCTGGGTAATGAGCGCTTCACTTATGGCCCATCGAAATACGTTGTTGCCTCCATGGAATGGCCAGTTGTCATGGAATCGCCCGATGCATCTCCCGAAGTTCCCAATTTATTCTGCAGGATTGAGTTTACTCCTGGATCTATTTTAGAACTATTAAGCGCCGACGAGCTAAAGAAGATCTCCCGGGGTGCAGCTAAACGCGGAATGAACGTAGCCGAGTTGGATACGGCTATATTGGATGCTATAGTCAGGCTTGTTCGCCTGCTGGATAAGCCGACAGACATTCCGATCCTCTCCCAGCTGTATATGAAAGAAATCCTGTACCGAACATTGCATGGCGAGCATGGTGACTCCTTCATACGAATCGTAACGGACGGAGGGACAACCAACCATATCAAGAACGCCGTCCAATATATATTGCAGCACTTTCAGGATTCTTTCCGCGTTGAGGAGCTGGCTGATATTGCCAATATGAGTGTCCCATCGTTTTTTAGACATTTTAAAGAGATCACTTCCGCTACCCCGATTCAATTCCAGAAGCAGCTGAGACTTCAGGAGGCCCGGCGGCTCATCCTTTCTGAATCAACGGATATTGCAGAAGCCGCTTTTCGGGTCGGTTATGAGAGTCCCACGCAATTTAGTCGTGAGTATTCCCGGATGTTCGGCGTTCCGCCTAGAGAAGACATGAAGCTGTTCAGGAGGCGAGCTTGATAGCATTAGGCAGCATATTGATCTGATCGTGATAACGGCTGGCTGAACATCTTCTTTAAACTAAGAATAGCTCAACAAGCTATCTATTCTTAGGAGGCATGCAGGATGAAAATGATTAAGCTTGGTCACTCAGGTCTTGAGGTTTCACCCATCTGCATAGGCGGTATGGGCTTTGGAGATCCCGCAACCGGCTATCCTTCCTGGTCGATCGGCGAGGAAGAGAGCCGCTCTGTAATTAAGCATGCAATCGAGGCCGGAATCAACTTCTTTGACACCGCTAATATGTATTCGCAAGGGAACAGCGAGGAGATCATCGGCAAGGCGATTAAAGATTTCGCTAAACGCGAGAATATCGTCATAGCTACAAAGCTCGGCGCCCCAATGCGCGCTGGACCCAACTCGTTCGGTCTCTCGCGGAAGACCATTATGACGGAGATCGATCAAAGCTTAAAACGTCTTGGCACGGATTACATCGATCTTTACCAAATTCATCGCGCGGATCCCTTTACGCCATGGGAAGAAACGCTGGAAGCACTTCATGATCTTGTGAAGATGGGTAAAGTGCGTTATTTGGGTGCCTCGACAATGAGGACCTGGCAGTTCGCCAAAGCCCTTCACATTCAAAAAGCGAACGGTTGGACACGCTTCATATCCATGCAGCACAATTACAATTTGGTTGCTCGCGAGGAAGAAAACGAAATGATCCCACTCTGTGCCGACGAGGGTATTCAAACCATCGTCTACAGCCCACTTTCGCGTGGACTCCTGGCCCGTCCGTGGGGTGAAGGCACTATGCGCACGAAAGCCGAATCCGGCGCTGCAAAATACTTCGAGGCAACTGCCGCAGCCGACCGGAAAATTGTGGATAACATTGGTATGATCGCAGAAGAACGAGGGGTCAGCCGTGCGGAAATCTCTCTGTCGTGGTTGTTCCGCAAGCCGGTAGTGGCGGCGCCCATTGTGGGAGCGATCAAAACCGGTCACATTGACGATGCAATTAAAGCGCTCGCGATCAAGTTGACCGATGCTGAGGTTGAAAGGTTGGAGGATGCGTACACCCCTCGTATTGATGTGAACGTTAAAAACTCCGATCCGGAAGCGATTGTCAAAATGGCAGCAACCGTTGGGAAAAACATTGCGGTTCCGATTGCTTCTAAGTGATTTTCTGCAACAAAGAATTCTCTTGGCGGCCACAGGGCCGCCTTTTTGTTTTCGTTCAAAGCACCTTGGATTCTCGATCAATCCGATCTGGCCGCCAAGTTATTTTTTTGAGTTCATTGTTCTCTATCACTGAGCGAGGATAACCTCCGCTAGCTACCTGGATCATGGCTTTACCTAACTGTTCCGATGTAATGACAATGTGTAACTTCTTCAGTAACGGATAAAAAGGCTTCATCGCATCGTAAAAAATCTGGTAGAGCTTTGTTTTGGATTTCACACCGTGGGATGGAAGGATGGCACCCGGACGGAACATATAAGCAGCCTGAAAAGGAAGACGCAATAAATCATTTTCTGTCTTACCCTTCACTCTTGCCCACATCGAGCGCCCTTTTTCAGAACTATCCGTCCCACTTCCAGAGACATAAATAAAGGTCATCTGAGGGTTCAACCTTGCTAATGTTTGTGCTACGGAAAGCGTCATATCATACGTAATTTTTCTGTACTCCTCTTCCTTCATTCCCACGGAGGAAACGCCAAGACAGAAAAAGCAGGCATCATATCCTGTTAATTCTGGTTCAACAGTAGATAAATCAGCGACTTCTTGAAGTATAATCTGCCTTAATTTTTGATGCTGTTGATTCGTCCGAGTACGACCGATCGTCATGATTCCTTGAACCTTGTCTTCGAGCAAACATTCACGCAGCACACTTTTACCAACCATACCGGTGGCACCAAATATAATGGCCTTTATAACCGCTCACTCCGATCCTTGTTTGTGATCGTGATGCTTATTGCGAAAAGCGCTTCATAATAAACTGATTCAAAATGGCTCTATAGCTACGTGGAAAATGGCGCCCAATCAATGTAAGCATCCGGTCCGGAAATGAATGAAAGTAACGCCATTTAGGTCGCTTATCCGTCGCTGCTTTATAGAAGACTTTTGCCAAATCGGCTGGTGTTGCAGCCATATTGGCAAAACGTCCGGATTGTTGCCGACTAGTTAAGCCTTCAAGCGCATCAACCATCTTTTTATAAGGAGAAAGGGGTGCCAGATTTCCCTTGATTTTTTCAAGTGTCACTTTTGCCCATTCCGTGCGTGTGCCGCCAGGTTGAACAATCACGCTCCGAATACCGAAATTACGCAGTTCCAAATCTAAGGTATCGCTCCATTGTTGAAGTGCAGCTTTTGAAGCATAGTACCAAGCGCCGAGTGGCGTATACTGGTCCCCGCCAGTGGAGGAGATATTGATGATGCGCCCTGATTTTCGTTTCCGCATGATCGGAATAACCATATTCGCAAGTTCGGCAGCAGCGAAAAGATTAACATCTAATTGAGCTCGTGCCTTTTCCATCGGGATTTCCTCAGTTGGACCATATTCGCCGTAACCTGCATTGTTGATAAGTACATCGATTTGTTCTTGTTCTTTTATAACTGTATCAACGAGGTTTTGATCACAGGTCCGCATACAACCTTCGCCATGGACATGCGCCTATAGCACTGCTATAATGGGCGTATGAACACATACGACAAGATTTTGGCGGCTGCCCTTAAGGTACTCGAAGAGGAGGGCGGCGCCCAATTTTCGACGCGTGCCGTCACGGCGATCGCGCAGGTTACCGCTCCTACGCTCTACCACCATTTCGGCAATGCCGATGGACTTCTGAGCGCGGCTATCGTGGAAGCGTTCAAGCAGCTGCTTGAAAGCAAGATTGCCGCTGCCGAGTCCGCCATTCCAGAGATGGCTCTGTGTCAAGGATGGGATGACTATGTCCGCTTCGCAGCGGCCCGTCCCCGGATCTATGCGGCGATGATGGGGCGGTTGCTCGAGGGCGCTCATATCGAGGCGGCAGATCAATCGCACCAAGCACTGGTGCAAAATGTCCAGAGGATCGCTGCCGAAGGCAAACTGGCCGTGTCAGCCCAGGCTGCGGCAGATTTGGTCTGGGCTTCCGCCAATACGGCCGCTTGGCTGTACGTGACGGCCCAGATTCGTAAGGCGCCCCCACCCGAGCCCGACGTCATTGATCTCATTCGGGAAAGCGTCATGCAGATCATTTTGATCCAAAGGCCGGACGCCAATTCAAAATGAAGGTCCACAAATCGTGGCACATATGAGAAATCGCCTATCCAAACCGGATGGCGATTTTTTCATTTTCGCAGGAATTCGATGATCTCACTCGCTCACGCTACGGCCACGGCCAAATAAAACTATAGCACTGCTATAGACAGCTCTGTATAGCGGTGCTATAATACCCGTATAGCAGCGCTATACAGTGATCCATATGTTATCCAAACTCAGGAGGGGTACGATGTCATTCAACAATCAAGAACTGGTTGTCGTAACGGGTACGTCCAGCGGCATCGGCAGGGCTACCGCGGAACGGCTCGCCGCTGACGGATTTCACGTTTTAGCCGGGGTTCGCCGCCAGGAGGATGCCGACAAGATTAGACGCCATAATATCGAGCCGGTGATCGTCGATATTACCAATCTCGATACCCTGAAGGCGCTGGCCGAACGAGTGAAGCAAGATCCGCTTGGTCGCTCTTTGCGGGCCGCGGTCAACAATGCCGGCATCGCGGTTAATGCACCGCTTGAGATGGTTCCGCTCGATGAATTTCGCCGCCAGATCGAAGTCAGCGTAATCGGACAAGTCGCGGTGATTCAGGCGCTGACCCCGGCCTTGCTGAACAGCGGCGGGCGCGTGGTCAATATCGGTTCGCTTGGCGGCAAGATCTCCATGCCTGGATTCGGCATTTATTCGGCTGCAAAGTATGCGATGGAAGCGATCAATGACAGTCTTCGCCGGGAGATGTCCTCGTTCGGATTGAAGGTCATCATGATCACGCCGGGCGGTGTCAGCACGGGGCTGTCGGAGCAAGGGATTACGACGGCGGAGCGGCTGGCCAAGTTGATGACGCCGGATCAGCACAAGCGCCATGATCGTCTTTTCGATGCTGTGAAGGCTCAGGCTGAGACGTGGGCAACGGACGGCATCCGCCCCGAGAAAGTCGCAGCAGTGGTGTCACGAGCCATCCACGCAATTAAACCACGCACTCGCTATACGGCCGGTCGCGATTCGGCGCTGCTGACCCGACTGGTCCGTATTCTCCCGGACAAACTCCTCGATCGGATGCTTCGCAGCCAGATGAAGCTGCAGTAACGGATTTTTTGCGAATGCCTCATTACAAAACGGGAGAATGGATCATGTCACAACAACAGTTTGAACATGCCATTATCGTAGGTGGCTATTTAGGCAGATCGGTTGGTTCATCAAGATGTTATCCATACGAGGAGGAATTCGCATGAACGATACAAAGAACCGTTACGTTACTGTACTTTGGGAGGCGAGAGCCAAGGCAGGGAGGGAAGCCGAGATGAAGGCATTCATGGCGGCCGCTGTCACCCCGTCGCGCAACGACGCTGGCAACATTGACTACGAGGCTCACGAGGTAGTAGGCCAGCCGGGCACATTCATCATCTACGAACGCTGGGAAAACCGGGACGCGCTCGATCGGCACCTGAACGCGCCCCGCATGCAGGAACTGGTACCCCAGCTCTTAGAATTGATGGAGGGATCCATTGAGGAAGGGATTCGACTCCTGCAGCGGTTTCGCCCGGCGCAGTAAGAAAGCCGGATACTGAAATGCCTAACGGTACGCCTATTGCGTAAAAATAAGGAGAGGGTAAACATGGATCTTAAATTAGCTAACAAAGTAGCTGTCGTTACCGGAGCAAGTAAAGGAATTGGACTCGCTATCGTTCGAAAGTTTATCGAGGAAGGGGCAAGTGTGGTCGCGGTAAGCCGGACATTAACGGAGGAATTGGCTGATCTTGTTGAAAACCAATCAGTCAAACATCTGCCTATTGATGTCAGTATGGAACGCAATACCGTTGAACTTTCTGAAAAACTCGGTGGCGTGTTCGGCAGAGTCGACATTTTAATCAATAGTGTCGGGGCGGTTGACAAGAGGAGGGGAGAAGGCTTCTTGGCTACGCCAAATGAGGAATGGGAACAGCTTTATGATTTAAACCTGTTTAGCGTTGTTCGTATTACGCAAGCGGCATTACTGCATATCCTCAAGAACAATGAGGGTGCCATTGTAAATATCTCTTCCGTAAATGCACAGATGCCCGAATTGTTATTGCCTATTTACGGCACAACCAAAGCGGCACTTAATAATTTGACGAAAATGCTGGCTGGCGAGTTTGGACCTCGTCGTATTAGAGTAAACTCGATCTCGCCTGGGCCGGTAGTAACGCCTTTGTGGCAAGACCCTGAAAACGGAATGGCCAAAACAATCAGTTCAATGGCAGCGATGGATTCCGAAAAAGTGTTTGAAGAGCTGCCTAAAATGGCTGGTATAACATTGGGGAAATTTGCAGAAGCCGAAGATATTGCGAACCTTGCCGTGTTCCTTGCTTCGGAGCGAGCTTCAATGATTACCGGAACGGATTATGTGATTGATGGAAATATGATTAAAACGATTTAAGCCGAAATAGTTCGATATAAAAATGGAAAGCCCCCTAGTAACTGGGGGCTTTATGCAACAGGTCCCTCTGCAGCCTCTATAGCTGCTTTCAATTGTTCAAACCACGCCAAGTTAACCAGGTGATGGGAACGGGAATTTTCGTTCATGCGGCGGTAGTAATCGATTGTGCCGGGGAGTTCCTGTGTGCTGGACAGGTACTCATCAAGAAGGGAGATTCGGGTTCTCGTCTGGTCGATTTGCGATTGGATCAGCTCCAGCAGTTTGTTTTTATCGTATTCATCGGCAAAGAGAAGCGCCCCATAAAATTGCAGGTTCACATATTCCGACTTGGTGCCGTATTCGACCATTAACTTTTCGAATTCAGCCATTCCCGAGCCGGTGACTTGATAGCTCCGAACTTCGCGCCCGCTGTTGGAAGGATTCTGCTGAATCTGTTCAATCCAGCCTTTTTCCTCAAGCTGCTGCAGATTGTAATAAAACGAGCCCTTCGTGAAGCTTACAATGTATTTGTAATGCCGTTTTTCCATGAGGGCCAGTAGTTCATAGCCGTGAGCGCCGTGGTTTTGAATAAGCAAGCCAAGGATGAGTAAGGGGATCAAGGCTGCATAACCCTCCCGATCTTCACCTCGTATTCCGCGTACGTGAGCTTACCCGAAGCCAAATCCATGCTATGAAGGTAAACTTGTTCTGTTTTCGAATAATCGCGCACCGCTTTCAGCGACCGCTCCTCCCCCGAGATGGGCTCCAGGACATGACACCTTTTCGAAAAGGCTTCGAAATAGCGGTAGCCGAACTTGCGTTGCGAAACCGCGTCTAAATGGATGCCATCAGGATTCGCGGTCAATTCTGCCGCTGTTGCAAAATAACAATTTGGCTGCTCGTTAGCGAAGAGCTGCAACTGTTCATCGACCTGTCGATATTCTGTCGCATGCTGTCCAAAACCGGTCTTCCCAAGGAAATCGCCAAGTCCGCCAATGATCAACGGCACCGCCTCAAGATTCAATTCGTTTCTTAGCGTCTCGATGATAAAGGTTAATTTCCCGTAATACGTTTCATGCAGCGAACGATAACTGTCGCTCTCGCCCTGGTGCCAGAGGATTCCGCAGATTTGACTGGACCGCAAGGCGAAGCGAGCCTCGGACAAAGCATGCTGAAACAGGATGCCTTCCGGATGCCAGTCGTTCAAGGAACTGCCGCCTTCCGCACAAGGAATCAACCCGATTTCCTCATCGGGATTGGCCCTCGACCAGGCATCGGCGAAAGACGCCGCCAGGCTGATACCGGCAACCGGACGGTCATAATTAATCGGCTCGGTCATCATCTGCCACTGCCCATTGCGCAGCATTTTGATTTTCTCATTATAGATAGGGTCGACCTCATGCATAAATCCACGGCCTGCCATATTTGACTGACCCAACATTAAAAATGATTTTATCATGTAACCTTCACTCCTCTCCTAACTGTTATGGTCTAATTAGACTAAAATTATTATATAGTCTAATTTAGACTACTGTCCATGAAGAGGGCTAGGTACAGAAAAACTTTGCGGAGAGTCTGGATTTATCAAAGCTCTATGTTAGACTCCAAAAACGCAAGATACTTTGGGTCGTCTTCTATAAAAATCTCAATGCCGGCGCCCATGTAAAAAAGCACTTGAAGGCCTTATCATAATTCTTCATACGATAATGGACATCCCCAATAGCGACATATATCCAGGTAGCGGCCTCCCATTCTCGATGATTTTCAGGCAATAAGCGGAGGGCGGCCAAATAGTTTTGCTTGGCGGCCTCAAGATTGCCTGTCTTCGCTAAATCATCGCCTTGCTCACATAGTGCCCTGATTGAGGAATAAGTGGAATCTGAGCGCCCTCCAAACCCATGGGCGACCGGAATCGTGTGGTGCGCTCAGATGTGGGAGCCGCCTCCGTCGGATTCATGTAATATACATGGAGCTTATTGAATTTTTGTGTCATTAAATATCACAAAATAATCCACTATTTTCATATAATATCGATAAAAGTTATGAATATTCTAAAGTTTCATTGACTATCAAAGGTTATATTGTTATATTCCCTTACATACAGAGGAGGGAATAATACATAATGAGTAAATTAAAACGTCTGCGTAAAGGTAAAAAGCAAGTGATAGCTGCTTCAATCGCGTTATCCGTTATCGCAACGGGCGTGTATCCGTTTCAATCCGCAGATGCCTTAACGCGGGTTACCTCGGAGAGCGGCACGGTATGGGAGATTCACGATGCTTTTGCCCCTAGCTTAGACACGGGAAGCTTACGTACGGTCGGTACGACGCAAGTACAAGGCTTCGGCAATATCTTTGTTAAAGTGTCATCGCCCTCAGCTTCGCTCATGAATGGTCAGATGATGCGCGGGTTTAACTTGTCCTATGACGGCGTTAATAAATTTGTTTCCACGCAATCTGTAAATCTGGGAAATATATTGATCACCCGCGAGGTTTACGTTGATACCAAAAATAACAGAACGAGATTCTTTGATACTTTCACGAATACAAATAACGTGGCCGTGAAGGTTGATGTCTCTTTCGGTGGCTCATTAGGTTATGGTACGACAACAAATGCCGCAGTCGTAAAGGCAACCTCTTCGCACGATCTCCAGGTCACGACGGATGATTCATGGGTTGTTGTCGACAGCACCGCTAGAAATAATAAGCCGCTAGGTATCGCAGTCGGATCTCCGGATCCATTCGATAATGGATTAACCGGATTAGGCGACCAGCAAAAGGATCCATTTACGACGCCGTTAGCCGAATCCGGAAATGAAGCGAATTTCTATGGATTTATTAATACCTTACATATTGAGCCGGGCCAGTCGAAGTCTCTCGTCAATTATGTGCAAGTCGGAGAAACCGGTGAAGAAGGGTTAAATAATCTGGTTGCTACGCTGGATGGACTTAACGGTCAGCTGGATGTAGCCGGATTAAGCAACGCGCAAATTCGTTCGATTAGCAACTGGGATATTTCCGGCATCGAGGGACTTGATACGGGAGATCAGCTGAATATTCCAAATGCGCCTGCAGCCAATCAATTCGTAACTTCATCCCCCTATGACGTTACCAATAAATCGATTGCAGAAATGCAGCAGGATATGATCAATGGCAGGGCCACTTCCGTACAAATTACGCAAGCCTATCTGGATCGAATTAAGGCATACGATATGGGTCAATTAGGATTTCATGCTTTCCTGCATGTATCGGAGACCGCACTTAGCCAAGCACAAGCGGCTGACATTGCTCGCGCACAAGGTGCAAAAGGCGACTTGCTGGGAATTCCAATTGCGATAAAAGATATTTATGATACGAAGGATATGCCGACGACAGGCGGCAGCAAAGCGCTCGAGGGCTGGCAGCCTGAATCCGATGCCTTCCAAGTCAATAAGCTGCGGGAAGCCGGAGCCGTCATTATCGGTAAGGTAAACACATCCGAGTTTGCGAATAGCGGCAGCTTTAGCGAGAGTGGCTGGCAGCAAACATGGAACGCGCTGTACCCATCCAAAACATCGTTTGGCTCGAGCGGCGGGTCCGCAGTATCGGTTGCGGCTGATTTTGCGGCAGCGGCAATGGGATCGCAAACAGGGGTATCTCTCTATGCGCCGACTACAGGCGCCAGCCTGAAGAGCTTCCGCGGTACGGACGGGATGGCAAGCACGACGGGCGTGATTCCGCTCACTTGGGGACAAGATTATGCAGGTCCGATTGCTAAAACGGTAACGGATCTGGCTATTATGTTGAATGCGACAACGGGTACGGATCCAAAGGATATTTTCACAGTGACTGCCGATGCAGATAACAAACGTCCAGTCGACTGGAAGGAATCTTTAGACGTTAATGCCCTGCAAGGAAAGAAAATCGGATATATTCCTTCGTCCTTTGTATCTACCTATGCTGACGATGATACTGGACAAGCCGTCATGGATAAGTTCTCGCAGCTTCAAGCAGCCGGCGCGACCATGGTTGAGATGTCGGCATTACCGGCAGCGCCTACTCGTCCTTCGGGTATTAACGGATCTACGGAGGGTTGGGCACGTTATATTGAGCTTCATAAAGATTTCCCTTACATCGATGGAGCAAGCGTATTAGCTTCGGATAAGGTGCTTATCTATAATAAAAGAGATTATACGGCACCTACCCGTATGACAGAACAGGCTGTACAAGATTACATTAAGTATCGAACGGACTATAAGGAAGTTATTAAAGGCTGGATGGACGCGAACGGTGTCGATGCCGTCGTTTACGCAGGTTTTATTAGCGACGTATATAACAATGATGCAGCCGCCTCCCAATTAAGCTCCGACCGCGGCACGGGCGTATTGACGTCTAATGTCGGTCTGCCTACGGTAGTTGTTCCCGTAGGGACGAACGATAGCGGATATTCGATCTCTATGCAGCTTGTAGGCAGAGCATGGGATGATGCAAAGGTTCTAGGCATGGGCTATGCGCTTGAACAACAAACGAAAGCCAGATTGCTCTCCTCGTTTGTACCGGCGCTTCCATACGTTTCAAGCAATCCGGGTCCAATCATTGATAACGGACCAACGCCCCCGGTTAAAGAAGAGCCTGTGACGCCTCCGGAAACAACGACGCCTCCGGAAGAGCCGGAAGTTGTCCGTTTCACGGATGTAACGAATCATTGGGCTAAAGCAAGCATTGACGTTCTTATTGCTAAGGGCTTACTAACGGGTTATGCCGACGGAACATTCCGTCCAAACTCGGGATTGACGCGTGCCGAAGCGATTAAGGTCATTGCCTCTTACATGGGACTTGAAGGGAAAGAAAGTACCTTTGCGGACGTATCTTCGACGCATTGGGCGAATAAGTTTATCGGCGCGACTGCCGAAGCGGGCTTGATGACCGGATACAGCGACGGAACATTCCGTCCGGACGAGAAGATGAGTCGCAGCGAGTTAGCGGCACTCATTGCCAGAGCCTTTAAGTTAACGGGTGCCGGTCAAACGTCATTCAAAGATGTTAAAGGCAATGCATGGTCGTATGAATACATTGATGCGCTCGCATCCAATAAGATTATTACAGGCTACACAGACAATATGTTCAAGCCTGAACAAGGAATTACCAGAGCGGAGTTTGCGACAATCATTGCCAGATTGATAGAAACAAAGGCATAAAAGCGACAAAAAAGAGATTTAGAATCGTTGATTCTAAATCTCTTTTTGTTATGCGCCTCGATTGCGCCCCTGCGACAATTTACAACCTCGATAACCTCTTCGCAAGCCGTTCAAGGATTTGTTTTTGTTCTTTCCGCCAGCTTCGCAATCGACTCCATGTCTTGATCGGTTAATAGCGTGAGGAAATATTTTTGTATGGCCTTAGCGACGATGGGACGGGCTTCATCCAATGCCGTTTGTCCGGCAGGCGTGATGATGACTTGGACACCGCGATCCGTATCGATTGGTTTCCTCGTCACAAGCCCGCGCTTTTCCATCCGCGTCAGATGATGCGACAATCGACTCTTATCCCAGTCCATCGAGTCGGCTAATTCCTGTTGACGAAGAGTCCCGTTCCCCGAGAGGACCAGCCGATCCAGTACGCCGTAATCGCCCTCCGATAGCCCTGTTTGCTCGGACAGCTCTTTGATCACGCGACCAAATATGCGCTGAAATGAGCCCTTCCATAAATGCCATATTCGCATTTCCGCTTCGTTTAACTCGTATTTGTCCATAGAAAGATCATAGCATGGTTGACGTGTCAACTTCAATGTGCTACCTTTATTTTAGTTGACATGTCAACCTAGGCTTTAGGTGGCTTATTCTGCTCAGCAATGCGAAAAGGAGTGTGTTTCGATGCAAGAGATGCAACAGAAACCAAAGGAAGATCGTCCGGTAAGCAAGCCGTTCACAGAAGCTGCCGACATTCCCGTCAGCGATCCCACCCCTGTCATGACCTTCAGTCCTGTCGAGCTGTCGACGCCAGACCGTATGGTGAATTTGCAGATTAAGGTCTCTGTGCCCTCGAAGGGAGACGACCTGCCCGTCATTCTCTTGTCCCATGGCCACGGGCCTTCGAACTTCATCTCGTCCCTGCACGGCTACGGCCCCCTCGCGCACTTCTGGGCGGCTCACGGTTTTGTCGTGATCCAGCCCACTCACTTGGACGCGAAGATGCTGGGCCTGCGTGAGTCCGACAACCCGGAGGCACCGTTGTATTGGCGTTCCCGAGCCGAGGATATGCGCTGCATCCTCGATCATCTGGACCAGATCGAGGATACGGTTCCAGGACTCGGCGGGCGCCTTGACCGGAGCCGAATCGCCGCTGTCGGTCATTCTTTGGGCGGACATACGGTAGGCCTGTTGTGTGGTCAGAAGGTTACGGATCCGATCGACGGTACGGAAGTATATCTGGCCGATCCCCGGATCAAGGCGGGGGTACTGATGGCTGCGCCAGGCAAAGGTGAGGACCTCGCCGCGTTTGCGACCGAGCGCTACCCCGTCTTGGGAACAACAAACTTCGCCACAATGACAACGCCGGCCCTCGTGATCGTCGGCGAAAACGACTGGAACCCTGCGTTCTCCGATCGAAAGGATTGGCGCGCCGATGCGTACTTCCAGAGTCCCGGACCCAAAAGCTTGTTAACTTTGTTCGGAGCGGAGCACGGACTAGGCGGGATCGCCGCCTTCGACGCAAAGGAAACGACGGACGAAAACCCTGAGCGCGTGGCTGCGCTGCGGGCGCTCGTCTGGTCCTATCTCCGCACCGCGCTCTACCCTGAAGACTCCGCCTGGCCTACCGCGTGTGCCGCGTTAACGAATACGGCTAATCCGGTAGGGATGATCCATTGCAAATAAACGCTTCAAGCACGATGCGTGCAATGTCGCGCGACAGCAGAGGCTGAGAAGTTCGATCAAAATAGGGCCACCCAATGGGGTGGCCCTAAATTCTGCCGTTAATTGTTGTTCGCGATCCAGTCGGCGATATCTGCAATCACTTGCGGATCCACGCTGCCCGGAATCTTATATTCGGCTGCGGTGCCTTCCCCGCTGCCGCTATAATTTACGAAAAAGTGGTTTAATCCGGGGTATAGCTTCAAAACTGCGTTTGGCTTATCTTTCAAGGCTTCCTGCCAGATCACATAATCTTTGTCGGCATATACCTGGAAGTCGTCGCTTCCCTGCAGCACCATGATCGACTTATTCGATGCGGCTACCAGCTCTCCGGTATCGTGGATGTCCATATCGCGGAGATAATAAGCCGGCACGCCGAAGACGGATTGGCCGAGCGCTTCCTCTTCCGGCATGCGCTTGATGCTTGCTGCCTTGCGCAGCTCGTCAGCTAACCATGCCGCGTTCGCTGCCTTGGCCGGATCGCTGTCGTCCATCGCATCGACAGCGGCTTTATTCTGATCGTGGATGAGCGCCCATAGGGAGCGAGTCGTGCCTGCCATGATGACTAAGCCGGCGAAATCTCCGCCTTCCGCATCGATTCTGGGAGCCATCATGCCGCCAAGACTGTGCCCGATCACATAGACTTGGGAGGCGTTTATGCGCTTGTCTTTCTTGAGCAGCCGAGAGGCTGCGATCGCATCGTCGATCGTTTCTTCCTTGACTGTGAATTTCGCCAGCATCTCGGGGGTGAAGCTGCTCGCATACGCCAACGTTCTTTTCTCGTAACGAAGAACGGCGATGCCCTGCTCCGCCAGTCCCCACGCGATATCGCGAAATGGCTTGTAGCCGCCTACCGTTTCGTCCCGATCGCTTGGACCTGAGCCATGGACTAGAACCGCTGCCGGCAGAGGACCGTCGGCCCCTCTAGGCATCGTTAAAGTCCCCTTCAGCGGATAGGCCGTTCCCTCGCCGATCACGACCTCCTCCTCTACTAATTGAGACGGCAGCTCTTTCTCGATTGGCGGGGCGGAGCTTGCAATGACTGCCTCGTTAAGGTTGGCATTGTATGACGTATACAGACCGAGCACCGACTGGAAGAAGGCAAGCGGAACATATGCGCGACCCTGCTTCAGCACCGCATTCTTTCCGAACGAGAGCGGACCTTTTCCATTGACGGCGGCGCTGTTGCCTCCGATTTTAAACGTAATTGTAGCGGTGGGTACGAGGAGCTCAATTTCCTTTTCGGCTGCCCGGTATACGGTTTTCATTCCTAAAGCGTCGGCCGCAGCACGCACAGGAATCATCACTTCATTGTGATCCAGGTAGGGCTGCGCATCCGTAAAGGAGATGGCTTTACCTTCAAGAAGCACCTTGATGGCGTTAGCGGATGCATCGACCGAGAATGTCGTCAGAGGAACGATAAGCGCAACGAACAGTAAGAGCGTCTTTTTCATGAACGAACCGCCTTTCCATTGAATGAATTTATTAGGATTGAGCTTTGCGCATGTAGAGCATATAAGAATAGGCGAAGGGAACCAAGGAGCTGACCAAGACACACGTAATTAAGACGGGCATGATCCATGCTGAAGCGATAATCCACGCACTGATAAACATGACGATACCCGCGATAAACCACAATCTCGCCGATAAACGATGAGTCAGCTTCCAATTATGCTCATCCATCAGCGCCCAGGGTGTTTTTATGCCAAAAAAGAAGTTGCTGCGGAGCTGTCCCATTCGATTCCCGATCACAATCCACAGCAGCCCCAGGCCGCCCAACACCAAGTGAAGAGTGGGTACGTTGTAATCTAAGTTTACAAAAATAACGACAAGCAGGATGGCTTGGAGGAACAGGCTGACGGCCCAACGCGTCAAGTAATAATAATCATTGAAAAATCTATAATTTTGACGGCGTGGATCGATGGTTCTCAGGAGAGACAGTACGGCAGGCAATGCCACCGTGATAATGCCGTTGAATAGCCAGAAGAACGGCTTCGACATGGAGCCGTCTTGCTCCCCTTGACCATTGAAGTGAGTGCCTACCTCTGCGGGAAGATCATCGTTAAAGAGGATGAACATAACGACAAAGATCAAGGCATTGATGCCCAGCAGCAACCAATCCTTGCCGGACCACGCAAGCTTCTCTTGCGTGTACTCATGTTTATTCATTAGGAAGAACCTCCTTTGGATCCGATCATGCCGAGAAACCAGCCCATGGCCTCCTGCATGACGGACAAATTGATGGAATAAATCATATTCTGGCCTTGCCGCTCATCCTGAACGAGACGGGCTTGCTTCAAAATGCCGAGGTGATGAGAGATGCTGGGCTTGGATATATCAAAATGACTGGCAATTTCCCCCGCGCTAAGATCCTTATCTTTAAGCAATTGGAGGATTTTTCTCCGAGTCGGATCGGACAACGCTTTGAAGGTGTCGTTCATGAAATGGCATAACATCCTTTCGTCGATTAAAAAATTCGATATTTAGATAAACTTCTAATCAACTTATATTTAGATGATAAGCTAAATCTTGAATAGATTCAAGCAAAAAACGCGCGAACCATTGTGGTTTTGCGCGTTTTATCTTGCCGAAATACGGCGTCAGGACGGAATGTTCATTGCCGTCTCTATGTTTTTCAGATCGAGCTGGACCTGCTCTGGCATATGATAGGGGTGATACAGGCCCCGCTCCATCATGTAGTTTGTTATCTTTTCATGGCAGTCGATCGCTTCGTCGAGCTGTTTTATCAACATTTGCTTGATTTCGGGGGTGGCGCATTCGGTTACGGCCATGGCGTAGTTTCTGACGCCGCTCTTGGCGTTCATCAGAAAATCCATCGCGATCACGTCGTCCGTCAGCGTATGAAGCCCTGTCATATGTTCTATTATTGGGTTCATGCTTTACCTCCTATATAGTCGCTTTAGACAGCACTCCGCCGAGCGCTTGAAGCTGCTGCTCCGATATCTGCACGTCTTGCTGCAAAATTTGCTTAAGCTCCGGGTCGGTTACCAGTGCTTGCATGGTTTTGGATTTGGTCATGCAAACGGTTTTGAACGCCGCCATTTCATGAACCTCCAGCATCTCATGCAAAGCGTAATTGGAGTTCATTCGAATTGTCCTCCCTGTATTTGCCCATATTCAGGGCTTCAAGATGACTTTAATGCAATTGTCCGTTTTCGTATCGAACTTCTCATAGCCTTGCTTGGCTTCGCTAAGCGGAATGACGTGCGTAACAATGTCTCCGGGGTCTACTTTGCCCGACGTAACCAGCTCGTACATATACGGCATGTAGTGAATGACCGGGGCTTGCCCGGAACGGATATTCACGTTGCGCTGCATGATGTCGCCGAGCGGGAATCCGTTATAGCGTCCGCCGTATACGCCGGTGACCTGGATGGTCCCGCCTTTGCGGACAGCCTGAGACGCAATGACAAACGCGCTCATGGTGCCGCCTTGCAGCTTCAAACCGCTGGCCAGATATTCAAGATCGCTCATCTTGCCGTCCATGCCTACCGCATCGATCACGACATCGGCGCCGCCCTTGGTCATTTCCTTGAGATGGTTGCCGATATTCTGATCCTGTTCGAAGTTGACGATCTCCACATGGTTCGTTCGCTTCGCATGCTGCAAGCGATAGTCGACATAATCGACGGCAATGACCCGCTTTGCGCCTTTAAGCCAGCAGAATTTCTGGGCGAGAAGTCCGACCGGGCCGCAGCCGAGCACGATGACCGTATCTCCAGTCTTGACGCTGGCGTTATCGACGCTCCAGAATGCCGTCGTCATGGCATCGGCGATCAAGCTAAGCTTTTCGTCGGGTTGTTCGCAGTTTTCGGGAATCTTGAAGTGGGTAAAATTCGCAAACGGTACGCGTAAGTACTCGGCCTGCCCGCCAGGATATCCGCCGGTCGTCCCGGAGTAGCCGAAATAGGCGCCCATATCCCCGTGTTCGTTCGAATTGTCGCATTGGCTTTCCAGCTGATTTTTGCAAAAAAAGCATTCTCCGCATGCAATGTTGAACGGGATGATCACGCGGTCGCCTTTCTTTACCTTGGTCACGCCAGGGCCTACTTCTTCTACGATCCCCATCGGTTCATGCCCGATGACATAGTTTTCCTGAAGGTTGGGGATCATCCCGTGAATGAGGTGAAGGTCCGAACCGCAAATGGCGGAACTGGTGATCTTTACGATCATATCGTCCGTTTTCTCGATCTTCGGATCCGGCACCTCTTTGACCACGACATTTTTAATCCCTTGATACGTTACCGCCTTCATGCTTTATGTCCTCCAATATGTTCATCTGGGGTACGATCGAACATCCCTTTACGCGACGTATCACCCGGGAACAAATTCATCTGCGCGATCATCGCCGTATTTTTCGCCGAAAGCTGGTCGAGTTGATACTGTTCGTTCAGCTCGTAAGGATGGAACCATTTTTTGCGAATCATGAGCTCCGTGATTTCCTGGTGCAGCGCAATCCCTTGCTTAAGATGATTGCGCAGCAGCGCTCTCACATCCGGAGAAGCGGTCTCCGTCAGGGCGACGGACAAATTTCTCACGCCTTCCTTGGCGCGAAGAAGGAAATCCATTGCGAAAGTCATATCCGCCATTTCCGGCATATTTAACGAATTAATCGGGTCTAAATAATCCGTATTCATTTGCGTTCCCCTTTTAATGAGTGATAGGTGTGGGGCTATTCGGAACAGGCGCTTGGAAAGGAACTCTTGCGTAGATGGCTTGCAGCTCGGCGATCTGTTGCGTGGATTGAATGACGTCTTTCTGCATCAACGCTTTCAGCTCTTGGTCAAAGACCAGGCCTTGCATCAGTTTTGACTTAGCGACGCAGAGCGTTTTAAAGTTTAACGCTTCATGCAGTTCCATCGATTCGTGCGGCGCTAGCGTGGTTGCATTCATTTTCATTGCGTAACGATCCTCTCCTCTCTTTCGTTCGAAATAGCTTTTCCTGAGTATTGAATCCTATACAAAATGGATTGCCCGGAATGTGGGGCCGAATATTCCCATGCAATCGTAGGAATATAAACAAAATCTCAACCGCATACTTCTTGCGGTATAAGTGATTGTCTTTGCTCAAGAAGGAGGAGTCACCTTGCCCAATGAAGACAAAATTGATCTGGCCACCGAAAATGCAAGAAAACCGGCGGAAAGTGCACTTCACTCGGTCGGCAATACGTTAGAGCAGCATACATCCAACGCGGTTTCTGAGGCGCAAACGGCTTTAAATCAGGCGATAAGCTCGATAAGCGAATCGAATGGGGCAACAAATTCACAAGCTTTGGAGACAGCCCGGCAGCAATTGACCCGAGCAGAGGAATTTTTAGATCAAGCGCAAACTTCGGCAAACGCATTACGACTGCCGGACGCCGATCCTCACCGCGTGGGCAAATGACCTGCTTGACGCTTGGACAAAAAAGAGCCTTCGATTCCACTGTAATAGTGGTTTCGAAGGCTTTTTCAGTCATATAAATAGGTGACAGCGGTTCGAACCAGTCGAGGAGGCGTTTATACAAGTGATGTTACCTAGTGAAAGGTACTTTGGTGAGTTGGAGGCGGTTTTTTTATTTAACGGAGCCATGCCTACAGGCGTTGCCGTTTCTGAAGCCGGGCGTATTTTCATTTGCTTTCCGAAATGGGGAGACGACGTTCAATTTACGGTGGCTGAAATCGTCCAAGATACCTTAGTGCCTTATCCTAGTTTGGAAGCTAATGCGGTAAGCCCATTGAACATAACTACGTCCTTTATTAGTGTCCAAAGTGCCTTTGCTGACGGAAAAGGTACGCTCTGGGTACTGGATACAGGTGCTCCTAATTTCTCGGAACCCATCAAAGGGGGAGCAAAGTTAGTCGCGGTCGATTTAAATTCAAATACAATAAGACGTGTATATACATTTACGGAAGATGTTGTCCTGCCGACCACTTATCTGAATGATGTCCGATTTGATTTTCGTGTCGGTCAAGCAGGTTATGCTTACATAACGGATTCGTCTTCCCGAGGGCCAGGAGCCATTATTGTCGTTGATTTAGAATCCGGTTATGCCTGGAGACGGTTAAACGGAGCCTGCGCGACTTCGCCCGATCTCTTTTTCTTACCGAAAGTGGAAGGCCAAATTCTGATGAATAGAAACAAGGACGGATCTACTTCGCCTTTTAGATTGGCATCCGATGGTATAGCGATTTCCCCGGACGGCAAGATGTTGTATTTTTGTCCGCTCTCCAGTCGTCATCTGTACGCCATTTCAACGGACGCTTTAAGAGACCGAGCGATACCGGATATGAATTTACAGTATCACGTGAAGTATTGGGGAGAAAAGGGCGCTTCGGATGGAATGATCACCGATGCCAAAGGAAACGTTTACGCTGGAGACTATGAAAACAATAGTATCCGAAAGATATTGCCGAATGGAATCATGGAAACCATCGCTCACGATCCGACAATTTTATGGCCGGATACTTTTTCTATCGGTCCGGATCGATACTTATATTTCATCGTAAACCAATTACATCGGCAGCCCAGATTTCATTATGGAAATGACCTGCGGCAGAAGCCTTATATTTTACTCCGTATGAAAATAGACGAACCAGCCGCGCCTGCCTTTTAGTAAATATTAAAGGGCACCGAATGTAGATTCTGTGCCCCGCTTTTTTTGTGCCTACGTTAGCTGACTGAATCAGCGCGGCCATTCGATTGTCGGCTGTAGACGGACGTCGCTGCGCAGATCCGGCGCAATCCCCCTTTTGTTGCATTCAGCTCAAGGTAGCAGTATACTAGATCTGTTATTGATCAATCACTATCTCCTAGGGGGGTCATATGTTGGCTAAATCTGATTTTACGTCCGTTAATCGCAAAGCGGAGATTATTTCCGCGGCGATCGAGGTATTCGCCGAAGTCGGCTATTACCGGGCTACGACGGCACAGGTGGCACAGCGGGCGAACATTTCACAGCCCTACGTTTTCAAGTTTTTCTCGACGAAAGAACTTCTGTTGCTCAGCGCGGTGGAAGCCTCGTGGTCCAGAGTGGTCCAATCGTTCCGTCAGGTGGTAGAGAAAACGTCGCCGGAATTGTTGGAGGCAACTCTCATTCAAGAATACGAGCACATTCAGGCGATGCACCATAACGAGATGTTACTGCAGATGCAGGCGCAGACGATTCAGGAGGAAGCGATCCAGCAGTCGATGAGGAACGGCTTTAAGGAAGTCCGCGAAATGGTGCTGGCCGCATTCCAAGAAGCCGGTATCGAGAAGGCCGAAGAGCGGACGATGCTGTTTCTTGCGCGAGGCTTACTATGTAACGTCGCTGTTGCGCTAAATATGCCCGAATTAATGAAGGGATGAGGCGCAGAGTCTTTTATTCAAAAGTAGTTATTGACCAATCACTCACTATTTGCTATAGTGAAAACACAAAGTTAGTAATTGATCAATCACTCACAGGAGGGGATTAAAATGAATTCCATGCTACAACCGGCAATTGCAAATTCTCGCACGATAGCGTATCGGTGGTGGGCGCTGATTGCGCTCGCGCTCGCGCAATTTTTAGTGGTGCTTGACGCATCGATCGTGAACATCGCGCTCCCCTCGCTTGGTTCGGAGCTCCACCTAAGCACGAATACGCTAAGTTGGGTCATCACGGCTTATGTGCTTCCTTTCGGAGGTTTGCTGCTGCTGGGCGGAAGGTTGTCAGACAGATTCGGTCACCGAAAGTTGTTTATGATCGGAGTCGCCGGATTCGCGCTAGCATCGGCCGCAGCCGGACTGTCAACCTCGGGAGCCTGGCTGCTCGCGGCGAGAGCGATTCAAGGCGCATCGGCCGCTCTCCTCGCCCCGGCCGCGCTTGCCCTGGTCACCAAGCTGTTCGCGGATCCGCGGGATCGGGCCAAGGCGCTCGGCATCTGGGGCGCGGTTGCCAGCGTCGGCAGCGCTGCGGGCGTTCTGCTGGGAGGGGTGCTGACGGCTTCGCTCGGCTGGTCCTCGGTGTTCTACGTTAATGTCCCTGTAGCCGCTTTGGTTTTGGCGGCGATTCCCTTCCTCATCGTCAAGGACTCGCTCGGCGAACGCGTAAGTCTGGATGTGCCGGGTTCGGCTTCGGTGACGGCCGGCATCGTAGCGCTCGTCGCAGCACTCTCCGGAACGGAGCAGGTCGGCTGGACGGCTCCGCAGACGCTGGTACTCGCCGGCTTGGCGGTTGTACTGCTCGGATCGTTCATTTTTCTCGAGAAGCGCGCTTTAAACCCGCTTATGCCGCTAGGCATTTTCCGCAACAAATCGGTTACGGGCGGGAATCTGGCCATGTTCCTTATCGGAGGAGCGACGACGGGACTGTTCTTCGCGCTCTCGGTCTACATGCAGCAAGTGCTTCATTACGACGCGTTAAAGGCAGGACTCACCCAGCTCCCGCTGGCCGGTGCGCTGGTCGCCATCGCCGGGGTCGTTCCCGCGGCGGTCAAGGCCGTCGGTACGCGTAAGACGCTGGCCGCATCGCTCATCCTGCTGGCCGCAGGGCTCATCTGGCTGTCTTTCTCGCCGAGCGATGCTACATTCGCAGCCAATCTGCTAGGTCCCTCCATCTTGATCGGAATCGGATTGGGCGGCGCCTTCGTCTCCGGTACGGAACTGGCCGTGAATGGCGTGGCCGATGGAGAAGCAGGGCTTGCTAGCGGCTTGGTCAATACGAGCCAACAGATCGGCGGCGCTATTGGACTCGCGCTGCTGACCACCGCGGCGTCGTCTCGAATCGATCGCCTGCTGGGCCGCGGCGCAGCCGAAGCGCAAGCGTTGACCGGGGGATTCTCCTGGGTGTTCCTTGGAGCAGCCGCATTCGCGATCATCGGGGCGATCGTCGTGCTCGCGATTGTACGATCATCGTCGTCTTCCAAAGTAAGTGACTGATCAATCACAAAGGAGCGATTCATATGATCAAAGCAATGGTAGTGAGAGCAGGCAGCGGCTGGGGAAGGGTATTGGTCAAGCACTTAATCGGGGCGAATGTCGAAGTCGTCGCCTATTCCGGATCGCGGCGCAAGCTGGAAGCATTGGAGGAGACATACGCCTCCACATCGCTTCTGCGGACAGTACGCGGAAATGCCCGGAACGAAGGCGAGCTTCTTGCGGCAGCGGAAGGCGTCGACGTGATCTTCTGCGGGGCCTACTTAACCTACGATGATGAGCCGGAGAAGGTGCGGCGGATGCTCGAGGCGGTGCGGAGCGTCTCTGCAGCGACGGGTGCCAGAACGGTCGTGCTCGAAGGCGTTTATCTCCCTGCCGACGAGAGGATACCGGACCCTGCAAACCCTCCTGTTAAATCGTCTATGCGAATCAACAGTCCGGAGCTGTACGGCGAGGGCGTATCCAACACGGTTACCCACTACGCGCTTCGCAAAGTTATTCAAGGGAAGCCCGTCAAGCGGCTCATCGATCCTTCCGTCGGAAGAGACTATCTGTATGTAGAGGGTGCTGCCAGGTATGTGTTGGAGCTGGCTTCGACGGAATCCGCTTATGGAGGCGTTTGGAATCTTCGAGGAAATGGTCCGATCTCGCAAGCGGAGCTCCTTGGCCTGCCGGGCTCCACTGTTCAAGCGATCCCGCAGTTCGAGCCGATCGACGGGTGGCGGCTGCGCTTGCTGCAATGGTATGAACCGAGGGCGAAGACGATGCTGGAGCGCTTGGCACGACTCGGCGACGATAGCGGGAGGGAAGGCACCGTATTTTGCGGCCCGTCGCCCACGCCTTACCCGGAGAGCATCGCGTCAACGATCGTGTACATGATGAGGAAACGCGATGGAGGAACTCAACTTGACTAATCGAAAAAACGTCAAACGCCTGGTTTACATCGCTATTCCTGCGATGGTGGTGCTCCTGATCGGTGCAGCGTTAACGATTTATTTCTGGCAAATGCGGCTTCAGAAGCCGGTAGAGATGAACATGGCTCATCATCAAATGGCGGCCGGCATGACGGATATGGCGGATATGGAGCACATGGAGCACGTGGCGGGCATGGAAAATTCCTCTGCTGCTGAAGGCGGGGTGTCTTGCGTCTCGCTGACGGCCCCGGACTCGTCGGCTCCGATTCGGAAGTTCGATCTGACGGCAGCGCGGACGACCTTGAAGCTCGATAACGGCAAGGCGGTTGAAGCCTGGACGTTCAACGGATCTTCCCCGGGTCCCGAGCTTCGCGTTAAGGAAGGCGACCGAGTGGTTGTCACGCTCCATAACAAGGACATCGAGGACGGCGTTACGATCCATTGGCACGGGATCGAAGTCCCGTGTTCGCAGGACGGTATCGCTGGTGTGACGCAGGATACCGTGCCGCCGGGGGGCGAGTTCACCTACACTTTCATTGCGCCGGCGCCGGGAACTTATTGGTACCACTCTCATCAAATGAGCTCGATCCAAGTCGGCAAGGGACTTCTGGGCGCGATGATCGTCGAACCCAAAGAAGGATCCGAATCCGATACGACGACTTCGGAGACGACCGCCCTTTATCAGCAATTAGGTTCTTCCATGCTGGTGAACGGCAGTACGCAAGGGCTGGCAGTCCCGGGGCGACCCGGCGATATCGTCAGGCTAAGGCTGATCAACTCGGGCAATGAAACGATGGAATTTCATGTCGACGGAGCGCCTTTCCGGGTCGTCGCTATGGACGGTCACGATCTTCATGAACCCGGCCAACTGGCGGATACGATGGTCCCGATCGGAGCGGGTCAGCGTTACGATCTGCTCATTCAAGTTCCGGCGACGGGCAAAGTTGTCGTTGGCAGCCCTTCGGCCAAAAGCTTGCCGATTACGATCGGCAGCGGAAGCGAGCCGCACCATTCGGAAGGCGGGCAGCCGTTCTCGTTCGTGGATTACGGCACCCCGTCGCCTAACGATCCCATCCCGCAAGTTCAGCCCGATCGGCATTTCGATCTCGAGCTGGGCCAGACCCTTTTCGTCAAATCGATTAACGGCAAAGCCTTCGGCGAGATTCCTCCCATGATCGTGAAGGAGGGGGACCATGTAAGCATCACCGTTTCCAACGTAGGCGGGGGCGATCACCCGTTCCATGTTCACGGGCACGTGTTCCGCGTCTTGAGCAAGAACAGGGTTGCCTTGCGCGGCAGTCCGGTGTATCTGGATACGCTCCTAACGAAGAAGGGCGAGACCTATGAGCTGTACCTTGAAGCGGACAATCCAGGCCTCTGGATGGTGCATTGTCACAATCTCAAGCATGCCTCGATGGGCATGAGCATGATGCTGAATTACGAAGGCATTACGACGCCATACCGGGTCGGAACCCAATCAGGCAATCTTCCCGATCTATAAGCCGCGCAGACGCAACGATTTTGAGAAGCATCGTTCTGTTAGTAATCAATCAATCACAATACGAAAGAGGTCGAATGGGATGACGATCACGAAGGCAATGGTCATTGGAGCAACCGGCGGAACGGGTGCCGCAATTACGGAAGAGCTGGTAAGTCGCGGGATCGACACGATTGCGTTCGGGCGTTCACGTCACAAATTAGAGCAATTCGCGAATCGGCTAGGCAACCCTGCTCATCTGACGCTTGCCGTTGGGGATGCCATGCGACCGGACGATATCGCTTCTCAAGCTGGCGGGGCGGACGTATGGTTCCATTGCGCGAACGTTCCGTACCACGAGATGACGAGTAAGCTGATTCCGCTGGGCGAGTCGGTGATGGAGGCGGCGGACCGCATGGCTGCTCGAGTCGTCGCCATTGACGGAATATACCCTTACGGCAGGAGACAATCCAACCCCGTAACCGAGGAGCATCCGAAAGCGCCGCATACGCGAAAAGGTAAAGTTCGCTTGGACTATGAACGGATGTTGTTTAGCAAGCGGTGGAACAAGGCCAAGGTTGCGATCGCCCGATTGCCGGATTATTACGGACCTACCGCCAACGAAGCCTCGTATTTGGGCTCGACGCTGGAAGCGATCGCCGCCGGCAAGATGGCGTTTTACATCGGGAATATGCATATTCCCCGCGAATTCGTCTACTTGCCGGACGCGGCGGCCATGATTGTCGAGCTGGCGGGTAAAGAAATCGCCTACGGCCAGAATTGGCATATCCCGGGTACCGGGTTAATCGCAGGGCGAGACATCGTGAAGATTGCGCAATCGGCAAGCGGCAGCGTCAAATCGGTCATTCCGTTAAAGAAGCTGGGCTTGTCTCTACTCGGAATCGGCATGCCTGTTATGAAGGAAGTGGTGGAAATGCTTTACTTAACAGAAGAGCCTCTGACGCTTAGCCGAGACAAGTACGAGAGGTTCATCGGCCCGGTCGTGGCAACACCGTTCCAAGAGGGGATCGCCTCAACGATAAAAGCCTTACAAAAGAGAATATAACCAATAGCCATCTCAGTAATTATCGTGTTGAGACAGCACAATTGATGAATGAATAGAAAAACTCAATTAACGATCATCATAAATTTATGTTAGAGTGTATTTGAGTTTATTCCGAGTGAAAAACTTGAATTTTAATCTCTTTTGCAGGGAGTCCTTTGAGGGATGAGTGAAATTTATCGTTTAGCGACACAAGAGGATGCGGAGAGAATACAAGAGGTAATCTATGAGGCTTATATCACGATACGCGAGCTTGAGCTTCATTGGCCTGCCGCCCATGCGGATTTGGCCATGATCCAGACGAATATCGCTGAACATGAATGCTACGTTTTGGAGATCGATGGTGAAGTGCAAGCTACGGTTACCCTGTCTAAAGGCAATGAGCTTAAAGGAATTACGGATCTGCCTTTCCTGAGATGGTTTGCCGTGGATCCTGCGTCTCAGGGAAAAGGGGTGGGCAACAAGCTGCTCACTTGGGTGGAGGAGCAGATCATTCGCGATAAGTTGGGTGCGCCAGCCGTTACATTAGCGACTGCCGAGAAACATCCATGGCTGCTGCCCATGTATGAACGCCGAGGCTATGAACGATTGATGGCCTTTGACCCGGGAAATGGGGACGGGACGATGCATTTATTAAAGAAAAGTGTCGCTCCGGGCAACTAAAGCTTCATTGTTTATGGCGTTGACTTCAGACAGACAAGGCTTATGCGACCGTAGATTCGGGGTCAAACCGGCTATAGCCGTACGGGGGTTCGCCCGTGCGGCTAAAGTCGGTACGATGACCCTATTTTTTAACCACCGGAACCCAAAATTCGCCGTAGAACGTGCCGTCGCCATTTTCTTTGCGATAAGTCGCATTTGGACCGCCGATATAAGCATAGTCCGTGACTTGCGACAAGACTTCGGCAAAAGCGCGGTAAGTCAACTGATCGAACAGAGCTTCCTTGTCGCCGGTTCCTGCGACCACGATGTACTCGCTCTCCGGAAACTCGATGATGCGCGTTGCGTCAGTCACCGATTTGCTAGCTTCTACCGCGAAGTAATTCCACGGTCTGCCTTGATAAACCTCGTTGACTGACCATTCACGATCATCCTTTGCGGCCGCCTTAAGCTTGTCAAAACGCCCGTCAGCCTTCAGTCCTCCCCAGAACGCCGCTTTTTCTTTTTGCAAAGTCGGCACGTCCCGGAAATTGGATTGTATCGAAAAACCATACGCGGTCAGTGTAAACGACTTTTTGTGTTCGACGGAGTAACTTTCCACGAGAGCGCTCCTTTGCTTAAGATTAGTCGCCTGCTTTTTTCGCGCGAAGCCACATTTCGCCGTAAAATTTGCCGCCTTCAGCCGCTTTGACGAATGTGGAGTTGCCGGGACCAACGTATTTGTAGTCCGTAATTTCTTGGAGCAGGCCGCCGAATACTTTGCCTGTTATTTCGTCGGCAAGGCGGTCTTTGTCGGCGCCGGTGCCGGGCACCACGAGGTATTCCCCGGCGAGGAAGTCGAGAACGACCGCGTCTTCCACGTCGTATGCGCCCATCACGCCGAAGCCGCGCCAAGCCTTGCCGCCGATGACGTAATTGATTTGATATTCCTGCCCGTCAGCAAGCGCGAGAAGCTCGTCCAGCTTGCCGTTTTCAGTGATTTCCGTTTTTTTCGCCGCCGTTTTTGCCGCATTGCCTGCCCAGTCGTTGTAGTCTTCCAGTATAACGCCGAAAGCAGTCATTTTGTAGTTTTCCGAGACGGTTTGGATGGAGTAGCTAGCCATTATTATTCTCTCCTTTGGGATGATTCTTTACAAGATTGATACTAGTCGCTAAATGTATCAAAAAACGATACTTTTTTTGGCGGATGCCAAAAAGCGATGCTGCATTTCTGATACAATACAATCATGAAAAAGACCGAACGAGTGAACCTGATCATGCGGTTTATCAATAACCGCGCGCATTTTACGATTGCGGAGATTCAGCGGGAGTTCAAGATTTCCCGCGCGACGGCGATCCGCGACATCAACGAGATTCAGGCGATGGGTTTCCCGCTGACGTCCGAGCTTGGGCGCGGGGGCGGCTACAATGTCCTGCAAAATCAGTACCTGTCCGCCGTCCGTTTCACGCCGGAGGAGCTCAAAGCGATATTTATCAGCTTTATCGCTTCCAAAAATTCGCAGCTGCCCTATTTGCAAAATCGCCGCTCTATCACAGAAAAACTCATCGGCATCGCATCGCAAGCCCAGCACGACGAGCTGATCGAGCTGAATCATATCTTGCTTTTTGAAAATACGAATCCTGCGAATCCGAATCTGCTCGAACTCGACGATGCGGCGCCTGCGGAGTTGAATCAGTTGATTTCGCTTGCCGTGCGGGATAAGCACCTGCGTTTGACTTATGAGCCGAGTATTGGCTGGCCTCAATTGATGGACGTTTTTTTGATTCATATTTTTAACTCAAACGCGCATTGGCTGGTCGAGGTTTATGATTTTGATACGGATGCGTTTCGGTATTTACCTGTCGAGATGCTGCGGGATTCGGCTATCTCCACGGAGAAGATGAAGCGTTCGGAGCAGGAGATTTTAAGCAAAAAACGGCTTGGCGCACGCGAGTCCAATCTGGTTGTAAAGCTTGATTGGACCGGCATTCAGCGCTTTAAGCGCATGCACCCGCCGGGAATTATATTGTCCTTTACAGGGATGTTCCAGTCGAGCGGGATTTTTAACGTTCAACTGGACGTGACCGATGCCGAAGCGCTGGCATACTATGCGGATTGGCTTTTGTTCTTGGGGAAAGGGGTCGAGTTTGAACGGATTCCCGATGAGCTGCGCTTGATATTGGAAGAGCGGTTAAAGGGCAGTGCCGATACGTTGGCAAAATAAATGCCGGGCGAAGATACCGGGCAACTTAGGCATCGAGGTCGTGTTTTTCGCCCTTATTTGTTACACTAATTTTCATGATGAAGGGGGAGGATGAGCCGTGGGAAGAAAACAGTTGTATACCGAATCGGAGTTGCTGGACGTGACCAAGAGATTGGTTCTGAATCACGGTTACGATGGTTTTCATCTCAAAATGCTGTCCGAGCACCTTCCCGGCGCACGAAGCACGATTTACCAGTATTACGCCAACAAAGAAGAAATCGTTGCCGCTTGCATGAAGCGGGTGATCTCGAATGTATACGACAAGGTGTCTAAAGTCGATGAATCGGATGCGATGGGCGCGCTTCAGGACGTGCTGGCGATATACGTGGAGGAATCCAAGCTTCACCAGCTTCTGGGAGATGCCAATAAGATAAACGCGAACAACTCGGAAGCCGCAGCCCGCGATCTCGCGTTCGTCGAGAACGCGCATCTGGATCTCAAAGCGCAGCTCGTGCGTCTTATCGAACAGGCGCAGCAGGCGGGAATGCTGAGAAAAGAATTTCCGCTGCCCGTACTGGTCGGCACGTTTTTTCATTTGTTTAACACGCCGAATATGCTGGAGGTTCCCCCTGCGCAATGGAGTCGGCTGCTGTTTGATATGTGGGTCGGAGGGGCCAGGGGCAGGTAAGTATTTGACACATGTGTCAATTATGGTGTTTAATATTCGAGAAGACGAGTGTGAAGCGCCGAATTTGACACATGTGTCATAAAAATGAGAGGGAGGGGAAGATCCTATGTTTTTAGCGATCAGGGAGTTCGCTCACAGCAAAATGCGATTTTTGATGATTGCTATTATTTTTGTGTTGACGGCATGGTTGGTCTTCATTTTATCGGGATTGGGCAATGGACTATCCACGCTTGCGGCGTCGACATTCAAGAACATGGATGCCGATTATGTCGTTTTTGAGCATGGGTCGCAATCTTCCATGAGCAAGTCTATATTAAGCGAGCAGACGACAGGGCAGGCCGGGAAGCTGCCGAACGTCGGAGCCGCGTCGCCCATGGGTATTTCAATGGCCACCGCCCTGACCGGCAAGAGCGACAGGAATGAAGATAAGGTGGACATCGCCATTGTCGGCGTGAGCCCGGGAAGCTTTTTGGAGCCGCGAGTCGTTGAGGGCGAAGGCCTGTCGCCCGATCGTCCCGACGGCGTTATCGTCAATGCCACTTTGAAGGACAAGGGGTTTCGCCTGGGCGACCGCTTTCGATTGGACGGTTCGACGGAGTCCTTGACCATCGTGGGTTTTGTCCAGAATCAGACCTACAATCACGTAGCTTCTGTATTTGCTTCTCTGTCGGAATGGAGGAAAATCGCCTTCGCGGCCCCGGGGTCGGACAAAGGAATCTCCAATCCGGTCAACGCCGTTATGCTGCAAGGCAAAAACATTCGTCCCGGCGACGTAGACGCCCGTCTGTCGGGTACGGACACCGTAACCCGCGCAGCCGCGATCCAGGGCCTACCTGGATACAAAGAAGAGAGTGGCTCCATTCTGATGATGCTTGCCTTTTTGCTGACCATTTCCGCATTTGTACTCGGCGTGTTCTTCTACGTAATTACGATGCAAAAATGGAACGCTTTCGGCATCATGAAAGCGATCGGAGCAACGAACGGATTTCTGGGCAGAGCGATCGTTTCCCAAGTCCTCGTCTTGTCGGCATGCAGCGTTGCCGCCGGCATCGTGCTTACGTACGGTACGGCTGCGATCATGCCCAAAGAAATGCCTTTTCAGCTCGATCCGACGCTTCTTGTCGTCTATTCGATCCTCCTTCTCGTTATCGCGGTGCTCAGTTCGCTGGTCTCCGTCCGTAAAATGACTAAAATAGATCCGCTGCAAGCGCTCGGGAGGGTCGAATAATGCCAAAGGGATTACGCATTCACAATGCCACCAAATATTTCGGCGAGGGCCCGAATCGACTGACGGCGCTGGATCGCGTATCGATTGAAGTCGAACCCGGCGAATTCGTTGCCGTCGTCGGCCCGTCCGGTTCCGGCAAGAGCACGTTCCTGTCCGTCGCGGGGGCGCTGCTTCAAGCTTCGGAAGGGGAGGTGGCGGTGAACGGGAATTCAATCTCCCGACTATCGGCGAGGGAGCTGTCTGCCGTCCGGTTGAACGAGATCGGGTTTATCATGCAGACCTCGAATCTGGTCCCTTATCTGAACGTACTCGATCAATTGCTTCTCGTGAAAAGAATGGGCGGAAAGGTCGCCGCTGCGGACAAGGCGCTTGCCCGACAGTTGTTGGAGGGCCTGGGACTTCATGCAATGCTGAGAAGTTTCCCGGAGAATCTGTCCGGCGGCGAAAAGCAACGGGTGGCGATCGCGCGGGCGTTCGTCAACGACCCGAGCGTCATATTGGCCGACGAACCGACGGCAAGCCTGGATACCAAACGTGCCTATGAAGTGGTCAACCTGATCGCGAATGAAGTAAAATCGCGCCGGAAAGCCGCGATCATGGTTACCCACGACGAACGGATGCTAAAACACTGCGACAAAGTGTACCATATGGAAGATGGCAGGTTGTCGCTCGTCCGGTAGCGCTGCAGTTTAGCCGAACTCAGGATTCTGGGCCCTGCTGTCGACATAGTTATTATTAGAACCTATTTTCCGTCGTTTCCGGAGGGTTGCCAGTTGATTGTCCAGACCAAGCTATACATTCCACGTTTGCGTAACGCTTTAGTGCCGCGGCCGCAGTTAATGCGCAAGCTCGACGAGGGGATGACAGCCAAGTTGACGCTGGTCTCCGCGTCGGCCGGCTACGGGAAGACGACGGCGCTCGGCGAATGGGCCAGACAAAGCGGCGTCCTTGTGGCGTGGGTATCGCTGGATAAGGAGGATGACGAATGGGTCCCGTTCTGGAGCTACGTCATCGCTTCGATCCAGAAGCGGATCCCCGGCTTTGCGCGAACCGTCAACCCGCTGCTGGAGAAGGGACCATCCGCGTCGTCCGAATCGCAGGAGCCCGCGATTTCCGCTTTGCTGAACGAGCTTCGTCAACTGTCCGCCGACCTGGTGGTCGTTCTCGACGATTTTCATCTGATCGAGCTGCCCGCCATTCAGAAGTCGTTGCGTTATTTGCTGGAGCGCCTGCCTCCCCACGTTCATCTCTATATCGCGAGCCGTACCGATTTGGACATCCCGACCGCCAGTCTTCTGGCCAAGGGGGAAATGCGGCGCATCACGGTTCAGGATTTGCGGTTTCGTCCGCAAGAAGGTTTGACCTTTTTCTGGGACACGAAGGGTTTGTCGTTGTCCGAACAGCAGGCGGCCGAATTGTGCGAGCGGACGGAAGGCTGGATCAGCGGCCTGCAGCTCGCGGCGCTCGCGCTTAAGAGCAGCAGCGACATCGCGAGATCGATATGGCAGTTTGACGGACAACAGCATCATATCGCCAATTATTTGCTCGAGGAAGTGTTCAGTCATCTATCGGACGAGATGCGCGCCTTTTTGCTCCGAACGTCTATTCTGAGCCGTATGAATCATGCCTTATGCGAAGCCGTAACGGGACAATCGAACAGTCAGGAGTACCTGCAGCAACTGGAACAATGGAATTTGTTCATCAGCCCGCTGGACGATCGGCGGGACTGGTACCGATATCACCAGCTGCTGTCTGATTTTCTGCAGCGGCTGTTCGCCCAAAGCGCGCCGGAGGACTGGAGGCTTGCGCATACTCGCGCGGCCGAATGGCTGGAAAGCCATGGCTTCGAAGAGGATGCGGCCAGGCACTATTTGGAGGGCCGGCAGTACGACGGCGCCGTTCGCGTGATCGAGAACAATCTGCAGGCTTTCTTGCAGAAGAAGTTCGCTACGCTGAGCAGATGGATCTTGCAGCTGCCGGAGCCCTTCATCTCGAAGCGGCCGATGGTCGAGATGTTCTATCTGTTGTTGCTCATCGGCATCCGGCAATGGGATAAGGCCTATGCGAAAGCAGAGCAAGCCAAGCGCCGCTACGAGAACCTGAAGGGGCAAATGGACGAAACGGAATGGAAGCAAATGATGGGCAATATCTGCTTCGTTTGCGCCTCCGCCAGCTATTTTGAGAAGGACCTGGACCGGGTATCGGCATATTTCGAGCTCGCGGACCGGTATACGCCGGAAGGCGGCTTCCTTCAAGCGATCGGGGACAATCGCTATAGCGGTTACGAAGAATTCGAGGATCATTTGTCGTTCATTAACGATTATCGGGCAGCGGCTGCGTTTCTATTGAAGTGGACGACCCGATGGGCGCATCAGAAGGGGCATCCGTTTGCCGGTCGGCTGTACGCTTCGTACAGCATGCTGCTTTACGAATGGAACCGGATGGAAGAGGCCGAGCGCTGCATTCGTCACGTCCTTCTCCCCGATGAAGCGCAGTTCAATACGCGGAGCTTGATGCAGATTTACATCGGCGCCTCGCGAATTCAGCAAACGCTCGGCCGTCCCGCGGAGGCGGCGGAGCTGCTGGTGCGGTTGGAAGAACGGATCGAATCTCCGGATTATGCGCTTTTTCGGCGGAAAATAGAAGCGGAGAAGGCTTGTCTGGCCGTGCGGCAGGGCGCATTGGACGCGGCGGCGGAATGGCTGGAGCGGTGCGGGATGGCCTCGACGGATGAAGTATCGATGAATGGCGTCTCGGCGTATATCACTTTGGCGAACGTGCTCGCAGCATGCGGCCGTACGGAGGAAGCGTCGGCCTTGGCGGAACGCTTGCAGCAATTGTTCCGGCAAGAGGACCGTCTCCGCGATCGGATTCGAATCCTCATTCTGCAAAGCTTGATCATGCAACGCACCGGTCGAACGAAGGAGGCGCTCGATCTGCTGACGACCGCTTTGCGCTTGGCGGAGCCGCAGGGGTTCGTTCGCAGCTTCGTGGACGAAGGCCAGGCGATGGCGGAGCTGCTGAAGTCGATTGAGGCGAGCCCGGTGCCCGAGGCTGACTATGCCGGGCAAATCTTGCGCGCCTTCGCGGATGCAGATCCGCTGTTCCGGGCGGCTGCGCGTTGAGACGGGGAGGGGAGGCGCTCAAGCGGCGGACTTATAGGAGGACGGCGCATTCGGGCCGTCGGAACATATGCGATTGAAGTTGGTTATAAACAGTGTTACGCTAACAACGGCAAGCGCCAAATCTAAGTTTTTCAAGGAAAGGTCATACCATGATCAAAGTCGAACAACTATCCTTCTCGTTTCCGCAGAAAGAACTCTATAAAAACATTTCATTCACGCTTGATGAAGGACAACATTGCGCTTTTATCGGAACAAGCGGCAATGGGAAAAGCACGTTGATAGACATGCTGATGGATCCGGAAAAATATATGTACGAGGGCATCTTGGAAATAGACCCGACTTGCAAAATCGGGCACGTCAGTCAGTTCCCGCAACTCGATCAAACGAAAGAAACAACCGTTTTCGAATATATAGGGGAAGAATTCATTAAGATACAAGATGAAATCACTTCGATTTGTACGGAAATGGAATCAACCTCGGATTTAGATTCGTTATTAGAAAAATACCAACTTGCTTTAGACGCCTTGGAGGCACTCGGCGGGGATGATTTTGAAAGCAATATTAATAGGAAACTAAACTTGGCTAACCTCATGCGGCTGAAGGATCATAGCGTATCGGACCTGAGCGGCGGGGAATTCAAGCTTATTCAGGTGATGAAGGAAATGCTTCGTCATCCGGACGTATTGATTATGGACGAACCGGATGTCTTTTTAGACTTTGACAACCTCAATGCGCTTAAAAATCTGATTAACGCTCACAAAGGAACGCTGCTCGTTGTTACGCACAACCGATATCTGTTGAATCATTGCTTCGACAAGATCCTGCACCTTGAAAACACGGAGATCCAGGAGTTTGACGGGCGGTATGTGGATTATAACTTCTCCTTGCTGCAGACTAAAGTGGAGTTGCAAGAACTCGCAGTCGCCGAGGCCGAAGAAAGTGAGAGAAACGAGAAAATCATCCATAATTTAAGGGCGATTGCGACTTATAACTCAGAAGCCTCAAGAGGTAAAGCGTTAAAGGCGAGAGTCAGGTTTCAAGAACGATTGGAAGCGCGTAGAATTAAAGCGCCATTCGTTGCGTTGAAGGAGCCGGCGATCCGTTTCGAACTGGACCATGCCATGGAAGATAGCACCGTTATACAGGTCAGCAATTATAAGGTGACCTTTGATGAATTGCTGTTAGACCATGTTGACTTCGAGATCAGGTCTACGGATAAAGTAGCCATCATTGGTGCAAACGGCACCGGGAAAACGACTCTACTCCGAGATATCTTTAAAAATAGCCATGATTCCATTGAAATCAATGCTGACGTTAAAGTGGCATACTTATCTCAGAATCAAGGCGAAGTGCTGAAGGATTCGAATACGGTAATGGATGAATTCATCGAGGCCGGGTTTAAAACTTACGATGAGATTAGAGCGTACCTCTCGAGCTATGGCTTTGAAGGAGAAATCGTTAATCAGAAGATAGCCTCTTTATCCGGCGGAGAGAAAAATTTGCTTCAAATCGCCAAAGTAGCCGCCAGTAAAGCGAACGTACTGCTTCTTGATGAACCGACCAGCCATTTGGACACCTATACGCAAATCGCACTTGAGAAAGCCATTGAAGAATATAAAGGCGCGATTCTCATGGTTTCTCATGACTTCTATTCGGTCGTAAATGGCATGGACTATGTTTTAATCATTGAGGACAAGACGATTAGAAAAATGAGCATGCGGAAATTTAGGCAGATGATCTATGCCAGCCATTTTGATCGGGATTATCTGGAAAAGGAAGAAAAGAAAAAATCGGTTGAATTGAAAATAGAGTCGGCTTTAAAAGATACGGATTTTGAACTTGCCAAAGGCTTGGTTGATGAGCTGGAAGGGCTGATTAAGCTGCTTTGAATCAATCTCCTCCATCCACCCCATGCATATACGGATACAACAAAACCAACCCAGCCAAATAAAGCACAAAGGCAAACCACGCAGGCAGCAAATGGATGAAATCAGTGTAGCCGATCCCGTAATGGACGCTCAGGCCGGCGATAAAGGCGAGGAAGCGCTCGTCGTAGGGAAGCAGCACACTCGATAGCGCGATTAGCCAAGCGATTAATCCACCGATGATCATGCCGATCCCAAGCAAACACATCCAACCCCAATGCCTCCAGAGGATGGCGTTTCAGGGACGGCGGTGCTCGCTGCCTTGTTGCTAATAATCGCATCGTTAATCCGCTTAGGCAAGCCCGGTCCTGCAAAAACAAATCCGCTGCCAAGAAGTACGGCATCTGCGTCGTTTTGGAGGAAGAGCGTCGCATCCTGGGGCTCATGGACGCCGGCGGCGACTTTGACGATCCAACTCGAAGGTCCTAATTGCCGTACGAGCCGAAGCGTCTCCAAGCCCGATGACTTCACGCAACTTCCTTGAACCGCCGCTCCGCCTTCCGCAGCTAGCTCTCCCCCGATCACAACACCGTGCCACGCAGAACAATCGATAGGTTGAAGCAGATGGTGAAGCCGATCTTCCGATAAGTCAGGCGGGAGGTATAAAAAAAACGGGCATTCTGTTTCCGCGCAATCAACCATTCGGTTCAGTATGCGATGACATACAGAAGCGTCCCCAATGAGGGACGTTATATCTACATAAATACCCGCAGCGCCAACCGCCGTCAGCCGATCGATCAGGTGAGTAAACTGGGAAATCACTTCTTCATCGGACGCGCCAGGCATGGCAGCGATTCGTACGTACTTGGGCAGACTGTGTCCTGAAGCCGCGAGTTTTTGTATGACGGCAGGCAAGCCTTCGTTTTCGAAAGGCTCGGGAAAATAAATCAGCTCTTGCTTGGCATTGAGTTCAATCGGTTCGTGGGATGCGATCGGTTGTACGGTGACGGGGCCAATCTCCACAAAGCCGAAGCCAAGCCTGGCAAGCCCGCGTTGGGCAGTGCCTTCGGGATCGATTGTGCCTGATAAACCTACTGGCGTCGCCGACCACCCCGTCTCGAGCAAAGGGGAAGGCTCCTGGTGGCCTAGCGTCTTAATGAGAAATGCGCCGCCTGGCATGCGACCGACAGCGCCGAAGGCGTTGAGCGTGATGCGCCGTGCGGTTCGAGCCGGCAGACGCAGCAGTAACGGGCGAAACAAGGTTTGATAAGACCAATCCGGCACGTATCGCGGTCTCCTTTGGACGGACAACTGTAATCAGATCATACCATTGGATGCCTTCGACGGGTATAATAAGGAAAAGATTCGACAGCCGACCCCGAGGTGCCGACATGATTCTGAGTACCAAACTGCATATCCCGCAAACGCGGCGCGACGACCTTGTCGAGCGAACGGCGATAACGGAGCTATTAAATAGAGGCTTGAAGAGCAAGCTTACGTCCCTATCGGCTCCCGGAGGATATGGCAAGACAACGGCTCTAAGCCAGTGGCTGCAGCAGTCCGCCATCCCTGCCGTATGGATCTCCTTGGGCCCGCAAGATAATGACCTGATTGCGTTTTGGAGCTATACGATCGCTGCAATCAATAGTAAGAATCCTCAGTTTGCGGAAGCGGTCACCCCGTATTTGCCCTCCTTAAAGTCGGGAGCGTTCGAGCCCTTCATCTCGGCCATGGTTCGCGAGCTTGACAGCTGCTCGGATGAATTCGTTTTAGTTTGGGACGACTATCACACGATTGATTTTGCGCCCATTCACGCGTCGGTCGCTTATTTCCTTGCTTATTTGCCCGCTCACTTCCACCTCTATGTCACAAGCCGGACTGAAATGCCTTTTCCGACGGCAAGGCTGCAGACGACTGGCCAAATGGTGAAAATCACGGTTCAGGAGCTGCGATTTCAACTTGCGGAGGGCATCCGTTACTTTCAGGATTGCATGGGATTGTCGCTGTCGGGAGATAAGATCGCGGTGCTCGTCGACCGTACGGAGGGATGGATCAGCGGCCTGTATCTTGCGGCCATTTCGCTGCAAAGAAGCGGCGATCATGCGGAATTTATCCGTGCCTTCAGCGGGGAGCACCGCAACATAGCCGATTACCTGTTTCAGGAGGTTTTTAGCCTCCAGCCGAGCGAGATTCAGTCCTTTCTATTGGAGTCCGCGATCTTAGACAGGATGAACGGCACGCTGTGCGAGGCGGTTACAGGACAAGCGAACTGTCAGGAACTGCTGGAAACGCTGGAGCAGCAGCATTTGTTCATCGTCTCGCTGGACGATCAACGGGAGTGGTATCGCTACCATCATTTGTTTTCCGATTTTTTACGGCGGCTTTTTCGGAAGCGATATGCGGGAAGATCGAAGGAACTGCACACCAAGGCGGCCCAGTGGTTGGAGGCGAACGGGTTTTTAGAAGAGGCGGTAGAGCAGTTGCTTATGGAAGGGCATTATCTGGAAGCAAGCGATCTCATGGAAAAGCATCTACAAGACTTTCGCGTGAAAAGAGGAGTGCTTTACCGATGGCTTTGCGAGCTGCCGGAGTCTTGTTTGGCGGATAAACCGGGCATTCAGTTTCTTTATGTCAAAGTGATGGTGGAAGCGGGTCAAATGGAGCTGGCGCAAGCCAGACTTCGTCAAATGGAGAACAAGCTTTCGGATCCCGAATGGACAGCGTACGTTGGGAATGTGCTTTATTTGTCCTCGGCGGTTTCTTTTTACCGGAAAGATATTCGACAAGTGGATGAATACATGGAGATGTTCGACCGGCATATGCCGGAAGGCAGCTACCTTCAGATGATCGAAGGGAATTCATATTCCATCAGTTTCGACACGCAATTGAGCTTTATCAACGATTTGCATGAAGCGGAGAGATACTTTTCGAAGTGGGTTAAGAGATGGGAGAGCAGAGAGGATTATCCCTTTGTCGGCTTTTATTATGTTACGTACAGCTTGCTGTTATACGAGCAGAACCGATTGGAAGAGGCTGAAGTTTATGCGGAAAGGGCGCTGCAGACCAAGTGTATACAGCCCTATGGCCTTATATTGTTCGGTGCCGCCGCAGTTGCTGTGCGGATCTATCAAGCCAAAGGGGCTTCGGCCAGAGCGTTTGATCTGCTGGAGCAGCTCAAATCGAAGATCCATTCTCCGGACAAAAGTATTTTCATGAGGAAGATAGAGGCAGAGAAGGCTTATTTGTCGCTTGTGAATGGTTCCTTTGATGCGGGTTGGCTGCAAGCATGCGGCATCCAATATACTGATACGGCTCCGTTTGCTTCGATCAGGGAATATTCTCACTTGGCACGGGCATGCATGGCGTGCGGCAGGGAGAGCGATGCCTTGCAGCTGCTTGAGCAAATGTACGGATTTGTCCATGATGAAGATCGAACCTGGGATAAGGTAAAGGTGACGATTCTGCAAAGCTTGGCTTTTTACCAAAAAGGAGAGACGGCAGACGCCCTTATGAAGCTGGAAGCGGCGCTCCAATTGGCGGAACCGGGGAGATACATCCGCAGCTTCCTGGATGAAGGGGTCAAGATGGCAGAGCTGCTGCGCGAATATACCGGGCACAGGCAGACTAACGCGAATCCGATGTCTCCGATCATGCGCTACGCCAGAGAATTGCTGCTGCGCATGTCGGACCCTGCGAATGAGACGGCCACATCGGGCGCCCTGATCACGAAGCAGGAATTAAAAATATTACGGATGATCGAGATGGGGCTGTCGAATAAACAGATCGCCGACCAGCTTCAGATTACGACGGAGACGGTCAAAAGCCATCTGAAAAGCATGTATCGAAAGCTTCGCGTGAACAAAAGAGAGCAGGCGCTGGAGCAAGGGAAAGCATTAAAGTGGTTGTAGCGCGCGTTGTACAATAAATACCGGTATAAGAATATCCCCCATAATTTTACCCCCCCCCCTCCCCCTTGGATGGGGGATTTTTTTTGCGCTGTAATCATCTTATAGTAGTGCAAAAGTAACATGATTCGACGTTTTTCAATCCCATTATAAGCAGCTGGGCATTATTGAAGGCAAAGGCGCCAATGCTTGCCCAACCGATTCACTCGATCCGGCAAATTCTTTGACAACTCCACCTTCGCCATATCCGCAATTGCTGTACTTTCGGAAGATCAGAGGAGAGCAGGGATGGAAAACGTGACGGACGTGCCTTTGGCCGAACTGCTCTCGATGATCAGCGTCTCGTTGTAAAGATGCTTGAGACGTTTTTGAATATTTTCCAGACCGACATTCGCCCCTCGGGCATCGCTGACGGCCATGTTTTTTGCAGGAAAGCCTACGCCATTATCCTGTACGTTCACTTGCAGCCGGCCTTCGCGAAGGTTGACGGAGATCCTTACGGTCCCGCCTTCCTCTCTGCGCATTACGCCGTGATGGATGGCATTCTCAACAATCGGCTGAAGCATAAGCGGTGGCATTCTGCACGCGCCGGCTTCCGGATCAATGTCGTATTCCACCCGCAGCTCGCTGCCAAAACGCGCAAGCTCGATATCTACGTATGCTTTTATCAAAGTGAGCTCCCGACGGACCTCGGACAGTTCCGCTTCGCCTCTAAAATCAAAGCTGTAGCGCAAATAAGCGCTGAAGTTCTGGAGCACCGTGCGAGACTTGGCGTGATCGGTATGACTTAACGATAAGATCGTGTTGAGCGTGTTGAACAAGAAGTGGGGCTTAATTTGCGCTTGAAGGAAAGCCAGCTCTTTTTGTACGACTTGCCCCATAGCCTGTTTAAGTGCGACGAGTGTCCTGACGCGGGTGCGCAGCTCCGACATGTCGTAAGGCTTCTGCAGGAAGTCATTAGCTCCGGCATCAAAGCCAAACGCCATTCCTTCCCGGCTTGAGCCTGCCGTGACGAGCAGAACGGGTAATTCGGGCAAGGTGTAGCGTTCCCTGATCTGTCTGCACAGATCGTAGCCGCTCATTCCCGGCATCATGATGTCCAGGATGCACAAGTCGTACGATTGCTCCTCGATTCGTTGAAGCGCTTCTTCTCCGCTTCCTACAGCCGTCACTTTGTAGCCGTCCAGCGAGAGAACGTTTAATAAGGTACGCAGGTTGCTATAGTCGTCGTCCACGATCAGTATGTTTACTGGGCCGTGACCTTCCATAGCATAGAATTTTTCCGGTTCCGGCGCTTCTTCGATCTCCACTGGCGGTACGGCTTCGGCCGGTACCGGCGCCGCCGGCAGCGTGAGTATCATTTGCGTACCGCTGCCGATGGAAGAGACCGCCACAATCGTTCCTCCTTGCAGCTCGGCCAACTGCCGCGCGATGAACAAGCCTAGCCCGACGCCACCGGAGAGCTGGGTGTCCGTTTCAGCTGCCTGCTCGTAGGACATAAAGACGGATTCCAGCCGATCCGGCGGAATGCCTCTGCCGGTATCGGAGACCGTAATCTTTACTTGACCGGCTGTAATGCGCGCAGTAACGGAGACGCTGCCTCGTTCCGTATATTTGACCGCATTGTCGATCAGGTTCCGGATAATCTGATACAGTCTGTTTTCGTCCGCCATCACGAAGAATGCTGCGGGAGGAATTCGATTGTCGAGCAGCAGCGGCTTACTCTTGATGGCATAACCGTATAGTCCGATTACCGCACCCACGACCGCCGACAAGTCCACGGGCGCGATGTGCAGAACAAGATCGCGGTGCTTCATGCGCGAGTAGTCCAGAATGTCATTAACCAATATCGTCAGCCGTCGGCCGATATCCCTGACCAGCTGCAGATCTTCGGACTGCTCGCGGCCAAGCGGCCCGCGCGCGCCTTCGATCAGGGATTGCGAGATATTAATAATACCGTTAAGCGGCGATTTGAACTCATGCGAAGTATTGGCCAAAAATTCATCCTTCAGCTTGTCGGCCGCGGACAGCTTGTCCGTTAAGCGCCTGACTTGATTGTAGTCGTTCGTAAACTGCAGGGACATGTACAGCGCCTGGGAGATGACAAGAATCGGCTGGGCGATCGGCAGGAAAAAGTGGCCGTCGAGCTGCCAGAGCGTGTTAAGCGCAGAGGTGAACATCATGATGAAGCAGCTTATGGCGGATAGCGTTAGATAAACGGCACCGGGCCTGCGCTTGAGCGATGCCTTGTACATATAATAACCGTTCAGTCCCATGACAAAGGCGGACATCGGCAGAATCGAATAGATATAAGGCGCGTAATACGTTGCTTTGGTGAAGATTACGAGCAACGCGCACGCCGCCAGAATGATCTCCAGCACGCGAAGCGCCTTGCGCGAGAATACGCCAGGCAACAGGTAATAAGTGAATCTGGAGAAGAAAAACAATACGCCGAGCGCGGACAAATTCTCGATCCACAGCTGCGGCATGACGTCAAGCGAAGGCAGCAGCTTCATGAGCAGGCGCTCCGAATGTGTCATCTGATAGATGCCGCCGCAAAAGCTCACAAATGCAAAGTAAATAAGTTCCTTGCTGTTGTTGCGCTGAAAATACAGGACGAAGAAGTAAAGACCGATAAAAAGAAAACCCGAAGAGACAACGCCGTCCAACAGCACGTTATACTCGCCCAGATGGGCAATCACGTCCTGCCTGCCCAACGTAATCGTCTGCACCATGCCCGAGTTGAAGCTCTTGAAGCTCGCGACCTGAACGAGAATGTCGAGATCGTTGTTTCCTTGAAGTTGAAAATAGCCTGCGTAAGGGGTATTGCGATGGATGATGGCCGAGGGATCGGCAGCCGGCGAACCGCTGTGTCCGATCTCGTCTCCATTGACGAAGATCCGGTTGGAAGCCCGGATGTTGGACGTCTTCAGCGCGAGCGTACCCTCGCTGCAGGATAAATGAGCTTGCAGGCGGTACGTGGCATAGCCGTTGATGGGGAGTGTGACGTCCCCGATCCGCTGGCCGTTCCAATGACCGGGCACGTTCATATAAGCTTGGGGCGTTATCGCGCCTTCTGCCAGATCGGCGGGAGTCAAGAGCCGGGACCAATAAAACGACCATTCTCCGTTAAGCGGGACCGTAACGTCCGAGGCACAGTCCCATTCCGTCAGATCGATCGAGCCGGACACGGCGACCGGCTTGTAAGCGTGTTGATGCTGATAGATGGGAACAAAGAAGGTTGCGGCGTAGACAAGCACGGCGATTATAAATACGAGTCGAGGCTTGTTTGCGCGTAATGCGCGTAATGCACGTAAGGTAAGATCGATGATAGGAGCCCTCCCGGCTGACGAAGAAGTCTCAGTTCGAGGCTTTTCCGGCGTTCAAAACATCCTGGTATAACTGCTTGACTCCATCGCCGGGCTGCAGACCGAATTCCCTTTCAAGTATATCGCTCAGTCGATGATAGTGCTGGATAAAACCGGCACGGTCGCCTCGCCTCTCCAGCAAGCCCAGCATCAGTTCGTGGAAGCCTTCGTCGAACGGATAGCGCCGGAGCAGCTCTCTCAGCTTGCGTTCCGTGACTTCATCGTTGCCTTTGTTTAACAGATAGCGGCAATATTGCCGGGAGCGATCGAGATACAAAAGGAGCAGGCGCTCGCGTTTGTCGATGCACCATAGCACGTCCATATCCCGGTAAAGCTCTCCCGCATACATAGCGAGCATGCGCTCGAACGCTTGGGCGTTGTAATCGTCCACCTTCGAATGGTTCATGAAAAATGCTTCAAAACGCTTAAAGTCCGCGGGGTCTCCCGACCATGACAGACGATATTTGCCGGAGGAGAACGACAGGTCGGCATGCAGTTTAGAAGCCTTTATCGCCTTGCGCGCCTGGTAGACGGTAGTATGAAGCATCGTCAGCGCTCTGTCGGCATCGAGGTCGGGCCAGAGCTGTTCGATAATCTCCCATTTGGACATGGGATGATCGCTGTACAGCGCCAGAAAGGCAACGAGCTCTTCGCATTTGGCGGTCCGCCACTTGAGCGGGAGGGAATACCGAGACTCGATCTTGAAGCCGCCAAATCCCTTGACGGCCGTATATTCGTCCTGGGGCGTCGGTGCGGATTTTCCGCCAGTTAGATTGCTTTGAACGTTAGAATGGGCGCTGAGCTTTCGTTTCAGCACGCGGTCTACCGTTTGCCTGACTCTCCCTTCGTCCGCGGGCTTGAGCAGGTAATTGATCGCATTCAGGCGAAAAGCCTCGATGGCATAATGGCCGTAGCCGGTAACAAAGACGATGTCGGCTTCGAGTCCGGGATAGCGTTCGAACAGCCGTTCGGCCAATTCCAGGCCACTCATGCCGGGCATATGAACATCCAGAAATATAGCGTCCGGCGCCAATTCGCCTACCTGCTCAAGCGCCTCGGAGGGGCGCCGAAATGCGGCTACGACTTCGGTTCGCCCATCCGAGGCGAGCAATATTTTCAGCAAGTCGATCGCAGGCTGTTCGTCGTCTATGACTATCGCTCTCAACAAGTGGACAGCCCCATTCATGGAGAAAAAATTAGTACCTCCTTTTTACCATATTTAGTTTCTTTTTTCGACATGAATTCAGGATTTTCGTCGAATATTGTTCAGAGAATGTCCAGAGTCGGTTGTTATCATGGAAGAGCGATAGTCAGAATCAACAGGAGGGTACTGCATCTACAATGAAAAACTTCGCTACGCTCAGACGACCGTTGGCCCTATTGCTGACTTTGGCGCTCATTTTGCCGTTTGTCCGCCTGCCGGCTGCATCGGCAGAATTCGTACCGCTTTACGACACATTGAATTCCGACAATCCGCCTGCGGTTCCCGCATACCGGTCGCTGCCGTCAGGCAGCTATGTGGCTACGCCGTTCCGCATCAATAACGCCTACGGCGAGATCAGTGCCGTGATGTTGAACGCCAAGTATGAAAATGAAAGCCGTCCGTCGATTACGAAGGCCAAGATGTCGGTCGCGATCTTCAGCGACGACGACGGCAAGCCGGGCGCAGTGCTTGGCGGCGCCCTCGGCAGCTACGAGCTGGACGATCAGATCGATTTGGGCGGTCCGGCGAATCCGTTTAGCCGTTTTTACATTTCGCTTGAACAGCCGGCCAAGCTGTACCGGGATCGCCAATACTGGGTCGTATACGGAACCTCGGACGCAGATGCCGCGCGGGTAAGTTTGGTTGGCGTTAACGAACAGCCGTTGCCGGAAGGACAGGGTACGAACAACCTGGTCACCGATACCTACCAGCCCGCCCGAGTCGTCGAGAGCTCCCGCGTTATATACAGCCTTCAGCATGCCGGTACCGACATCGCAGTCACAGACTGGAGCGGCGCCCAGCGGACCGACGGGCAGATCGTGCCGTTCGTGCTGGATGGATGGGTCTCGGAGCCGCACGAAAATTTAAACGTGCAATTCGCGACCGACACGATGGCGCACGTCTTTTTTGGCCAGTCTCCCGACGCGACAGAAGTCGTACTGGAGCAGTCGGAGGATGAAGGCGCGACCTGGACCGTCGCGGACGCCGGCGCGCTGGACAAGTATTCGAACGATGCCGTCGTGACCGGACTTAAGCCGGAGACGTCTTATCAGTTCCGGCTGATCGTCAAGGACGGCTTCAAGGGCGGCGTCTCCAATACGGCGCAAGCTGACACGCTGCCGGATACCGGATGGCGCCTGGTGGGGGACGCGGGCTTCAGCGGACAGCTGGTGCGCGATACCGAGCTTGTCTTAGACGCCGCAGGCGTTCCTTATATCGCTTATGTCGATCAAGCGATGACGGGCAAGATTATCGTTAAAAAATATACGGGCGCGGCATGGGAGTCCGTTGGCACCGAGGCGTCCGACGAGCAGGCAGCAAGCGTCTCGCTCGCGCTCGACAGCTACGGCCGTCCCTATATTGCGTACACGGCATCGGCTGACAGCCTGCTGACCGTACGCAAATTCGACGGAACGGCATGGTCGACCGTTGGACAAGTCGGCATCGGAGAGGCCGATCTGCCCGATCTTAAGCTGGATGCCGCGAACCGTCCATACGTCGCCTACCGCGATCTGGCCGGCCCGCTCGGCGGCGCCATCACCGTAGCGAAGTTCTCCGATGGTAGCTGGCAGCCGGCCGGTGCCGCTCAGTTTACGCCCGAGACCAGTGTCCAGCGCCTGTCGTTAGCCATCGGCAAGGACGGCATACCGTATGTCGGCTACTCCGCGATCCCGGACGGCTCGTACAGCAGCTACAAACCATTCGTGTACCGGCTTGTCGGCGGCGTCTGGACGGATATGGGTTATTCCGGCTTCGGTTCGCCCCATTCGGCGGCATTCCGTATCTCGCTGGCCGCAAGCCCGATCGACGGCGCGTTATACGCCGTCTTCGACGACACGAATGCCAACCGCAAGCCGAGCGTCATCCGCTGGAACGGGAGCGACTGGGAAGAGATCGGATCTCCGGGCATCGCGCCGCGCGCGGACGCGCTGCGGATTGCGGTAGACAGTCAAGGCGTGCCCTATGTTGCCTACACCAAACGCAACGAGGGCGGGGGCCCGGTGAGCGTGCTGCGCTGGAGCGGCACTGAATGGGTAGACGTAGGCGGCGCGGATTTTTCCGGCGGCGACGCCTACGACATATCGCTTGCGGTCGACTTCGAAGGCAGGCCTTACGTATCATACGCGGATCAATTGGAAGGCGAGAAGTCGACGGTCAAAGTGTATCCCAAGCCGATCTCGAATCTGTCTGCCGCGAGGAGCGGCGACCAGGTGCTGCTCGGCTTCGACAAGCCGTCCGGCGCGTCGCAGGTTGTCGTTCTCGTATCCGCCGACGGCGGAATGAGCTGGGAGACGGCAACCACATTGCAGCCGCTTGATTACGCATCCGGCACGGCGACCGTGACGGGACTGTCGACGGGCACTGCCTATCTATTCAAGCTTGCGGTCGTCGGCGGTAGCCGCGCGGGCGATTCGAACGCATCGCCGGTTGCGGCGTTGGAGCAAGTTGAAGCCGTCACGGCTTCGCCGGCTGCGGGTGCGGTAGCCTCGGGCACCGCCGTTGCGCTCGCTTCGCAGACCGACGGCGCCGTGATCCGCTACACGACGGACGGCGCCGAGCCGACGGCCGACAGTCCGGTTTATGAGGGGCCGATCGTGATCGATGCCGCCAAGACCATCCGGGCTATCGCATGGAAAGACGGAATGACCAGAAGCGCGGTTGCCAGCTTCGCTTATACGATCGCGGTCGGCAGCGCGCCGACGACCGTGTCCCCTTCCGTCAAGTCCGTCACACTTAACGTCGTGGACGACAAGGGTGCGTTACTGAGCGATCCGCTTACGAAGCTCGTCGGGTCTAGACTCGCGCTCACTGGGCAACTGCTGTCCGCAGACGGCCAAAGCCTTGGCTATGCACCAGTGACGATCAAGAGCGGGCAGCCGATTCAGCTGCCATCGCTTGCCGCAGGCACTTACAAGCTCGTGCTTAACGTTGTCGCGCCCGACGGCGACAAGCTCGCGGGCAAGATTGCGAAGCTGACCATCGACGCCGCGGGCAACGCAACGATCTCTTCCGAGCTTATCGATCCGTACGGCATCGTTACCGATGCTTTGACAGGCAAGACATTGGATGGCGTCAAGACGACGCTTCACTGGAGCGACACTGCGCTGAACAAGTCGAAGGGCCGCAAGCCCGGCGCGCTGGTCGAATTGCCTGAACTGCCGGATTTCGCGCCAAATCAGAATCGCGATCCGCAGATCAGCACGGACGGCGGCAAGTACGGGTGGATGGTTTATCCGGACGGCGACTACTACATTCTGGGCGAAAGGGACGGCTACGTGACGTTCGACAGCCGCCTGGATACGCGCAGCGAGCAGCATGGCGAGGACAGCTACTTAAAGGACGGCAATATCCACGTCGGCCAGGCCATCGTCGAATACAGCTTCAAGATGATGCCGAAGGCCAGCGGCTCCGGCACGCACGAGGCATATATGAAGGGCTATCCGGACGGCAGCTTCAAGTCGGCCAAGGGCGTGAGCCGGGCGGAGCTGGCTGCTGTCCTGACCCGGACGATGACGCAAAAGGAAACAGGCAATAAGGCAGTCGCCTTCAAGGACGTGTCCGCCAAGCATTGGGCGGCCGCCGGCATCCGTACCGCAGCCGCACAGGGCTGGATGAAGGGCTACGCTGGCGGCTTATTCAAGCCAGAAGGCCAAGTGACGCGAGCCGAGCTGGCGCAGGCGCTGTCCAATCTGTACGGCTGGAAGGCGCCTGCGAGCGGGGCGTCCTCGTTCAGCGATACCGGCACGCACTGGGCGAACGAAGCGATCGCGGCCGTCCAGGCTCAAGGAATCATGCAAGGCTACGAAGACGGCACCTTCCGTCCCGACCAGGCCGTCACCAGGGCCGAAGCGGTGAAGGTGTTCAACCAGCTGCTGGGACGAAGCCCCGGCCAGACGGTAGGCGTGCCTTCGGTATGGAACGATCTACCCGACACGAACTGGGCGTATTCGGATATTATGGAAGCTTCGGTTACGCACAGCTATGTCTTGTACGAAACAGGTCTGGAGCAGTGGGGCAAATAAGGGGCAGCCGACATAACGGGACGAACGGGATATTACCTGCCTCGTCCCGTTTCTTGTCCGGCCTGTCGGATCAAACGATTTTTTTCGTCGGATATTTTATGTTAATCTGAAAATAACTTTGGCGGAAGCGAAGAATAGAGGTCCCACTATGACCGTCACCAGACTATTATTAGGCAGTCCCGTTAGACAGCAAGCCCCCGTTCTCGAAGCATTCCTTGCATCGCTTGAGCGAATGGACCTAAGCGGCATCGATCTTAGCTATTATTTTATCGACGACAACGAACAACCGGATTCCTCGGCGCTGCTGGAGCGATTCGCTGGCCGATACGCTTCGGTCCGTCTTGTCAAAGGCGGGGAGGCCGATGGAGACCATCAGCCGGATAATTACCGCAACGAATACACGCATATCTGGAAGGAAGCGCTTATTTGGAAAGTGGCCGCCTATAAGGATTCGATCCTTTCCGTTGCCAGGAACGAGGGATTCGACGGCGTATTTTTAATCGACTCCGACCTTATACTCCATCCCAAGACGCTTCAGAGACTTGTCCTGGCGAACAAGGAAATCGTCTCCAATGTTTTTTGGACCAGTTGGCAGCCGGGGACGCGCCCCATGCCCCAGGTTTGGCTTCATGGCGAATATGAGCAATATCCGCTTGAACGCCGCCAGACGCCAACAGAAGCGCAAAAGGCGTTGGAAACCGAGTTGTTTTACGGACGGCTCCGAATGCCTGGCGTTTATGAAGTAGGCGGCTTGGGCGCTTGCACGCTGATATCCAGAGAAGCGATCGAAGCAGGCGTATCCTTTGCCGAAATTTCGAATCTAGGCTACTGGGGCGAGGATCGGCATTTTTGCGTTCGCGCATCGGCGCTTGGCTTGAAACTGTACGTCGAGACGACGCATCCGGCCTATCACTTGTATCGCGGCACGGATCTGGAAGGGATGCCGGCTTTCGTAGAGCAATGTCTTGCGGGTGAAGTGACAGAAGCTGCAGGCAGCCCGACTTCTCCCTATGACGATGCGCTTCGTTTGGCAAGCTTCGGTTATGAGATCGCGGCAGCGTACCGCATGCAGCAATATCTGGCGTTGGGAGATGCGGATACGGTGCCCGTACATCGGGCGCATGCCAGCCTTTTTCTTGACGATTTTCATTCGCGAAGAGGAAACGGCGACGAAGGCAGGGCAATTCTGCTCAGGGAACTGCTGAACCATAAGCGGGCGGAGCTGTACTGCAGGTTGGGCGCCAAATGCATGGATCGGGAAGACTGGAGAGAAGCCGCCATTTGGTACAAGCAGGCGACGAAGGCTTATAGGCCGTTCTCCGAGGCGGACTCTCCGGATCCGGCAGCCTGGACCTGGAAGCCTTATATCCAGCTGTGCTTGTGCTATGAATATCTCGGAGACCGCAATCTGGCCTACTATTATAATAATGAAGGCTTGCGTTTTGACCCCCGCCATCCCGGGATGCTTTCAAATAAAGAATTTCTGGAAAGGGTCATGGAGGCCTCAACGCCGGAACCTCAAGAGGCGGAAGCGCGTATCGCGAAAAGTGGGCTATCGGATGAGGACGCCATGTCCCGATTTATACGAGAGGACGACGCGTTCATGCTTCATTTTACTTATGAGCTGCCTGAAGCATGGTGGAGCCGGCGTTATGAATATGCCTGGGCCTCCAGGTTTTTAACCGCGGAGGACACGGTTCTCGATGCAGCCAGCGGCGTCTGTCATCCATTTAAATTTTTTGCCGCATCCCGCACGGCTGCAACTTACGCATTCGATCTCGATCCTCGGATTCTCTCGCGATCCGCTATTTTGGACGATATCGCAGATTCGGTCAGTCCGCGGGCAAAGTCCGAATTCGATCTTGATCTTTTCAACCGAATACAGTTTACGCAGTGCGATATGACGCGCTTGCCGTATGAAGATCAGTTCTTCGATAAAGTCTTCTGTATCTCCGTGCTCGAGCATGTCGACGAGCGGACATTGCGAGGCGCGCTGGAAGAGTTCCGCCGGGTACTCAAGAACGACGGCTTGCTCGTGCTTACCGTTGATTATCCAAACGTCGATATGAAGATGTTTGCAGCGCAGATGGATGCCGTTGGTTGGCGTTTTGCAGGCATGCATGACTTTGACGAACCGGACAATGCGATCTCGACCACGATGTGGGGGCCCGAGATTAAATGTATCCGGTTGCTGCTAGCCAAGCGTCCGGCGTCCTGAGCGCACAAGAACCTCCGATCCGCCATACGGAAAGGAGGTTCTTCTCGTTAATCCGACCAAGCGACAAGAGCGGGGTGCTCATCCATAATCGACAGGTATTGTTCTCTCCAGCCGTGTTCCCCATTCGGGTCGAGCAGCATATAGCGAATGAACTTGTTTTCCCGGTCTACGGACGAAGACCAGCCCATATGCTTCAGCCGGAGTTCGGACTTCGCCGACGGTAGCGCCAATATATTTTCCGGAAATCGTCCGCAATGCTGGGCCGTAGCGCGCCAGCGGTAGTCGAAATCCGGTCGATATCGAAGCAGAAACGGGCGGTAGTAATGGTGGGCTTGCCAGTATTCGTCGTCCCGATAGGCCTCCTTGTTCCAGAAGTCATATAACCGGAAACAGAGGCTATCCGCCTGCTCCCCCGCAAGCAGTCGATGAATGTCGGAGGCAAACCGATCTTCAAACCATTCGTCTGCGTCCAGATTCAATATCCATTGCGGATTCTCGCCAATCGTCTCCTCCCATTGCTGGAGCCGCAGTTCGATCTCGTTCTGGAAGCGCGACACGGGATTGCGTACCAGCTTGACCGGAATGCCTTCCAGAAGCTTCAAGCATGTCTCCGCCGTACGATCGGTGCTGCCATCGTCGATGATAACGGCGTTGCTGATATATTCCCTGTGTTTCTTCAGCGCTTGCTCCAGGTATCTGCCGCATTCGTTCTTGACGATCATAGAGAGCGTTATTCGCGCTTGCGGAGCGGTCGCGTTCATGGTGTCCCTCCAGTATTTGTTCCTGGACCGAGACGGCTTTGCAAATAGGTGCGATTCGCCAGGATCCGGGAGTCGCGAGGAATATAGGCAGCCGCTTGTTCGTTTTCTTCATAGGCCAGCGCATATTCTCCCATGCGATCGTAGCAGACGCATAGTTGCAGACGCGGCAGCCAGGTCCAGCACGAGTGCTGGAGCAGCGCGGAGGAATCCGAAGGCATCTCGACTTCGGTGGCCAACCGGTACCACCAGGCCGCTTCCTTGTAATTTTCCTCGGATAAATAAAACGACCCAAGCCGGCAACAGTTTTCGGCGCGGGGCAACGCATACGCGAAGGACTGAAGCGCCTTGATCTTGGCCTGCTGCGTCAGACCCAGCGCGTGGTAGCTTTCAGCCGCGCGTCCGCAAGCGCCGATCCTGTCCTCCACCCAGACTTCCGATTCGGCCAACAGCTTCTCATATTGCTCGGCAGCACGTTCCCACAAGCCGTGATCGTACAGTTCGTTGGCATAGTAGTAGGTATCTCTTGGGTTAAAAGGTTCGCCTGAACGTTGCTTGCGCTCATAAATATGAAGATTGCGGTCCGAATGGCCATGCACTCTGTCATGCGTGACGGCAATCTCGCTATGAACGATATGGCCGTGTACCTGCAAATACTCATGAACGATCCCGATCCACTTGAAGTTCATGCTGCGACGAACGAGACGATGCCGGCGAAGGCTGCTTGTCACGTTCCCGTACTCATCCTTTCCGAGATGGTAGTGCATGGATATCGCATCGGCTTGGGTGGGCATGGCAGCCGTCAATGCTGCGAATGCCGTCTGATCTTTAGGCAGGAGGACGTCATCTGCGTCCAACCATAGAATATAGTCTTGCGTCGCTTGGTCAAAGGCATAGTTTCTTGCTTGGGCGAAGTCGTCCACCCATTCAAAATCGAAGATGCGCGCCCCGAAGCGAGCTGCAATTAACTTCGTGGCATCCGTCGAACCCGTATCGACGATGACAATCTCCTGAACAAGATTCGCGACGCTGGACAAGCAGCGATCCAGCGTTCCTTCCTCATTTTTAACGATCATGCACAGACTGACCGTCGCGGGCAATTTCCAGTTTATCAACAGCTCGGTCAAGTCGCTTCCCCATTTATCCAGGGCCACCCGCTTGTTCCTGATCATGTTAACGCTGAAAGCATCCGATTCGGGTATCGTCAGGTAAGGCGAGTTGTAAGCGACAAAGCTTCCGCAGGCAATATACAGGGAATAGCCCGCAAGCAGCGCTCTATAGCATAGATCGTCGTCTTCGTAACTCTCGCCTTCGAATCGTTCGTCGAATCCGCCCAATTGCGCCAGCGCGGCACTGCGAAAAGCGATTGTCAGACCGATCAGCCTGGAGGCGCGCCGCTCCTTTCTGTTCGCTTCCCGGCTTATACGATCCAGCTTGAGCAGTTCTTCGACGTCCCCCACGGCATGTTGGGCACCGCTTACGCCATGGCTCATAGGTCCGACGGCTGCGGCTTCCGGATGCGCTTCAAGACAATCGACCAATGGCTCCAGCCAATCTTTGCCGACCGCAACCGTATCCCGCATGAAGACAACCACTTCTCCCCGGGCTTGTGCTGCGCCGAGATTATAGCCGGCCGCTACGCTAAAATCTTTGGGGGCGAGTACCACCAGCGTATTTACATCCTTCAGGGTCCCGACTTTTTTGGCAATTGCGGTTGCGCCGGACGCAAGGACGACGATGAGTTCATAAGGCCGCATCGTCCGATTGTGCAACGCAGCCAAGCACGCCTCAACCAGATTTTCGTGCTGTGCGAGCAAAACAATACTTACGGATCTCATGACGAACCTCCGTTACAGAGAGTCTCTATTCTGCTAGTATCCCAGATCAAAAATAATTTTGTCCAGGGTGTCTTTGCTTCTTTAAAATAAAGCGTCCACGCGCAGGATGAATCCGTAGCGTGGACGAGTTTGTAATGGCAAATTTCCGTTAATAGGCAATCTTAAACGCCTGAAGGTCCTGTAACACCGGTGACGCCGGTAGCGCCGGTAGCGCCGGTAACGCCGGTAGCGCCGGTAGCGCCGGTAACGCCGGTCATGCCAGTAGCGCCGGTCATGCCAGTAGCACCGGTAACGCCCGTGGCTCCCGTAACTCCAGGGCTGCCGGTGACGCCGGTTACGCCCGTAGCGCCGGTCACACCCGGATTGCCCGTAGCACCCGTAACACCAGTAGCGCCGGTGACGCCCGGATCGCCCGTAGCACCGGTAACACCCGTGGCTCCCGTGACTCCAGGGCTGCCGGTGACGCCGGTTACGCCCGTAGCGCCGGTGACGCCCGGATCGCCCGTAGCACCGGTAACGCCCGTGGCTCCCGTGACTCCAGGGCTGCCGGTGACGCCGGTGACGCCCGGATCGCCCGTAGCGCCCGTGGCCCCCGTAACTCCTGGGCTGCCGGTTACGCCAGTGACGCCTGTAGTGCCGGTAATGCCCGGATTACCCGTGACGCCGGTGACGCCTGTCGCGCCGGTAACGCCCGGATCGCCCGTAGCGCCTGTAACGCCCGTGGCCCCGGTAACTCCCGGGCTGCCGGTTACGCCAGTGACGCCCGTAGCGCCAGTGACACCCGGATTGCCCGTGACACCGGTCACGCCAGTAGCGCCAGTGACACCCGGACTGCCCGTGACGCCGGTGACGCCCGTAGCGCCGGTAACGCCCGGATCGCCCGTGGTGCCGGTGACGCCAGTAGCGCCCGTAACGCCTGGCGTGCCCGTAGCGCCTGTGATGCCAGTAGCGCCGGTAACGCCATTTTCGCCGGGGCTTCCCGGCGGGCCCTGCAGACCGGTAGTGCCGGTAATGCCCGCGGCGCCGGTTGCTCCTGTGACGCCCGGATCGCCCTTCGGCCCTTTGCTCGCTTCGGCTTTTTCCGCCAGCACCTTCAGCTGCGATGCAAAAGCCGCAGTGCTAAGCGCTTTGTCGGTCACTTCGATAAGGCCGATCTTGTTGCCGTCCGCCACCAGGGAGATCGGCTGGCCGACTTTAAGGGCGGTTGCGCCGGCTGCTTTCTTGCCGTCCTTGCCGTAAATAAACGTATTATCGTCAAGCTGGAAGCTTTGTATGGCGCCATCGATGTTGACTTCCACGACATTGCCTTTGATGGCGGATATGACCCCATATTTTACGAGCCCGGCTTTGGCGCCGTCTTCGCTGCCGGCAAGATACGGAAGCGTAGCGGTAAGAATCTTGGCCATTTGTCCGCGAGTTACGAGATCGAGCGGTTTGAAGGAGCCGTCCGGAAAGCCGTCGACGATCTTCAGCTCGCTTGCAAGGTTGATGTACGCCAGCATCTCCTGGGATACCTTGTACCAGTCGTTAAACTTGGATAACGAGCTGTACAGCGCCAGATCGTCATTGCCATGCTGGACGGCCTTGACCATCAATTGGGTCGCCCATACGCGCTGGACGGACGCACGTCCCCAAGTTGCAACGGAGCCTCCAGCTATTTCGGACTCGTCCACCAAACCAAGCTGCAAGGCCAATTTAACATAAGCCTGGGCCCAAGCATCGACGGGGTAGCCGGTAACGCCTGTCTCGAGGCGGCTCTCGGCGCCCATCAGCCGAATGACCATGATGAGCGCTTCTTGCTTGGTTACCTTATCGGCGGGATCAAATACCTGGCTCCCTCTGCCTTCGACAACTTCCAGCATGCTCATTTTATTGATTTGCCGTTCCGCCCATGGCACATGCTGCAAATCTTTAAAAAAGTCCTTCGCTGCAGCCGCGGCTTGCCCCGCATTCGACAGAATCATAACCATGCTGAGCCCTGTCATGACGGCTCTACGCTTGTCTCTCACCATTTCTCTCTCCTTCGATCAAAATAAGCCTTCTGACCTAAACCAAATTTGAAGAATCCTGACGAATTTTGTACGTACTATCATCCTAGCAACCTACACTGAACATTCGCTGAACAGAGGGCGGGATTGCTTTTTAAAGTGGGGGATGTGCTATATTGGTACTAAATTAAACGGAACCGATGGCTGCGAGAGGAGCTAACACGTGTTGCTGCTAAAAAGATTGGCGGGACTGGCGCTGACCGTCGCCTTGACGCTCGGGGTTGTCGTCTTCACTTCGCCGGGCATTGTCAATCAGGTCCGCCTGGGACTCGACTTGAAAGGCGGCTTCGAGATTTTATACGAGGCTTCGCCCGTGCAGGGAGAAGGCGAGATTCCGGTCGACACCCTCCGACAGACGGCCAAAAGCCTGGAAAAGCGAATCAATGCGCTGGGCACGGCGGAGCCCGAAATTTGGACGGAAGGTACGGATAGAATTCGCGTTAGAATTGCCGGCGTCACCGACGAGGAACAAGTCAGAGAAATGCTGAAGAAGCCGGCGGAATTGACCGTCCGCGGACCGGACAACCAAGTCGAATTGACGGGAACCGATTTTGTCGAGGGTGCTGCCCAGGTTGTTTACGACGAGATGCGGAATCCTAATATACAAGTCACCGTTAAGAATAAAGAAAAGCTGGAATCGCTGTCTACGCGGCTCCTTGGGCAGACCATCAGCATAAATCTGGATGAGCGGGTGCTGACTGCTCCCGTCATTCAAGCGGTTTTGACCAACGGGATATGCCGGATTACGGGTCAATTTACTTACGAAGACGCAAAAAATATCGTCGATACGATCAACATGGGCGCCCTGCCGCTTAAGTTGACTGAAAAGTTCAGCCAGTCCGTCGGAGCTTCATTAGGTCAACAGTCGCTGGAACAGACATTGACTGCAGGGGCGGCAGGCTCGATTCTTATATTGCTGTTCATGCTGGCGTTATATCGGCTTCCCGGCATCGTGGCCAGCATTACATTGATCACTTATTCCTGGCTGCTTCTGCTCTTTATGAACTTGATGCAAGCAACGCTAACATTGCCCGGTATCGCAGCATTTGTCTTGGGAATCGGCATGGCCGTGGACGCCAACATTATTAATTATGAACGGTTCCGCGAAGAGTTGAGGACGGGCAAGACGCCCTTGTCTGCATTTAAAGCCGGCTCCAAAAGGTCTTTTAAAACGATTATGGATGCCAATGTGACGACGCTCATTGCGGGCTTCGTTCTGTTTTCTCTGGGTTCGGGCGCGATCAAGGGCTTTGCGATTACTTTAATTATGAGCATCATTTTGAGTATATTTACGAATATCTATTTTTCTCAATGGCTTCTTCGTATGCTGCTGCGTACAGGTTTGGTTGACGACACCAGGTTTTATGGCGTCAAACCCGAGCACATCATTTTTCAAGCGGAGGCCGCGGTTATGCCGGCCACCCGCAGAAGAGTCGACTTTGTAAGCCGACGCAACACATTCTTTTCCATATCTCTCATCGCCACCTTGGCCGGCATCGCCAGCCTTCTGCTTTTTAATCTGAATTATGGCGTGGACTTCAAGGCGGGCACGTCTCTAGACGTCACGCTTAGCCGCTCTGTCGACGCATCCGCCGCGAACGAGATCGTTAGACAGGCAGGCTTCGAGCCTTCGGTCTTATCCGTCGGCGGAAATGGGCAGAATCGCGTGTCCATGCGTTTCGACCGTGTGTTGGACCCATCGGGCAAAGACTCTGCCCAGATCGTCGCCGCATTCGCCGCGGCGTACGGCAACGACATAAGCAAAGAGGAAAATACGGTAGATCCGGGTATCGCGCGCGAATTAGCGCTTCAAGCGCTTTATGCCGTCGGTCTTGCCAGCCTCGGCATTTTGCTGTACGTATGCATAAGATTCGAATGGCGATTTGCGTTGGCCGCGATCATTGCCTTGCTCCACGATGCATTTTTTGTCGTGAGCGTGTTCTCTGTATTCAAGCTGGAAGTCAATTTGCCTTTCGTCGCCGCTATGCTTACGATCATCGGCTATTCGATCAACGATACGGTAGTTATCTTTGACCGGATAAGGGAAAATATGCGGTTTGCGAGAGCCCGGACCTTCGAAGATCTCGTTGAAATTGTAAATCGGAGTGTGAATCAAACGCTTGGCCGATCGATTAATACCGTTATTGCCGTTCTCTTCGCTTCCGTTGCGCTGTTATTCTGGGGCAGCGAGTCGATTAGAATGTTCTCGCTCGCGATGTCGATCGGACTGCTGGTCGGGATGTATTCTTCGATTTGCATCGCTAGTCAGGTATGGCTGCTTATGAAGAATCGCTCCTTGCATCGGCGCTCCAAGCAAGAACAGAAGGTGGCGGACGGACTCTATCCGCTGCCGGTACTGCCCATTGCCTATGAAGACGAGGAAGACTAACAACCAAACAAGGCCGCTTTGAGATCGAACTCAAAGCGGCCTTGTGTTTCCATTTCCCAACACTCCCATGCGGTCCTGCATTCCCTCCAAAACCGCCTTCGGTATTTCCCTGACCTTGATATCGGAACCCAAGAAAAGCAGCCAATTTGTTACTTCGGCCAATTCTTCCGGTTGATGAACATGGAGGAACGTCTTTAGGATGGCCGTCGTTTGATAAGGATTCGTATATGAAATGGTCATTTTTAAAGGATGATACTTTTTGAACTGGGCAATCGCCTTGGGACCCAGTTCGACGATGAGGTTGATGGCTTCCTCTTGCTTGCTCAGCTGTTCTGCGATCTTCTTCCCGCTTATTCTTTTTTTCTCGGGGTAGGGTTTGACCTCCTCGATATAGTCGACTGGAATAATCCGCCGCTTCTCCTCCGCGAGGTCGAAGCCTTCGATTTGCCAAGCGCTTTTCTCTCGATATAGACGCATGAGATAGATGTTGTATGACTTTACTTCCCTTCCTTCTTCCACGGAGATCGTCAAATAGCGGTCCGCAAGAAGGATCTGGATGAGCTGTTCTAACATCGGATGGGGCAAGTCCGACAGATCTAGCAGGTCGGGATTGTGGGGGTTGGTGCCCTCGAAGAGCAGAATTTGATTTAACAAGACAAGATCGTCTTGCTGGTTCTGTGAAATGAGGCCGAGCAGCTTTTCTGCCAAGGAGTGGCGGCTCTTGAGATAAGGGAGCTGCAGATTGCGCGTGGCCATGAAGGCGATAAATAGCGCTTTGATCTCGTTGTCGGTAAAGCGGACCGTGGGCAGGACGGAGTTGTTCATCACGAAGTAGCCGCCGTCCCTCCCGACTTCGGCGACCAGCGGCATGCCCATCGCTTCGATCTCCCTGATATCCCGGATTGCCGTCGAACGGGAGATGTTGAACTCCCGCATGATCTCCGAGATGGTAAAGTGGGCACGGTTGTTGATGTAACGCATGATGACATTAATCCGTTCTACTTTTTTCATCGGGCCCTCGCTCTAAACAGTATCATATTTTGACATGATTAATCGTTATTATAAGCTCATCAAGAGAAAAAACAAATAACGAAATCCAGGAGGAATGGAAATGAACACGATGACCGGAAATGAAAAGATCGTAGAGGTTGGGGCTCGCCCGATGGGAAGGACGGCCGCTTATTGGATCGTCACCGTGATTCTCGCCTTCTCTATCGCCTTAAGCGGGATCGGGCAGTTGATGCGGTATGGCGGCAATGTCGATTTGGTCACCGCTATCGGATTCCCGTTATACATCACGAGCATTCTCGGAACGTGGAAATTGCTTGGCATCGTCGCGATTCTCATCCCGGGCTTTCCCCGGCTGAAGGAGTGGGCGTACAGCGGCATCTTTTTCCTCATGACGGGCGCGTCTTTGTCTCATGTGCTGGCCCACGATTACGGCGATGGCGGGTTTAACGTGATTCTCCCGCTTTTCTATGCCGCGCTCGCCGTCGCTTCCTGGGCGCTGCGTCCGAATAGCCGCAAACTTTAAAATCCGCGCGCTAAACGTAGCAGATTTTGACACCGTTTATGGTTATGATAGACCTATCAAGCGATTCGCCCCATCCATTCAACCATTTAAAAGGAGCTGGAATCATGGCAACGTATGCGTTTGAGGAAAAAGACAGCTTTATCGTGCTCGGGATCGGAACGGAGCTGAAGAGCGACTACACGGACTATGCCGGTATCAATAAGGAGAAAGAAAACTTCTGGCGGTCCGTGGAGCAGGACGGAAGGCTCGACACGTTAAAGGCGGTCGCCGCGAACGACTATATCTTTGCCGTCAACGAAGCGGTCAATCACAAGATGATGTACTACGCCGGCGTCATGACGGACGCATCGGTACCGGAAGAGCACAGAGTGATCCAATTCCCCAAGGGACAATACCTCGTCGTCAGAGGCGAAGGGAAGTCGGCCGACGAGCTCGGCAGCATGCTGACCGGCATTGCCTTCGGTCAAGCCCTGCCGGCAGCCGATAAATACGCCTATGTCGGCGGGCCCAATGCAACGGTCGAGATGGGACAGCGGGACGGCCTCGTCTATGGCGAAATGTGGGTCCCGGTCGTAGAAAAGTAAACGGGAACGATAGGAGGGAATATGGGATGTCCACGATCGTTGACTTTAAAAACGTGTCTACCGCGGGTCTGGAATCTTCGCCGGTAGCGGAAGCGCTGGCGGGTCTGCGCGCGAACGAAGCCCGATATTTCATGAACAAGTACAAGCATGAATTCACCGTTGTGCCAGCCGATGAAAGCCGTGATACGCTGGATTACGTAGAACGCGTTTTGCGAGAAGAACGGGGTATCGCTTTTGCGGCCCGACCGCTGGAAACGTCGCGTTTTCAAGTCGAAAATATCGATTGGGCCTTCGTCTTCTATGAGGACGGTCTGGGGGTCAACGTCCTGTATACGCTGGATGACCCCAAGAAGCGGGCCGTCGGCTTCAAGCTGTCCGAGGACATGGAAGTGCCTAAGGAGCTGGAAGAGAAGAAGTTCAAATTCGCAAGGCAGAAATCCAAGCTGGCGGGCACCATCCGAGGTACGTTCTTCGTCATTAAAGGCGAGTATTAAACGCGACCGAGTTGTTTAAACTTTTGGCGGCCACTGGGCCGCCATTTGCGTCTGTCGGTCTAGAAAAAGCGTCGAAGAACGACGCGCCGCCGAAGCTGGCTAACAAGAATAAATAAATTCCCTTTTAAGGCGTTCCTATCTGACCTTCGATAGAGATCGGATCGAAGTATTTTATGCGAAAATTTTAAAATTCATTGTAGTCTACGAAAACAAAATCGTCATCCGTTATTACACGGTCCTCTAACAAGAGCTGCATAAAGTTACGAAGGGTGTCTTCTAATGCCTCTGTTATGGATTGCCCATTGCCCACCCCGGCTTCCGGGCAACCATCCGTGGTATTTTTAATTCGTAAATTCGTTATTCCCATAAACCAATGATTTGCGGATTCGTAGATTCGTACTCGGAATCTTCCTGTAGGTACATCCAGTTGCGTAATTACATACTCAGCAACTAATTTTTCTATCCTGGCGACACCTTCCACCTTTAAGCGCGTCCAGTCGGCATCTCGCATTTTTTCACCTGGTCCCCTTATGGAGTTCCCTGCACCTGGCTTCAGGGCGTTTTCTATCAAACACAATAAATTCATAAAGAAGATGTAGGTGTAGATATAACAGGGCTCCCCAAAAACCATATTGATAAAATGAAATAAAAGCGCTCCACGGGTTAAAATAGGGCAAGGTTCTCAAAACAATAAGAAAATACAGGGTTATAAAAAGAAAGCCGGCAATCAGGTACAAAATCACCTTGAATAAATACTTCATTAATCGGTTTTTAAGGCTTAAATGTAAAACGACCCTTTCAATAACGAAAGAAAAAAGTCCGCCCATGATCAAAATGGAAGGAAAAGTATAGATGCAATATACGATAAGAGCAAGAATGTCGCGGTCCTCTTCCGCTAAAGTGAGAACGGTACTGCAGATGATTGAGGACACAAGGCTCAGAACAAAATGTTTGATAACCTGATTTTCAACGTAGAAAGAGCCGTTGTCCCGCTTGGCGATCAATGAATCACTTCCCTCGGAAGGCGAGATCGTAGATGATAAGTCTGATAGGAGTAACTTATCCATGCACGGCTCGTTGAAACAGCAGTCTGTTCAAAAGCTCCGCGGATAAGTCGTTATTTGTTGCGTGAAACGGAAAGGAAGTGAACGACGATCAACAAAACCGAGCGAATGTTGGCCATCGTCATTGAGCTGCAGCGCAAAGGGATCCTGCGCGCCGAGGATTTGGCCGGCCGGTTCGAGACGAGCATCCGCACAATATACCGGGACATGCAGGCGCTCAGCGAGATGGGCGTTCCCGTAGCAGGCGCGCCTGGCATAGGTTACTCCCTGATGGCGGGCTACTTTCTGCCGCCGGTAAGCTTCACGGCGGAGGAAGCGATGGCGCTGCTCGTTGGGGCGGACTTCGTCGAGCTAAGGCTGGACGCGGAGTACGGCTCGAGCGCCCGTAGCTCGCAGGAGAAGATCGAGGCCATCTTGCCGGAGAGCGTGCGCGAGGAAACGGCCCGGCTGCGGTCGGCGATTCGGCTGCTGAACGATAGAGCGGGGAGAACGCGCGGGGAAGAGAAGGAGACGTTCGAGCTTCTGCGCCGGGCGATTGTTCAGAAGCGCAAGATTCGTTTCCGCTATTCCAAGAACCTGCCGGACACGGACGGAAACCGTCACAGCGAGCGTACGGCCGATCCTTACGGGCTCGTTTTTTCCCAGGGGGCGTGGATGCTTGTCGCTTTCTGCGGTCTAAGGCAAGACGTTCGCCACTTTCGGCTGTCCCGCATGAATGAGCTTGTCGTGCTTGAACAATCGTTTGAAGTTCTTCCCGGCTTTAACCTTCGGGACCGGCGGCCCGCGGACGACCGGAACGTGATCGTGAAGATGCTGGTCGACCCGGCTGTCGCGGACCTGGTTCAGGGAGCGGATAACTTCTATATGGAATCGTTCGAGCCGGGAGAGGGAGGCTGGCTGGCGACGTTCCGCGTACGGCGGATCGAGGAGCTGCTTCAGTGGACGCTTGGCTGGGGCGCGGCGGTGCGCGTGCTGGAGCCGGAATCGCTGCGGGATCGCATGCGCGCGGAAATCGAAAACATGCGGAAAAGGTACTGACAAGCTTGTGTCAGGAGCGTTGTCGTATGCTTGAGCCATCCCAGTCAAGAGGAGTGGCTCCGCAATGAACACAAAGGAAACGCTGCGCAAATTCGAAGAGACAGTGAACGGTTATATTCAGGAATTGGAAGGCTTCAGCCTCGAGCAATTGCTATGGAAGCCTGCGGCAGACGAATGGTCGCTTGGCGAGATGCATATGCATTTGATCCGCTCCGCACAGTTTATGCATTTGTGGAATGTAGCGTTGTGTCTCGCGCCGAATGACGATGCGACGGGTTCTCCTGCTTCTGCGGGGAAGAGCGAGCAGGGAGAGGCATTGTTCCGTGCAGGGGGCTTTCCGCCGGAGCGCATTCAGGTTCCCCCGTCGCCGCAATACACGCCGCCGCAGCCGGAGAGCAAGGAACAAATCGTAGACGGGTTGCGCGATACGGTTAACAAAATGATCGAGATCGAACCGGCGGTGGCGGCTGCTTTTGCTTCGAAAGAGAATGCGACATCGGCGCTCATGCAAAATACAGTCGTTCACCCGCGGCTCGGCGGCTTGAATGCGCTCGAGTGGTTCCAACTGATCGAGATGCATTATCGCCACCATCTGCTGCAGAAGAAGCGGCTGGACGACGCTTGGAGAGAAGCGTATGCGTGAGGCTGTAAGCGTGCCCGAATCAGGCCTCAGCGATGGGGATGCCGGCTTCGAACGTACCGCCGGACCGCGCTATTGGATCGGCGTCGTCTCGGCGTCGCACGTGGAGCGAGGGGTTCAGGGCGGCTTTGCCCAGATGTGTCACGGCAAGTCAGCCCCGCTGCGCAGAATGCAGCCGGGGGACTGGCTGGTGTATTATTCTCCCCGCACCGAGATGGGAGGCGGGCAGCCGCTGCAAGCGTTCACCGCCATCGGTCGGGTAGCGGACGATCGCGTATACGAGCATGCGATGTCCGCCACGTTCGTACCCTTCCGCCGCAATATCGCTTACGTTCCCTGCCGGGAAGCGAGGATCGCGGACCTGCTCGACCGACTCAGCTTCACCAGCGGCAAGCGGAATTGGGGTTATCCGTTCCGTACCGGCCAATTCGAGATCGAGCGCGAAGATTTCTTGATGATCGCGGAAGCGATGCATGCGACGGTTAACGTGCAATAACGTCCGGATCGCTGCAAGCCAACCTCAAATCCGCACGATTCTGCGGTAAAAGGTATAATCGCCGCCGATATCGGCTTTATAGTCCGCCTCCGCGGCTGCACCCATATGCGACTGCCGGTAATAAGTCGCGGTCGGCAAATAGCCGATCGCCATCCCCGTGCCGCCGCAGATCATAGTTCCGCCATCGCCGCCTTTTAAGAAGCAAGCGCCGTCCACTACCTCGTATTTGTAAGGATCGTAGGCGATGTGGAGACCGAACTCGTTAGGCAGCTCCAGATCGTCCGGCGCGCTTTTCCGCTCGGGAGCCTGGAAATGCTTCAGGTGCATGTCGTAATCGAAGCTGTCCCCGAAGCGCCACAATGTCCGGGAGCCTCCGCCGCACAGGTATTCCCACTCGTCTTCCGTTGGCACGGAAAAGCCTTGCGCTTGAAGGCTTTGAAGCAATTCCGCATAGCTCACGGGCGCATACGTCGACAAAACCGTGATGCCTTCCGACCGTTCAAGCCGCAGCCGCTTATCGATCGTAAGCCTACTCGTGGAGGTATTCCCGAACTTCTCGATTTCCGCCTTCCAGCTCCCGACGTTCGCTTCATCGCCGGGCTGCGCCTTCGTCCAGCCGATCTCCCGCAGCTTGCGCTCCGCCAGCATCGGCGGCACCGTTACCGTGCGGACCGGCGACATGAGACGCCCGATCCACGCTTCGCTGTCCTCGATATCGAACTCTCCCAGCGTCTCGTCCACATCCTGCCGCGTCGTCTCATCAAAGCCGTCGGCGAACGAATCCCATCCCAACGTCACCGTATCCCCCGGCACAAATACGAATTCGCTCCCGTCGAGCGCATAAATCGCCGTATCCGTGCCCCTGCCGAACCGTTCGAAGCGGGCAAACGCCTTGAGCTCAAGGCCCGGATGCCTTTCGGCGAGCGTTGCCAGCAGCGCCTGCCGTTCCCGTTCCGGCAGCTTCGCATAGGTTTCCCGATATAGCTCGTTCATATCGTTCGCTCCTTCCCAGTTAAAAGACCCCTCGTCATAGGGGTCTTTGCGGTCTTCGCGGTTCAAGTCATTCCTGAAGGAGACGCACAGCTTCCCAGCCGGCAGAAGGCAGTTGCACAAGGTGCTTGGATAAATCTCCATTCGCGTCTTCGATGGCGACTAGGATGCCGTCGGGCCTGGGCAAAATATAAAGAATCTCGCCGTCCTGAACAAGGCTTCTTGCAAGGGGCGTCAGGATCGGCACCAACGCGTTCTCCAGCCATATCCGCTCGCGATACCATTGCGGGGCGGGGATGGGCGGCGGATAGCCGCCGACAGGCGCTCCGAGTGCGATTGCCATCCGGCGGGGATCGCAAGGAAGCTGCTGCCCCGCCCCGATGGCCGCTACGAAACGAAGACAAAACTCAACGGTGTTGATCACTTCATCGTAGTCCAGGGAACCATTCGCATAACGAATTTCAACTGTGCCGATATCATACCAAGCCGCCAGATTGATGCCGCACCGATGGGACTGGGGACGTCCCTTGCGGTAAAGCGCGGCGCTCCCGGGCTCCGAAATAAATCGATCGCGCATCTCCTGCGTGACTGGCGGACAGAAGGGCAGGCGAGCTTCGCTCGAATCCAGTAAGCTCCTTACAACCTCCTGATACAGCAGAGCGGCCTCGATAAAACGCGGAATCGATTCTTCCCCCCAAGGCTCTAACCCGACATGGACATGGAGTCCGCAGTTCCAATTTGCTTCGGCTCCCGTCGCTCGAAGCCGCATCAACATCTCGCGAATTTGCTCGCGATCTTCCCACTTGATCGGCGGAGGCTTAAGCTCGCTGCCCGATTCTGCTCCGTCACCGTCGATCTGGCGCTCATCATGCGCCATGATCCAGCCCGGCCATAGCTCGACTTGCTGAGGATTGCCGCCAACGAATTCGATCTCGACGCCGAATCGAAGTTCTTTCCAATCCACCAATAAAGGTTCCATCTCTTTCATTCCTCTCTTCTTCTTTTGTCAAATGATGCGGGAATGAAGAAGAGAGGCGGCGGAGCACGGGCTTAGCGGGGCACTTTTTTTCTCGGCATGGCTTTTCCTCCAATCGGAGTTTTCGTTAATCTGTTATTTCGGCGGTGAACGGCGATCTCCTGCACAGCCGAACCAACATCAAAATGCGAAAAACCAACGCCGGCCCAAGGCCTGCGTTGGTTTCTCCATCTTCGCGTAATTAAATTAGAAGCTGCTCGCCAGCTTCGTTGCCTGCGCGATGCTGTCTTCGATAATTTTCTGCGAGCGGTCCTGGAACTGGTTGTGGCCTTCGGCGATAACCGTCTCGACGTCCGTGACGCCCCAGAAGGCAAGCGTGTTCTTTACGTAGTTGACCGACATCTCGAGCTGAGCCATCGGGCCTTCGGAGTAAACGCCGCCGCGGGCGTTCAGAATGACGACCTTCTTGTCGCCGGCCAGACCGACGGGGCCTTGTGCCGTGTATTTAAATGTTTTACCTGCTTGGCCCAGGTAGAACAGGTATGTCAGGAGCTGAGCCGGAATCGTGAAGTTCCAGAGCGGGAAGCCAAAGACAATCTTGTCCGCGGCCAGAAATTGATCCAAATAGCCGTTCGCGAGATCAGCCAGCCGCTTCTCTTCGGCCGTTGCTTCGATGCCCTGCGACGCTTTGTACAGTCCGGTCATCATGTCATTGTCGTAATAAGGGAGTTCCACAGCGAACAGATCGAGTTCGGTGATCGTGTCGTTCGGATTGTTTTCCTTATACGATTCGTAAAAAGCATTGTATAACTTCACGCTGACCGCTTGCTCGGAAGGGCGGTTGTTGGCCTTGACGAACAGTACGTTTGCCATGGGGAATTGCCTCCTATGATGTTTATTCTGTCAGTGCTTAATAATAGCACAGTATATTAAAAAGTAAAGCTTCTTACGAATTTATAGTCTATTTTGGAAATTTAAGACGGCAATAAAGCGGTCCGTTTCTATATCTATGTTATATTAGATGGGATTTTAAACGCACAACGGAGGTGGAAACGGATGACGGAAATTCGAAGCCTGACGGACAGCGAACGGGAAGAAGCGGCCAGAAGGGCGGATGAAGTGTTTCGCCAAGAAGGGCAGTCTTCCATGAAGCGCGCTTATCCGTTCATATTTTCAGAAGCGGAGGCATCATGTTCGTTCGGCGCTTTTGCCGATGACGGCTCGCTCGTCGCATTCATGGGACTCGTGCCATGGAATATCCGCATCGGCGAAGCGACGGTTCATGCCTGCTCATTAGGCGCAGTCTTCACGGTGCCGGAAGCCAGGGGCCAAGGGCTGGCAAGCCGCATTTTGCAGCATATCTACCGGTACATGAGACAAGCCGGAGCGCCGCTGTTGTTGATCTCAGGCGACAAATCGCTGTATGCGCGAACCGGCTGCGTTCCGTATGGCCGCTTGTTCCGGTTCGCATTGGATCGCGCCGCGGCCGAATCGATCAGAAGCCGCGAGGGCGCGCGATGGACTGTCAGGGAGGCGCGCGAAGACGACCTGTACCGGATTCACGGATTGGCCTCGCGTCGCCCGGTCAGATACGAGATCAGCGTGCGGGAATTGGGCGCGCTCATCAAATCCGAAGGCTTCGCCAGCAATAGATGCCAGACCCATCGGATACTGTTGGCGGAGGATCGCGGACGGACGGCGGCTTTTCTGATCGTTAGCGTGTCGGATGCCGCGGACCGGCCGGGACTTGCGATCGAGCAGGCGGGCGATCCGCAGGCGATCTTGGCGTTGGCGGTCGAAGCGGTTTTACGCGATCGGTTGTCGTCGTTGGATTTCCCCGTCCCTTGGCATGAGGACGAGCTGATAGCCTGCTTGCGTTCTAAGGGAATTCCCGCGACGGAAGGCAACCAATCCGGCACGATTCGAATCGTTGACGGCGAGCTGCTGCTCGAACAACTGCGGCCCTGTCTGGGAGCCAACCTGCCGGATGACGAGACGTCACGCCTGCGATTAATCGAGAAAAGCGTGCAGGAATGGTCATTTTCGCAAGGCGATTCTGAAGCCTGGATGACCGCTCAGGAGGCCGCGATGGCCATCTTCGATTGTGCCATTCCGGGTGAGGCGTCATTGGTGGCGGTCGCCAAACCCTTCCCCGTCCCGCTTCCTCACACTGTGGGACTATGCTATATTTAGGCTATGCCGCCAAGGCAAATTCAACAGGTTGAAGAGGTTTCCCATGTCAAAGTCTGTGACGGTTCACGACATCGCCAAACTGGCGAATGTATCGTCGGCTACGGTGTCCCGGGTGCTCAGCAACAGCGATTATCCGGTTAGCGAGAAGCTCAGAACCCGGATTCTCAAGATTGCCGAGGAAGTCAACTACGTGCCGAATTTGCTTGGCAAGCAATTGAAGAAAAATTCGACGATGACCATCGGCATCATTATTCCGTCGATTATCAATCCTTTCTATTCTTCTGTCGTTTTTGGCGTTGAGGAAGTGGCCAGACAAGAGGGATTCACGGTATTTGCCTGCAATTCTCTGCAGGACCCGGAGCTGGAGGACGAATATATCCAGACCATGATGGAAATGCAGGTCAAAGGGGTCATTGTCTCCTCCATCACCACCAATAAAGAGAAGCTGAAGCGATTGATCGAAATGAACATGAATGTCATTGCAATCGATCAAAAGTTGGACGAGGAAGGCATATCGCAAATCGAATTCGATCATCACAAGGGAGGTTTCCTGGCCGCCAAATACTTGCAAGGCAAGGGCCACACCCGCATCGGTTATGTGACGACCAAGCTTAATCGCCCCAGCCGAAAAGGGATCTGCCGCGGCTACATGGATGCGATGAAGGAAGCGGGCCTTGAGCCGTTCGTGGAAGAATACCGCTCCGACGAGCCCTTTAATCCGATCTTCGAATTCGAGACGGGCAGGGAGCTCGCCCGGCGAATGATGGGTGGGGATCGCCCGCCGACCGCGATTTTCGCCTGCAACGACCTTCTGGCATTCGGCGTCATTCATGAATTGAGGGTCCGGGGGCTGCAAGTGCCGTCCGATGTATCGGTCATGGGATTCGACGGGATTGACGTGGGGCAGATGATCCACCCTCCGCTAACGACCATTAAGCAACCCGATTACGAAATGGGCAAGATGGCCTGCAGAATGCTGGTCGATATGACGATGGGCAAGGATAAGCCGATGTTCAACGTTACCCTTCAACCCAAGCTGCTGGAGCGGCACTCGGTCCGGGATTTGAATGGCTAACGCAAGATCTTTTTGCGTTTGACTAAAAAGTAATCGATTACTTATTTTATGGCTAAAAGAACAGTAAATGCGGCTTTGTAAGTGCGATTTTATTAAATATTCGCAATAAAAGTTGAACTGTAAACACTTTCATGGTACTCTCAAAATAGATATCGATTACTTTTATTAATCTAAAGAGGGTGCTCAAGTGAAAAGACGGTTCAATGTAGTCTCGTTGCTGTTGCTCGCGATCCTGGTGTTGCTGTCGGCTTGTTCTTCCTCGAAAAATGAAGAGGCATCCAGCGGGCCTTCCGGTTCCAATCAGCCGGGCTCGTCGTCCGCAGAGGCTTCGCAGAAGCCGGCCAAGCAAGTGACGTTAAAGCTCGGACTGCCGGGCAGCTACGATGTCACGAGCAAGGAGATCGTAGACGGATTCATTCAGACGCATCCGAACATCAAGGTGGAAATTCAAGAAGCGCCTTGGGGCGACTTCACGTCCAAGATCTCGACCCAGATCGCGGGCAATACGGCTCCCGACATATGGCTGCAGGAGAACGCCGCGATTCTGGGATACGGCAAGCGCGGCGTCGCCGAGGATCTCTCGCAGTATATCGAACGCGATCTGAATGCGGGGGATTATATCGACGCGCTGTTCGCCGCCAAGACGCCGGAGGGTCAAGTATGGGGTGTCCCGCACGGCATTAACCCGATCGCGCTTGCCTACAACGAAGATGTATTCAAGCAGGCGGGCGTCGCGCTGCCGACGGACGACTGGACGTACCAGGATCTGATCGACAATGCCAAGCAATTGACCGTCAAGGACCAGCGTTACGGATTCGTGGGCAGCTCCTCGATCACGACGGGCTGGTTCCCATGGATCAAGCAAGCGGGCGGGTCCGCGCTGGACGAGAGCTTGACCAAGGCGAATTTCGACGATTCCGCAACGATCAATGGTCTGTCTCAACTCATCGCGGGTATTCAGGACGGATATTTTACCGACGCAGACTTCGTTAAGGCCAACGGGGGGGAAATGGATACGTTCGCTACCGGCAAAGCAGCCTTGATGTTTTTCCAGTACAGCCAGCAGGTAGCGATGAGCGATAAGTTCCCGAATGCCAACTGGAACGTCGTGAAGATACCGAAGTCGGTAGACGGCAAGCGTTATGTGCCGATGGTGACTAATTCCTGGCTGATCTATTCGAAGGCGTCGCAAGATGCCAAGGATGCGGCGTGGGAATTCCTGAAGTATTACCTGAGCGAAGCGTCCCAGGCCATCGTGGCGAAGAGCGGTTCTACGCTCCCGGTGCGCAAGACGGCGCTGGATCTGCTGCAGGACGTGAAGACGAAGCCATTGAACAAGGCGGCGTTTACGGACGGAATCGCCGAGGGCGGCGTGACGCTCGACGAGAATGCTTCCTGGTCGGAATGGCGCTTGAAGGTGCAGCAAGTCGTCAACGAAATGGTCGCCGGTAACGTCAAGGTGGAAGAGGGCGCCAAGCAAATTCAAACCGAGGTTCAGAAGGTGCTCGACGACAACGCATAACCGAAATCGCTGTGTTCGGGGGATGGCGCTTAATCCTTTCCCCTGAACATAGGGAGGGCAGGTAACTTCATGCATAAACAAGGGTTTTGGGGTTATATTTTCACGCTACCGTTTCTAATCAATATCGTCGTATTTATTGCTTTTCCCGTCGGTTTTTCCGCCTACATTTCCTTTGCCCGCTGGGATCTGTTTAATTCGCCGGAATGGGTAGGGCTGCAGAACTGGATTCGCGTCGTCGAAGGGCGGGAATTCTGGATCGGCATGCGCAATGTCGGCGTGTTTGCGCTTATCTTTGTACCCGCCCAGACTTTGCTGGCATTCGGCGTCGCCTTCTTGTTGAATCAGGCAATCCGGGGCAAAGCGATGTGGAGGCTGTTTTACTTTTTGCCGGTCATTACGCCCTGGCTCGCCGGCGGCGTCGTATGGTACTGGATGTTCAACTATCGGTACGGCGTTCTTAACTGGCTGCTTAGTTCGGCAGGGTTAACGTCCATCAGGTGGGTGGATAGTCCACACTGGCTGGTCGTGGTCGCCAGCATCGCCATGGTCAACGTGTGGAAGGGAATGGGGCAGTCGATGATCATCCTCTTGGCCGGCATGCAGAACGTGCCCAAGGAAGTTCTCGAGTCGTCCCAGATCGACGGCGCGACAGGCTGGAAGCAGCTGACCAAGATTGTGTTCCCCATCGTGACGCCGATGGTATTCCTGGTCATGATCTTGTCGACGATCGCGGCCTTCCACGCCTTTGATGTATTCCTGGCCTTGTTTGGCTCCATCAGCGCGGGCATTCCGGAACGGAACGTGGTGCCGAATCTGATTATCTATCGCGATGCTTTTCTGCTTTTCAAGATGGGGCCGGCATCTGCGGCTGCCTGGCTGTTGTTCGTGATCATTCTGGTGATTACCCTGTTCCAGAAGTATTTCGAAAAGAGGTGGGTGCATTATGACTAAAGCGACCCCGCCTTGGACGAAAGCGTTGATGTATCTTCTGGTGCTCGCGGGCGCCGTAGTCATGATGTTCCCGTTCATCTGGATGCTGTCCACTTCCTTCAAGACGCTTGGCGCCGTATCCCAGATGCCTCCGCAGCTGATTCCGAATCCATTCCGGTTCGATAATTACGCCGAAGTCTGGAACAAGGTCGATTTTGGCCGATATACGTTCAACAGCTTCTTTATTGTCGTCTTCGACATGGCGGGATCGCTGCTTTCTTGCGCGTTCGTCGCTTTCGGATTAGCCATGTACAAGTTCAAGCTGAGAGGTCTCGTTTATGCCTTCATGCTGGGGACGCTGCTCATCCCCGGACAAATTACGATGATTCCTACCTATTTCATATGGAAGCAGTTCCATGCCTTGAATACGTATGTTCCTTTGATCGCGCCATCGTTTTTTGCCGGGGCGTTCGGCATTTTCTTGTTGCATCAGTATATCAAGTCGTTACCCAAAGAACTGTATGAATCGGCCGTGATCGACGGCTGCTCGCCGCCGGGCATTTTTTTCAAGATTTATTTGCCGTTGTGCAAACCGGCGCTGGCCGCGCTCGGAATCTTTACCTTTATGGGCGCTTGGAACAATACGCTGGGGCCGCTGATCTATTTGCAAGACCGGAAGATGTATACGCTGCCTCTGGGATTGATGTATCTGAAAAACGAGTCTTCCATCAATCAGGCGGTCATCATGGCGGGCGCGGTGATTACGACATTGCCTGTTGTCCTGGTCTATCTGCTTGCCCAGAAGCAGTTCGTTCAGGGGATTGCGTCCACCGGTCTTAAAGGTTAATCAGTCAGGAGATGTTTGGAAAGTGAAAACGTATGTGATTGCAGGAGCCGGCTCCAGATCCTTGTATATGTTCGCCAAGCCGATGGCATCGGAGTGGTCGGATCTCATCAAGCTTGCCGGCGTCTACGACAAGAATCCGGTACGAGCGGAGCTGTTAAGCAAGGCGTGCGGCCACATCCCGGTTTACCGAACGTTCCAGGACATGCTGGCGCAGACGAAGCCCGACGTCGTGTTGGTTGCCACGGCCGACCATACCCACCACACCTACATTATTGAAGCGTTGCGGGCCGGCTGCGATGTCATCTCCGAGAAGCCGATGACGATCGACGAGGACAAGTGCCGGGCCATCCTGCAGGCAGAGAAGGATAGCGGAAGGAAAGTAACCGTCACGTTCAATTTGCGATTCTCGCCGTACTTCGCCCAGGTGAAGCAACTGATCGCGGACGGCGCGATCGGGGACGTCTACCATATGCAGCTGGAATGGTTTCTGGACCGCCGGCACGGAGCCGATTACTTCCGACGCTGGCATTCCGAGATGAAGAACAGCGGCGGACTGCTCGTTCACAAGTCGACGCATCACTTCGATATCGCGAACTGGTGGATAGACAGCGCGCCCGCCGAAGTGCATGCATTCGGGAGCCGGCGCGTATACGGAGACCGTCGTGCGAATAAAGGCGATCGCTGCCTGACCTGCGACTTTAAGCAGAGCTGCGAATTCTACCTGGATGCCGAGCAGGATCCGTTCCTCAAGCAATATTATTTGCAGGCAGAGCAGGAGGACGGCTACATTCGGGACCGCTGCGTGTTCGACGATCGAATCGATATTTACGACAACATGTCCGTGAACGTGAGATACAAAAGCGGCGCCTTGCTCACGTATTCCTTGATCGCATACAGTCCGTACGAAGGCTGGCGGGCATCGATCAACGGCAGCCAAGGACGTCTGGAACTGGCGAACGTCTACCGCAACGCAGACATGTCGCCCGGCGACAGCAATTGGATCAAATTAATCAGAAACGACGGCACCGTCGAGAACATCGAAGTCCGCGTGTCGGCGGAAGGCCACGGAGGCGGGGATGCCAAGCTTCGCAAGGCGCTGTTTGAAGGCAATCTGGCCGACCCGCTCGGCCAGCAAGCCGGAAGCTTGGCGGGAGCCCAATCGTTGTTGATCGGGGCGCTCGCCAATCGCTCCATCGCGGAAGGCCGCTCGCTTCCCTTTCCTTGTCCGGGAGACTGGATGAGCTGACAACTGGAGCCAAGGAGGCAGGTTCCCATGCATTTGCCGCAAGCGCTTGAACGCACGGTATTCACGCTTTACGATACGCAGGACCAGTTGAAACGCCACGTGTACGAGCGGGCGGACCGGGCGTTTGCCCGAGGGGACCGGGAGCGGGACCGAATCTCGACCGCAAGCGGCTTGCGCGAACGACAGCTTGCGATGAGAACGGCGTTCATTCATGCGATCGGGGGGATTCCGGACCGGGAAGCGGACATGAATGCCGTGATCGTCGGACAGGTTCGGGAAGAGGGCTACCGCATCGAAAATATCGTCTACGAGCCGTTGCCGGGTTATCGCGTCACGTCTAATCTCTATTTGCCTGCGCAAGCGGAACCCGCTTCGCCTAGCCCGGTCGTGCTCTTCTTGTCCGGCCACGAGCTGGAAGGCAAGCACGGCGACTATTATCACCGGGTCATTTTACGCTTCGTGGAAGCGGGGCTTGCCGTGTTCGCCATCGACCCCCCGGGACAAGGAGAACGTGTCGGGGATGCGCTGGACGACGCCGGCAACCTCATATGGGGCACGGGGGAGCATCAGCGGATCGGAATCCGGTGTTATCCGTTCGGAGAGAGCATTGCCCGATACTTCGTCAGGGATGCAATGAGCGCGATCGATTATCTGGAGACGCGTCAGGAGCTGGATACCGCCCGCCTTGGCGTGACCGGCAATTCGGGAGGCGGAACCCAGACCGCGATGCTGATGATCTGCGACGATCGAATCGCCGCCGCGGCGCCGGCTACGTTTATCATGGACCGGCAGAGCTATATGTACGCCGGAGGCGTGCAAGACGCGGAGCAAGTCTGGCCCGGCCTGACGGAGGCGGGGTTCGATCACGAAGACTTGCTGCTGGCCTTCGCGCCGAAGCCGCTGCTTGTGCTTGCTGCCGAATATGACTTTTTCCCGATCGAGGGCACAAGGCGGACTGTGACGAGATCCCGGCGTTATTGGGAGATGCTCGGCAAGAAAGCCGATTTTGAATTTTACGTCGAGCCGTCGCTGCACCGCTATACGGACGGCATGGCGAAGAAGGCCGCGGCTTTTTTTGCGCAACGGCTGCTTGAACATCCGCGAGAATCGTCCGGGCAAGCGTTGCCAGCGGTACCGGCCGACAAGCTGTGGTGTACGAAGCAGGGCCGATTGACGTCCGAATGGCCGCAAGCGTTGACTTTGTCCGATATTGTGCAGAGTCGTTACGAGAGGTTCCGCTCGAACAACCGCGGGCGGCCGTCGGATGCGCTTGCGCCGAACGGAGAACAATGGCTGCGCGACCAGGTTTATGCCGGCCGTGCGCCGTGCCCGTTCAATACCAGGCATATGCGCCTGGCGGATACCGACGGTCTGTCGACGGCGTATTGGATGTGGTGGTCGCAGAGCGGCGTGATGAACAGCGCGCTCTGGTTCAGCGGCGCCCGGGATGCGGATGCCCGTCCGGCTGAAGTCGTAATGGCCGCCTGGGCGGGCGGCACGACTTGTCTGAGTCGGCATTGGCCCTGGATTCGCGAGCAATGCGCAGCCGGAAGAAGCGTCGTGGTGCTGAACGCTTCCGGCGTCGGTCCGCACGAACCGGCCCCGGTGTACGGTCGACCGGTACGGGGGATGTTCGGGATGCTGCACAAGCTGGCGGACGAATTGATCTGGCTGGGGGACAGCCTTGCAGCCTTGCGGACGTACGATACGATTCGATGCGCGGAGTGGATTGCAAGCGTCGCCGGGAACGTCAGCCTGTCAATTTATGCCCCGGGCAACGCCTGGCTGTCCGCCCGCCTCGCAGCGCTGTTGTGCGATCGGATCGGGCAAGTTTACTCGGATACCGAATACGCGCAAATAGCGGATTGGTTCCTGTCGGCGGGCGAACCGAACGAGGATTGGATGAGCACCGTTTTTCCAGGCTTATTGCAATATGTCGACATCGCCGGTCCAACGAGAAAGGGATGTTAAAAACGCCATGTCAAAAACCGTAACTGTAGCGCTCATCGGAGCCGGCTTGCGCGGCATGAAGTACAGCGGCTTCTCTTCTCAAAAGTCGCTGGGCATGCAGATCGTGGCAGTGGCCGATCCCGATGAAGTGCGAAGACAGCGGGCGCAGCAGCAATTCGGCCTTGCGGACGAGCGCTGCTATGCGAATTGGGATGCCTTTTTTGCAGAGCCGCGTCTGGCGGACGCCGTCTTCATCTGCACGCGGGATCGCGATCATTATATCCCGGCCATGAAGGCGCTGGAATGCGGGTACCACGTGCTGCTGGAGAAGCCGATGTCTCCCAGCTGGCAGGAATGCATGGCGCTTGGCAAGCAAGCCGAGAAGTACGATCGGAAGCTGACGATCTGTCACGTGCTTCGATACGCGCCGTTTTTCGTCGAGATCAAGCGCCTGCTGGACGAAGGCAGAATCGGCAGGCTGATGTCGATCCAGCACAACGAGAACGTCGGATACTGGCATCAGGCGCATAGTTACGTGCGCGGCTACTTCAGCAGATCGGAGGATTCCAGCCCGATGATCCTGGCCAAGTCCTGTCATGATATGGATATCATGTCGTGGCTGGCGGGCGGCGCATGTCTGAGCGTGGCTTCTTATGGACATCTGTCCTACTTCCGGCCGGAGAATGCGCCCCCGGGAGCGCCCGAGCGCTGCATTGACGGATGCCCGGTCGAGGATACCTGCGTATATTATGCGCCGAACACTTATCTGATTGAAAATGGAGGCTGGAAGGCCGAAGCCGCCAGCAACGATCCGAGTTACGAGGCGCGCTATCGCGCGATGAAGGAAGGACCGTTCGGACGCTGCGTCTTCCGGTGCGACAACGATGTCGTCGATCATCAGGTCGTCAGCATGGAATTCGAGAATGAGATCACGGCCGTGTTCACGATGAGCGCCTTCACGGAAAATACCAGCCGAACGTTGAAGCTGATGGGAACGGAAGGCGAGCTGCGCGCTACGATGGATACCGACGAGATCGAAGTCAGACGCTTCGGCAGCGGCAGCACGGAGCGGATCCAATTGTCGACGCCTGACGGACATATCGGTCACGGGGGAGGCGACAGCAGGCTGGTTAAGGATTTTCTGGACGTCATTCGGTCGGACGGCAAGAGTTACAGCGCGACTTCTGCGCACGCTTCGATTCAGAGCCATCTGATGGCCTTCGCTGCGGAACGCTCCCGATTGGAAAAAAGAATGGTCCGCCTGGACGAATTCAATCAGGAGCCGGAGCGGGAGCTCGAGCACTAGATCTTCTTCAGGATCGCTAACTTCGGAATGGAAGGGAATGGGTAACGAATGAATTTGAAAATATCGGATACGCCCGATCAATCGGGGCTGGCAGCGGCGATTGAGGCGGAGCGAATTCTGCAGGATACATTGGCACAGCAAAATGAGGCACGACTGTTGTTATCGACCGGCGCGTCGCAGTTTGAATTTCTGAAGCATCTCACAACCAGGAACGTCGACTGGAGCCGGGTCGAAATGTTCCATCTGGACGAGTATATCGGCTTGCCGGAAGCGCATCCTGCGAGCTTTCGCAAATATCTGAAGGAACGGTTCCTGCAGGACGTGAAGGTGAAGCGCGCGTATCTGGTAGACGGGGAGGGCTCGGTCCCGGAGGTGTTGAAGTCGCTTAAGGAAGAGATTGCCCGGGCCCCCATCGATCTGGCCTTGATCGGCATCGGCGAGAACGGTCATATCGCTTTTAACGACCCGCCTGCCGACTTTGACATCGAGGAACCGTATATGGCGGTCGATCTGAACGACTCCTGCAAAGATCAGCAGGTTGGAGAAGGCTGGTTCGCATCGCGCGACGAGGTGCCGAAACAGGCGATCACGATGACAGTGAAGCAGATTATGAAAAGCCGCCATATTCTCTCAGTCGTTCCTCATGCGGTAAAAGCGGAGGCCATTCGCAACACCATGCTGAAGGGCGTGGATCCGCAGTTTCCTTCGACGATTCTGAAGACGCATTCTCATTGGCAATTGTATCTGGACCAAGCATCGGCATCCTTGATCTATCAGCGTTGTTAAGGACTGTCGGGCATCACGCAATCGTCTTGACAGGAGGGGTCAGGCATGACATTGAAAGGTAGAGACGCGGTAACGGGACAGGCGGTGGAAGTGACGGTCTCTCAAGAGCGGATCGTTGACGTCAGCAGCGTGGTCGAGCCGCAAGCAGGTGCCGAAGACCTGCCCTGGATCAGCGCCGGCTGGATCGATCTGCAAGTGAACGGGTTCGGGGGATACGATCTTAACGGGGAGACGCTGACGCCCGGGGATCTGGAGGGCGTCGTTCGCGCGCTGCACCCGAAGGGGGTCTCCGCCTTCTTGCCGACGATTATCACGGGGCCGATCGAACAGATGCGGCGCGCTTTCGGGACGATTGCCGGTTATGTAAGAGAGAGGCGCTTCGGCAGCCGTTCGATCGTCGGCATTCATATGGAAGGTCCCTATTTATCGGGTGAGGACGGGAGCCGCGGCGCTCATCCTGCGGCGCATATCCGCGATCCGGATTGGGACGAATTCCAGCGTCTGCAGGAGGCGGCCGAAGGCTTGATCCGAATGGTCACGATCGCGCCGGAACGCAAGGGAGCGATACCGTTCATTCAACGCCTCGCGGACACGGGTGTTGTGGTGGCCATCGGGCATACCCGAGCCGGCGCCGAACAACTGGAGGAAGCCGTACAAGCGGGCGCCCGCGTGTCGACGCATCTGGGCAACGGCTCGGAGCCGATGCTGCCCCGGCATCCCAATTATATCTGGCAGCAGCTGGCCGACGACCGGCTATGGGCGACGTTCATCCCGGACGGGCACCATCTTGCGCCTCCGGTGCTCAAGGCGATGCTTCGGGCCAAGCGCGACAAGGCGCTGTTCGTCAGCGACAGCGTTCGCTTCGGCGGCATGGCGCCGGGCGCCTACAGCAGCCCGATCGGCGGACAGGTCGTTCTGCAGGCGAACGGGCGGCTGCATACGGCTGCCAATCCGAACATTCTGGCCGGCTCCGCCTCCTCGCTGGCGGATGGAATCGCCAATGCCGTTCGATTTACGGATCTATCCCTGGCCGAGGCGGTGCAGGCCGTAACGATACGGCCTGCGCGGGTGATGGGATTCGAGACGATCGGCGCGCTCCGGCCCGGCATGCGGGCCGATCTGACGCTCTTCCGTCACGAACCCGGCGGAGCGGTCGTCGTCGAGGAGACGGTAGCGGCAGGAGAGTCCGTGTATCGACAGTTAATATGACAGACTCGGGCCGAATAAAATCCTACTTAGGAACACCAAGGCGGCTCATACGCAAGGCTGGCCGGACTTGTTCCTCCTCAGGAACACCCCGGCGTTCCATGCGCAAGGCAGGCTGGATTGTTTTTGCATTTACCGCAGTAGAGAGTCACGTAGGGGATGGTGACCGGCAGGGTGCGGCTCGTCACATTCGTCACCAGATATCCTCGCGCCGCCACTTTTGCGTACGAACCGGTCGTGTTCCAATTGGATGAATGCCCTTTTTTTCGCTGGACCATGACCCGAATGTCAAACGGTTTGCGCTGAATTCGGGCAAGCTGCAGACGCCTCTGAACGATATAGCCGCGGCCTTTGCCCTCTTTGCGGAGCCATTTGAGCACCTTAGTGGTGTCTCTCAGGGTGACCGCATTTTTTTCGTTTTGAATGCGATAGGCGTTCGCGCCGTACCGCGTGATGAATAAAATACCCCTCCCGAAGCTCCCGTCCCGAGGCTTCAGTACGACGCTCCGATGTTGAAGCAGCATCTTGGATAAAGCGTTGACTTCTTCTGTTTACGCGTGTAAACTATCAATTGGCGTTTACGGTTGTAAACGAAAAAATGAATTCGCAATGAGGTGACGTTCGTGAACAATCTCCCCCATATCACCGATGCCGAGCATGAAGTCATGAAGCTTCTCTGGCAGAAGGAGCCGTTGTCCGCCAATGAGATCATTCTTAAGTTGACGGAGCAAATGCAGTGGTCGGATCAAACCGTCAAAACGTTTCTGAACCGCCTGCACAAGAAAAATGCGATCGGCTTCGAGAAAACAGGCAGGAATTATCTTTATTATCCGTTGGTTTCCTACGATGAATACTTAAAGTCCGAGAACCGCTCCTTTTTGAACAGGGTGTATAATGGCGCGGTAGGGACGTTGTTTGCCAAATTTTTAGAGGAAGAACAGCTCTCGGAAAATGAGATTAAGGCGCTTCAACAACTGCTGGAAGAGAAGAAGCAATCATGATCGTCCTGAAAACGATTTTCCTCCTGATCTTGAGCGCTTCGTTGGGATCGGCTGTAATCGTCCTGCTGCTGCTCTTCATTCGGCGTTTGTTACATCTGCGATTGAAGCCTGCTGTCATTCATTTTCTGTGGCTCCTGGTCTTGATTAAGCTGCTGATCCCTGTCGGTCCGTCGAGTTCGATCAGTTTGTTTAATCTGATGCCTCAGACGGTTGCAGGCAAATGGACAGTCGGACAAAGCGATATGGCCGCCCCCTTGGGATTCGTGAACGATAGAGAAGATAGCGAGCCGCAACCGAGCGCTTCTGCCGCACCCGCATCCAATACGGACACAAAGGTCGGTTCACAAGAGGATAGCGTCTCACTCGATTCGTCCCCGGCTCGGCTAGGGGAATCAATATCGATAAAGGCAACGTCTCGATGGTCAAATTTACTCAGGGCAGGCTTATTCATCTGGCTTGGAGGAATAGCGTTTCTCAGTATTTACCATATTATCGGGACACTCGTATTCAGGAAACGAGTCAGGTTCTCCCGCCCGATCCACAATGAAGAGGTGCTGTCGGCCGTTCGAGCATGCAGCGAAAAACTGGGCCTCAAGCGAACGATCCCTGTATATGAGTCAAGCTGCGTACAGAGCCCTTGCATCTATGGAACGATAAAGCCGCGCATTTTTATGCCGGAAGACATTCTCGTCATCGCTGACTCCAGGCAGTTGACCCATATCCTTTTGCACGAGCTGGCGCATGACAAGCGTAAGGATCTATGGCTTAATTCCTTGTGGACGTTAGCCGTATGGCTGCATTGGTTTAATCCTCTGGTTTGGCTGGCCCGACGCAAAATGGTCGCCGATCGGGAATTGGCCTGCGATGCGGTTGTGCTTGAAGCGCTAGGGGAAAAGGAATCCGCGTCGTATGGTCTGACACTTCTTATGCTGTCGCGGTTATTTTCCCGAAGCTCGTCCATGCGCGCCAATTTATCTCATTTTTTCAACAACACCAACGAGACAAAACGGAGAATTGCCATGATTACAAAGTTCAAACAAGGTTCGTCCAAGCTGTCTGTCATGGCGATCGTGTCGATTTTGTTCTTGGGCGCGATCCTGCTCACTAACGCAAACGCCGAGTCGAACGCCTCCAAGGCAGAGGATGCCAAAAAGGAGAACACGGTCTCCTCCTTTCGGATCGACAGGCTGATGCCCTCGTTCAAATGGTTTCATAATCTGGGCAGAGCGCTCGCTTTTGCGAGTTTTGACTTTAAGGTGCCTGACTATGTGCCTGAAGGGTATCGGCTAAAGTATATCGACATGGGAAAAAACTTCAGCAAAGCGAACCAAGCGGATTTGGTCGAATATGTGTCCATCACCTTCGTGGAAAACTTCGGCCGACAGGATGAACGGAATATCGAGGTCTATGCGTCCAGAGGGAAAGGCACAATGCTGGAGCATAATTTATTATGGGGGGCTTCCTATTCCCGTGAACCGGGCCGCGCGCTTTCTTACCGGCAAGAAGCCCTGACTGTCGGCGATCGGACAGGCACGATGTACACAACTTCAAGATCAAGGTACAAGCAGCCGCCCGAGACGGCCAAAAGCTTTGTGTGGCAGGAAAATGAGATTACGTATGCGGTCAATTACTACAGCAAGGATCTTGATCATGATGAACTGGCGAAAATCGTACAGTCGGCGGTTTGGCCGGACCAGGTTCGGCATGTAGACTATAGCGGCGCGGGCAATTCCTTCCCTTTATATGACGAGAAGGACCTGCAAGAAGCGAAGGACATTCTGGGCTTTCCGGTGAAGTTTCCGTTCGACATTTCCGCGTATGGCCTCAAGCTTTCAGATTCGATCTTGCTGCAGGCCAACGATCAGAACACCGGGTTCCCCTTGAGACCGGACACTGACGCCTTATGGCATTCTTATCGCGTTCCTTACGATTCTTCTATCTACGAGTTAAACGACTATATTTCGTTTTATCAGAGCAAAGCGCCGGTCGTGGACGTCAACAAGCTGTCGTTCTTACGCACACTTGAGATCAGTGGCATTGGCATTTCCGTTTACACGGATCCGGACCATGTCTACTCGGAGCCCATTCATTCAGACAACAATAAGTTAAAGTTCAAGTCTCAAACATATTACGTCTGGGAGCAAAATGGCATCCACTATACGGCCTATTTCGTCGGGGTGGACCGGCATCAGGAGGAAAACCTGGAGGCGTTAGTGCTCGCCCCTGTCCAGTGACTGGCGTCGCAGCGCGGTACATCGAAAGAACGGCTTATGCTGAATTCGAGCAAGCTGCAGACGTCTATGAACGATATAGCTGCGACCTTTACTTTCTTTGCGGAGCCATTTGAGCACCTTAACGGTGTCTCTCAGGGTGACCGCATTTTTTTTCGTTGCCGGAACCTCTACACAGATTGTGCGGTGATTGGGGAAGCCGGCCCCAGGTTCAAACGATTATGGTTTTCTCCCCAGGCGCACATCGTTTCCAAAACCGGAACCATCGTTTTTCCATATTCGCTCAGCATGTATTCCACTTTTGGAGGAACCGAGGGGTAAATCGTCCGCGTCACCAATCTGTCGGCTTCCAGCTCCCGCAAATGCTGCGCCAGCATTTTCTGGGTCACTTCGGGAATCAGCTTCTCCAGCTCGCTGAATCGTCTGGTGTTTTCTAACAAATGCCACAAGATCAAGGGCTTCCACTTTCCGCCCAACAAATGCATCACCGTTTCAATGGGACATTTCCGCTCTGCCGCAGTTTCAGCGTTCGCTTCCATCCTAACCCTCCTCCGCCATGCTTACTTTGAAGTAAGTGCCCTACAAAAAAGTGGGTTCTTACCAAGATTTTATGTCTCATGATAGGCTTGAGTCAATTCAGCGAGACAGAATGAGAAAAATCAATTGGAGAAAGAAGGAATGATACGATGAAGATCATTGTATTCGGCGCAACGGGGAATACGGGGAAAAGAGTGCTGGCTCAAGGCGTTCGAATGGGGCATGAAATGACCGCTTTCGTACGCAATCCGGAAAAGCTGTATGAGCAGCAAGGCACGCAGTCCGCTAAGCAAGTAAAGGTAATTGCGCAGGATATTTTGAATCCGGACAGCGTCTTTGCGGCGCTGGCGCATCAGGACGTCGCCGTTATCGCCGCCGGTCATGCAGGTCAGGGAGAAGAATTCATTGCGATCGTCGGCAACATCGTCAGCCAGTGCGAGCGTCAGCCGCTCTTTTCCGGACGCGTATGGATGATGGGAGGCGCCGGGCTGCTGGATATCCCGCATACCGGTCTTACCGGCAACGAGCTGCCGGGCTTCCCGCCGACCTTCCAATACCACAACCGGAACCTGGACCGTCTGCGGCAGACCGGACTGGATTGGTCCGTGATGTGTCCGGGAACGATGGTCGAAGCCAAGCCCGATTCCTCGCCGATTCATTTGCATGTCACCACGGATGCCTTGCCCTTGCCGTTTCCTGATACGATACAGGCGCTCTCCGAGAACGAGCTGGCGGGCCACTTGTTCAGCCGTCTTCAGGAGCTGGATGTCGCCTATGAAGATGTCGCGGATTGCATGCTCACCCACGTGGATCTTGCGGGGCCGTATAAAGGAAAAAGGGTGGGTCTCGCCTATCGGGAAGAGAAGCCGGCTCGCTAATCGAGGAAAGGAGTTGATCGCATGTTCGCCTTGCTGCTTGTATTGCATATTTTCAGCGCGGTTGCGGTAATCGGCTCGGCCTTCTTGGTGCCGATCATCCGCAGATCGGCCAAAACCGCCGCACAGCTTCGCTTTTTTTTTGATATGACGACCAAGGTGACCTGGATTTCCAAGATTGGCGCCGCATTGCTCGTGATCACCGGCATTTGGCTTATGGTTCATGCCAAGGCGGGGTTTACTCAAATGTGGCTAAATCTCTCCATCCTGTTATCGCTGGTACTCGTTGTCACGATCGGGGGATTCATCGAACCGCGTATTCAACGGATCGAAGCCGCATCCAAAGGCCAAGGTCATGAATTATCCGACGAGGTCAGGCTGGCGATGCGAAAACTGGTGCCCTTGGAAACGACGGCTCAGCTGTTAATCCTGGCCGTAACCGTGCTGATGGTCGTTAAACCGATGTTCTAAGCGAGTGCGTGTTCCGTCGGGCAGAAAAAAAGGATGGCGCCTGAGCGTCATCCTTAAGCACCTTCCGTAATCGTCATCCTTAAGCGTCATTCTTCTTCGTATGTAATCCCCTGCTCCTCAAACACCTTCATGACCACGAACATCGCATCCAGCGTCTTGGGGAAGCCCGCATAAGAGACGCAGTGCATGACGGCCTCTACAATCTCATTGGGCGTGAGGCCTACATTGAGCGCCCCTTTGATATGGAAGTCGAGCTGCGATGCCGCGCCCGATGCAATCATAGCTGCAATGGTAAGCAGGCTTCTCTGCTTTAAATCCAGGCCCGGCCGGGCATACAGCGAGCCGTAAGGAAACTCGACGATCAGCTTGGCCATATCCGGGCTGAATTTTTCCATTCGTTTAACCGTGGCGTTCAGCGTCTCTTCGCTGACCATGCGCTGCAGCACTTCGATGCCTTTATCGTAACCATTTGTTTCCATGTCCATCCTCCGTGAGCTTTAATCAAGGCTGAGCAGTCTGGTCAGAATCGGCGGAATTTCCTGCGGATCCACCATGACCTCGATGACCGTCGTTGTACTGGACCGCAAGGCGAATTGAACGGCGTTCTCGATTTCCGATCCGGTCTCGCAGCGGTAGGCCGACGCGCCCATGGATTGGGCGAACAAGCTGACGTCCAGCGGCCGCTCATAGACAGCGCCGACGGAGCGCCCCGTGTTGTAGGACATGCCCTTCTCGACCATATCCAGACGCCCATTATTCAGTACGAAGAAAATGACCGGAATCCCGTGGTTCACCGCCGTCGAGATCTCGGTGCCGTGCATCATGATGCAGCCGTCGCCGGTCACGCAGACGACAGGGCGGTCTTGCATCGCGATCTTGGCGCCGATCGCATAGCCGATGGCTGCCCCCATCGCGATGAACACTTCATCGAAGTAGAACGTCCCGGGCTCGATAATCTCGAAGTTTTGCACCGCGTGAAAGGAGTGGCTGCCTGCATCCCCGAAAAGAACGGCATCTTTGGGAAGCGCGGCCCGCAAGCTCCTGAACGCCGTTCCCGCGGATAACGCGGAAGCGGACGCCGATTCCATCGATTCCATGGCGGAGGCTGCTGCCGCCGCTTCTGCCCTTCCAGCCAGCATTTCGGTCTCCCTGGCCGCCGCTCCGCTCTGCACAATGAGCTGCGTCAGGTTGGAGTGAATATCGCCAAGGATAATTTGCGTCGGCGCCTGTATGGTCTTGCCTGCGAACTTCAGGTCGTACTCGAATTGCAAAACCTTCTCGGGCTCCATATCGGCCGTAAAACCGGACAACGACATGTCGCAAAGCTTGCTGCCGACGACGATCATCAGGTCGATGCCGGACTTCATATATGCGGTTGCATGCTTGGAACCGCCGAGACCGTACCCGCCCAGGTACAAGGGATGATTGGTGGGAAAAGCCCCTTTGCCCCCGGGCGTGGTCATGACGGGAATTCCCCAATGCTCGGCAATCGTCCGCAATTGGGGATAGGCATCCGACATGACGGCGCCTTTGCCCAGAAAGAGAACCGGCTTCTTGGCCTCGTTAAGCAGCTTGACGGCCTTATCGATGTCGCGCGATACGACAGGCGAGATATGGTCGGGCAGAGGCAGGTAGAAGGGCTCCACCTCCTCCATCAGCACGTCGAACGGAATGCACAGATGAACGGGACCTTTTTCGCCCGTGCAGGCTTTTTCCAAGGCATGCTTCAGGTACAGGTAAAGCAGATCCCCCCGCTCGATGCGGGCGCTGAACAAGGTGACGGGCTCGAACATCTTGACCAGATCTGCGCCGAACTGGCTTGAATCCTGGCTCAACGCGCGCCCGGTCTCCTGCATCGACGGCTGTCCGGTGATGAACAATACGGGCAGCTGGAACTCCTTGGCCTGCCCCGCGGCCGTAATCAGATTCGTTCCGCCCGGTCCGGAGGTGCCGATCGCAATGCCCATCGTTTTTTTCGCCAGCGCGTAGCCGGACGCTTCGAATCCGCTGCCGGCTTCGTGACGCCCCAGCACATATTCGATGCCATAGCTTTCGAGCTCGAGCATAAGAGGAGAAATGGACTTTCCAGGGATGCCGAATACGTGAGTAATTCCCCAATTTTTGAAGTGTTCGACCAGCAGGGTATACACTCTCTTTTTCATCGTATCACCTTTGCAAATTGGTTTTGACTTCAGACGACCGGGCCAACAATTGCTCGATTTCCTCTGCAGGCAAAGGCTGATGATAATAAAAGCCTTGTACTTCATGACAATTCTGGCTGCGCAGGAAGTCCAGCTGATCCATCGTTTCTACGCCTTCGGCGATCGCGTCGATGCCCATCTTGTGGGCCATCGCGATGATCGTAGCTACGATGTCCGCGTCATTCGAATCCGTCATGATATCCCTGACAAAGGAGCGGTCGATCTTCAGCCGGTCGATCGAAAATAATTTTAAATAATAAAGATTGCTATAGCCCGTCCCGAAGTCGTCGATGCAAAGGTGGATGCCCAGCTCCTTCAGCTTGCCGAGCACCTCGATCGCGACATCGACGTTCATCGTCATCGACTCCGTGATCTCCAGCTCCAGGTATTGCGGATCTATGCGGGTTTCGAGCAGAATCTCCTTGATGGTCTCTACCAGGTCATGCTTTGAAAACTGGCGAGAGGAGAGATTGACCGACACGCTCATAGGGGCAAATCCTTTTTCTCTCCACAGTTGATTTTGTAAGCAGGCGGTTCTAAGCACCCATTCTCCGAGGGGGACGATGAGCCCCGTCTCTTCCGCGATCGGAATGAACTTGGCCGGAGGAAGCAAGCCGAGCGTCGGGTGATTCCAGCGTACGAGCGCCTCGGTACCGATGATTTTCCCGGTCAGAATGTCGATCTGGGGCTGATAATACAAGACGAACTCGCCCAGCTGCAACGCTTTGCGGATCGAATTCTCCAGCGTCAGCCGCTCGATCCCGCCGCTGTTCGGATTGGGCTTGAAGACGTTATAGTTGTTCTTGCCGTCGTCCTTCATCCGGTAAAGGGCGATGTCTGCGTTTTTCATCAGCATCTCGACATTCGTCCCGTCTTGCGGATAGAAGGCAATGCCGATACTGGCCGTGATGTAGAACTCGTAGCTGTCCACCGCAAAGGGCTTCTCGAAAGCGCTGATGATCTCCTCCGCAACCTGAATGGCTTCCGTACGATCCGTGATGTCCTGCAGGAGGATCGTGAATTCGTCCCCGCCCATTCTGGATACAAGTTGTCCCGGAGCGTTGCAGCAAGCCGTCAGCCGCCCGGCAACCAGCTTCAACAACGCGTCCCCGTTGTTATGGCCCAGCGTGTCGTTGATCTTCTTGAAGCTGTCCAGATCGAGAAACATGACGGCGAAGATACTGTTTTCGTTCACCCCGTGTCTCAGCAATTCATCGATATGCCCGGTAAAAAATCTGCGATTGGGCAGACCGGTCAAGTCGTCATGGTAGGCTAAATAATTGATTTGCTTTTGCGTATGATAACGCTCCGTGATATCCCGGAATTGTGCAAATGCACCCATGACCTGCATATTCTCGTCGCGAATCGGGAAGGCATCGAACAGGCAGACCAGCTCGCCTTGTCCCGTCAGCGGGCAGAGCATGAATTCGATGTCTTCGTAATCTTTTCCCGTCTGGAGGACCTCTTTAATGAAGTCGTTGATCTTGGCATCCGGGATCGGCCTGTTAATGACATCCTGCTTTCTGGAGCCGGTTAAAATCTCGGCAAACTTGTTGAACTCGGTAATGTTGCCGTCCCGATCCGTAATAATGATGCCGTTTCTCGTGGTCTCGATGACCACTTGGTTCAATATATGCAATCTTCTATTTTGCTTTTTCAGCAGCAGTTCTCTCTCAATCGAATCTACGACCGTGCATAGCATCGCCAATAAAAAGGGGTTATGCTGATCGATCGTCGTCATGATCGTGATGGTGCCGAGCAAATTAGAGATGTCTGAATATTGGAAGGGTACGGAATAGCAGGCGGAGGACCCCAGAAATTCATAATAGTGTTCGTCGCCGACAAGCTGAATGGGCTCGCGATGATCCAAAACCAGGTTAATGCTGTTGGTTCCCGCTTCGTGCTCGTTGAATACGAGGCCAACCTTGATGCCCGATTGCTGAACCACGCTCTTGATCGCTTCATCCCCGGCCATTTCCAGAATGCAGCCGTTCTCGTCGGAGATCAGGATCAGCAGCGGAAGTCCCTTCATGAGCTCCAGCATTTTGTTGACGAAGAAATCAATGACGGACAATATTTCCTCGTACTCGGACCGTTTTAAATTTAAATCGCTTTCCGATAAAAAGTTAGAAAACGAGGGAATCCCCTTGGGATCGATCCCTCGTTGTTTGCATCTTTGTTTAGATTCCGAGATCAAGGATACTTTCGTCAAAGCAATCCCCCTACTCCATCAAGAAAATTGCAATAAATTTACTTAAATGATGAGAAACCCCGCTATTTATCGATTCTGTTTTCATTATGCCGACGCTTAAAGTTTTTTGTCAATTTAATTCTGTTAGATTTTGGGTTTTGTAAGAAAATAATATAAAAGTTGGCGCGATGCAGATGTTTGCGTTTACATCGGGGCGGTAAAAAGGCTGCCTTCTTCGGGTAAAGACGAAGGGTACGGCATGCGTCAATCGAAGAGGGGAGAACGAGCATATGAAGCAGGCGATCATTATAATGAATCCTTCGTCGGGAAAAGAGGAGGCGCCGGCCTTCGTGGACAGCGCCGCCGGGCTGCTGCGCGCGCAGGGCTACGAGACGATGGTGAAGGAGACGGAGGCGGAGGGCGACGCGACCCGTTTCTGCGCAGAGGCATGCGCGGCAGGCTGCGAGCTGGTCGTGTCCATCGGCGGGGACGGCACGCTGCACGAGACGATCAACGGATTCGAGGCGCAGGCGCATCGGCCGCGGCTCGGCATCGTCCCGCTCGGCACGGTGAACGACTTTGCGCGGGCGCTGCATATTCCGCTCGATCCGCCTCTGGCCATCGCCGCGCTTGCGTCTTCCAGAACGCGCCGGGTGGACATCGGCCGGCTGAACGGGCGGCTGTTCGCCAATGTCGTCGCCGCCGGCCCGCTCGCCGAGACCTTGTCAGCCGTCTCGTCTGAGGACAAATCCCGCTTCGGCGCGCTGGCTTACTTCAAGGAAGGCGTAAAGGATCTGCTCGGCCGCCCCGGGCATCCGTTCGTCATCCGCTACGACGGAACGGTCTGGGAAGGGGAATCGCCGCTGTTCATCGCCGCGCTGACGAACTCGGTCGGCGGCTTCGAGCGGCTCGCGCCGGACGCCGCCGTCGACGACGGCCTCATCCACGGCTTCATCGTCAAGGACCTCAGCTTCTTCCGTACGTTGACGGCGGGACTGTCGCTGCTGCGGGGTCATCTGCAGGACCACAAGGATGTTATCTACTTCACGGCCAAGCAGGTGTCGGTGAGCTCCCCGAGCCTCGCGGGCACGAATGTGGATGGCGAGGAGGGGCCGCTGCTGCCGCTTGAGCTCGACATTTTGCCGCGGCATATCGACGTGCTCGTGCCCGAGCCGGACGCTGTAACGTCATAGTTCGACAAGCCGAAGCCGCCACATGTCTCACGCCATTCCCTTCAACCGGCGTTCCCGTCGAAGGAGGAAGATAAAGTAGGGAGCTCCGATAATCGCGGTGACGATACCGACCGGGATCTCGCGGGGAACGATCAAGGTTCGGCCCAAGAGATCGCCGAGCAGCATTAGATCCGCTCCGATCGCCGCCGCCATGGGCAGGCGCCATCGGTTGCGGGTGCCGACCAGCACGCGCGCCATATGTGGCGCCAGCAGACCGATGAACCCGATCGCGCCCACGGCCGAGACGGATACGCCGGCCATCGCTACGGACAGCAGGAGCAGCCAGAGCCGTTCTCTTCGCACCAGCATGCCAAGCGATTGGCTGAGGGCGTCGCCGAGCTGCAGGATGTCCAGCTTCCTGGCGTTCATCAGCGCGATAACGGACATGATCGTGATCGGGACGACAAGCGGAGGGACCTGATCCCAGCCCCTTCCCCACAAGCTTCCGGTCATCCACAGCAGCGCCATGTTTATGTTCGTCGGATTCGTAACCATAAAATATTGGATGCCCGCCTGGAACACCGCTCCGATCGCGACGCCGGACAGCGCGAGCGATGCCGGCGACAGGGTCAGCTGACGGCTGATCAGGATCAGAATCAAGAAGGACAGCATCGCGCCGGTGAAGGCGTACAGCGGCAGGGCGCCAGCCGTCGCGCCGGGCAGCAGATAGATGGCCGCCGCCGCCGCGAAGCTGGCTCCCTGCGTAATACCGATGACGTCCGGGCTGGACAACGGATTGCGGAGCAGGGATTGCAGCACAGCGCCCGCCACCGCCAGCCCGCAGCCGGCCCAGACGGCGACCAGCATGCGCGGCAGACGAACCTGGTGCACGATAAAATAAGCCGAGCTAGTCGGATCGGTTAATCCGCCGATCACCCGGGACGGCGCGATCGGCACGGCTCCCGAGACCAGCGAGAGCCAGCAGAGATTGAACAACAGCGCCAAGGCGGCGAGAAGCAGCAGACCTCGTCTCATCGTGTCTTGCCTCCTTGTCTGCGGGCCAGGTACAGGAAGGCCGGCGCCCCGACCAGTGCCGTTACGATGCCGACCGGCGATTCGAACGGAAAAGCAATCCATCGGCTAAGCACGTCTGCGGCTAGCAGCAGCACGCTGCCGAGCAGCGCCGTGAAGGGGACGACAACGTTCAGCGAACTGCCGCGGCCGAGCAAGGCTCGGGCGATATGCGGAACGATCAGGCAGACGAAGCCGATTGGCCCGCAGATCGCGACGGCCGAGCCGGCGAACAGGACCACGAGGAGCATGGAAAGGGCCCGGATGGCATAGAGCCGCGAGCCCAATCCGACGGCGACTTCATCGTCCAGCTCCAGCAAGCGCAAGGCAGGCAGGAGACAGAGGAGCAGCGCCAGTCCCCCGCCTAATAGGGGAGCGAGCAATCGTACATCCTGCCAGCTCGCGTGATTAACGGATCCGACCAGCCAGGAGATCATGCTCTCCGTCGAATAAGAAGCCAGAATCATCGCTCCCTCCGTCAGGGAGGCAAAGAGAAAGTGAACCGATATGCCCGCGAGCGCCAGCGTGACGTACAGCTTGGGGCCGCTGCCGGCCAGGAACCAGATGACGAGCGCGCCCAGGACGGCGCCCGTGAAAGCCAAGCCGACGGAAGAGAGCAGTCCGGCTGCCGGCAGGAACAGAAGCCCCGACACGACGGCAAGCGAGGCGCCGGCATTAATGCCGAACACGTGGGGAGAGGCTAACGGGTTCTTCGTCGCGAGCTGGGTCAATAAGCCTGCAAGCGCCAGCTGGGCGCCCACGAGGGCGGATACGACCGTGCGAGGCAGCCGCAGCGTGCGAATATAGAGCTCTTCCTTGGAGGCGCCGCCGGGCTTGAACACCGCGTCGAAGATCGTGCGCCATCCGATGGCTGCCGGGCCGATCTTGAGGCTCATCATCAAGCAGAGGATGAGCAGCAGGACGCCGCCGATAAACAGAAGCAGCAGAACCGTCGCGCGGTTCTGCTTCCTGTCCGGATTTATCGTCCAGCCCATCCGTTTATTTACCAAGATTTGCCGCGATGTCCGCCATGATCTGCTCCGAACCGAGCAGGCCGCGGGACAGCGACCAGTTGCGGCGCTCGACCGTGAAGACGCGGTTGTCGGCTACGGCATCGAGCTTGCTCCAGAGCGGGTTTTTCTCCCACTCATTAACGATGGTCACATCCGCCGTCGGCATGAGGAACAACGATTGCGGGTTCAGCTCCGACAGCTGCTCCAGGGTCAGCTCCGGATAGGACGTCTCGTTCGCCAGGGGATCCGTGAAGCCGAGCAGCTTGACGATCGAGCCGGTATAAGAGTGATCCGAGTGTCCGAAGAAGCCCTTCGGATTCACGACGGCAGGGAGCACGGTCAAACCGGAAGCCGACAGCTTTTCCTGCGTGTCCTTCACCAGCGCATTATGCTGCGTCAGCCGCGCGACGGCTTCCTGCTCCTTGTCCACCGCTTTGGCGATGATATCGAAGTTTTTCAGCATCTGGTCGTAATCCGCCTGGAAGTCGTCCAGGACAAGCACGGGTGCGATCTGCCCCAGCTGGTCCAAGGCCGCGCCATGCTTGTTGATATCCGCAATGATCAGGTCCGGTTGGAGGGAGCTGATCAATTCGATATTCGGTTCATAGCGGGAACCGACGGACGTATAGGTCCCCAGCTTCTCCTTGACGGTGTCCATGAACAGATCCGCGCTGCCGTCATCGGCGATGCCGACGGGCTGTACCCCAAGCGAGACCAGCATGTCCGTGAAGCTGAAGTCCATCGCGACGATTCGCGAAGGTACCTTTTCCAACTTGAGTTCTCCGCGCGCGTCCTGGATCGTGAGAGGGCCGGATGCCGGATTGTCGCTAGCCGAGGAACTGGAGGACGGGATCTCGCTAGCCGCCAGGCTCGCGGAGGGCCTTTGTTGGTTGGACGCCGAATTCGTCTTGTTATTTTGTCCGCAAGCGGCGAGCGTCAGGACGATCATAAGGATGAGACTTAGAGCGGAAAAGTGTTTCATACGTTGCAGCATGTTGTCCTCCTGATAATGAGAATTATTATCACTGATTCTAACATCTCATTTTCAGCAATTACATGTCTAAATGCAGGATAAAGCATGCCTGTTTACTCGATTTCCTCCAGTTTGTGCATATATTCCGAAGGGCTCAGGCCGGTAAGCCCCTTGTAAGTCCGGCTAAAGTGGAAGTAATCGGCGAACCCCACGCTTTGCGCCGCCTTACTGGCGGAACGCTCGCCCTGGTCGAACAATTGCTTCGCTTTCTCGACGCGAAGACGCTTCAGATAACGACTCGGCGTCATGCCTGTCCGCTCTTTGAACAGAACGCCGTAATGTCCCGTGCTTAAACCGGCCCGCTCCGCCAGCATCGGCAGTGTCAGCTTGAGCATGTAGTGCTCCTCCAGATAGTGGACGGACTTCTCGATCTGCGCGTCCGAATTGCGCCGCTCCTCGTTCAGCCGGCTCTCGTACATGAAGAAGCTCAGAATCCGCTCCAGCATCATCCGGTTGCGGAACCGCTGGGCTTCGGCTTCTTCTCCGTCCATGCCCTGCTGATCCTCCTGGGCCTGCAGCAATCCGTCGACCATATAGCGAACCTTATTCTCGCTAAGCACACGCTGAGGACCGTTCCAATCCCACGGGGCGCCTTCCGGCGTAATCCGGTAGGTAAGAACGGCGTATTCCGCCTCCCGGCCGGCGGGGGGCTGGAGCTTGACGGGGCCGGCGGCCGAATGGCAAGCGTAGCCGTGCGACACGGGCCGCACTTCGCCGCTCTCCGTAATGGCGATCAAGTACCCCTGCCGGACGACAAGGAGCTTCTCGAAGCCGGCTTCCGGCATGATCAGGCGGGAATCGCGAGCGATCTCGATGCGTTGGAATTGCGGGATAACGGCGTTCATCTGCCGAAAACTCATGCGTAGGGTTCCCCTCTATGAAAAAACCGAATGAGCGCCGAAATCTCATCTAAAGTCTCTTTTTGGCCGTTTTTGATCCACATCAGCCAGATCTCGAAAACGCCGGCGCTCATAAAGTCGATCCAGTAGCTTCGCTTCGCCCCTGTCCAGTCCGCAAAGGGAATTAACTCGTCATAGAATTGCGTAATATGAAGCTTGAAAATTTGATAGAGCAAATCGGTATAATGGCCCTCGATGGCCATCTGAAAATCCTTGGTCATGGCATTAAAAAAGCGCGTCAAATCGGCTACTTTTTGTTCGTGACTCTTTTTATTCGCGATTTTATTGAAGATATCCGCAAATAGAGGCGTGTAGTATCTCTCCAATACTTGTTCGAGCGTATCGTAGTTCCTATAGAATGCCATCCGGCTGACGCCGGCTTTTTTGACGACTTCCGATATGGTTAGCTTTGATAACGGTTTGTTCCGCAACAGCTCCAGCAAAGCAGAAGTAATCCATTCTCTTGTGTCTTTTTTAATGTTTTGCGCGTGTTCGGTCGCTGCCATAACACTTCCCCCAGTCTGTCACAGATGCTTGTTTTCCGCTTGTTTTTGATCGATTTCGGTTTAGAATAAGTGTAATCCCGTTACAGATGTAACGTCAATGGAAGGGGCAATAGCGATGTCGAACAATAACACCCCCTTAGCGCTTGTGACCGGCGGCTCGGGGTTTATCGCCGTTCATATCATTTTGAAGCTGCTTAAGAAACAATATCGCGTGCGAACGACGCTTCGTACCATGAACAGGCAGGATGAAGTGCGCGCCATGTTGAGGGCAGGCGGCGCGGCGAATTTGGAAGGCTTGTATTTCGTTCAAGCAGACTTGTCTTCCGATCATAACTGGGACGAAGCGGTCAAAGGGGCGGACTATGTGATCCATGTGGCTTCTCCCACGCCCAATAAAGTCTATAAAGATGAAAACGAAATGATCCAACCGGCGCGCGAGGGCGTTTTGCGCGTGTTGAGAGCGGCACGCGACGCAGGCGTCAAACGCGTTGTGTTGACCTCTGCTTTCGGGGCGATCGGCGTTGGGCACAGTCATCATAAAGGACCCTATACCGAAGAGGATTGGTCGAATACGGACGCCAAAATCCATCCCTATCAAAAGTCTAAAACGATCGCCGAAAAAGCGGCCTGGGCATTCATCCGCAGCGAAGGTCATGGATTGGAGCTTGCAACCGTCAATCCTGTCGGGGTGATGGGGCCGATCCTGGGCAACGATTACTCGCATTCCAATGATATCGTCCGCCAGATAATAGAAGGCAAGCTAAAGTCCGTTCCTAAAATTTATTCCGATTACGTAGATGTCCGCGACGTTGCGGATTTGCACATTCTGGCGATGCTGCGTCCTGAAGCGAACGGACAGCGGTTTATCGCTTCCAGTTCGGAAAATCTGTCGATGCTGGACATTGCGAATATTTTACGAAAACACTTGGGCGACGACGCCAAAAGCGCACCGAAAAAAGAGCTTCCGAATCTTGCGGTTCGTGCAGCGGCGGTGTTTAATCCTAAATTGAGGATGGTTGCAACGCTCCTGGGACAAGATATGTCGACGAGCAACCGTAAAGCCAAGCAACTGCTTGGATGGCAACCGCGTTCGGCCGAAGAAGCAATCGCAGCGACAGGCAAGAGCATGGTGAAGTTGATTAAAGGGCAAATGAAGTCATAAGCCATCTGCTAAGCGCAAACGGAGATATATAACCACGCGGATCATCATGCCGGGTGGTTTTGTGTTTTGTTGTATGATAAGGGAGTGAAGGCGAGAAAACAGTAATGACGGGGGTATCATCTTGAACCATCTTCTGCTGGCTGACGACGATGCGAATATTAGGGCGCTCGTGCGCTATGTGATGACCCGGGAGGGATATCGCGTGCACGAGGCCCGGGACGGTGCCGAGGCGGCAGCGCTCATGGAGCGTACGCCGGTGGATCTCGCCATCATCGATGTGATGATGCCGCTGATGGACGGGTTCGAGCTGTGCGCGCATATACGGCAGCACTACGATATCCCCGTTATTTTGCTGACGGCCAGAGGCGAGTTGTCCGACAAAGAACAAGGCTATCTCAAAGGGACGGACGATTATGTGACCAAGCCCTTCGAGCCGGAAGAGCTTCTCTACCGGGTCAAGGCGTTGTTCCGGCGCTATAAGCGCGCAGCGAGCGACATCATCCGGATGCATCGCATTACCATCGACCGCAAAAACGTCGAAGTGTCCGACGGCGAATCCGTTTTTCTGCTGCCCATGAAAGAGTTCGAGCTGCTGGCCCAGCTTGCGCAATATCCGGGACGCCTATTCACCCGCGACGAGCTGATCCGACTCGTATGGGGGCACGATTATGAAGGAGACGACAATACGGTGAATGTGCACATCAACAGGCTGCGGCAGCGCTTTGCCGATTATGCGGACGATTTTGTCATTCAAACGGTTCGCGGCTTCGGCTACAAGATCGTGGTGAAGGAAAAATGAAGAGCCTGTACTATCGCGTGTTCCTGATCACGTTGGCGGTCATATTCGCCAGCAGCGTGCTGGGATTCCTCGCCTCGAACGTTTACTACCATATGAAGCTGAAGCCCTTTAACGACAAGAAGCTGGTGGACATTGCCGAGAACATGAGGCTTTTTATTGAATCCGACCCTGCGGATATGGAGCGTTATCTGCACAACGCGGCCGCGCTTGGATACGAGATCTATGTGACGGACGGACAAGGAGAGGCGCGTTTCTACGGGAAAAGCTTTCGTCAGCAAGATTTGAACGAGCAACGCGTTGCAGACGTGCTGGGCGGAAGCGTGTATCACGGCGTGGCGCAGTTCCCGAACAAACCGTTTATCTCAGGCTTTTTCGATAATCGCTTGAGCAATACGGTAGGCGTGCCGATCCGGACATCCGGGAAAAACTATGCCTTATTCATGCGTCCGGACGTGCTGCTGCAGTTCGGCGAGCTTCGTATTTTTTTTGCGCTGATCGGCTTACTGACCATTATTATCAGTATTCTGCTGTTCCTGATCAGCACGCGCTATATCGTCAAGCCGATTACGAGGCTGACCGATGCGACGAAGCGTCTTGCGCAAGGGAACTACAATCTCCGGCTTACGACGCGCAGACGCGACGAGATCGGTCAATTGGCTTCGCACTTCATGACGATGAGCCGCGAACTGGAGCGGGTCGACCTCGCACGGCAGCAGTTCGTATCCAACGTATCGCACGAGATCCAATCGCCGCTCACTTCCATCCAGGGCTTCGCCAAGGTGTTGGCCAAAGGGGAGCTGCCGGAAGAAGAACGAAAGCAATACGCCTCCATCGTGGAAGGCGAGAGCCGCCATCTGTCCTTGCTGAGCAAACAGCTGCTGCAGCTCTCTTCCCTTGAGCAAGGGGAAGAGGCGTTGAACAAAAAGCGCTTCTCCCTGCACGGTCATATCCGTCAAGTCGTCGATATGCTGCAATGGCAGATGGAAGAGAAGGAGCTGCTGCTCAAGCTGTCCGTTTCGGCTTCTGTTACCGTATATGGCGATGAGGTCTTGCTGCAGCAAGTGTGGTCGAACCTGCTGGACAACGCGGTGAATCATATTCCGCGCGGGCGAAGCATTGAAGTTCGCGCAGAGGACGGACCGATGCACGTCGCTGTCACGTTTAAGGATACGGGAGAGGGAATCGCGCCGGAGCATTTGCCGTTTCTGTTCGACCGGTTCTACCGCGCCGACCGCGCGAGGGAGCGCGCATCGGGCCGCACGGGTCTGGGCCTGGCTATCGTCAAGAGAATCGTGCAGCTGCACAAAGGAAACATTGAAGTGAGCAGCTCGCCAGGCGCAGGCACGCAGTTTACGGTCACCCTGCCCAAATTGTAATTCTTTATTTATGTGCCGTTTATGTTGGCTTCCTATACTGGAGACATCCAGGAGGAGGGGAAGCCGGATGTATCTAGCTATTCGAGAGATCAGATTTTCCAAAGGACGCTACGCGCTCATCGCCATTATTATGCTGCTCGTCTCGTTTCTCGTGCTGTTCGTAACCGGACTGGCCCGCGGGCTTGCCTATGACAATGCGGCATCCATTCAAAATATGGACGCTACGCATTTTATGATGGAGAAAGACTCGAATCATCGCTTCACCCGCTCGCAGATCGGGGAGCAGGCACTGGGGCAGGCAAACCAAGTCGTCGGCGAAAAAAACGCGGAGCCGCTGGGGGTCAGGATGACAACCGTGACCGCGGAAGGCGCTGCAGGCAAGCTGGACGTGACGCTGCTCGGCATGAGACCGGAGGGTTGGCTGACGCCCGCAGCGGTTGAAGGGTCGGCGCTCAACCCGCAGGACGCAGGGCGAGTGCTTGTCGATCGGAAACTGAAGGAATCTGGCGTGCGTCTCGGCACCGTTATTGTCGATCAAGCTTCCGGCACGAAGTGGACCGTCGGCGGATTCGTAAGCGAGGAATCGTTCAGCCATTCGCCCGCGGTCATCCTGAATCTATACGATTGGCGGCAGCTTCTGCTCAAATCGTCCGCAAGGCTGGCAGGAGGAGGGGCAGGTGACGGGACGACGTATAGCGCCATTGCGGTAAAGGCGACTAAAAATCAGGCGGAGCGGCTGGCCGCGACCTTGTCCGATGCCGAAGTCGTCGCCAAGTCGGATGCCGTATCGGCCATTCCGGGCTACAAGGAGGAGCAGGGCTCGCTGTGGATGATGATTATTTTCCTGTTTATCATCTCCTCCTTTGTGCTGGGCGTATTCTTTTATGTCATCACGATCCAGAAGAGCAGCCAGTTCGGCATTTTAAAGGCGATCGGCACGCGCACGGCTTATCTGGCCCGCAGCGTTGCCTTTCAAGTCTTGCTCCTGACGGCAGGCAGCCTTGCGCTCAGCATGCTGCTTGTTCAAGCCATGGCGGCGTTCTTGCCTGCCGGCATGCCATTTAGGCTGCAAGCCTCTGCGCTGGCGTTAACGAGCGGCGCTTTTATCGCGATGTCTCTGGCCGGCTCCTTGCTCTCGGTCTGGAAGGTCGCCCGAATCGACGCGCTGGATGCGATCGGGAGGACGGCGGCATGAGACACAGACTGATTCTGCGCGACATCACGCATGCCTTCGAGGATGGCGGCACGAGGCGAACGGTGCTCGATCGTCTCAATCTGCAAGTGTCGGAAGGGGAACTCGTCGCGGTGATGGGGCCTTCCGGTTCCGGGAAGAGCACGTTCCTCTCAATCGCGGGCGCGCTTCTGGCGCCGACAAGCGGCGAAGTGCTCATCGACGGAGAGTCGCTGGCCGGCAAGGAGAAGCAGGAGCTCTCCGATCTGCGGCTTCGCAAGCTCGGATTTATTTTTCAAAGCGCCAATCTGATCCCTTATCTGAAGGTAGAAGAGCAGCTGATACTGGTCAACAGGCTGGAAGCGACGAGCAAAGCGCACACGGCTGCACGCACAAGCGAGCTGCTTCATAAGCTGGGCCTGGACGGCCGCAGACATGCTTATCCCGACAAATTGTCGGGCGGCGAGCGCCAGCGCGTCGCGATCGCAAGAGCGCTCATGAACGATCCGGCCGTGCTGCTGGCGGACGAGCCGACGGCGAGCCTGGATGCCGCCAGAGGCATGGACGTGGTGCGAATGATTGCCCGGGAGGCACAGGAGCGGGGCAAGAGCGCCGTTATGGTTACGCACGACGAGCGGGTGCTGCCGCTGTGCGATCGCGTGCTTTATTTAGAGAACGGCAGTTTGGTTGAGAAATAAATCTGAAGATAAAGCCTAAACAGCCTGCTGCTTCTGCAGCAGGCGTTTTACCGCCGGTCATCATTGCCAGGAAAACATCCTCCCCGATCGCGATAACCGGTACAGCTCGGGCAGCGCGACGCCGACAAGCACGACCGCCACGCCGATCCACTGCCATCCGCTTACGTGCTCGCGAAGTACGGTAGCGGACATCAGCACCGCCACCGGCAGCTCGACGGCTCCCATGATTCCTGCCATTCCGCCTCCGATATGGGGAACGCCGTAGACGAACAGGACGGGCGGAATGAAAGCGCCGAAGAAACCGAGCAGCAGGCCAATCACAAGCAGCGGGCTCCAGAGCAGTCCGTTGAAAAGGAACGCCGGCGGGAACAAGATGCACAGCAGAACGAAGCCGCCGGTTACCATCCAGGCGCTCCGGTAAACGGGATGAGCTTCGGGCACGACCTTGCCGCTAAACAGCACGAACAGCGAATAGCTGACCGCCGACATCAGACCCAAGGCGATGCCCCAGACATTGATTTTGCCAAGCCCCTGCTCAAGAAAACCTGCGGCGATCAGCGTGCCGCCAAACAGCACCAGCAGCGTAAATAGCGTTACTTTATTGGGGCGCTGGCGTCGCATCAAAGCCTGAATCAGCACGCTGATCCAGGTGAATTGGAACAAGAGGATAATCGCGAGCGATGCCGGAATATAACGCAGCGATTGATAGTACACGAGGCCGGTGATGACCGTTGGCGTGCCGGCAACCATCAGAATCACGCGCTGCTTCCACTTTAGCCGCAGGGACCCCGAAGGCAGGCGAGCTGCGTCTTGCACTTGTCCCGCTGGGCGCTTTTTTCGGCTCTGTTTAAATTTGGTATAGATAACGAGCAACCAGGACAAAATAACGCCAATTAAAAGCTGGCTTCCGACAACCTCGCCCAGCTGGTAGCCCCGCCCGTATGCCAAAACCACGATCGTCGACAATATGCCGTAGCTCATCGCTCCCGCGAGAACGGCCACATAATATTTCATTGCTGCAATATCTCCCTTGCTTGTATTTGTTCGCGCCGGTCCGGACGCAAAAAATCCTAACTCCGTCACCTGAATCAAGCGCTAAGCTTGGTTCGAGGTTCGTAGTTAGGAAGTTTAGGCCCCTGTAGAAACCCTCGCCCTGTGTGCTGCATGCGTCTGCGAGGTTATACGAATGGAATCTAGTATAAATCGTTAAAAGGTTTGTGGCAACCTACCAAATAATTTGCGATAATTTGTGAAAGATCTACAAGTCTTACATCATACCGATCAATGCCATGAGCAGCTCATACAGCTCCCAAAAGCAAACAAGGTCGGCCTCGAGCATTTGTTCCCGATTCGTGCGGATAAGGCCATGCGTCATAGGGTGCTTCCAATAGCCGGACCTGAATAAGAAGCTTGTCGTCAGGTTCAAAACCGATAGAACAAGAGCCTTTTGAAGGTGCTCTTCTTTCGAAGCGTGATGGATTCGATTCTTAATTTCTTTTTTAATAGCGTCGTATTTCGTTTTAAATTCGCGCGTGTCCGCCTCATACTGCCATAACTCGGCGAACTGATCGTTCAACTTCTCTTCTGGTGGACTTGTTGGGGACATCAGCATTCTTTTGAGGACATCGTAAGTTTCTCGAAACTCCACAAAATACATATCGCCGCTGGCCGTATAGTTTGACTCCACAATGAACTGGAAGCAGGTGTACATGAACTCCTGGACGATTTCTTTGTCGATTGTTTCATTTTCGTCCTCGTTTTCCTGCACCAAAACGAGCGATAAGAAAAACCGCCGTAAAACTTCAGGCTGCTTCTGCTTTTTCCTGATCATCTCTAAGACTTCAGCGTTTATGTTTTGCAGATCAGCATGATTCACTTTCAGAGACCTCCTGCCGCCATTAAAACCCAGTGGAAGAGTTGCACCGATCTGTCGAGTAGTTCCATTTAGAGCTACTTTACCCCTGTTGCTTGCGCCGACCCGCCAAGTAGTTCTATGTAGAGCTACTTCGCCCCAGTTGCTCGCGCGGCCCCACCAAGTAGTTCCATGTAGAGCTACTTCGCCGCAATTGCTTGCGCCGACCCGCCAAGTAGTTCTATGTAGAGCTACTTCGCCGCAATTGCTTGCGCCGACCCGCCATGTAGCTCCATATAGAGCTACATCGCCCCGGCCACGAGTGCGGACTTGCCATGTAGCTGGGCGCATTCAGCCTGTTCGTGCAACCTGTCTCCACACTTGCCTTCTATCGCCGGCAGCGCGCCTCGCGCATCCGCGCCCGGTACTCCTGCGGACTCGTCTCGTACTTGTCGGCGAACAGCCTGGAGAAGTAACGCGAGTTGGGAATGCCGGTACCGGCGGCGACCTCGTAGATTTTCAGATCGGTACGCAGCAGCAGCTCGCGGGCGCGCTCCAGCCGGTAATCCTGCAGGTAGTCCGAGAAGCTCTGCCCCGTCTCCTGGCGGAACAGCGCGCCGAACCAGCTCGGGCTCAGGCTGACATGCCTGGCCGCCGCCTGCAGATCGAGGTCCTCGCCATATTCCGTCTCAATGAGGCGCAGCGCCTCGCGAATCTCGGACCGGATGGCCGGAGCCGGGGACGGCGTCTCCCGCAGCAGCTCCGCGGCTTCCTCCACCGCCTCCCGCAGCTCCGTCATATGGCCCGCTGCCGCGATCCGCTGCTGCAGCCGCTGCCGCAGCTGCGCCTCCGTGCCGTCGCGCAGCCTGACGGGGCCGTCATGCAGGCAGCCGGCCAGCGCCGCGCCTATCAGGCGAAGCCGGGCGGGCGCCGGCCTGTGCGCGGCGGCTTCGTCCGCCCATCGCAGCAGCGTCTCTCCTGCCGCCGCATAATCGTGGCGCTCCATCGCGGTCCGGCAATCCCGCAGCAGCGCGTCGAGCCGATCCGGTGGGTATTCGCCAGGCGCCGTCTCGTTCCGCGGCGTGACTGGCTCGCCGAGGGGCGCGTAAAATGCGGCGTCCAGCAGCCGCCGGCATTCCGCCAGCGCGCGCGGCAGCAGCAGCAGGTCGCCGCGCCGATCGGACAGCGCCTGCACGGTCGGCACGCCGAGCGCCCGGCAGGCTTCGCCGCCGCGGCGCAGCGCGTTCATCGTCCAGGCGAGGAAGTCCGCGCCCTCGCTCCGCTCCCGCGAGACGGCAATCATCGCCCACAGGCCGGGCTCTACGGGCAGGACGAGCGACGCGTAAGGCCCGCTCTCGTCCTCGAACGCCGGCTCCGCCGGGTGCAGCGTTCTCCCGCGCTCCGGCGCGAAGCGGACCAACGCCAGCCGGTGCTGTCGCGCGGGAAAGGACAGGGCGGCGAGCTGCTCCAGCGAGGCCCGCGCCTCGTCTCCGGAGAGCAGCAGCTCCAGCAAGAGCTGCCGTATCGCCTTGTGCCGGTGGCGGCGCTCCCGCCGGATATCGTCGGCGGCCTTGGACAGGCAGGCGACGAATTCCGCCTCGGACAGCAGCAGCTTGGTGATATAATCATGGGCGCCGAGGCGGAGCGCCGCCTGGATCTTGTCGAAGTCCTCGTAGCAAGTGAGCAGAATGACTTTGGGGGCCGACGCCAGTCCCCGCACCCGCTCCAGCAGCCGGAGGCCGTCCAGCACCGGCATGCCGATATCCGCGACCACGATATCCGGCGGGGACTCCCGGATCATGCGCCAGGCCTGCTCGCCGTTCTCGGCTTCGCCCGCGATGACGAAGCCGCGCTCCTCCAGCGCGAACGAGCGGATCCGCCTGCGGGCCATCGGTTCGTCGTCCACGACGAGCACCTTCATCGCCGGTTCATCCATCCGCCGTGCCCTCCTTAAGCGCCGGGCGGGCATCCGTCCCCGCCGGCAGCCTGATCGTCATCACCGTGCCTTCGCCTTCCGCGCTGTCGATGACGATCCCGTATTCGGGACCGTAGAACAGCCGAATGCGCCGGTGCACGTTTCGTACGCCGATGCCGAATTCCTCTGTGCCGCCGTCTTCGCTCTCGAGCACAGCGCGCAGCGCATCAAGCCGCTCGCGCGTCATGCCGACGCCATTGTCCGCCACCGTCAGCAGCAGCATGCCGCCCTCCCGCTCGGCCGTCACGCTCAGGCTGCCGCGGCGTCCTTCCAGCGCGTGCAGGCCGTGGAAGACGGCGTTTTCGACGATGGGCTGGAGCACGAGCTTCAGCACGGGGAGGCGGGCTAACGCTTCTCCAGCCTGCGCGACGCGGCACTCGAACCGATGCTCGTACCGGACCGATTGAATGTACAGATAGTCCTTCGTATATTGCAGCTCATCCGCCAGCGTCCGCACCTCGTTGCCGTCCAGACTGTACTTCAGCAGCCGGCACAGCACATGGATCATGGCGTGCAGCTCGTTCTTCGGGCTGAAGTCGACCATCATATCGATCGTGTTGAGCGTATTGTAGAGAAAGTGAGGATTAATCTGCGACAGCAGCGCCTGCAGCTCGGATTGCCGCTTGGCGGCCTCCGTGCGCCGGAGGTCGGAGATCAGCTCCCTGACCGTGTCCGTCATCCGGTTGAACTGGTTCGCCAGCTCGCCGAACTCGTCGCGGCGCACGACCGCAAGCTTCGTATCCAGCTTGCCTTTGGCTACGGTACGCATGCCCTTGGTCAGCAGGAGGATCGGCCGCGTGAACCACCAGGACACCGCGATGTGAATGCAAAGGAAGCCCGCTAATCCGAACAGCAGGATCGCCCAGGCGATCTGGCTGAGCGGCTCGAATCGCGACTCCAGCTTTTCCACGTCGCCCACGACGACGACCTTCCAGCCCAGATTGGCTTCCATGCTCGCGACGGAGTGGTAGACGCCCCGGCTGTCCAGATAGGCCAGCGCCGAAGAGAGCGTTTGCACTTTTTCCTCCGAAAAAAGTACCGGCGGAGAGGCCAGATCGGTCGCGCCGAGGTAGTCGATCAGCGCGTCCTCGCGGTCGTACAGCAGCGTCTGCGTCTCGTAGCTGCCGGCGAACGTCGCGCTGCGCTCCAGGAACGCGGAGAGGTCCACGAGAAAAGCCAGATAGCCGATCAGCTGTCCGCCGTCGTCGTATACAGACTTCGTGACGATGCTGGTCGGCCCGAACGTGCCGGACCGTCCGATGTCGGAGCGGATCGTGTTCGACCATTCGAACACGCCCCGGCTGCGCGACGCCTGCTCGTGGATTAGCGCCTCTTCCTTGTCGGAGAAGTTGCCCCAGAAAGCGGAGGGATAGCCGGTGATCGCGCCGTCCGCGCCGATATAGACGACGCCCCGCACGAAGTCGGCGCGCACCTTGGCGACCGTATGCATCGCTTCGTACAGGCGATCTCCCGCGCCGCCCTCCTGCTTCACGATCTCCTCCGTCTCCAGCATGTTGTACGTAATCTCGTTATTGTAAATGCCGATCAGATGCACGACCTGGCCGGCCATGCCCGCCAGCGCCTCGTTCTGTGTATCCCGCAAGAAGTGCAGGGCGTTGGCCTTGGCGATCTGCGTGACAATGATGACGAACAGCGTGCTGGGGATGACCAGCAGCAGGATAAGCTTGTAGCGGGAGCCGATTCTGTACCAGTCCAAGGCGGCCCAGCTCCTCCCTCTGCGAGGCTTATGAAATACATCGATTATACGCACGATCGTTCGCCGCGTACAAGCCTCCTTCAGAGCCATGCGCCACCGCGACATCGGTCCGCGAATCGCCTGAAACCGGTGTCCGTGGACACCGGCTCGGCCCGCCTCATTACTGCTTCTCTACCTTCAGCTGCTCGGCCGCGCTGTCGATCAGCTTCTGGCCGCCGGCTTTTTTCCAGTCCTCCACGTATTTATCCCAGTCGTCGAACGACTTTTTGCCGAGCACGAACGAGATCTCGTTTTTGTTCTGGAAGTCGTTCAGCTTGGTGACGGTCGGTCCGTCGAGCGTCAGGTACATATCGTAGTTTTTGTAGCGTGGCATGGCGACGATCTGCTGGTTGAACTTGCTGCCCGTGACGCCGACGGGCTCGTCGTCGTACACCTGCCAGATCAGCGTGTAGCCGAAGAACTGCCAGTCGGCGAGCGATTGATATTCCGGCTTCGCTTTCTGGATGTGGGTGTCCTTGATGAAAAATACGTTCGTGCCGTCGTCGTTCACCTGTACGCGGGAGTCGTCGGGAAAAATCTCCGGTCCGCCGCCCTGCGATACCGCCCAGTAGTTGACGTTCGGATAGATCATCGAGTCGATCAGATGCGCGATCCGCTTCATCTTGCCGGGATCGCTCGCTACCTTTTTCGATACGATGAAAAGTCCGCCGGGATTGCCGCCCGGACCGTACATGCCGCCCTTGCCGTCGCTGGATTTGAGCGGCTGGAGCGGCTCCCACAGTTTGACGGCTGCGGCGTCCTTTTTCTTGGCGTTGTACTGCTCGTCGACGATGTTCCAGCCCGGATACCAGACCATGCCGATCTGGTCGTTGAGACTGTAGGCCTTGAACGGCTCCCAGCCGATCGTGTACCAGTCGGGGGCGAGCAGCTTTTCGTCGTACAGCTTCTTCACGAATTGCAGGAACCGCTTCGTCGTGCCGTCGAGCATCGGATGGTTGATCTTGCCGTCCGCCACGTTCCAGCTCGGATGCCCGTACATCGTCTTCAGCGCGTCCATCATCGACCAACCGTTGCCGCCGCCGGCTGTGGCCATTAGCCAGGTGTCCGCCTTGTTGTTGCCGTCCGGATCCTTCTCGGCGACCGCCTTGGCGTAGGCGTAAAGCTCGTCTTCGTTGGTCGGCGCGCTCATGCCGAGCTTCTGCAGCCAGTCTTGGCGGATGAAGTAGCCCCAGTTGTCCGGAAATACCGGATAGCGGGGGATGCCGATCATATTGCCGTCGACGGTCGCCCAGTTCGCATAATCCTTCGTCACATACTGCATCGTCTGCGGCATATACGGCAGCATCTCGCGGGCGTCCAGCAGCTGGCCGCTGTTGTAGAGCGACAGCGCTACGTCCTTGAACGGGAACATGACGAGATCGGGCTCGTCACCGGAGGCATAGCGGACGGTGACGGCGTTTTTGAGATCCTCGCCGTTCATGCTGGAGAACGTCAGGGAGACATTGAACTGCTTCTCCAGGTAGGACTTGATCTTGTCCTCCGGTACCGGCTGGTTGAAGGCGCCCGCTACCATCACGTCCAGATCGTATTTCTTGCTCAGATCGTCGTAGGCGTAGCTGGCGCTGTCGACCGCCTTCGGCACGGCGGGGAATGCATCCGGGTAGCTCAACTCCTTGACCGGCGCTCCCATATCGCCACCGGACGGCTTGGCGCTCGCAGCCCCGCTTGCGGTTGCGGCTGCGCCGCTGGACGGCGCTGCCTGCTTAGGCTCGTTGCCGTTGCCGGAGCAGGCGCTCAGCAGCGTGCAAGCGGCGACGGCTGCGGCCATGGCGGCGTAATGCTTTCTTTTTTTCACAGGAATGCCCCCTTTATTAATAGTAGAATAGTAGGCGCCTCAGCCCTTTACGGAGCCCATGTACATGCCTTTGGCAAAATGCTTTTGCAAAAACGGATAGACGCACAGCACCGGGATGATGCCGACGACGACCGCCGCCATCTTCAGCGTCTCCGTGCTGATCGACTGCGACGTCTTCAGCATCGCGTTCATCGAGTCGCCGCTGACGGAGTCGATCGTGAGCATGTTCTTGAGCACCATCTGCAGCGGGTACATCGACTTGTCGTTCAGGTACAGCAGCGCGTCGAACCAGCTGTTCCAGTGCGCGACCAGGTTGAACAGGCCGATGGCAGCGAGCGCGGGGGCCGCGAGCGGCAGCACGATCCGCCACAGCATGCTCCAGTCGCCGGCGCCGTCGATCCGCGCGGATTCGGTCAGGCCGTCGGGCAGATTTTCGATGAAAATCTTGATGACCAGCAGTCCGAAGCTGTCCACCATGATCGGCAGGATCATCGACCAGAACGAATCGATCAGCCCGGTCTGCTTCACGACCAGATAGGTCGGGATCAGTCCGCCGTTGAACAGGATCGTGGCGAGGATGAAGAGCAGGAAGATGCCGCGGCCGGGTAGCGTCCGCTGCGCCAGCACATAAGCGCCGATGGCGGTGAGCGTCAGCGTCAGCAGCGGACCGACCGTGCTCCGCAGGACGGAGACGACGAACGAATGCCAGATGACAGAGGAGGACATGATCCGTTTGTAGGCCTCCAGCGTCGGGGCATGAGGGACGATGACGAAATAATCGCGGGCGATCATCTCCGACTTGGTCGTCAGCGACATGCCGATGACATACAGCAGGGGAAAGACGGCAGATGCCGCGACGAGCAGGACGATAAGATGGATCACGATCTGGTAGGCGCGCTCGCCAGCCGAATTGCTTTTCATATGCAGCCTCCTCTACCAGATGCCGCGGCCGGTATACCGCTTCGCCAGCGTATTGCCGGCCAGGATGACGACCATGCCGATCAGCGATTGGAACAAACCGACGGCCGTGCCTACGCTGAATTGCAGCCGGCTCAGTCCCTCGCGGTACACCCAGGTCTCGATGACGTCCGCCGTGTCGAGCACCGCTTTGTTGTAGAAAAGCAGGATCTGCTCGCCGCCCGCGAACAAAATATTGCCGAGGCTGAGGCAGAGCACGAAGGTGACGACGGACAGAATGCCCGGCAGCGTGACGGCGAAGATGCGTCGGAGCGGTCCTGCGCCGTCGATCTTTGCCGCCTCGTACAGCTGGGCGTCGATCGTGCTGAGCGCCGCGAGATAGATGATTGTGCTCCAGCCGATCTCCTTCCACAGCGCGGAGCCGATCAGGATCGGGCGGAACCAGCCCTCGGACAGGAAAAACTCGATCCTGGAGAGGCCCATGGCCTCCAGCACATTGTTGACGAAGCCCGTGCCGGTGGAGAAAAACGCGAACACGATGCCGAAAATGATGACCCACGAAAAAAAGTGGGGAATGTAGACGGCGCTCTGCAGCCATTTTTTTAACCTGCCGGAGGACAGGTCATGGAACATGATGGCCAGAATAATCGGCGGAAAAAATCCGACCACGATGCGCAGCAGGCTGATCTCCACCGTATTGCGCAGCACGTTGACGATCTCGGGGTCCTCGAACATAACGCGGAAATTGTCCAGTCCGACCCAGGCGCTGTCGAACACGCCCATGCCGAGCTTCAGATCTTTGAAGGCAACGATCCAGGCAAGTCCGATCGGCCAGTAGCGGAACACGATGTAGTAGACGGCTACCGGCAAAAACATCAGGTACAGCATGCGATGCCGCACGATCCGCCGCCACAGCGTCACTTCGGCTGCGGGCGCTCCTGGGGCGGGCACGGATGGGGCGGCCGGAACGGGCTGAGCCATTGCTCTCCTCCTTTGCAGTTCATGTTAGCGTTTACAGTTTTAGATTTTAGCACGATGCCTCGGCGGCGATGTGCACGGCACGACTGAAAATGTGCACGTGCGAATCGGATTGGTCTCAGATAGGAATGACCTGGTAGTATGATGGAAGAAGGTGAAACCGCCATGCCATGCGCAATTCGAGAATGGCTCGCATAGAGGAGAGAATTCAATGACCGAACGCATACCTTGTCAAAACGTCGGCTGCTCGGCCACGATCCTTCCCGCAACCGCGCTCAAGACAGGCGGGATCTGCATGCCATGCCATCAGAAGAAGCTGGCCAGGGAGAGGGAAGCTTATATTTTGCAAAATAGAAAAGACGTCGATCGGTACGATGGCGTTACGGATCCGGTCGAGATTCTTAAGATCATGCATGCGCCCCGACAATACGACCCGCTTGTGCGGGAAATTCCTTATCCTAAAGGCGCGCAGGAGCTCTACCATAGTTTGACCGCGGCCCAACGGGAGCAAATGGAGACGTACGCGATCTCGTTGATAGAGCAGGAGGATTTTGATCAAGCCGAGACGATCCTGCTGTCGCTGGTGTGCTTTACAAACGAACGCATCGAGCGAGGTTTGGTTGCCCTATTTCGCCAAGAAAAGTATGATCCCGGTATCCTCTATAAGGCCGCGGGTCCGGCGATCCGCGATGAACTGATTCGATTGGTTCAACGCGATACGGATAACCGGAATCATCTGCTGCTTGCATTAGCCTGGATCGGCGATGAAGAGGTTGTGCAGTTGTTTGCAAAATGGAGGAAAAGTCCACCCCGCTGGGCGTCCGACCTTTATCTTCCTCCGGAGAAATACGCGCATGAAGCCGGCTGGGAACTGGATCAAGAAGGCCGGAAGCGGCTGCTTTTCCACCCGGCGTGCTATCATTTTGAGGTTTGTGAGGAAGGTTCCGGCGAAAAAGAGCCTGCACGGTCGGCGGTCGCAGCCCTGCAGACGGATGAACAAGCTTGTCCCTGGTGCCGCGGCAAGCTGACGGTGCTGTTAGACTTTGATCTAACGGCGCCGATCGCTCGCTTTCTAAAGCTGTCCGGGCAGCGGCTAAAAATTGCGGCCTGCTTGCATTGTAACTGCTACGGCACTGTCTTTACGAAGGTGACGCTGGACGGCGGCTATTCGTGGAGTCCGCTCAATATCGTTCCCGAATATTTGCCGGATACGGATCCGGACGAGGGAATTTTTTCATTTCCATTGCGGCTGTCGGATCGGCCGAGGGGAACGTACGAAGGGGCTTACTGGACGCTTGAGGCACCCGCCTCTCAGATCGGCGGCCACCCGTCCTGGATTCAGGATGCGGATTACCCCGCTTGTCCCTGCTGCCAGGAGACGACGACATTTATCGGACAGATCGATATGGAGCAGGCGGCGGACAGCGAGGGGATTTATTATGCTTTCCTCTGCAGAGCTTGCCTGATTGCGGCCGTGAATTATCAACAGTCCTGAAAGCAACCTTTCTATAAAGTGGGGTGTTTATATATTATACGAAGGTTTCTAGGAGGGCTTGATGTTGAAGAAAAGGATCGTATCTATACTGGCTGCGGCGATGCTGATTTTGCCGACATTTGAGACATTCAGCTATGCGGACAGCGCGCCTATTCAATTAGACAGCGGAAAGCTTCAAAACAATCGGGTGCTGATTCCTTTGCGGGCGGTATCGGAAAATTTGGGCGCGGACGTACAGTGGGATCAACCAAGCAAACAAATCACCATCACGCGGGAGGGCACAACGATCGTGCTCACGCTGGATTCTCCGAACGTATCGGTGAACCAAACCCTAGTGACGCTTGACGTTCCGGCGCGGTTATTTTATGGAGGCATGACGTACGTTCCGCTGCGCTTTGTAAGCCAAACGCTGGGGGCTGAGGTCGGCTGGGATCAGCAAGCCAGGCAAGCGACGATTACTACGGGAGAACGACAGCTTGTCGTCAGTATGGACCGGAACGTCGAAGTTCCGTCGTCCAGACGAATCACGGATCAGCGAGCCCAAATGTTGGTGGACAAATTAAATGAAGCGACCGACATTTCTGCGATGAAGCAAATCCGAACGTATTTCAGCCCTTATTTTACGGACCCATTTATTAACACTCTTGTTCAAAGCAAAGGACTCGAGAATGACTTTAAGTTTAAAACGATCTATCCATCCGGCGTTACCTATAAAGATGATCGTACGGCGACCCTGGTTCAGTCTTCTGGAATGAATTCGAACAACGAGACGCTTTATCGGTATGCTACGCTGGTTTACGCGGATAAGGATAAGGGCTGGAAGGTCAGTTCCGTTTCTTTCAAGCGGGTAGACGAAATCGTAAATCCTTAATATATGCATTGACGGGCACGACATTACCGAGAAATAGAGAGAATGGTGAACCTAAAGCGATGATGACCCGCAATAAGCTTGAACATAACCAGGTTTGGCTGTATGTCGCGACATTAGTATTAGCGGCCGGTCTTGGCCTGGCGGCTCCTGATCTGATGACCGGCTTAGATCATCATAATCTCATTTCAACCGTCATCGCCGTTCTCATGTTCGGGATGTTTACGCAGATTCCGTTCACCTCCATCAAGGAGTCGCTTGGCAACCGGCGCTTCATCCTCGCCATCCTGACCGCCAATTATATCGCAGTACCGATTGTCGTATGGGCGCTAACGCAGTTTTTACCCCAACAATCTCCTGTATTGCTGGGCGTGTATCTGGTTCTGCTGGCGCCTTGCATCGATTACGTCATCGTGTTCACTCAAATCGGGCGCGGCGACGAAAAAGCGATGCTCTTGTCCACGCCTATCCTTTTTGTTACGCAAATGCTTCTGCTGCCCGTTTACCTGTGGCTGTTCATGGGCAATAAGGCGTCCGAGATTGTTAGTCCCGGACCTTTTGTGGAAGCTTTTCTGATCATCATCGTATTGCCGCTTCTGTTGGCTGTAGGACTGCAATTGTTTGCTAAGAAAGCCCGCAGTGGCGGTGGGCGACTGATGGATGCGTCTGCGTGGATTCCCGTTCCGCTGATGGCCTTAACGCTCTTTATTATCGTTTCGTCTCAGATCGGCAAGTTATCCGTCTACCGGGACACGATTATCCAAGTCATTCCTATCTACATCGCCTTCATGTGCATCATGCCGATCGTTACCCGGTTCATCGTAAAAGGGTTTCGGCTGGACGCGAGATCGGGGCGGGCCGTTATTTTCAGCGCGGGAACGCGCAACTCCCTGGTGGTTCTTCCCCTCGCGCTAGCGCTGCCTGAAGAATGGAGCACGCTTGTCGCTGCGATCATTGTAACGCAGACGATTGTCGAGCTCGCGGGCGAACTGGTTTATGTTCGCATCATTCCGAATGCGTTTCTGCGTGACTCACATTAGAGCCGGCGTGCGTCGCTGACAACGATCCTGCAAAATGGCAGCCTTTTTAGCCTGACGGTGATCCGCATTGCTGCGAGCACCCTTCGATTTCGGTAGGCATAAGCTGATAGATGCCGATTCGAGAGGGTGTTTGTGCATGTATCCTTATTATCCGGAAATTCGCCGCTTCCCGTATCTAGACCATCGCCATGCGCAGCAGCGGCTTACGTTCGTGCTGGTGCATGGCTCCTGGGCGGACGCCCGCTTCTGGGACGATATAGCGGCGGTGCTGCGCGGGAACGGGCATGTCGTCTATACGCCGGAATATGCCGGGCACGGGGGAGACCCGAACAAGAACGTTACGCATGCGATGATCACGAAGTCTGTCGTCGACTTTATAACGAAGCTGAATTTGCGGGATATCGTTCTCGTGGGGCACAGCTTTGGCGGAACGGTCGTTCAGAAGGCGGCCGAGCAGGTGCCGGAGCGCATTAAGCGTCTCGTCTTCTGGGACGCCTTTGTATTGAAGGACGGCGAATCGGTTGTAGACGAGGTGCCGCCGCAGACGAGGCAAGGCTTCGAGCAGCTTCGAGCGAGCTCCAGGGACGATACGATTATGCTGCCGTTCCCGTTGTTCCGGGATCTGTTCGTGAATACGGCTGCCTTGGACGTGGCCAAATGGATCTACGCGAGCGTCGCGCCGGAGCCGGCCAAGCCGCTTTTCGAGAAGCTGAATCTCAAAGCCTTTTATGCGCTGCCTACGCCAAAAAGCTATGTGTATTTCTATCAGGACAATGTATTGCCGCAAGGAGAGGGCTTCGGCTGGAATCCGCATATGTCCATTCGGCTCGGTCAGTTCCGGCTGATCGTCGGCGACGGGGACCACATGACGGATTCGCGCACAAGGCCGGCTATGGTGGCGCAAAAGCTTTACGAAGCGGGACGGGACTGACCGTCGACATTGTTGCCCTATGTCTATGCCCGAATGCCCCGGCGAAGCGACTGCATGCCGGGGCTTTTACGCGCTTAGGAGCGTCTCTGGATGAGGACCGTCAGGCTGACCAGGGTGACGAAGATCGTCGCGCCCATGTCGGAGAGGATCGCGATCCACAGCGTCAGCCAGCCGGGGATCGTGAGCAGCAGGGCGATGAGCTTAAGCCCCAGCGCTACGCTAATGTTGAACCGGATAATCCGGTTCACCCTGCGCGCGATCCGAATCGCGGACGGCAGCTTGCCGAGATGGTCCTGCATCAGCACGATATCCGCGGTCTCGATGGCGCTGTCCGTTCCCTTGCCCATCGCGATGCCGAGCTGGGCGGAGGCGAGCGCCGGGGCGTCATTGATGCCGTCCCCGATCATGCCGACGGTTCCGGTAGCGGCCAGTTCCTTCACCTTCGTTACTTTATCCTCCGGAAGCAGGCCGCCGTGGTATTCGCTGACGCCGACTGCTCTCGCGACCTTTTCCGCCGTCTTCCGGTGATCGCCGGTCAGCATAACCGTGCGGCGGATGCCGCTGCGGTGCAGCTCCCCGATCACGTCCGCGCTCTCCTCGCGAATCTCGTCGGCGATGCCGAACATACCCAGCACGTCGCGCTCGTCGGCCAGCAGCACGAGCGTCAAGCCGTCGTCCTTAAGACGTTGCACGGCAGCGCGGACCTCTTCCGTGAAGGTGATGTGGGACATGTTCTTCTCGTTGCCCAGCCAGTATTTGCGCCCCTCGTAGACTGCCGTGATCCCTTGGCCGGACACCGTCTGAATGTCGTCGGCTTCGCCGACCGCGGTACCGAGCCGGTCGATCTCCTTCATCACCGCTTTGGCCAGCGGATGGATGGAGACTTTCTCGATGGCACCGGCCACGGGGAAGAACCTCGCTTCGTCATACACGTCGGTCTTTTCCACATGCGGTTCGCCTTTGGTCAGCGTACCGGTCTTGTCGAAGGCGAGCGTGTCCAGCTTGCCCAGCTGTTCCAGGAAAACCCCGCCTTTAACCAGAATCCCGTTGCGCGCATTGCGGGTAATGCCGGACACGATCGCGATCGGAGAGGACAGGATGAGCGCGCACGGGCAGCCGACGATCAGAACCGCCAGGCCCTGGTAGAGCCACTTCTGCCAATCGCCTCCGAGAAGCAGGGGCGGGACGAGGAGAACCAGAAGCGCAACAAGGATGATGAGCGGCGTATAATACCTCGAAAACTTATTGATGAACAACTCCGTAGGCGTCTTGGTCTCCTGGGCTTCCTGCACCAGATGGAGAATCCTGGCCAGCGAGGAGTCTTGGTACGCTTTGTCGATGCGGACCTGGAGCACGCCTTCGTTGTTGATGCTGCCGCCGAACACGGATTGTCCGCTCGTCTTCTCCACCGGAAGAGACTCGCCTGTTATTGCGGCTTCGTTAACCGAGCTTTTGCCGCTTGCGACCGTGCCGTCGGAGGGGATCTTCTCGCCGGGCCTCACGATGACGATATCGCCGACCGTCAGGCTGGCGATGGGAACGACCGTCTCGGTGCCGTTTTCCAGCCTCACGGCTTCCTTGGGGGCGACCTGCAGCAGCGTCTCCATCGACTTGCGCGCCTTTTCCATGCCCATCCCCTCGAGCAGCTCGTTGAGGCCGAACAAGATGGCGACAAGCGTCGCTTCTTTCCAATCCCCGATCGCGGCAGCGCCGATGAGGGCAATCGTCATCAGGGTGTCGATGTTGAACTTGAACTTCGCGAGGTTCTTGAGTCCGCGCCAGAAGGTGGAATACCCGCTAAGGAGTGAAGCCAGAATATAAAGGGAGATGGAGACGGCCTGCGGCAGCAAGTCTTGCGCGAACATCGTGCCTGCGTACAAAAGAGTGGAGATGGCCAACAGCCAGACGATGCGCTTGGTGCCCCCGGCTCCATGGTCATGCGCGTGGTCGTGTCCATGATCATGGCCGTGATCATGATCGTGTCCCTGGTCGTGACCATGGTCGTGGCTGTGATCATGTCCATGGTCGGGACCGTGATTGTTCCCTTGCTCCTGTTCGTGATCATACCCATGGTCCTGGCCAGCATGCCCTTCATGAGCCCCATGTCCATGTCCAAGATCATGCGCGCGATGCTGGCGGCGCTCCAACGAAGCGCCGTCCGATTTGAGGATTCGTGCGACCTTGTCCAGATCGATCTTCTCATCGACGGTTAGCTTCCCGGAATTATAGCTTAACTTTGCGGTCTGCCCGTGCTCGAGCTGTTTGATTTCTTGCTCGAGCTCCTGGGTACAATTCGGACAGGACAGTCCCTTCACTCGAAGTTCCATCGTCATCGGCGCACAGCTCCAATCTCGTTTGCAACATATGAGTATATGTTCATATGATATGCCGGAGAAAAGAGGATGTCAATCTTTTCAAACGTTTTTCCGCGTGCGGGATTAAGCGTTCTGACGCCGGTCAGCGGTTAACCGTAATCTTTTCTAATTAGAGGGCCGTCTGTTATAATGAGTCATCGCTTACGGAAGATAAGAGGTGTCAAGGATGCAGCAGCATATAACGGACGAGTGCGAAGTTACATGCGGAGGTTCGGAGGTAGACCTGGTTCGAGTCAAATCGGAGATGATCGAAGAACCGCTCATCCATGATATCGCGGAGTGGTTCAAAGTGCTGAGCGATCCTACCCGCGTTAAAATTATAAGCGCGCTGATGCGGCGCGAATTATGCGTGCACGATTTGTCCGAGCTGCTTGAGATGGGACAATCCGCCGTATCGCATCAGCTCAGATATCTCAGGAACATGCGGATGGTCAAGCGGCGCAAGGTCGGCAAAACCGTCTACTACTCGCTGGACGACTCGCATATCGAGGAGATCGTACAGGTTACGCTGGAGCACCTGAGGCATAAATAGATCGCTTGATGAATGTCCATCTCGCGCCGCGGGATGGATATTTTTATGAGCATTCTCTGAGTGCCGGCGCTTTTTTTAATGTTTTGGCGGGTCAAAAGCCTGCATCTATACATGTATTTTTTGCCGACCAACGGCACGTGATGAAATACCTGCAAATGTGCAGGTAAATATAAAACACAAGCCGAAAATCCGGCCGATGAAGGAAAATACCTGTATTTTCGCATCTATTATGTCCAAAAGGGCTTATATCGGCAAAATTACCTGTATATTTGCAGGCATTTCGGCGAGAGAGTGACGCGGGAAAGGACTGTGACGCGGACGAACAAATATTTGCGCGAATCGGCGGCGGCGCTGCCGGGTCGCTCGCTATAACGGTTGTCTCAAAGGCCAGCAGGCCTTCGGGACAACTTTTTTTTACCTCCGCGGCCCTCTCCGAGAAATAAACCTCGGTTTCCATCTCAATTTTGTCGGCAACCCGACAGTTTTTGTTTTAAACTATCCCATATAATCATAAATACCGATGAGCTAACTTTGAATTAGCAGTCAGCCAGAGAGGGGCGCATGGACGATGAACCAAGGGGGTATTTCCTCCTATTCGGATGGGTCCGCAACGGATAACGGCGAAGCCGAGCAGCTGGCGTTAGCGAAGCTCTTCGAGGAATTCGGCGCTTCCCGCGACGTGAAGAAGAATGCCTTTATTTTCAGGAGCGAAGAGGACAGCCAGGAGATTTACTTCGTCCGGGACGGGCTGGTGAAAATCTCGCAGTTCGCGCAGGAGGGCCAGAGCATCACCCTGTTCCTGCGGCACAGGGGCGAGGTGTTCGGCGCGGCGGAGGTGCTGACGGGGCAAAAGAGGCAGCGTTACGCGCGATGCATAACGGACAGCCGCATTCTGTCGATCCCGGCATCCTCCTTCACGGATCTCCTCAAGCAGCATCCAGATGCCCTCTTCGCGCTCACGGTGGCCAACGCCCGCCGGCTGCTGCAGACGCAGCGCTACGTGGAGACGCTTATCTCGCGGCCGGTGGCCTGGCGGCTGGCGCAGCTATTGCTGCAGCTTGGCGTTCGCACGGGAAAGGAGACGGTCGTCACGCTTCCGCTGAGCCACGAGGAGATCTCCTATGTCATCGGGTGCAGCAGGCAGACGGTGACCGAGACGCTCGGCCGGTGGCGGGACGAAGGCATCGTTCGCTACGAGAAGAAGCAGGTCGTTATTTTCGATACGGATGCGTTTGAGCAGCGCTTGTAACGATACGAAAAGCCATGGGGGTAGCGGAGCATGATTCGGCTAGAGGGAATCGGCAAGACGTTTACGCAGCGGGGCGGAGCCGGCTATACCGCCTTGGACGACATCTCCTTCGAGATCGGGAAGGGGGAGTTCGTCTCGATCCTCGGCCCATCGGGCTGCGGCAAGTCCACGCTGCTCAATCTGGTGGCGGGACTCGAGCGGGCCGATCGCGGCCGCGTCGAAGCGAACGGCAGGACTGTCACGGCCCCCGGGCCCGACCGGATCGTCGTATTCCAGGACCACGCGCTGTATCCGTGGCTCACAGTCCTGGAGAACGTCGCCTTCGGTCTCAAGCAGAAGGGGGTCAACAAAAAGGAGCGCCGCGAGCGCGCCATGGAGCAGATCCGGACCGTCCACCTGGGCAAGTTCGCGGACCGTTATCCGCATGAGTTGTCCGGCGGGATGAAGCAGCGGGTGGCGATCGCGCGGGCGCTCGTCATGGATCCGGAGATTCTGCTCATGGACGAGCCGTTCGCCGCGCTCGACGAGCAGACGAGGCTGCTGCTGCACAAGGAATTGGAGCAGATCTGGCTCAGCACGCGGAAGACGATCCTGTTCATCACGCACAACATTCGGGAGGCGGTCACGCTGTCGGAGCGGGTGCTCGTCATGTCCACGCGTCCGGGCCGGATTAAAAAGGAATTCCGCATACAGGCGGCGCGGCCGCGGGAGCCTGGCGACTCCTTGCTGCACCGCATCGAGAGTCAGATCATGGACACGTTGGCCGCCGAGTTGGAGAAGGTGGCGAAGGAGGAATACGGCGATGACTACACTTTGGAGAAAAGCCCTCTTTCTCCTTCTGCTGCTCATAATCTGGGAGACGGCATATAGAACGATGCACTGGGGCTGGCGCTTCCCGTCGGCGCTGCAGACGATGCGGACGTTCTACGACGGGATGGCGGACGGTCAGCTGCTCACGGCGACGCTGGGCAGCTTGAGGCGCATCCTCGTCGCGTTCGCCCTGTCGTGCGTCATCGGCATGACGCTCGGCGTTCTGTTCGCCCGGAGCCGGCTGCTGGACGAGACTTTCGGCTTCGTCGTCGTGGCGCTGCAGACGGTGCCGAGCATCGCCTGGCTGCCTTTTGCGATCATCTGGTTCGGGCTGAGCGACTTCGCCGTCGTATTCATCACGACGATCGGGGCGACCTGGACGATGACGATCGCGAGCCGGAGCGGCATCAAGAACATTCCGCCGATCTATCTGAAGTCGGCGCAGATGTTCGGGACAGGCCGCGGGTTCCGGCTTTTCTACCAGGTGATGGTCCCCGCCGCGATTCCGCAGCTGATCACGGGCATGCGCATGGCCTGGGCGTTCGCCTGGCGGGCGCTCGTCTCCGGCGAGCTCATCGCGCGCGGCATCGGGCTCGGGCAGCTGCTGGAGGAAGGGCGCAGCCTCGGCGACACCTCCCTGATGCTCTGCATCGTGCTCGTGATCGCGATCCTCGGCACGATCTCCGACCACCTCGTCTTCAAGCGGATCGAGGACCGGATCTTGCTCCAATACGGCCTGAACACGGCTAAGACGTAAGCTTAACAAGAAAAGGGGACTCATTCATGTTCAAAAAAGCCGCTTATTCAAGTTTTTCGATCGTTCTGATCCTCATGCTGACGCTGTTGTCCGGCTGCGGCAACTCCAATTCGGGGAGCGACGACAGCGCCAAGCCGGCCGACCCGGTCACGGTGAAGATCGGATTGCTCAAAAACGTCACACATGCGCCGGCCTTCGTCTCGATCAAGAAGGGCTATCTGCAAGATCGTCTCGGCGCAAACGTGAAGATCGAAGTACAGGGCTTCAACAACGGCTCCGACTTCTCGACAGCGATGGCGACGGGCGAGATCGATATCGGTTATGTCGGTCCAAGCCCGGTCATCAATCAATATGTCAGAAGCAAGAACATCAAGATTCTGTCGGGCGCGAACAACGGCGGCGCGGTGCTCGTGGCGAGGAAGGGCGCCGGCGTGACGGGCGTCAAGGACCTGGCAGGCAAGCTGGTCGCCATTCCGACCAAGGGGAGCACGAACGAGATCTCGCTCCGCCTGCTGCTTCAGGAGCAAGGGCTCAAGGTGACGGCGGACAAGAGCGGCGTGCAGATTATCGCCATGGCGCCGGCCGATACGCTGACGGCTATGAAGCAAGGCCAGGTGGACGCGGCGCTCGTGCCCGAACCGTGGGGTACGCAGATCGCGAACGAAGGCATCGGCGAGATCGCCGTCGACTGGGATCAGATTCCGCCCAACAAGGGGAATTATCCGCTCACGATCATCGTCGCGAGCGACGGCTTCCTCAAGGCGCATCGCGACCTGGCCAAATCGGTTATTCTCGCCAACAAGGACGCTATCCAATTCATCCAGGACAACCCGGACGACACGTACGCGCTGGTCAGCGACGAGCTGAAGGAGCTGACAGGGAAGGGCCTGGACGCAGAACTGATCAAAGCCGCGCTATCGCACCTCAGCCTGACGGCGAACATCGACCGGGACGCCTTGCAGGCTATGGCGCAGGTCGCGGTCGATGCGGGCTACATCAAGGACGTGGGCGCGGACGGCCTGGATCTGGCAGGCCTGTACGATCTGTCGCTGCTGGAGGAGACGCAGGAAGGCAAATAGACCGACGAAGAGAGGAATGAGATCGATGACAGGGATATACATTCAGCCGCAAGAAAATTTGCGCCCGGACCACCACCCGCATCTGACCGTCGTTCTGCTGGGCACGGGCTCCCCCCGCGCTTTCTATGGGCGCGCGAAGCCGGGAGCCGTGGTGCTCGCGGGAGACAAGGCTTTTCTCGTCGATTGCGGGGGTGCCGCGGTGGACCAGCTGGTCAAGGCGGGCGTCATGCCTCAGCGGATATCCGACGTCTTGTTCACCCATCACCACTACGATCACAACGGCGGATTTTTCGACGTCTTCATCACGAGCTGGCGCACGCATATGACCGCCGAGCGGGTGTTTGAAGGCCGCTCGGTGCCGATGCAGGTGTACGGACCGGAGACGACACAGGCGATCATCGGAAAAATGAGGGAGTCCTTCGAGTTCGACGTCAAGCTTCGAATCAGCTATAACCTGTCGGACGAAGCGGGCTCGCGCATCGAATATACGGAGTGCAACGAGGGCGTTGTCTACGACCGAGACGGCATCCGGATTACCGCCTTCGAGGTGGACCATCGCCCGGTTTATCCGGCCGTCGCCTACAAGTTCGAGTATAACGGCAAGACAGCCGTCATCTCGGGCGATACGATTCCGGTGGCCAGCATGGAACGGCAAGCGGCCGGAGCGGACCTGCTCGTTCACGAGGCGTACAACAAACCGTGGCTGGACGCCCTGATCGGGCAATATCCGCAGCATGAGAAGGCGCTGTCGAACCCCGCCAAATATCATACGACGACGCTTGAAGCGGCGCGGATCGCGCAGCGGGCGGGGGTGAAGCATCTCGTGCTAACGCATCATATTCCCGCGCCGGAGGCGAACGAGGCCGCGGAGCAGGCGTATATCGAAGGAATGAGCGATATTTACGACGGCCCGATTACCGTCGGCCGGGACTTGATGGCCTTCGAATTAAAGTAGCGCGCAGCGGGTTGGGGCAGCCGGCGCATCCAATCGGTAGGGCATCAGGGCATCAGGGCATAGCGGCGACAAGTCAGAGCATCAAGGCATAGTGGCGACAAGGCGTGACGGCGGCTAACGATGCTGCTTGCCGGAATCGTTCTGCAAAGCCGTTTTGTACGCCAGCATCCGGTTGAGCGTAGCCAGCACTTGATCGTACTCTTCCTTCTTGCGCTCGATCTCTTTGATTTTGGATAAAACCCATTCGATCCCCTGCTGCGTAGTCGTCGTATTCGTATCCAGACCCTGCAAAATTTGCTTCAGCTCCGTCAGCGAACAACCGACGCTTTGAAATCTTTTGACCAGCGTCAGACGCTCGATCGCTTCGTCGGAATAATGACGATAATTGTTGTTGTCCCGCCGGAGGTGACGCTCGTCCAGCAGCCCTTCTTTTTCGTAATAACGAATGGTGTGAACCGATAACCCGATCCTGTCGGCGAGTTCCTGAATTTTCATTCGCGACGCTCCTTATGAACGGCTTGCCTTAGAGTCAACTCTATAGTTTACAGTAAAGCTGTGAATATCAAAAGCCGAAGGAGAGATCGAAATGCGAATTTTCGTCACGGGAGCAACGGGGTATATAGGTTCGGCCGTCGTCGGCGAGCTTATTGGTGCGGGCCATCAGGTCGTCGGCCTGACGCGTTCGGAGCGCGGCGCCGCAGCGCTTGCGGCAGCGGGAGCGGAGGCGCATGCGGGATCGCTCGATGACCTCGACAGCCTGAGGAGCGGCGCGGACGGCGCGGACGGCGTCATTCACCTGGCGTTCAGGCACGATTTTTCCGACTTTGCCGGCTCGCTTGGCATCGATCTCCGCGCCGTCGAAGCGATGGGCGCTGCGCTTAAGGGCTCGGGCAAGCCGCTCGTCATTACGGCGCACGCGAACGGGGAAGCGTCTGAGAATGCTGCGCTGGCGCTGGTCGAGCAAGACGTACGGGCATCGATCGTGTCGCTTGCCCCAACCGTGCACGGCGAGGGCGACAAGGGTTTTGTGCCGATAATGATCGATATCGCGCGCGAAAAAGGCGTGTCCGCCTACGTCGGCGACGGGACCAATCGCTGGCCGGCCGTACACCGTCTGGATGCGGCGTCTCTATTCCGCTTGGCGGCGGAGTCCGCTCCGGCAGGCTCGCGGCTGGACGGCGTGCACGACGAGGGCGTACCCTTCCGCGACATCGCAGGCGTCATCGGCAAGCATCTGAACCTGCCGACGGCCAGCATTTCGCGCGAAGAAGCCAGCGCCCACTTCGGCTTCCTCGGCATGCTGGCAGGACTCGACATCCCGCGGTCGAGCGCGCAGACGCAAGCGCTTCTAGGATGGCGTCCGGTACACGCCGCGCTCATTCCCGACCTCGAGGAAGGGCACTATTTTGCCAAGTAAATGTTTCGCCTCGCGTAATCTGCCAGAGACTCATGCAAAAGGCCCCTTGCGAAAGGGGTCTTTGTGCATGCTTGACACGCAACCCGTAAGTTGCTTATCATATGGCATATGAACGGCGACAGAGACAAGATATTCAAGGCGCTCGGGGATCCGACCCGGCGACTGATGTTGGACGAGCTGGCAGAACGCAAGGAGCAGACCTTGTACGAACTTACGGCGCGTCTTATCGTGAAGCATAATCTGGCCATTACGCGTCAGGCCATTGCGAAGCATCTTGCCGCATTGGAGGAGGCAGGGCTGGTACATTCGCAAAAAGAAGGGAAATTCCGAGTCATCTTGTTCGACAACGAACCGCTTAAACATTTACTGGAAGGATGGATCCAATGATGAAAATTATCGTAACCAGCTTATTCGTTCAAGATCAGGATCAAGCCTTGAAGTTCTATACGGAAACGCTGGGGTTTGTGAAAAAGCATGACGTGCCTACCGGGAAGTTCAGGTGGATCGCGGTCGTGTCCCCGGAAGATCAGGACGGCACCGAGCTTCTGCTCGAACCGAACGAGCATCCTGCCGCCAAAGAGTATCAAAAGAAGCTGGCGGCCGACGGTATCCCCGCGACGATGTTCGGCGTGGCCGATATTCAAGCGGAGTATAATCGGTTATCGGAAAGTGGCGTCAAGTTCACGATGAAGCCGACCAGTATGGGCGAATTCACGATCGCGGTCTTCGACGACACGTGCGGCAATCTGATTCAGATGATTCAGCGTTAATTTCTTACACTTATCCCTCGCTGGCTCATGTCCCGCACACGTGATACGCCAGAATAGCGCAGAATTGCGCTACTCTCGTGCCCGAGTCCCCCGCTGGCTCGCGTCCCGCACATGTGATGCGCAAGAATAGCGCAGAATTGCGCTATTCTCGTGCCCGAGTCCCTCGCTGGCTCGCGTCCCGCACACGTGATATGCCAGAATAGCGCAGAATTGCGCTATTCTCGTCCCGAGTCCCCGCTGACTCGCGTCCCGCACACGTGATACGCCAGAATAGCGCAGAATTGCGCTATTCTCGTCACGCGGCACCCGTCCGCCCCCCTCGCCGCGGCTCCAACGCTTCGTAAACGACCTTCGGAACGGTCGTTTTTCGAAAAAGCGGACGGTTCCTTGCAGATCAAGCATTGGATGCGTGTGTCTCGTGTAGGATTAGCGTAGCTGGAGAACGCCGCCAGCCGAGGTTAACCGGCCCTGTGCAGAACCACATCACCGGACAGCACCGCCATAGTGACGCTGTAGAGCGTTACTTGGGCGGATTTCCTGGTGGCTAGGGAGAAGTGACGCTGTAGAGCGTTACTTGGGCGGATATGCCAGGTGACAGGGGAGAAGAGGCGCTGTAGAGCGTTACTTGGGCGGATGTGCCGAGTGGCTAGGGAGAAGTGACGCTGTAGAGCGTTACTTGGGCGGATATGCCAGGTGACAGGGGAGAAGAGGCGCTGTAGAGCGTTACTTGGGCGGATGTGCCGAGTGGCTAGGGAGAAGTGACGCTGTAGAGCGTTACTTGGACGGATACGCCGGGTGACTAGAGAGAAGAGGCGCTGTAGAGCGTTACTTGGACGGATATGCCGAAGGCTAGGGAGAAGAGACGCTGTAGAGCGTTACTTGGGGGCGGATATGCCAGGTGACAGGGGAGAAGAGGCGCTGTAGAGCGTTACTTGGGCGGATATGCCAGGTGACAGGGGAGAAGAGGCGCTGTAGAGCGTTACTTGGACGGATATGCCGAAGGCTAGGGAGAAGAGGCGCTGTAGAGCGTTACATGAGCGGATATGCCGGGTGGCTATGGAAAAGTAACGCTGTAGAGCGTTACTTGAGCGGATATGCCGGGTGGCTATGGAGAAGTGACGCTGTAGAACGTTACTTGGGCGGATGTGCCTGGTGACTAGAGAGAAGAGGCGCCGTAGAGCGTTTCTTGTGAGTGTGCCGGGTGGCTGGGGAGAAGACAGAGCCGGACCCCGCCGCCGTCCGCGGTTACAACAAGAAAGACGCCTTTTCCCAAGGCGTCTTTCTTGTTGTCCAGGAGCAAGTATAATTAGTAAGAGTGCAAGCCAAGCCGGGTTTGAATCAACCCGACTGTTAAACGGGGAGGGATTGTGTTGCAGCAGCGCTTTAACGATCTGATTAAGCGGGATATCAAGCCGTTTCTTGCCGAGCGGGGCTTTGCTAAGAAGAGCCTGAATTTCAGCAAAAGCACGGATGGCCTCGTCTATATGCTCAACTTCCAAAAATCCGGCGGCAATTCGGCTGACCATGTGATGTTTTACGTCAACTGCGGCATCTACTCGGCCGATCTGGCGCGCCTGCAGTCCAAGGAAGTGCTGGCGGCGCCCCAGGAGCCGGAATGCCACTTCAGAGCAAGGATCGAGGAGTTGGCCGGGGCCGTTCCTAAGCGATTTTCCATCACGCCCGATACGAATATGGACGACTTAAGAGACACGCTGCTCAAAGGGCTGGACGAGGTCCTTCAATTCTACGATACGATGACCGGCGCCAGATCTATTGTCGATTATTACGTTGCAGGGCCCTACTTGCATCTGGGCGAAGAAAGCTTCGAGTTGCTGCTGCAAGCTGGCGATGAGACAGCGGCCAGACGCTATTTGCAGGCCCTGCAGGAAAAGCACGGGACGGAGAACCGCTGGACCATTTTCGAAAATAAATACCGTGCGATCTTCAATAAATACGGCGTGCCGTACGAATCCTAGTCCAGCGCCTCGCTCAATAATGTCGCTTCGCGCGTCCGAATCGTCCGGCGCAGCTTATTGGCGACGTCGCGCGTAATTTCGTTGCGTTCGAACAACGTTTGTACTTCGTCCCGCTCGGCTTGAATGGCGATCCACTGAAGGTCGCGCCTTACCTCTTCGTTGCCTGCAGGCGGCTTCCCGAACGAGTACGGCGACGTCAATTTTGCTAGCATATGCTCGTACTGGCTCATGACGGCCGCCCTGGCGTCGCAGGTGCGTTCCGAACGGAGAGAGGACAGCGCGGCCTCGCACGTTTGCACCTTCACGCCGCGGATCGCTTCCCGATCCGCCGGCGATAAGTCCCGTATCGCCTTGAACCGGGATTCTTGCTTGGTCAACATCGCCTTCAGCTCCCGCAGCCAGAATTTCGCCAGCAGCTTGAACAGATTCGTGCGTACCGACAATACCATCGACATCTGCTCCAGATTGCTTTGGAACAGCACGGCTTGCGTCTCGGTGATCCGGTCTTCCCGCAGCAGCTTGTTCACCGTGCGCCGCTCCTCGTCGATCGCTTTGAGCCGCAGTTCCCGCTCTTCCAGGTCGTATTTTCCGTGCTGCATGCGACGCAAGTCCAATTCCGGATTTCTGCGCCAACGCTCATAATCGGAGATGACGGACGCCGACTCGACTTCGTTGTCTTCGGTCGTCGCGGAGTGGATGGCGCGGATGGCCGCGCCCATGATCAGACGTTCTCCCTTTCGCTCGGCGGCCGCGAGTTCTGCCGCCCTGCTCTCGGCGGGGTGCTGCGCGAACAGCGGCAAGAGCGCGCTCGCCGCGACAAGCGACAGCAAAATGACGACCGCAGACAGGAAGATGACGAGGCTTCGTTCCGGGAACGGCCCCCCGTTATCCAGAAGCAGCGGGATCGAGAAGGCGCCGGCGAGCGTCACCGCTCCGCGTACGCCGGACAGGGCGGTCATCGCGAGCATGCGGAACGAAAGTTTGGCATTGGATTCCGTTTTTTTACCGATCCATCGGCCGCCTCGCGAGAACAAGTACGCCCATAAAAAGCGGAGGACAAGCAGCATGAGGAAGATCACGACCGCGTAAGCGATCACCTCGCCGTTGTTCAGCGTCGGTTCCCTGAAAACTTCATTGAACACGCTCGGCAGCTGCAGACCCAGAATGACGAAGACGAGTCCGTTGAGAATGAACACGATAACGGACCAGGTGTTGTCCGACAGCTCGTTGGACAAAGGCTTGATGCTGGACATCCGGTCTCGCTCGATCGCATGCACGACGCCGCCGGCGACCGCCGCCAAGATGCCGGATACCCCAAGCTGTTCGGCGATCATATACAGCGCGAACGGCGTCAAGAGATGAATGAGCATATGCATCGTCTCGTCCTCAAGACCCGACCGGCGAAGCCATACCCGGACGCCGGAGACGAGAAGCGCCGTGACTGCGCCGACCGCAAGGCCTCCGATCGCGATGAGGAGGAAGCTGACGCTTGCGTTCGCCAGCGAGAAGCTGCCGGTGAGCGCTGCGGCGATCGCGAACTTGAAGGCGACGAGGCCTGAAGCGTCATTCATGAGCGCCTCGCCTTCGAGCAGGTGCATCAGGCTGTTCGGCAGCCGAATGCGGCCGGCCAGGCTGCTCACCGCGACGGCGTCCGTCGGCGAGAGGATGGCCGCGAGGCCGAACGCGACGGGCAGCGGAATCGACGGGATCATCCAGTGGATGGCGTAGCCGATCAGGAACACGGTCGCGAAAACGAGGCCGACGGCGAGCAGAAGGATCGGAACGCGCAGCTTCCATAGTTCGGCCCTCGACACGTGCTTGCCGTCGTTATATAGCAACGGCGCGATGAACAGTACGAAGAACAGCTCGGGCTCAAGATGCATATGCAGGCCTGACGGGATGGCGGCGATGACGATGCCAAGCGCGATCTGCATGAGCGGCACGGGCACGAGCGGGAATTTGCCGCTCAGGATGTTGGACACGCCAACCAGCGCGAGCAAGATCAAGATCGTAAAAAATAATTCCATGATGGCTCTGAACGTCTCCTTTATCATACTGGTGTTCGTCGCAAGGACTCCATCCGCGAAAGCTGTGCGTGTAGCCTTCGAGTTACCTGGATTAATTATACTTCATCCCGGCGAACACGGGAGAGGGGGAACAGAACGAAAAACATGCGAGCCAACGCCCCCAAGGCTCGCTTTCGTCCTGCCTTGCAGTATGATAAAATTCAATCAATCAAATGATCCGAATAAACGAAAGAAGGTTCGACGATGGCCTGGAGAGAGATTTCGACGATTGACGAGTGGAATGCGCTTTTGGCTAAATCTGCTGAGCGCGGTCAGGTTATTTTAAAGCACAGCACGACTTGTCCGGTTAGCGCCAATGCGTTGCACGAATATGAAGCGTATCTACAAGCTGCGCCGAACGCCGATGTGGATTACACGCTGGTCAAAGTTATCGAATCCCGTCCCGTGTCGAACCAGATCGCAGAGGATTTGAACGTCAAGCACGAATCTCCTCAGATTATTTACATCAAGGACAAGGCTAAGTATTGGAGCGCGACGCACTGGGCTGTGACAAAGGCGCACATGACGGCCGTGTTAGACTAATTTGAATGCGGCGGTAGCTGAGGCTACTGCCGTTTTTATTTTATAGATCCGAATTTGACGTATCGGACCCTGCACAGAAAGCTCACTCAATTATGATTTCCTTCGGCTTTGACGTTAAACTGATGTCCCTCTGTGTATCTTTTTCTTCAATTCTAAAATTGGCTTTTGCCGTTATGAAGTAATGCCCTGGTTTAGATATAGACAATCTGCGGAATTGTTCTGAATGATCGTCCGTGTATGAGTATGGTTTCTTAGGAACCAGCTTCGAGCTGATGCCCAGGCTAATCACGACTACCGTTCCTTTTTGCTCGACTAACTGCCCTTCCCGATTCCTGATCTCAAATGTAAATACATCAACACCGTGAGAAATGCTCCACTCCTTACGAGAACCATTCGTTATAAAAGCTTTCGCATCGAACGCTTGGCCTGCTGCGGCCTGAGCCGGTATTTCAAAATCCACGCTGAATACGGAGTCTTCCGGCAAAGTCTCGTTTGAATTGCACCCGCACAACAGAATGAGTAAGAGGACTACAAAGGTTAGATTGCGTATCATTTTGCCCATCCTTTAAAATTATGAATATTTTACATATTCGAGAAATGCTAGCTCGGTCCTGCTACTGAGAAGAGATGACGATCAACTCCATCCATTTCACGAGGTGCGCTAGTGGGAAAAAGAAAATTCCTTTACATGATTTATAACGAGGATGAACTGTCCGTAACCTCAACGGGTATGCTGGCTGCCCGGTTGTTTAAGGATGCTCTCTTGTCAGCGCGTACGCTCTGACCATTTTTTTAGCCCGCGACACAGCCTGTCGTTCGCTAAAGGGCGCATCCGCAAGCCATTGCTGGTAATGCACGAGTTCATGAGCAATGGAGTGCAAGTATCCGGCCAACGCGTGGTCTTGTCCAACTTCAATCAGCGATTGTTCGTAATCGCCGGTTGCGACTCGGATATAGGGCTCATCGCTTTTGTTATAGGGGGCAAAAAAAGAGGCTGTGACCTGCTTGCGGTCACGGGTTCGGATGCGATAATCCTTCTTCAGATAGATGACGACTCGAATAGGAAATTCCATCGTACTGCGCAGCCACTTTATAAATTCGAGACAAGCCCTCCGTACTTCGGGATGGACGCCGGAGAGGCTCCTGACCCGCAATCCTGTTCTTGCAGGAAAGTGCGCGATAAAAATCACCCTTAAATAAAATGGAATCGACTTCTTCTCATATTTATTACACCAAGCGAATCAAAGATGACCGCGAACCGGCTCCTCGCAGCATCCGTAATCAAGCCATTTATCCGATGATGTCCGCGAGCACTCGCGTGAAGGAGCTGCGCTACAAGACGGCATTGACATGCGCCCAAACGGAATCCTATAATAAAGAGACACTAAAAGGTGTCCGGTTGTGCGGTCGGCATGAGCGCATGAAACCCGCTTTTCTGTTAAGGATAAGAGGATATATGGAGGGAAGGCCATGTCTTACGTCGTTGACTTTAAAAATGTGTCTACGGCAGGTTTGGAATCTTCGCCTGTAGCGGAAGCGCTGGCGGGCTTGCGTGCCAACGAAGCCCGTTACTTTATGAACAAGTATGAGCATGCGTTCACGGTTGTGCCGGCTAGCGAGAGCCAGGAGAGCCTTGATTACGTGAACCGAATTTTGAAGGAAGAACGCGGTATCGCGTTTGCCGCCAAGCCGTTGGAGACGTCGCGTTTCCAGGTGGAAGGTATCCTGTTTACTTACGTCTTTTATGAAGACGGTCTGTCGCTCAATGTCATGTACACGGTCGACGATGCCAAGAAGCGCGCCGTCGGCTTCAAGCTGTCCGAAGGGATGGAAGTGCCCAAGGAGCTCGAGGAGAAGTTCAAGTTCGCTAGACAGAAGTCCAAGCTGGCCGGGACGATCCGGGGCTCGTATTTCGTTATTAAGGGCGAATATTAGATCGCCGATTTAAGAAAGAAACGTCAGGGAAGGTCGCCCTGACGTTTTTTGGGTGCTTGACGGATAGCCGAAACTTGATTTGCGCGGAACGCCTGTCGACGGCTCATCAGACAGACGTTCCATGGGCCCGCGAGGTGTCGTCATCGTCGTTCTTTCGCGGCAATGCCTGCAAATGTACATCTTTTAATACCGATATCGCCCCGTTTAATCAAGATAGATGCAAAAACGCAGTTATTTCTCCTTCATCAGCCCGATTTCCGCTTGCGCTTTGCATTTGCCTGCATATTTGCAGGTATTTCATCGCATTCGTTGTTCGGCGGAAAAATACCTGTACAAATGCAGTTTTTCGATCCGCAAACCGCAAACCGCAAACCGCAAACCGCAAACCGCAAACCGCAAACCGCAAACCGCAAACCGCAAACCGCAAACCGCAACAAACATTAAAAGGCTCGGCACGCCGAAAGCGCGGTTTACCTGCAGATCCGCCGATAAGCATAGCGCCTTACAGCCTTTACGCATAGCCGGATCTTCTTTGGCGCATGCAGCCAGCAGCATCCAATTTTGCCCCGCATCCTCGTTCCAGAAAACGAACGGATCCCGCCAATCGTCGGGCTCATACTTGTCCGCCGGCGCATAGAACGCATCCTCGGGCACCTTTTCCCAGCGAAGCAGGTCGCTGCTTACCGCCTGTATAACCGCCAGCATAACCGCCTGTTCGGGGCGACCCGCGGCTTGGCTTTGTCAACAGGATCCGTGCGATCTTATCCGCGTGGTGGACGCGTATGTTCATAATGGATAGAATGTAAGCTGGACCGGAAGTCGAAAATAAAATGACGCACAAGAGAGAGTGAATGTTTATGATACAAATAACGGTACCTACGCCGGACGTCACGATTCACAAGCAGGAAGCGCCTGAGTTAAGCCATATTTACGGATTTACGGATTTTATCCTGATTCCCAGGGATAAAGCGGGAATCTTCATGTTCTATAACGATAAGGATGAGCTCCTGTTCGTCGGCAAGGCGCGGAAGCTGAGACCGCGGATCAAGAAGCATTTCGAGGATACGGCGTCGGTCATCAAGGACAAGCGGAACGAAGTGGCGAAAATCGAGGTTTGTCTGGTCGAGGATGCCGTCCATCGGGAAATTTACGAGACGTACATTATTAACGAGTATAAGGCCAAGTACAACGTGGAAAAAGTGCTGTATAAATAACCAAAATGCCCCTCGTCCACTTCGGTGGACAAGGGGCATTGTTATGCGCCGCGTTGAAAATGTAAGTTGGTTGCGGGGGCAGGATTTGAACCTGCGGCCTTCGGGTTATGAGCCCGACGAGCTACCGGGCTGCTCCACCCCGCGGCAGTTAAAAAATCAGTCGATCGATGATCGTTGGTCAGATTTATTATATTACAGCAGTTTGCAACGATATGCAAGCTAAAAAAGGAAAAATCCCGTCTGCGATCGATGCGGACGGGCATTTCCTCATTGGCCTTGGGCTGCCGCACGGACCAAGGGCAGGAACAACTCGTCCACGATCTGTGCGATCGTATCCTCGGTTACCCGCCCGTGCGTGGTCAGCATCTCGTACCGCAGCAAGTCGACCGGCAGGGAGACGATGCGCTCGGACAGCTGGCCCGGCTGCAGCTCGCCGCGCTTCTCCGCATGTCCGACGATCGCCTTCATGGCGGCGAAGAGTGCGTCCTCGGACCTTGGCGGCAGGGGCTTGGACATCGGGTGCTCCTTGCCGGGATATTCGCTCATAAGTCCATGAATGGTCTCGGGAGCGATCGCTTGCAGCGGCTTCAGGACTCCTTGCAGGAAGGTCAGTACGTCCGTCCGCAAATCGCCCGTGTCCGCAGCTTCAATGGAAGGCTTGGGCGCGAACTTAACGAGGGCTGCGATGATGAGCTGCGCTTTGCTCGGCCATCTGCGGTAGACTGCCGTCTTGTTCGTCTGCGCCCGCACGGCCACGGCTTCCATCGTCAGACGGTTATAGCCGGTCGTCTCCAGTTCGTCCCATGCCGCCTGGAGAATCGCGTTCTCAAGCACGTCTCCCCTCCGGCGCGTCCCGGCGCTGCCGCCCGCAGCTTGCTCTTTCTTCGACTCCGCCATAACGATCCCTCTCAACATTCTTGTGACATGAGGCATACGACCTTTTCGTTTATTATATTGCATTTTCCACGCAGATCGCATATCTTATTTATATAAAGCACGGTACGTACCGTACTCTAAATGAACATAGAGGTGATTTCCAATGGCAAGCGTACAAACTGAGGCACGCGCCGCCAAACCGCCCAAAGAAAAAATAGACGCAGGCGTGCTACGGATCGCGCTGATCCTCGTCTTCGGCGCCGTCGCGTCCCAGCTGGATTCGACCATGATCAACGTGGCCATCGACAAGCTGGCATCCGACCTGCACAGCACAGTGTCCGCGATTCAATGGGTCGTGACGGGTTATGTACTCACGATGGGATTGGCGGTGCCAATCTCGGGATGGGCGATCCAGCGCTTCGGCGGCAAAAAGGTGTATATATGCTCGCTCGTCATTTTCCTGGTCTCATCCATATTGTGTTCGCTGGCCTGGAATACCGGCAGTCTGATCGGCTTCCGGCTGCTGCAGGGCGTCGGCGCGGGTCTGCTCGTTCCGACGATGCAAAATGTGCTTGTGCAGTCGGCGGGCGGCCGCAATCTGGGCAGGCTCATCGCGATCATCAGCATTCCCGCGTTGATCGGCCCGATCCTCGGTCCCGTCATCGGCGGCCTGCTCATCCAGAACCTCGATTGGCGCTGGATTTTCTACGTGAACATCCCGATCATGCTCGTCGCGATCTGGCTGAGCTGGCGCTATATTCCGGCCGACGAGCCTGCCCGCGACAAGCCGCGGCTGGACCTCATGGGGCTGCTGCTGTTGTCTCCAGCCTTTGCCGGCCTTATCTACGGCATATCCGAGGCGAGCACGCATGGCGGCTTGACCAACCTGAAGGCCTCGCTCCCGCTGGCTGGCGGGATCGTCCTGACGGGTGCCTACATCGCTTATGCGCTGCGCATGAAGCAGTCGCCGCTGCTCGACCTAAGGCTGTTCAAATCCCGTCATTTTCTCGCTTCGAACGTGACGCTATTCCTCACAGGGATGGTGATGAATGGGGCGATGCTGCTGCTGCCGCTGTATTACCAGCAGGTGCGCGCGCAGGGCGTGCTGGATACCGGGCTGCTGCTGATCCCGCAAGGACTCGGGATGCTGGCGACGCGGAGCTGGATCGGCGGGCTGGCGGACCGGATGGGCTCGCGTAACATCGTGCTGCTCAGCCTGGCGGTGACGGCGATCGGTACGATTCCGTTCGCGCTCGCCGGAGCGGATACGAACCATGTCCTGCTCGCGGTCGCACAGTTCGTGCGCGGGGCGGCGTTGAACGGCATTTTTATACCGATCATGGTGTCCGCTTATACGGGGCTGAGCAAGCAGCAGATTCCGCACGCCAGCATCTCGACGCGGATCTTTCAGACGATCGGGGGCGCGTTCGGTTCCGCGATTCTGGCGACGGTCATCGATCACCAGATCAGAAGCTCGGCCGTCGCCGGCATGAACGCGGTCGCCCACGCTTATCAGGCAGCGTTCTGGTGGTCCTTCGGCTTTACGGTGCTGGCGGTCATCCCGGCGTTCATGCTCTCGAAGGGCAAGAAGTAAGGCAAAGCGCGCCGCATACAGGCAGATGGCACCCTGGCGGGTGCCTTTTTCTTGAAGGGGGAGCCTACCTCGTGTTATACAGATTGAAAAAAACGGCATTTGTACATGCATTTTCGATCGAATGGCGGCGCCTGAGGAAATAGAGGCAAATATGCAGGCAAATCCCAAGCAAGCATCAACCGGCTTTCTGGCTGAATGGGGCAAAAAGAAGCACATTGGCATCCATTTTCTCCAGATTGAACAAGAATGGCAAAAATAGATGCATTGCTACAGGTATTGCGGCTTAGGGGCATAAAGCGCAATCGTTGAGCGGCCGGTACGAAGCCCGCATCAATGGACTCGCGACAAACGGATAATCGGATACGGAAGCGAAGCGGGCTCATTTCTGCTACTATTTTGATAGTGTGTGGTTATTACAATCTGCCAGCGGAGGTGTGCGATGCTCCACATCGTAAACGGAGACAGCGTCGGCGACAAGCTTCGGAATGGGAATATTCCCGGAGAGATCCTGGTCTGGAGAGAGGTTTACCCGGTAGGTCCGACGTTTGTAAAAATGGACGAGCCTTACGCCAGAACGGCCAGAGCGTCCTACTTGGAGAGGACCATGGGGATTGCGGCAGACGAATATACGGCAGCCTGCGAGTCTCAGGAGCAGATCCTGCGGGGCTTCCGCCAGTACGATGAAGTCGTGCTGTGGTTCGAGCATGATTTATTCGACCAGCTGATGCTCGGTTATTTACTGCATTGGTTTTCGCAGCAGAAGCTTGGACATACGGCACTGAATCTGCTGTGCATCGGCGCATATCCGGGCATTGAACGGTTCCATGGCCTGGGGCAGCTGACAGTGGAGCAGCTGGAGACGCTGGCGGGCACGTGGCGGAGGATCGGGGAGCGGGAGCTCGAGACGGGCAGGAGGATCTGGGAGGCGTATGCTTCATCGGATATCGGACGGCATGTTGCCATCGTTCAGGAGGACACGTCGGCGCTTCCGTTCGCTCAGGCGGCGTTTGAAATGCACTTATCTCGCCTGCCCTCCGCATTGAACGGGCTCGGCATCGTAGAACGGACTGTTTTGGAGCTTGTCCGGGACGGGACGGATACGCCGCTGGAGCTGTTTAGAGAAATCGGAGACCGATTAAATTTGTTAGGAATGGGCGATCTGGAATTCTGGTATCGGCTCAGGAAAATGGCGGAGCAGCCCGCCGCGCTCATCGAGATCCGGAATCCTCATGCCTTGCCTGGCGATCGCGAGAATGTCGTCGGGTTGACGGAAAGAGGACGGAACGCTGCAGCAGGAGCAGGGAGCGGGCAGTTAACGGGACTGGACGATTGGTACGGCGGTCTGCACCTGCATGACGATCTGACCTGGCGCTGGGACGCCGAGCGGAGGCAGTTAACGACGCAGCATCCATAACGAAAGGGACAATAATGTTTAAAGTCGCCAATCCCGGCCTGGCGGACGTCGTCTACTCGGCGATCGATCCGAAGTAAGCGACGCGCCTGGGCGAATAAGCATTCTAGGAAGGAAGAGAAGCGCCGAATGGCCAAATGGGATAACATGCTGTCCATGCTCTGGATGCTGCGGGACGGCAGGAAGCTCACTGCCGCGCAGATCGCGGACCAGCTGGAGATCAGCATCCGCACCGTGTACCGGTATATCGACGCACTAGGCGCCAGCGGCGTTCCGGTCGTAGCGGAGTCTGGCCATGACGGCGGCATTCGCATTTTGGACAGCTTCAAGGAGACGCCTTTGTTTTTTAATGCCCTGGAGCTGAAGGCGCTTGTGGATGCTTATAAATTCGCGCAGGGCGCCGGCTATCCGTACGCGGAGGAACTGGTGAGCGCGCTGAAGAAGGTGGAGAGCGGGCTGCAGGAAGATCAGCTCCATGAGCTGTCGATCCGTACGGGCGGCCTGGACGTGATCGCTACGGCTCGTCCGCCTTCCGTCGTGGCATGGCTGAGGGATCTGGAGCAAGCGGCGGAGTCCGGGCATACGGTCCGAATCGCCTATCGCAAGGCGAATGCGGAACAGACCGACGTACGGGAGGTCGATCCGTACGGACTGGCCTACGACCGGGGCGAATGGTACGCCGTCGCGTATTGCCGTCGGTCACAGGAGACGCGGACGTTCCGCGTAGACCGCATCGAGAAGCTGGAGCCGACCGAGGCGCGATTCGAAAAGCCGGCGCGCTTCTCCGCGTCCGGCTACTTCCGCGACCAGTCCGAGCAAGCGCGGGATGCGGACGGACCGCTGGCGGTCATCCGCATTGAGGGCGGGCCCGACGCGCTGAACGCAGTGTGCGGCCACTGGCATCTGCGTCACTACTTGACCGAGCGGACCGACCGGGATGCGCTATTTCTGCTGGATATGCCGACGATGAACAAGCATCTTCCCATGTATCTGATGACGTTCGGGACGGAGATCCGCATCAAGGAGCCGGTAGAGCTGAGGCGCAGGGTCCGAGAGCTGGCATCGCGGATCGCCGCGCATTACGAAGACGGCGCCGACTGAATCGCCTGTCTCGTCCTTCAACCTGCCGCGGACCTATCCGCGAGCTGCACGCCTTTCCAGCAAGATTGGATCACCTCGTTCACATGCTCGGACGTCAGTTCGATGATCCCTTGCAGGTGCGCCTTCAGGATGTAGACGAACGACCCGTAATGCATCTGCACCATCATGCCGGGATCCAGCGCGATGAACAGCTTCTGCCGAATCGCTTCCTCGTACAACTGGTTCATAGGTCCGCACCAGCCGCCCACATAGACGGATTTCTTCACGTCGTCGTAGATATAAGGCGAGAAGGAATACTGCTCGATGAATTGAAAGCCTTGCGGATGCTGCTTGCCCAGGTCGACGACCCGCTGCCAGCCTAATTCGAACTTTTCGCGAATCGTCCCCCCTTTCGACAGACCTGCGCGAACATACTCGCCGTTGAAGGTGACGACGGCTTTGTACAGCTCGTTGACGATATCCTCTTTGCTCTGAAAATAATGATAAATATTGCCCGTCGATACGCGCGATTCCTTCGCGATGAGCGCCATCGACGTGGCCTGCAATTCCTTGCGGATAATGATATTAAGCGTCGTCTCCAGGACGGCGCGCTGCACCTTGTTGTACGTCTCGAACATTGGAAATCCCCCATTCCCGATACCAAACGAACGTTCATTCTACATAGCATAAACGGAATGCGATAAGCAGTCAATGCAGCGCCGGATGTGTTCGCCGTTCATTTGCGGCATCGGGGGATGGGGTTAATGTCAGCGCAACTTATTTATAGTTTTCTGCCATCTTCTCCAGGTATTCTTCAATAGGGAGGGCGTTCCGAAGCGCCATCAGACCGTTGCCCGCCGCGCCGACGACGGTACGGAATTTGCTGCTCTCGCCGGTCGCCTGAGCGACGATGGCATCGACGATCGTCTGCGGATCGTCCAGCTGGCCGCTATCGCCGGCCGTGTTCATGACCTGCTCCAGTTTTCCGATCATGTCGTCATAGTCTCTAATATGCTCGTCGCGGTTCCATACGATGCTTTCTTTGAACTTGTTGCCCGCGGAGCCGCCTTGCTCGATCAGCCTCAGCTCAATATTGAACGGCTTCAATTCGTAATAGAGACCCTCGGTCAATCCCTCCAAAGCGAACTTGGACATATTGTAAAGCGAACCTAGCGGAACGGCGGTCGTGATTCCCATGAAGGAGCTGATATTGATGAACATGCCTCCGTTATTCGCTCTGAAATGCGGCAAAAACTTGCGAATGACATTGATCGGGCCCCTCGTATTGACGGCGAACTGCCAATCGATGTCGCTCTCCCGGGCCAATTCCAGCGGACCGTAGGTGCCCATGCCGGCATTGTTGACGACGACGTCGATTCGTCCGAAGGAGGCGATCGCTTGTTCTACGGCCGATCGGACCTGCTCGACGTCGGTCACGTCCAATTTGAAAATCCGGATGTTGTCGTAGGACGTAAGCTCGGTTTCCTTCTCGGGCGTACGCATGGTAGCGGCAACGTTCCAGCCCATTTGCGCAAAACGAATCGCGGTCAGCTTGCCAAGCCCGGAGCTCGTACCGGTAATGAAGACTGTCTTTGTTGTCATGGGAATCCCTCCAAGTATATCGATAGAACGTTCAATCTAATCGGCGCAATCCATTAGATCGAATGTTCATTCTAATCATAGGTTGCGAAAATTTAATTGTCAAGAGATCGATCGTACCCGCTGTAAAGGCGACGATCGGCTATCTTTGCTGACAGGGTTTGTCAGCCGATCGGGTGTAAGATAGGTTCAAGACTGCTGCAGCGGCAACGACCAAGGAAGAAAGGGGAATGAACCATGCGACAACAATCCCACCAGCTCTATGCGTATCACGTTTGGGCGAACGAGCGGCTGTTCGACCATCTGGCGCAGCTTCCGAAGGAGGTATTCCATGCGGAGGTAACGAGCGTGTTCCCGTCCGTCTCGCATACGCTCGGGCATATGTACTTGTTCGAACGGCTCTTTATGTCCGTGCTTGCGGAAGTGCCGAACGACGACATTTTCCCGCGGCTCCAAGGCTGGACGGAGGAGGCGCAGGGCAGATCCGTAGCAGAGATGCGGCGGCTGTTCGCAGACGTCTCCGGCGAGTTCCGCGATTTGCTGCGGCGTACGCCGGACCCGGACAAGGCGATGACGATCGAGCATCCGCAATACGGCCGGCTCGATACGCATTTCTCCGAGATCCTGGGGCATGTGGTCAACCACGGGACGTATCACCGGGGCAACGTGACCGCGATGCTGAGGCAGCAAGGGCATGCCGGCGTACCGACCGACTATATGTTTTATTTGGTGGAGCGGCAGGCATCCGCCAACGACAAAGGCACCCGATGAGGTGCCTTTTTACTTGCCCACATACTTGAACGAGTACATATGCGTCTTGGTGAGGTCGATGACTTCCTGGATAAACGTCTCCTTGGACTCCTTGAATTCATGCCGGATCCAATTGAGCACGAGGCCGTAGAAGCCGTAGGCGGTGTAGCGTTTAAAGTAATCCATGTTGACGGGGATGTTGTTAATGGTCTCGAAAACAAACTGCTCCTGATAGATCTTCAGAATCGTCTGCGGAAATTCCGTCAGCAATCCCGGCAGCGTATCGCTGTATTTAATGAGCTCGAAAAAGTCCCGGTGCTCGTAAATGTAGGCCACGATATTAAAGGAGGGCGCGTTCAGCTTCTCCGTGTACACCTTTTGGCCGGTAACGTAGGGCTGTCCTACGGCGGCCTCCAGTCCCTGAAGCATGGAAGCGAGCAAATCCTCCGCAAGCTCGAATTTATCCTGATAGTGCGCGTAGAACGTACTGCGGTTGTAGGCGGCATGATCGACGATGTCTTTGACGGTGACGGCATGGAAGCCCTTTTCCTTGATGAGCTTGGTCAAGGACGACTTTAAATGCTCATTCGTCCGGTCCCGCCGCGGAGACGTCGCAGTTTTGTCGATATTCAACAATGGAGCTCCTTCCAAAATAGACATTTGCGCGCGATGTGTCTACGAGATAGACACTCGGCGATGTGTTGATGATTGTTCCCTGCGGACAGAATAGTACAATTAAATTGTGAACAAAATAGTCACAATTGGCATGCTGACTGGGACTATTACGACATATTTTACTGGAGGCGTCAGCGATGGGCAAACTGCAAAACAAGGTAGCCGTCATTACCGGGGGAGCGTCCGGAATCGGCGCGGCTACGGCAAAGTTATTCGTTTCCGAGGGAGCCAAGGTGGTCCTCGTCGATTTGAACGAAGAAAAAGGCAAGGCGTTCGAGCGCGAGCTCAAGGCGCTTAACGCCGAGGCGTTGTTCGTTAAAGCCAATATCACAAATGAAGAAGAAGTCGCCCATATTTTCAAACAAACGATCGAAGCTTTCGGCAAGGTTGATGTGGTGTTCAACAACGCCGGCATCGGGCGCGTTCATTCCTCGCACGACTTGGCCTACTCGGAGTGGCGCAACACCGTGAACGTCGACCTGGACGGCGTCTTCCTTGTCGCGCGCGAAGCCGCGAGATGTTGAAGACCGGCGGAGGCGCGATCGTAAACACGGCGTCGATGTACGGCTGGGTCGGCTCTCCCGGTTCGGCCGCCTATAATGCGGCCAAGGGCGGCGTCATCAATCTGACGCGCTCGCTTGCGCTCGAATATGCCGAACAAAACATTCGTATTAACTCATTATGCCCAGGTTTTATCGACACCCCGATCATTCCGGAAGAAAGCAAGCAAGCGCTGGCCCAGCTCACGCCGATGAAGCGTCTCGGCCAAGCCGAGGAGATGGCCAGAGCTGTCCTCTTCATGGCTTGCGACGATTCGTCGTTCATGACCGGCAACAGCTTGACCGTCGACGGCGGCTACACAGCTCAATAAGGAGAGTGCTAACCATGAGTTCATTTAACGATAAAGTCATCCTCATTACGGGCGCGGCAGGCGGCATCGGGAAAGCGACTGCGAAAAAGCTGGCGGACCAAGGCGCAAAGCTCGCTTTAGTAGATTTGAACTTGGAGGCTGTGAACCAGGCAATCTCCGAATTGGGGCTCGACGAATCGCGCGCGATCGCGCTGCAAGCCAACGTGGCGAAGGAAGAAGAGGTCAAGGCGTACGTCGACGCCACGGTCGCGAAGTTCGGCAAGATCGACGGCTTCTTCAATAACGCCGGGATCGAAGGCATTACCGCCAACGTCGAAGACTATCCGACCGAGACGTTCGAGCTGGTGTTCAACGTCAACGTGAAGGGTGCGTTCCTGGGGCTGAAATACGTCGTTCCCGTCATGAAAAAGCAAGGCTACGGCAGCATCGTCAATACGTCCTCGGGTGCGGGCTTGATCGGCTCGCCCGGTTTCGTCGGCTACAACAGCTCGAAGCATGCGGTGATCGGCATGACCAAGGTCGTCGCGCTGGAAGCCGCTCCGCATGGCGTTCGAGTAAATGCCGTGGCCCCGGGAGTTATCAACACCCGCATGATGCGCCAGATCGAGAAAAATACGGTTCCCCAGGACGCCGAGGGCGCAAGAAAAGCGTTCGGCGCCGCGGTGCCGCTGGGCCGATACGGGGAAGCGGAGGAAGTGGCGAGCGTGGCGGTCTTCCTGCTGTCCGACGACGCTTCGTACGTGTCGCAATCGATCTACACGGTGGATGGCGGCCAGATCAGCCAGTAAGGCAAGCAACGACATAAAAAACTCTCCGTGTCCGGAGAGTTTTTTATGTTATCCGTTATAGATTTGCATCCAATTCGCCCCGTCCCGCAGCGGTTCAAAGCCGAACTTGGTATAGAGCCCTTGGGCGTCCTCCGTCACGAGCGCAAAGCGCCTGAGTCCCTGAAGCTTGGGATGATGGACGATCAGCTCCATCATGCGGTTGGACAGTCCCTGGCCGCGATACTCGGCCACGACGAAAACGTCGGACAAATAAGCGAAAGTCGCCAGATCGGAGATGACTCGGGCGAATCCGGCAAGCTGTCCGTCCTTCGACGAATCGTGTGCGCCGACCACGATCGCGGAGTGGGCCACGGCCCTTTGGAAGACGTCGAACGTCAGCTTTTTCGCCCAATACATGTTGTCGCGCAGGTAGCGGTACGCGAAGTCCAGGTCGATCAGCGTCCGGTCCGTCGACAATACGATGCGATCCGTATTTCTTTCGCGCTGGCTCATAGCCACTCACCGTCCTCCGGAATGATCGCTTTATCCAGCAACCGGTCTGCGGTTAGACGGGTCCGCAGCCTGTCGCGCGTGACATGGCAGTGGTTGATGGCATCCATATGAACGGCTGCGACCCGGGTATAGGGCGCATACGCAATGACCTGGCTCACGTCGTCTTCGTCCATCGTGATGGCGTCGCCTACAAGAAATCTCGCCCCGCCTGCATTAACGATGGTCATATCGGGCTTATAAAGATCGAGCGCCTCTTTCACCTCGTCGCACCAGATCGTGTCGCCGGCGATATATAGCGTAGGCTCCCCTTCAGCCTGGAGCACGAAGCCGGACACCGCCCCCATTTTTTCGCCGATCTCGCCTGTCCCGTGCCGACCGTCCGTACGATGGATACGTATGCCCCGGAAGCTCGCCTCGTCTTGGATTGCCGTCGTTCGGGCGAAGCCTGACGACGCGATCGCCTGTCCATCCCCATGCTGGCAAAAGATCCGGGCTGTCTTCGGCAGCGCCTGAATCGCCGCCGCATCCCAGTGGTCGGGATGCAAGTGCGTCACAAGAACGGCATCCGGCTCGAGCCACGCGTCCAATGGGCCAGGCAGCGGGACGAGCGGATTGGGCCGATCGTCGCCGGAATTGGCGATGGGCGGCATAGTCGCCCGGTCGCCGAACATCGGGTCGACCAGAAAATTGGATCCCGCATATTCCAACCACAGGCTCGCATGGCGAATGAGCTGGATTTTCATCGGAATACCTCCTCGGAGATTCATCTGTTATGATGATAGCATTATCGCCTAGGCTTCATATATAGCCGGATGAACGCATTCGGAAGGATTTACTTTCACGCTGAAAGGTGTGGTCTGCCAGTGGCTAACCAAGCGATCGACGATATCGATCTGCGCATTCTTAATGCGCTGTTGAATAACGCGCTCCTCTCCAACAAGGAGATCGGGGAGACGGTCCATCTGACCGGACAGGCGGTCGGCGCGCGCGTGCGCAAGCTGCAGGACCTCGGCGTGATCGAAGGCTACACGCTTCGTTGGAATCCTGCGCTCATCGGCCTGCATGTGCATGCTTTCCTAATCGTATTCATGAACGCCAATTATACGCATCAAGCCTTCCTGGAATTTGTCAGGTCGACCGAAGCCGTGACGGAGGTGCATCGCGTAGGCGGCGAAGGCTGCTACTGGCTCCGTATACGAACAAGCACGGTCGCGGCGCTCAACAAGCTGCTGGAGGACGTGCTGAAGTTCGGCAATTATAAACTGAGCATTTCCATTGAAAAGGTCAAATAGGATAAGTCTTTACGCCGGTTCATACATTCGGATATCATTAATGTATGAATTTCCCAACGAAGGAGGCGTTATTGTGAGTTCATACCTGGTCGACGTTGTGGACAGGAATGAGATTCATCTCGTGGGGCTATCTATCGTGGAGAGTCTGAACAAGGTGATGGAGACGAAGATTGGCGGGCAATTGCGGGAGGAACTAGAGCGCCGCCAATCCGAAGTGGCGAACAGGGTTGGCTCCGGCATGTATCTCATCCAGGTTTATCCGATGGACGGCCATTGGACGCCGGATGTCCCGTACCGGCACATCTTCGCCTACGAGGTCGATTCGCTGGCCCGGATCCCCGCGGATATGGTCAGCTACACGCTGCCCGCCGGCCGGTTCATCAAGGTCGTACATAAAGGGGCGGAATCGCGGATCGGCAAAACGTACGATTTTATCAATGAGACTTATGGCGCAAGACCCATCGACATCGAGTACTGGAGCGACATTCATGCGCTGGAAAACGAGGATAGCCAGATCGATATCTACGTCCCTCGTTAGCGAAGGGATCGAGGAGCTGCTCGGGCAGCTCCTTTTCATTTTTCCTCCGCAGGATGATCCGCCTGAATCAACAGCTTCACCGCGCCGGCGACGGATGCTCTTAAGGCGTTCAGGTCCTTCGCGGCTTCCGGATTAAGCGATGGGCCGAAGGGATTCGTCGACGCCCAGGCGGTAGAGACCGTCATGACGGCCGTTAGCAAAAAGGCCGGCGGGAGCGTCGAGCTTAAGCGGCCGGCGCTTTGCGCTTGGCCGATTTGTCGTATCTTCTCCGTATGGGCATTCTCTCGTTCGGCGGGGTTGTCCGTCTTTTGCTCCAGATTGGCCCACATCAACAGCCGCATGACATCGGGATGCGCCACGGCGAAGTCGAATACGTTGACCGCGAACTCGGGGAGGCGGTCCGGCGAGAACGGGATTTCCTCGAACGCGCGCTCGAGGTTTTTTTGCAGTACGGTCGTAAAGAGCGTTTCTTTGCTTTCAAAATAAACGTAGATCAAGTTTTTGTTGCACCCGGCGGATTTGGCAATGCGATCGACTCTTGCGCCGGCAATTCCATAGGCGGAGAACTCGTCCATCGCGGCGTCCAGAATTCGCTCGCGCGTCGCTTCGGCATTTCTCATCGGTTGCTCATCCTTACTTTGTATTGGCGATACCGCGTCATTTCTGCCTAGTATACCACTTGACTAACCGGTTAGAACATTCTATATTGTAACTAACCGGTTAGTTATAAATAAATCGGAACTCCTAGAAAGAAGGTTATCAACGATGGCACAACGGACTTGGTTGATCACGGGAATCAGCAGCGGTTTCGGCCGGCATATGACCGAGCAGCTGCTGGAGCGGGGCGATCACGTAGCCGGCACGGTGCGCAATCTCCACGCGGCAGACGATCTGAAGGCGGCATACGGCGATCGGTTGTGGATCGCGAATCTGGACGTGACGGATACGCCGGCCGTTCATGCCGTCGTCGACCAGGCTTTCGAGCAGCTAGGTCGCATTGACGTGGTAGTCAGCAATGCCGGCTATGGCCTGATCGGCGCGGCGGAGGAGCTGACCGACGAGCAAATTATCCATCAGATCAATACCAATCTGGTCGGCTCCATCCAGCTGGTGCGCGCAGCGCTGCCGTACTTGCGCGCGCAAGGCGGCGGACGTATCATCCAGCTCTCTACGGTAGGGGGCCAAGCCGCATTCCCGGGAGGCTCCCTGTACCACGCGACGAAGTGGGGGATCGAGGGCTTCGCCGAAGCGGTCATGCAGGAGGTCGCGCCGTTCAACATCGGCGTGACCATCGTGGAGCCGGGCGGGGCGCGCACGAACTTCAGGCACCACAGCTTGAAGCTGGGGCCGCGGATGGAGGCCTACGATATCTCTCCGGCTGCCGGCGCCAGGCGTATCGCTGAAGATAAGACGGCTGTATCCATGGGGGATCCTGCAAAAATGGCCAAGATCATGATCGACAGCGTCGACCAGCATCCGGCGCCGAAGCGGATCGCGCTGGGCAGCGATTCCTACCAGGCGATCCATCGCGCGCTCACCGGCCGACTCGCGGAGCTTGAGGCGCAGCGGGAGCTCGCTTTCTCGACGGATTTTCCGAAAGGGCAGTGACCTTCTAATCGGATTATTCGGGACAATTCCGGTAATGACATGCTATGCTGGATAAAAAAGGCGGAGAGCGCATGACCGAGCGTTACGAGCTGCGTCCCTTGAAGGTACCTGAAGATTATGAAGGATTGGCCGCGCTGTTGAACGTTTTTTTCTCGGAGCCGATATCCGCCGAGCGCCTGAAGGAAGACGATGCGAACCTGTACGAGGTCGGACATACGTATATGGACGACAACGGGCTGCTGGCCGGCTATGACCGCACGCGTTATGTCGTCGCCGATGACGAGCTGATCGTCGGCTATGTCTGGTCGTGGCGGGCGCCTTGGACCGAACCGGGCTATCTCAATAATACCGTCGTCGTGAAAAAAGAATATCGCGGACAAGGCATCGGGGGGCAGCTGCTGCAGCACCTCGTGCAGTGGGGCGAAGGGCTGGGGGCAACCAAGCTCGTAGCCGAGATCTGGGACGACGACCCTGCTGCGCGGCTGTTCGCCGAGCACAGAGGCTTCTCCGTGGACCGGCATGCGTTTCAATCTGTGCTTGAACTGGAGACGGCGAACGATCGAATTATAAATGAAACCGAGTTGTTCGAGCGGCTCGAAGCGGAAGGCATCCGCATCCGGACCTTTGCGGAAGAAGGCGCGACGGAAGAAAACGAAGCGAAGATCTATCAGGTGTACCTGGAGACGCTCGCCGACATTCCGGGATTCATGGGCGAGGTGCCCGACCGGGCGGAGTGGTCGAAGTGGCACCTGCGGGTCGAGGGTTACGCCCCCGAACGGGTATTGCTCGCCGTGGACGTGAAGGACGACCGGTACGTCGCCGTATCGAATATACCTTACAAGGAAGCGACCGGCGGCATGTATCACGAATATACCGGCGTCCGCCGGGAATACCGGGGCCGCAAGATCGCGCAAGCGCTGAAGATCCGCGCCGTTCAACTCGCGAAGCGGCATGGCGCCGTCTACTTGAAGACGGACAACGATTCTTTAAACGGTGCTATCCTCAAAGTGAATCAGAACCTGGGTTATGTGCCGCTGCGGGGCTCCTATCGCATCGCCGGAGACCTTGGGCAAGTCAAGGAAGCGATCGCGAGTCGCGGAAAATAAAAAACGGCTCTTCGGACGGACGCGCGCAAGCGTTCGCCCGAAGAGCCGTCGTTCGTTTGCAGAAGACTTATCCATCGGCCAGCAGTTCGCCGGTCAGCTCCGTCATGCTAGGCGCGGCTTCCCTCCGGTACGAACAATTCGCCGCGCTCGCAAAGCTTGACGAAGGCCGAGACGCAATCGGGATCGAAGTGCGTGCCGCTTCCCTCGACGATGACCTGCAGCGCGCGTTCCTGCGGCCAAGGCTCGCGGTAGGATCTTCGCGACGTCAACGCGTCGTATACGTCCGCGATGGCAAGGATTCGCGCGGGCAGCGAGATCTCCGTGCCCTTCAGCTTGTCCGGATACCCCGTGCCGTCCCACTTCTCGTGATGGTGCCGGATGACGGACAGTTCTTCGCTCATGAATCCGATATATTTGCACATCTCATAACCGGCCACCGGATGCTGTTCGATGACGAGTCGTTCGTTCGCATCCAGCTTGCCCGGCTTATTCAGGATCTCGCCCGGCGTCCGGATCTTGCCGACGTCGTGAATGAGCCCGCCGCGGGCGAGCGCCAGCAGCAGCTCGGGATCGAGCTTCATGGCTTGGGCCAGCTGCACGCCGTACATGGCGACACGGTAGTTGTGGCCCGCGGTATAGGCGTCTTTCGTTTCCGTGGCCGCGATCAACTCTTGCATGCTCCCGGAGATGCTGATGCGCAGCCGGCCTTGCGACGATTGCCGGTCGCCCTGCTGGACGGTCTGCGTCACCGCGACGTTCGACCGATACTGGGCGATAATGCCGTACAGCAGCAGCAGGGCAGATGCGGCGAGGACGACATGGTACAGCCACCAGGCCAAGGTCCACATCATCGTGCTGATCATGAAGCATTCCGTGATCGCGAGCAGCATGGATCCGAATACGATGGCCGCATGCAACGGAAATTGGACGACCCGGAACTGCTGGTAATATCGGACGGCGGCGAAAATAAACAGGAGGACGGTTATCGCCGCCATGACGTAATTCAGCGGTTCGATATCGACCGGAATGAATTCGGAAAGGTCGGGATTCACCAGCGCGGCGACGTTCAACAGGACGATCAGCGTCACCCAGCCGACGACGATGCGCCGCCGATGCTTGGATAGGAGTCGAATAAAAGGTTGGTCCGAAGATAGCGTGGAGAGGAATATCCAGGCCGCGCAGGTCGTCAGCGCGATTTGCGAGGCGACGCCGGCCAGATGGTATTGGTCGTTGACGATGAAGCCCGGCGTGGACAGCGCATGGATCAGAAAAAATCCGTTCAGCGAAAAGATGGCCAGCGCCAGCATAAGTACGTTCATATCCCGCAGCCGGATCCCCGTCCAGCCCAGGACGATCGCACTGACGGCCAACGCCAGGAGCGTGGGTGAGATGACATAGAAGTGGAAACGAGGCAGGTCGTACATGATGTCGTGGCCGGGGAACGAGGCCAGGTACGCAAAAGCCAGGAGAAGAACGACAGACGTTGCAGACATGATGCCGATTAAAACGCGAGGCGAACGTGGCATGATCGTTCCAACCTTCCCAATTTAAGCTAAATTCCTTTGCTTACAGCCCAAATTCGACACAAAGCGTGTTGAATCCTGCCGATTGCATCGTCGTTTAGCGGTTAAATCGGGAAGCGGAATCGCGAGGAACGGAGGTGCCGGGAAGCCGCCGCTCCTTGACTTGCTTCAGCGAGGCGACGATCAGAAAGCTGATGATGACGAGCAGCAGCCAGGAGCTGATCTTGCCCAGCGAGACAAGCTGCCAGGTATCGGATTGATTCGGATATTTCCAGGCGTTGAAGAAGGTGGCGACGTTCTCGGCGATCCAGATGAAGAAGCCGATCAGCGCGAAGGAGAGGACGAGCGGCATCCGGTAGCGGCGCCGACCGACCTGATAGGTGACCCAAGACCTCCGGAATACGATCAGCACGAGAGCCGACAGCCACCAGCGAAGGTCGATCCAATAGTGGTGCGTAAAAAAGTTCAGGTAAATGGAAGCGGCAAGCGGGACTGCGATCCGAAGCGGCGGCCAACCTTCCAGACCGACATTCATGCGCCGCCATGCCTGGCAGAGGTAGCTGGCTACGCTGGCATACATGAAGCCGCTGTAGAGCGGCACGCCGCCGACCTTCGCCCAGCCCTCCCCGGGATAGGCCCAGGACCCCATATGCACCTTGAACAGCTCCAGCGCGAGGCCGATCAGATGGAACACGGTGATGACCTTCAGCTCGTCGCGCGTCTCGAGTCCGGCGAGCAGCATCCAGGCCTGCATGGCCAGGCAGATCAGGAGCAGCCAGTCGTAACGCGGCAGCCAGGGCAGGGGGAATTGCTGCGTCACGGCGAGGGAGACGAAGATCACGACGGGAAATACGCAGGACATCGACTGCACCCAGCCGAAACGCAAGAGCTGCCGCAGCTCGCGGGGAATGCCGACCGTATCGGCTGCTCTCCTCAGACTTAGAAGATTCATTGCCCGCCCTCCTCTTCGTCCGTATATTCAAGAATATCGCCGGGCTGACACTTCAATGCCCTGCAGATCGCCTCCAGCGTCGAGATGCGGATCGCCTTCGCCTTCCCGTTTTTGAGGATGGACAGGTTGGCCATCGTGATCCCGACGCGCTCCGACAGCTCGGTCACGCTCATTTTCCGCTTCGCCAGCATGACATCGATATTGATGACAATCGCCACAAGGTTCACCTCAGATCGTTAATTCGTTTTCCGATTGTATATCGATGGCGTTCTGGAGCAGCTTCTGGAGCACGGCTGCAAAGACGGCGATCACGAAGGAAGCGAACGCAATGACGAAGCCGATGGCCAGAACGCCGGGGGCGTCGACTTTTTGGGCGATCCGGTAGAGGAAAGGCAAGCATGCAATGTACAGGAGACTGATGGCGCACGCGCAATATTTGATGACGTGGAGCGCGCGGACGGACAATGGCGAGAATGCCTTGTTGTCGTCGATATAGCGTAGAAGGCGCATCGCCTGGAACAGCGCGGCATAAAAAGGAATGGCTGAGGCATACATGCCTATGAACAGGGGCAAGTAGGTCGACTTCGGATAATTCGCGGCCGCATCTTTAAAGGTCGAAGGCAGCCCGATGACGCACAAGGCAAGAACCGCGAGTCCAATCAGGAATATAACCGCCCTCAGCATGAGCGTTTTCCGTTTCATTTCCAGCACCCCGCTTAAGTATGGTGAAGTGATCTTAACACGGGATTTATCGATTTACAATAAATTATTTCCGAATAAGGATATGTTTTTGTTGAAAATAAAAATCCCAACCGCAGCGGCGCATGCCGAAGGGTTGGGATTTTAACTGCCGCCGCTCTGTCTTATTCAATTGCGCTTTTCGTCGCTTCATACATCTTTTCCGCGTATTGGTCGATCTCGTCCCGCGACATGCGCAGGCGGCCGACCGAGGTGCCGTAGCCGATCTCCGCCAATCCCGCTTCAAGCCCTTCGAAAATGCCGTCCGCGAAGGCATCGAGCGGTTCGCCTTGGACGTGCAGGCCTGTACCTCCCAGATCCGTATTGACGGCGGGAGGCGCGACTTCGATCACTTCGACGGACGTATCGGACAGTTGAAGCCTGAGACTCATCGTGAAGGAATGGAGCGCCGCCTTGGACGCCGAATAGATCGGGGCGATTGCGAACGGCGTGAAGGCCAAGCCCGATGTCACGTTGATGATCGCCGCGGCTTCTTTGGCCGCAAAAAACGGAGCGAAGAGCATGGAGAGGTGGAACGGCGCCTCGATGTTGGTGGCGATCTCTTGGCTTAGCGCGGCCCAGTCGTTTTTCGCATCCGCCTTCAGCACATTAAAACGCTGTTGGATCCCTGCATTGTTAACCAATACATTGACTTCCGGATAGTTGGCGGCGACCCATTCGAACAAGGCCGCGCGTTCGGACGCGACAGCCAGGTCGCATACGCGCGTGATAAGCTCCGGGTATTTCTCCTTGGCATCCTGCAGCGCTTGCTCGCGTCTGCCGCAGATGATGACCCGATTGCCCGCCTTCAGGAATCGCTCCGCAAAAGCGAGGCCGATGCCGGCGCTTCCGCCGGTAATCAGGATCGTATTTTCTGAAAGTTTCATGCGCGCGCCTCTTCTCTTTATCGTTTTTCTTGAAGCTGCTTCGTGTACCGCTCGATTTTGTAGTCGATTCCTTTTAAGCTCTCTGTCATTAACGCGATCTCTTCCAGCACCGCTTGCTTGTGAAGGTTCATCATCTCGAGCCGGCGCTCGAGCGTGCGCTCCCCCTCTACGATCCAATCCACATACTGCTTGATGCTGCTGATGGGCATATGCGTGTTCTTCAAGCACATGACGGTGCCGAGAAGCGTCATCTGATCTTCCGAGAACATCCGCCTCCCGGCCGGATCGCGTTCGACTAACGGAAGAAGTCCCTTTTTTTCGTAATAACGGATCGTGGAGTCCGGAATATCGAGCTCGGCCGATACTTCGCTGATGGAACGGTATTTCATTCGGAGGCCTCCAAATGGAATTCAATAGGTCGACAACAATAGGATACGACTTGAACCATGGTTTAAGTCAACAGGAAGACAGACGGACGTTTGTTGCGGGCATTCCGATGGGATACACTATACGAAAAGCATAAAACACGCGACGGAGGTCGAATCGGTGTCGACATTAGGTACGAAGGAAAATCCGTGGAAACTTAAGACGCCGCCGCAAACGTCGGAATACGAGATGTACAAGGACGAGAAGGACGGCAAAGAGATTCTCGTCTGCACGGTAGGCAAGACGGTGCTGCATTATAATTATCGCTGTCTGGCCGACCTGCAGGCGATGCTGCGCCAGCACGGCGACTGGATGGAGCTGGGCAGCGCGGATGAGCAGAAGCCTGCGAAGGAAGGAACCGTAGAGGCGTGGGCCAGATCGGCGGACAACCCGATCGGCGGTTGGTATGGGCTGAAGAAGGGTTTTCGGGGGCGCTTCGGCATGTACATCCCGCCGCTGATGGAGGAGCTGGGCCTCGCGGAAGTTGAGCATCAGCCGAGGAACAATCGGATGAAGGCGATTTAGAACATCGACAGGCCTGGAATTAAAGACGCGGAAGGGAAGTCGCGGCATGGACGCCAATCAACTGATCGCGCTATGGAATCATGCCGACTGCAAAGTCGTGGACGTTCGCCGTACCACGATCGGAGCGGGCGAATCTATCTACGGCTACCGCGTGCCCTCCAGTCTGTTTCTGATTTCGGTTCGCGGCGAAGCCGAGGCCCATGTCGGCGGTGAAGTTCACCGCATGCAGCGTGTCACCGTGCTTCATGCGGGCAAGGGCGCCGTGCTCGACATCGTCGCGGGCAGCGCGGGACTGGATTACTATAGCGTTTATTACAAGGCCGTCATAAGTGCCGCGATCTCTTCCGAGCTAGCCGCGTCCTTAGAGGAGGGGCGGCCTCATGACAGATCCTACAGCGTAGCGCCGGACAATCCGGCTGCGTTGCACCGGATCGCGGGCGATATGTTCAGGGACTGGGGGAAACGGCAGCCATTAGCACGTTTGCGCGTCCGGACCCTGCTCTACCAGTTCGCGCACGAGCTGCTGCAGCAGATGTCGGAGCATGGCCAACGCTCGGCCAAGCGCGATCTGGCTTCCCGGGTCGCGGCCATCATTCATGAACATTATGCGGATACGATCACGCTCGAATCGCTGTCGGAGAGCCTGAACTATAGCGTTCCCCATTTATCGTCTTACTTTAAGCTGCGGACGGGACTCAGCCCGATCGACTACTTGATCAAGGTTCGCATTGAAAAGGCAGCGGCGCTGCTGCGAGAGACGGATGCGTCGCTGAAGGAGATCGCGGCGGGCGTCGGCTACCAAGATCCGGGCTATCTGGGCAGGCTGTTCAAAAAGTACAAGGGCGTTTCCCCCATAAGTTTTAGAGAGGCGCATGCCGAAGAGAAGAAACGAGCAGATCGTCCTGCCATAACCATGGGATCCTCCATTGCCCCCTCCGATCCGTTTCCATATACTGATTCTGATGATAACGATTATCAGTATCAAAGTGGCGGAGAGGGAGATATCATGTTTAAACAGGGAAAGCCAATGCTGGCATCGGCACTTCTGTTCAGTCTCATGCTGTTGCTCAGCGCATGCGGCTCGAACGGCGCGGCGACGGAGACGGCCGCTTCGCAGCCCGGTCCGAGCGAGACGCCGGCGGCTTCGGCAGAGCCGCAGACTAAAAAAATTCAAACGGTCAACGGCGAGGTGGAAATCCCCGCTCATCCGCAGCGAATCGTGGCAGGCGAGTATCTGGGAAGCCTGATCGCGCTGGGCATTACGCCGGTCGGCACGTCCGATCATCATATTAAAAACCCTTACTTTCAGGAATATTTGAAAGACGTCGAAAATATCGGGGACGGCAACGGCAACGCGGAGAAGATATTGGCGATGAAGCCGGACCTGATCATCATGGACGACTTCTATCCGGAGGTAAACGAGCAGCTGGCCAAAATCGCGCCTACTGTCGTCATCCCCTACGCTTCACTAAAGACAGTGCACGAAGAGGTCGCTTATTTCGGCGAGCTGCTGGGCGAAAAGGAAAAGGCCGACGCCTGGCTCGCGGACTACGACAGCCGTATCGCGAGCGCCAAAGCGCGCGTGTTGAAGGCCGTACCCGCGGACAGCACGTTTTCGGTCATCGAATTCAATCAAAAAGAGCTGATGGCCGTGGGAACCGATTACGGGAAGGGCGGACAACCGATCTACAACGGATTCGGGTTCAAGCCTCCCGCGGCGGTCGCCGCCGAGATGGCCGATCCGGGCTGGGCTGCTTTCTCTGCCGAGGTATTGCCAAAATACGCGGGAGACTATATCGTTCTGACCTCCGATTCGAAGACGCTGGACGATATCAAGGCGGACCCGATCTGGGGCTCGCTGCCGGCCGTCAAGAACAATCGTGTATTTCTGTGGACCAGCGCCCGCTCAGGCTACTGGGACCCGATCGCGATTCTGAGCCAGACGGAAGAGTTGGCCGACTGGTTGATAAGCCTGTGAAGGGCGGCAGAATTGATAGTCGAAAATAAAAATGAGAATGAGAAGCCGACCCAAAAGTCATATCGTTGACATGGGAAGGCTTCTTCGTTTTTTGCGGTAGACAACGGCCTTCTTTTCCTCCGATTTGTTATACTTAGGCAAATGCAGGGGCTGAATGCGGACGGAGAATTTTTTTTCGGATATGTAGAAATCGCGCAAGCCGAAACGACAAGATGACGTAACTAAAATTCAACGATTTATAGGAGGCCTATCGTATGAATTACACGTTAATGTTTTATGAATCGCAGGAGGACTTCGCCGCCAGAACGGATCCGGAACGCCAAGAAGCTTATTTGGCAGGCTGGACGCACTATGTGCATGCGCTGCGGGAAGCGGGCATCGTCGTGTTCGGCTCCGGACTTTATGCGCCGGAGACGGCCGCTACCGTGAAGCGCCGCGGCGGAGATATGGTCGTGCAGGACGGACCTTTTCCCGAGACGAAGGAGCAGCTCGGCGGGATCTTCGTGATCGACGTGCCGGATATGGACGCCGCGTTGGAATGGGCGGCCCGGGGGCCGGTCGATACGGTGGAGGTCAGGCAGAACATTCCTGCGCTGAAGTAGCCGCGGATGGAGTCGCATCGAATCGTCGAACAGACGGCGCGCGAGGCATACGGCCGGCTGCTCTCCTATCTGACGGTCCATTGGCGCAATCCGCAGGACGTGGAGGATGCGCTCGGAGATGCCTTTCTGTCGGCGCTGGAAGCTTGGCCTATGACGGGCATTCCCGATAAGCCCGAGGCTTGGCTGCTGACGATCGCCCGCAGGCGGCTGATCGACCGCGCCCGCCGCAGCCGCGTATCCGCCGAGGCGCTGCCGACGCTGCTGGCCATGGCCGAGGATGCTCGGCTTCTGAATGCGTCCGGCGCCGAGCTGCCGGACGAAAGGCTTGCCATGATGCTGCTGTGCGCGCACCCGGCGATCGATCCCGCGATGCGCACGCCGCTCATGCTGCAGACGGTGCTGGGGTTGGATGCAGCCCGTATCGCGTCTGCGTTTATCGTCAAGCCCGCGACGATGAGCCAGCGGCTGACCCGGGTGCGGGCTAAGATTCGCGCCGAGCGCCTCACGTTCGAATCGGCGGATGCGATGGATACGGCAGAAATTACGGCGCGCCTTGACTCCGTCCTGGAGGCGGTCTACGCCGTTTATGGGACCGGATGGGGCGAGGCGGCCGGCAATGAAGCGACTGGCGGGGGCCTGGCGGGAGGCGGATTGGCCAAGGAAGCGGTCGAGCTTGGCAGGCTGCTGCTCCGGTTCGTACCCGGCGAGCCGGAGGCGTACGGCCTGCTTGCGCTGATGCTGCATTGCGAGGCCCGCCGCGAGGCGCGGCATGATGGGGAAGGCAATTATGTTCCGCTCGCCGAGCAGGATTGCGCAAGATGGGACCGGGGCATGATTGCGGAGGCGGAACGCTTGTTGCATGCGGCCTCGCAGGCCGGCCGAATCGGGCGGTATCAACTCATGGCCGCGATTCAATCGGTGCATGCGCAGCGTCTATGGACGGGACGTACGGAGTGGGACGCGCTTGCGCAATTGTATGAGGGACTCGTCCGCATGCAGCCTACGCTGGGCGCCTGCGTGAGCCGTGCCGCGGCGGTCGCGGAGGCCTATGGCGCGGATCGGGGGATGGACTTGCTGGCGTCTATCCCGGCTGAGAACGTTGTGAGCTATCAGCCGTACTGGGCGCTGGCGGGACATTTGTACAAGCGGATGCACAGGCATGACGAGGCGCGTTCCGCCTATGGCCGGGCGATCGGACTTAGCGCGGACGGTTCGGTCCGGCGGTTTTTAAGCAGGCAGTTAGCGGAGCTGAGCAAGCTTCCATAAAACAGGACCCTTAAGAAAGACACCGGAAGCCAGGTGTCTCTTAAGGGTCCTGTTTCGTGCGATCGTTCTCGTTTGAGCGATCGTTCGCGTGTATAATGGCGTTGACGATATCATTCCTTGCGAGAGTTGGGAGTTAGCCATGGAGCCATTTTACGGAAAAGACAAGCCGCTTCCGGAGGCGCTTAGAATCGTTTTCCTGGGAGACAGCATTACCGACGACGGTACTTATATCGCCTTTTTGGATGCCTACTTTCGCCGGCACGCCCCGGCTTCCTCTATCGAGCTGATCAGCCTGGGCGTCAGCAGCGAGACGGCTTCGGGATTAAGCGAGCCCTTCCACCCGTTCCCGCGGCCGTGCGTGCACGACCGGTTGGCGCGCGCGCTCGCCGAGACGCAGCCCGACTGGGTGGTCGTCTGCTACGGCATGAACGACGGCATCTACCATCCGCTGTCGGAGGAGCGCTTCCGCGCCTATCGAGACGGCCTTCTTCGGTTGCTCGGGCAGATCCGGCAGGCAGGCGCCAAGGCGATCGCCATGACGCCGCCGCCGTTCGATCCCGCATCGCTGCCGGACGGCGCGAAGCGGCTGCTGCCCGAAGGCCTGCCGGAGTCGGCATACAGTTACGAGACGCCTTTCGCCGATTACGAGCGCGTGCTGAAGCGCTACGCGGACTGGGTGCTGTCGCTCGGCGACGAGGCCGCGGACGCGACGGTGAGCATCCACGAAGAGCTGCTGGCGCACATCGCGGCCGAGCGGGCAGCCGATCCGGCCTACTTGTCCGGAGACGGCATCCATCCGTTCGCGCCGGGTCATGCCGTGATGGCGCAATCGCTCTTGCGCACGCTGTTCGGCGTCGAACCGGAGCGTGCGCGGGCGTTCGCAGCGTCGATGGACGGCTCGGCATACTTCGAGCTGGTCCTGCAGCGTCACCGGCTGATGAGCGCAGCCTGGAAAGAGCATGTGGGGCACACGAACCCGAACAAAGCAGAAGGGGCGCTGCCCCTGGCGGAGGCGAGAGTCGAAGCGCAAGCGCTGGAAGCGCGCATTCGGGAGCTGGCGGCAGATTCCAGTGCTTCGTCTACTTTGTAGCATCCGTTTTTGCGTCCAGGTAGGTGCCGAAAGAGGCGTCCGTCGGCGTTACTTTGACCGGTAGCGAGCTTATGCGCCGGAAGTGGCATCCCTCGGCGTTACTTTGGCCGGTTGGCGTGCCCATGTGCCGAAAGAGGCGTTGGTCAGCGTTACTTTGGCCAGTTAGCGGGCTGATGTGCCGGAAGTGGCATCCCTCGGCGTTACTTTGGCCGGTTGGCGTGCCCATGTGCCGGAAGTGGCATCCCTCGGCGTTACTTTGGCCTGTTAGCGGGCTCATGTGCCGAAAGAGGCGTCCACCAGCGTTACTTTGGCCTGTTAGCTAGCCCATGTGCCGGAAGTGGCATCCGTCGGCGTTACTTTGACCGGTAGCTAGCTCATGCGCCGGAAGTGGGCATCCCTCGGCGTTACTTTGGCCGGTTGGCGTGCCCATGTGCCGAAAGAGGCGTCCGTTGGCGTTACTTTGACCGGTAGCTAGCTCATGTGCCGAAATAGGCATCCGTCAGCGTTACTTTGACCCGTTAGCGAGCCCGACCTTCAGTCTTCCGACACGCTCATCGCCGCGAGCAGATCCTCCCGCAGCGGCGTGAACGTGTCGAACAGCGTGGCGGGCGTCAGCGCCCGGACGCCGTGAAGCGCATTGGAGGGGATATACACGGTATCCCCCTCCGAGACGCGGTGCTCGGCGTCGCCGATCCGGAAGACCAGCTCGCCCTTCGCGACGTACGTCAGCTGCTCATGCGGATGCGCATGAACCGTGCCTTCGGCGCCGGCTTCGAACGCCACGAGCATCCCCATAATGGCTGTGCCCGCGGCTACAATCTTGCGCCGCACGCCGGGTTCGGCGGGTTGCCATTCTTCGTTTCGTTTCATAGGCCGCCTCCGACCTCCGTTCTTCGTTCTTCGTTCTTCGTTCTTAATTTTCCGTACTTACAGATCAAGTACCTTCACATCGTCGAAACTCGATTGCGCCCTGTGCGAGCTGAGTCCCGCTTTTCCTGTCGACAGGCTGCTGTCCGTGACGGACAGCATCTGCGTACCGTTCACCCAGAACGATAGGCTGCTGCCGTTCGCGACGGCCTGGAAGGTGTACCAGGTACCCGTCGTCATCGTAAAAGGCACCGTAACCAGGTCCGACCATGTGCCGCCGATGCATTTGGATATTTTCAGCGTACTGCCGGTTCCCGCCCCGCCGCCGTAATAGGTGAAGTTGTACTGGTTGTTCGCGTCCTGGTACCGGGCATCGAGGCCGATTCCGGAGTAGGTGCCATTGAAGGACCCGGCCTTCACCCGCGCGGACACCGTGTAGTTGTCCCAGCCTGCGGATCCTGCGATCGCATGGACGTTGGCCGCCGTGTTGTCGGACTGCCGGTACACGTAGGTGCCGTCCGTCGCCGTCGCCCAGGTGCCGCCCGCGGTCGTCCAGCCGTTCGCGTTGCCGTCCTCGAAGTCGTCCGCGAGCAGCACCGGCGAGACGACGACATCGTCGAAGCTGGCGTCGGCGCGGTGGGCGTTCAGTCCGAATTGACCCGACGCGAAGGTGGTGTCCGTCGCGGTCAGCTCTTTGACGCCGTTGACCCAGAATTCCAGCGTGCTGCCGACGGCGACCGCTTTGAAGGTGTACCAGGTGCCCGTGTTGAACGTATAGGCCTTGGAGGCCAGCGTTGTCCATGTTCCGCCGACGGCCTTTTGGATCTTGATCAAATTGCCAACGGTGTAGTATTGGAAATTGTAGGTGTTGCTCGTATCCTGGAACCTCGCGTTAAGTCCAATCCCCGCCAGACTTCCGAGCGAAGTCGCCTTTACCTTGGCTGAGAGTTCATAGTCCGTCAACGTGCTCGAGCCGTTCAGCGCGGATACGTTGGTAGCTGCGGCATCGGTCTGCCGGAATACCTTGGAGCCGTCGGTCGCGACGCTCCACGTGCCGCCGTTCGTCGTCCAGTCCGCTGCGCTGCCGTCCTCGAAGTCGTCCGTAAAGGCCCCGGTCGCGCCGGCGCCCGGACTGGCATCCGTCGTGAACGAGATGACGACAGAGGTGGACGAGCCGCTGGCTTCGGTAAACGTCAAGGTGCGCGTATGGGCGGTGTTCGGCGCCAATCCGTTCGTGTTGATGGTGAAATAGAGCTCGTGTTCCCCGCGAAGATTGCCCGAGGTCTGCGTCAGCGTCAGGTAGCCGCCTTGGCCGATGACCGACCAGTTCGTGCTGAGCCCGCCGCCCTTGTTGATCAGCTTGATCTTGTGCAGCTGCGCGGCGTTCGAAGGGTTCTTCACGCCGACGTTGATGGCCGGCGTCACGCTGATCTTCGGCGCGGGCACGCTGCCGATGGCGCCGAGCTTATTGGTTTCCTGGAACTTCTGCACGCCGCCCTTGCTCGCCGTGAGCTTGAGCGTCAGCCACTTGGCCGAGACGCCGGTCGGCACGGAGAAGCTGATTGCCTGCTCTGTCTTGGAACCGTACGCCACCGTCGCGGCGAAGGAGCCGGTTTGGAACGACGTATAGGCATTCGTAGCGGGATCCACGTACCCGGCTTCCCAGTTGACGTTAATAGCCGTACCGTCTCTTTGTTCGTCGTTATAGACGATGATCGTCCGGTTTGCGGCGCTGCCGGCGGCGAATACGACCGGTGCCACGCCGATCCGGTTGTTGTTGTCCCCGTCCTTATCGAACGCGGCAACGGGCGAGAACGAATTTTTCGTATATTCGTAAGAGTCGGACTGAACGACCGTAGGGTACGCCGAAGAGAAGACGTTGACGACCGGACGGTCGATCTTGACGGGCTTCACGCCCGGCGCGGTCATATCGGACCACGTGGGATAGAGCGTCGCCTCGATCGGTTCGTACGCATAGATCCAATCGGCGTAATAGCGGATGTCCGCGAAGCCTGCGTAGCGCATGGCCCGGACCATCCGGTCGGTCGCCCGGTGCCATACGGCCTGTGAGACGATGTCGTCGTTCAGGTGGTCGTGCGTGCCCACCGTCTGGTTCGCCGTCGAATTGTAGGTGCCGTCGGCATTCAGGACCGGCCATCCCTGCGACGGCGTGAAGGCTTCGCCCTCGCCTCGCGGCTTCGTCGCATTGTTTGTATATAGGCTGTACATGCTGGCGGTATTAAGGTTGCCGAAGGCATAGCCGGTCGAATAGTGCTTATTCTGCTCCCAATCCGTCTCCAGGTCGTCCTGCATGATCGGCCGGCTCGTATCCGCGCTCTGGATGGCGGTCGTCACGACGGGCAGCAGCGAGCTCTCGGTTCCCCAATTCTCGTTGCCTCCGCTCCACATTACGATGCTGGGATGGTTGCGGCGCGCGGCGACCCACTGGCTGGTCCACTTGGACACGTTGCTCAAAGCGGTCGTGCCGAAGCCCTGGGTTTTCTGATACTGCCAGAACGGCGTCTCGTCAATGATAAGCAGCCCGATCTCGTCCGCATAATCGTACAGCTCGTCGATCGCGCCGCCCACATGGGTGCGTGCGACGTTGTACGTCTTGACCCACTCGTCCATCAACTTTTTGACCTGGGCAATGTTCGAATCCTTGAAGCTCTGGGAGGCGCTCGGGACCGAGCCGTGCGCGCTGCCGGCGCGCCAGTTGAACTGCAGCGCGTCGCCGCGCAGGTTCGTCTTGATGCCGTTCAGCTGGAAGTAATTCGAAGTCTTCGCGAACTGGCGGAAGCCGAACCGCGTCGTGCTGCTGTCCACCGTGGCGCCGGATTGAACGAGACTGACGGCGAGGTTGTACAGCTTCGGATCGTGGGTCCACCAATACTTGGCGTTGGTCCACGAGATATTGTTCCATACGACCGTCTGGGTGCCGCCCGCGGGGACGGTGACGCTCTGGTCGGCGAAGCTCTTCTCCAGCGTGCCCCCGACAAGCGTCGCCGCGCTCTTGACGGTCGCCGTCTGGGAGGTCGAAGTCTTATTGACGACGGTCGTCACGATCTGAATGACGTCGTCGGATGGGTCGGTGTTGTTCTGCAGGTTCGTCACGACCTGCGTATCCGCGATGTAAAGCTTGGGATAGGCGACGAGACGCACGTCGTCCTTGATGCCCCGTCCCTGTCCCCAGGGCATGTTGTCCAGTCCGATGGGGTACATCGGCTTGCCGGTGCCGGATTCGATCGCGTCGGAAGGGAAGGACTGCAGGCCCCAGACGCGCACCTCGAGGGTATTGGAGGCGCCCGCGTTCGCGACGGACGTGATGTCCAGCTTGTACGGCAGGCGGGTCATCAGATAGCCGTTCGTATCGGTCGCGATCTGCGTGCCGTTGACGAACACCTTCGCGAGCGGCGCGATCTGATCGAAGTCGAGGAAGATCTCTTTGCCCGACATGGACGAGGGAATGGTGAAATTGCGCTTGTACACGCCGTAATTAAGCGTCGCCCAGCTGGACGGATAGCCGAAGTTCTCGGCTTCGTCCCAATAGGAGGGGACGACGATGTCGTAGCGGGTCGTGCCGCCGTTCGGATAGAAGTCCCAGATGCCGTTCAACGACGCGGATTCCCGCTCTCCGGCCGCCGCTGCCGGCTTCGGGGCCACGGCCGCATAGGCGATCAGCAGACTGCAGCAGATTAGAACCTGTATCAGCCTTGTATAAGCGTTGGTGCTTGTCGAAATTCCCATTATCGAACCTCCTAATTGAGTAGCGGTTCTTTCAAGCGAGAATCGATGTTGCGCTTAAAACAAAGTTCGCTCATAGCCTTGCGGGTTTACGTCGATCCGGTACCGGACGCCGCTTGCATTCTCAAGCTCGATTGCGACGACGAGCGCCTCTTCGTCGATTCGGCACGCGACGCAGCGCCAGCCGGGATCCCCTGCGTCGTGCGGCGCGACGATGGCGACGATGCCCGCGGTGCCGCCGGCAGCAATATCCGCCCGCAGCGCAGGCGTCTCGTACTTGGTTCCGTAGCTGTCGGAACGGTACCCGGTTACGGCCGAGACGGCGGGGGCCTCGCAAGCGCCGCTAAAATGCCAGCTCATTCGAAGTCTTGCATCCCTCCCTTCAGGATTGATGAAATAAGCAAATCCGCCCTCCGCCTCGCTCACCGTCGTATCCCGGTGCAGGTAAAAGTGCTGCGCCAGGCGATGGCTGTCCGAAGCGATCAGCCAATCGACGAGAATGAGCGCGTCCAGCTGCCGGTCCGCGATCAGCCACCGGCGATGCGTCACGGGATCTGGCAGGCGCCGGTAGCCGTCGTGGGAGGCGTCCAGCAAGGTGTAATCGGCCCGATGCAGGGACCGGTGGAGCGTGACTTCCGCCTCGCGGTCCGCCCAGCGCTGGCTGGATATATACTCCGTCTGGTCGAGGCCATCGACCGCAATTGTGTTGTGCGCCTTCGTTCCTTTAAAATAGCGCCTGTCGGCGCTTTCCTCGTACGTGTACCTGCCGTTATCCAGGAACACGGCATGTCCCCGATAAAACCATTCGAGCTGCAGCGCGTCGGCATGTCCGTGCGCGCCGCCCAGCGGGGCGGCATCGAACAGCAGATAATGCTGCGGATCGCGCAGAACATGGTAGCCGGCATGCGGGAAAACCCGGTACGAGAGACCGGCACCCGAACCGCCAGCAACGAAGCCGCCGATATCCAAGCCGCCAGCAACGGCTCCAGCACCAGATCCGTCGGCATCCGCGCCGCCGACACCCGACTCGCCAGCACTGGAGCCACCGGCATCCGACCCGTCAGCCCCCGAGCTGCCGGCATCCGACCCGCCAGCACCTGAACTGCCAGCCCCCGACCCGTCAGCCCCCGAGCTGCCCACACCTGCACGATCCTCGCCTTCGCGCCCCAATCCGCCTGCGACCATGGCCGGACCGGCGATCCAGACATCCTCCCAGTCGGGCTCGCCCCGCGCCCGCAGCGCGTTGTCTTCCAGCACCTCGCCGAGCAGCGCCAGCATGCGCGCTCCCCAGCGGTTGCAGTCCGAGTCCGACAGCGGGCTCGAGCTGCCGTCCGGCCGGATCGTCGCGGCGGCGAAGTCCGCCATGGCGGCCAGCCGCGCGCGATAGGCGTCAGGGAAGCGGTCGCCCGTCTTCCGGGCGAGCAGATAAGGGAGCGCGAAGCATTCGATCGCCGCGTTGTGATAGTGAACGGCCAGCTCCGTCTGGACGCCATCCTCGCCGACCTGCCGCAGGATGCACAGCTCCAGGCGCTCCAGGGCCAGCTGCCGCCAAAAGGCGGCGCGCGGATGCTCGCTCAGCAATACGGAGATCGCGTGCAGCCCCTGCATGTGCATGATGGCGTGGTTGATCGACGGATCGCCCAGATATGCGGCGAGATACGCGGCATGCGCGGCGAGCGCCTCCTCGAACTGCGCCAGACACAACGCATCCCGGCGCCACACCGGCTCCATGCAGGCATAAGCGAAAATCCAGGAGAGCGGGCGCACGCCCGTCTCCAGCAGACGCCAAGGGCCCGGCTTCTGAAAATAAGCCGCTTCTTCGTAAGCCTCGCCGCACGGGGCGGGGCAGCTCCGGATCCACGCCGCCAGCTGCGCCGCGGCATCCGTCGCATACGCCTCGTTGCCCGTCAGCAGATATGCTTTTCCCATCGCTCGCAGGTGGCCGTGCCGGTTGAGCACCCACGTGAATTCGGGGTCGCGCGAGGGATTGCGCATCCAATCGATCGGCGTCCCGAGGTCGACCCATTCGCCGGACAGCATCGAGAAGGGGACGCGGAATTGGCCCCGTCTGGCGCGATCCGCGGTCTCCAACGCTTCCGCCGCCCCCGCCGGGTGGCCCGCCGCATAGGCCGTAGCCGCCTGCTTCAATTCGTCGAACGTCAGATAGTAGCCGTTCGCAGGGCCCATCGTCGTCGGCATGTTCTTCACGCTCCTATCCCTTCACCGAACCGGCCGTAACCTGGACGAAGGATTTGTTGGCGAGCAAATAAACCAGCAGCAGCGGCAGCAGCGAGATGCAGGCGCCCGCCAGCATCAGATCGGTCTGCATGGCGGCGGATACGCCGTACCGCAGGTTGGCGAGTCCGACCGTTAGCGTCTGCAGCTTGGGATTCGTCATCGTGAAGACGGAGGGGAGGATGTACTCGTTCCAGGCGCTGCGGAAGACGAACAGTCCGGCGACGCCGAGCCCCGGCTTCAACAAGGGGAGGATGACCGATCGGAAGGTGCGGAAAAAGCCGCTGCCGTCGATCATGGCCGCCTCGTCCAGATCGCGCGGGATCGCGCGCATGAAGCTCGCGAGCATGAAGTACGTGCCGGCATGCCCGGCGATCAGGATCAGGACGACGCCCCACAGCGTGCGGTGCAGGCCGATCGCGACCATCAGGTCGAACTGCGGCTTGAGCACGACGGCGCCGATCGAGATGAACATCGTCGAGGCCTGGACGGCGATCGCCAGTCTTTTGCCGGGAAAATCGCGCCGGTCTGCCGCATAGGCCGCCATGGACGCGACGATCAGGGTGCCGACGGTCGCCGCTACGCTGACAAACAAGCTGTTCCAGGAGAAGCGCGCGAAGTTGGCGCCTTTCCACGCCTGGGAATAATTCGCGAATTGCCAGCGCGCGGGCCAGAACGAGCCGCCGCCGTTCAGCTCCGCGTTCGTCTTGAACGAGCCGAGCACGGCCATGAGGACCGGATAGAGGATGACGGCGGCCACGAGCAAGAGAAATACCCCGGCCAGCACGCTCGCCCCCGAAGGCCGCTTGGACCATCTGTTCATCGGCGATACGCCCTTTCTAATAAAGCGAGTTGAGTTTTTTGGACGCATAGAAGTAGATCAGCGTGACGGCGCCGATCAGCAAGGCCGCGGCGAAGCCCACGGCGCTGCCGTAGCCGTATTGCTGCACCTCCGCGGTGGTCGATGCGACGGAAAAAAACATTTTGTACACGTACAGGAACATGACGTCGGTCTTGCCGAACGGCCCGCCCTGCGTGAGCACCATGATGCTCTCGTAGCCCTTGAGGGAGACGGTGATGGCGAGCAGCATGACCATCTGCAATACGGGTCCCAGCATGGGGATCGTAATGTAGAAAAACTGCTGGGCGGGGCGGGCGCCGTCGATGGATGCGCTCTCGTAGATGTCGCGGGGGATGCCCTGCAGGCCGGCGAGGAACAGCAGCATGTAGTTGCCCACCGCGCCCCAGATCGCAATCAGAATCATCGTCAGCATGGCGTAGTTCGCGCCCAGCCACTCAACGCCGCGCGACAAGCCGATCTGCTGCAGCAGCTGATTAAGCATGCCGTTGTAGGAGTTGAAGATGACGTAGAAAACGATGGACATGACGGATGCGCTCAGCACCGTCGGCATGAAGAAGATCGTCTTGAACAGTCCCGCGCCCCGCATACGGCGGTTGAGCAGGACGGCCAGCAGCAACGACAGCGGGAGCGTCACGAGGAGCTTGCCGCCGGCGTATACCAGCGTGTTGGTCACGGCGTTCCAGAAGCGCTCGTCGCGGTACAGCCTTTCAAAGTTGTAAAGCCCGACGAACTTGGGCGTGCCGTAGCCCGCGTACTCGTAGAACATGTAGCGGATCGCCCAGAAAATCGGATAGATGCCGAGCACGAGCGTGAGCAGCAGGCTGGGGAGGGTGAAAGCGACGGCCTCCAGTTTGATGCGGGTTCGATGCATGTGTGTATCTCCTTCCGGGGGAAAAGAAAGGGGCCCTCAGTCGTTGGCTGACAGGCCCCCCTTTGCGGCAGTGCGGATTACTTCGCGAGCGTGCCTTGCAGCTGGCTCAGGTTGAAGTCGGACATCGGCTCGGCCTTCACTTCGCCGGCCGCCTTGGCCTTATCGAGCGCGGCGTTGTATCTGGCGTTCAGATCCTTGATGACGGCATCCAGGTCTCCGCCGACGAGAATGTACTTGATGAACGCTTCCTGATAGCCCATGCCTTCGATCGCGACGATCGGCACCGGCGGGATGATCGCGTCGAACTTGGTAGGCATGAAGCCGTCGATGCCGTTGATCTCAGGCTTGCCGGCCTTCGCGAGCACGGAAGGCACGACGGAGATGCCGACGCCGTCCTCTTGGTACGATTTAAGCACTTCGTCGCTGTACATCCACTCCATAAATTTCCATGCTTCTTCCTTATGCTCCGATTTAGGGCTGAGGCCGATGAAGATGCCTGCGTTGCCGACGGGCACGATGCCTTGCTGCTGGCCGTCGATTGTTGGCGGCAGCGCCGAGGCCCACTTGATCTTCGCGGGGAACTGGTTCTTGTAGACGAGCGGCTCGGAGGCGGTCGAGATGTACATCCCGATCTTGCCCTCCGCGAATTGCGCGCGCAGCGGATCGATATCGAGCTGCTCTACGCCGGGGATGAAGCTGCCGTCCACCTTCATCTGACGGTAGGCTTCGATGATCGGCTTCAACTGCGCAAATTCGAAGGCGCCTTTCTTGTAGTCGTAGCCGCTGCTGCCCATGCCGCTAAGCATCCCGATCGGATCGGCGAAGCGGAGGCCCGAGCCGGTGCTCTTCAGGTTGCCCGCGATACCGTAAGCGCCGTCGGCTTTGCCCGCCGCGGTCAGCTTTTTCGCGACGTCGATCATCTCCTGCAGCGTCTTCGGCGGCTCCTTGATGCCGGCCTTCTCGAACAGCTCCACGTTGTAGATCAGGCGCTGGGTCGTTCCGTAGTTCGGCAGCGTATACGTCTTGCCGCCGATCTGGTTCACGCCCTCGCGGAGCAGCGAGCCGAAACGCTCCTTCATGTCGGGCGTCAGCCTGTCGTCGAGCGGCGCGAGATACCCCTTTTTCACGAACACGCTCAGGCTCGGGAGGCCGTTGACGCGGACGATGTCCGGCGCCTGGTTCGACGCGAAGGCGATGTCCAGCTGCTGGTCGTAGTTTTCCGCCATGATGTTGACTTCGACCTGGATATTGTCCTTGTTCGTCTCGTTGTACCGGGCGATCTCCGCCTTGATATGGTCGGTCGCGCCGCGGTCCGGCGTCCAAAAGTTCAGCTTGACCGGCTCGGCTTGCGACGCCGCAGGCGAAGCTGACGCCGATCCGGACGCCGCGCCGGTCCCGGATGCTGCGCTCGAGGCGGAAGGCGATGCGTTTCCTCCATTGCTGCCGCCGCAGGCGGCCAGGCTCGACGCCAGAATTCCCGTGAGCGCGATCCCTAACCATTTTCTAGCCATACTGTTCTCCCCTTCTTGATTGATCCGTTGGTAGCGGGGCCCGAGCATCCGCGGGTGACTCGCGGCCCCTCTGATACAAACAATAACAGCGCGCGCGGAAACGGGGAGGAGGGGTAAACGCGAATCGAGAGGGGGAAAAACGACGATTATCCTAAAATGCGCTGCCTGTATTCCGAGGGCGTGACGCCCGTATGCTTCTTGAACGCATCGCTGAAGTAAACGCGGTCCTCGTAGCCCACCATGGCCGCGATCTCCTGCACCTGCTTGCCTTCGGCGAGCAGCTCCTTGGCCCGGCCCATCCGTTCGGCGATGATGAACTGCGCGACGGTGAAGCCGGTTTGCTTTTTGAACAGGTTGGCAAAGTAGCTGGTGCTGAGGCATGCCAGTCTTGCGAGCGACTGCACGGTGAGAGACTCTTGCAGGTGCGTGCGGATATAGGCGACCGAACGCTGGATGTCCGCCTCCGATTCGTGGGTCCGTTCGGCGGCGATCCGGTCGCAGACGGCGGCGCACAGGCGATCGAGCGTCTCCTTCCAGGCGGCCAGCGTACGCGGCGCCTCGGCGCGCAGCGACCGGAGCTCGCTCGCCGCCCGGGCGCGCGCGTCCGCGTCCTTGCCGGCAGCCGCCGCGAGGACGTCATACAGCGCCTCCGCCAGCTTGAGAAAGGCGGCGGCGGTCCCGTCGGGATCGACCTGCGTGCGCTTGTCGTCGAACCCGGCGTAAATCGCGCTTAACGCTTCGAGAGCGCGCGTCTTGTTGCCGGCGCGCGCGTACAGCAGCAGCTCCTTTTCGCTATCGGACGAGTAGGGCTCGACCTCCGCCGGGCGGTCGGCCAGGTCCGCGTAGCGGAACACGCTGTTGCCGCCGGAGAAAAAGCTGTAGGACAACGCGGCGAGCGCGTGGCGGTACGATTCGGGGAGCTCTCTGACCCCGGGCGCCGGCGACCCGACGCCGATCGAGACGGTATGGCGCGAATACCGCTCGACGTGCTCTCTGCACAGCTCGGCCAGCTGGCCCGGCGCGTCGGCTTCCGGACCGGCGTTCACGATCAGCGCGAACCGGCTCAGACCGTCGCGGACGACGATGCCCCGGGTCGCTTGGGCAACGGTCTCCTCCAAAATGTTGGACAGCGAGAAGCGGGCGAGCTCGATGTCCAGAATGCCGCCCGATGCGACGGACGGCTCGGCGCCGTCGATCTCGACGGCCAGGACGACGAAGTCCGCCATCGCCAGCGGCAGCTGCAGGAAGTCCCAGCGCTTGGCCGTCTGCTCGGGCGTCGAGGCGAAGCGGAGCAGCAGCTGCACGAATTCCTGCCGGAGCAGCGGCAGGCTCTCCCGCACGCGGCGCTCCAGGCCGCGTACGCGCGCCGTTTCCTCGCTCTCCGCGACGATGCGTTCCTTCGCCTTGTTTACGACCGACACGATCTCTTCCGCGAGGAACGGCTTGCTGACGAAGTCGAAGGCGCCGAGCCGCACCGCTTCCTGCGCATACTCGAAGTCGGTATACCCGCTGATGAGGATGACCTTGCAGGGCCATCCCAGGGCGAGTACGTCCCGGAACAGCTCGATGCCGTTTTTGCGGGGCATCCGGATATCGGTGATCAGGATGTCAGGCTTGACGCGGCGAATCAGCTCCAGTCCCGCTTCTCCATCCATGGCGGCGCCTGCCGGTTCGATCCCGTGCTCGTCCCAGCGGATATGGTTCATGATCCCGTTGCATACGATTCTGCTGTCGTCGATGACGCAGAGCTTCGGCTTCATCTCTCGTTCCCCTCCGGCAATGGCAGCGTAATGGTGATTCTCGTTTGAATGAACGGCTCGCTCTCCAGGCGAAATTCGGCCCGTTCGCCATAATGCAGCAAAATGCGGCGATACACGTTGCGCAGCGCATACCCTTTTCTGCCGGATTCGATCGCTTCGCCTTCCTGCGGCTCCTGAAGGATCGATCGCGTCGCTTCCTCGGCATCCATGCCGGCGCCGTTGTCGGTCACCGCGATTCGGAGCGAACCGTCCCGGGCTTCGACGTCGATGAGGATGCGGCCGCCTTCCGTGAAGTCTTTGAAGCCATGCAGGATGCTGTTTTCGACGAGCGGCTGCAGCATGATCTTCAACATCGGCATGCTTAGCAAGGAAGCGTCGATGCGCCGCGGGACCTCGTACTCGAACAGCCCTTCATAGCTCACCTGCTGAATCCGCAAATAATGCTCGACATGCTCCAGCTCAAGGCCGAGCGTCGTCAGCTCCAACCCCTGATTGAGCCCCAGCTTGAACAGCCGGGACAGCGAGATGATGAGCCGCCGCGTCTCGTCCGCCGCGCCCGACTCGGATACCCAGACGATCGTGTTGAGCGTGTTGTACAAAAAGTGAGGGTCGATCTGGGCTTGCAGGGCCTTGGCCTCCGCGATCCGTTTCTCCTTCTCCCGCTCGCCGAGCTCCGAGATCAGGATGCCGATCTGGTCGAGCATGGCATTGAATTTGTAGCCAACCTGCGAGACTTCGTCCCGATACCCCGAGCTGTACCGCACGTCGAGATTGCTAAGCCCGACCTGCTTGATCGTTCGCTGCAGCGCGTGGAGCGGACGGAGCAGGAGCGCGGTCAGTACGTGCGAGATCAGGATCGCGACGGCGATGCCGCTCCCGATGATGACGATCGTCAGCCATTTGATCCGCTCCACCTGCTTGAACAGCTTGTCCTTCGACTGGACGCTGTACAGCGTCCAATTTTCGGCCACCTTAAGCGACGCGCGATTGACCAGGTATTCGCTGCCGTCTTGCTTATAGATCGCCGAAGGCTTGTCCTTCGACGCGAGCGCCCAGTCGTTTAGGCCGGCTTCGGGGATCAGAGGCGCCGTACCCGGATCGAAGCCGTAGCGGCCTTCGTCCGTGACGAGAAAATAATGCTTGCTGTCGCCCCCGAGATTGCTCGTGACGACGCGCTTGATCGCCGATTCGCTGACGTTGATGACCAGATAGATGTTGCTGTTCGTTTGGGAGAACGCTTTCAATACGAGGGAGACAACCCGGTCCTTGCCGGTAAAAATCGCGTCCTCGTGCCCCGCGACCCACATCGAGATGCCGGGTCTGGCGTCGATCGCCTGCTGCATGGGCGAATCCGCGAAGGAAAAGGACGGATTGCGGTAGTAGCTGGTGGGAAAAAACTCGCCGATCGGCGTGCTGACTAAAATCGACTGTACGGCCGGATTCGTCATTTTCAACTGGGTGAAGGGGGTCTGGAGCGCGCTGAGGTCCCCATAAAAGGCATCGCTCTGGCTGCGGTTCGCGTGATTGACCATCTCGGTGAACGGCGCGCTGATCATGAGCGTGAGGCTCGATACGAGCAGGCCCTTAAGCTGCTCGTCCAGCAGTTGCGCCGTCTTGCTGAGCGTCTCCTGGCTCTGGCTTGTCGCATTGCCCTCGAGCTCTCGGGTCGCAATCACGTAGGACATGGTGCTCGTGACCAGGATGGCCGCCCCGATGACCAGGATAAACGAGATCGTCATGCGGCTTCGAAAGGAAAGCTTGTACAGCAGCATGCGGACGGTTTCCATGCGGGATAACTCCTTGCGCTCGGCGCGATGGATGTCGATGTCTTTATGCTCTTAGACTAGCGGCGAAGGGGAATTTTGTAAACGATTGGTCTAGCGGCTCCATGTCTCGGCATCCCGCTTCGGTCACGCCGGATGGACTGAGGATCCGTTATTTCGCCGCACACGCTTCAAGCGCAATACCAATCGGACACTAGATCCGTTATCCGCGCATTTTCGCCGAATTATCCGCCCATCCGGCAGCAGTAACGAATCCGGTGTCCGCATCGGCATCGGCACCCGCTCCGGCACCACAGCCGTCCCGACACGCGCGCTACAGCTCTACTGCCGTGCTTCAGCCATTTCCCAAATCGCTTTGCCTCTAATTTTAGTCAAGCCACCCTTATTGCTCTTGGCGGCCTTCACCATCGCCTGCGCCAATATTTCCGTACGCAGCGGCTTTTGGGAGCGAAGAATCCCCATTCGGTTAAAAAACTGCAAGACTTTAGATGCAACAACCTCTAGTGACCGATCGCTTTTTTTCCGGACCAGCAAGGGCGGGTTAAGTATAGTCAGCCTTGCAAAACCTAATGCCTTCACGGCTTCTTCCAACCGTCCCTTCATCCGTGAATAAAAGTTGCGGGAAGCGGGCGATGCAAAGTCGGCCGACACCAGCACGCAGGCAGGGACGCCGTTTTCGCTGGCGGCTTTAGCAAACGAGTACTGATATTCGTAATCGATTTTCCATTGCGCTTCCTGGCTCCCCGCGGTCTTGAGGGTCGTTCCCAAACACGAAAACAAGACATCTCCTTGAACCAGTTCGCCCCACTGGCCCGGGTTATCGAAGTCGATAACATGAACCTTTAGTTTCTCATGCTGAATACCCGGGCTGCGCCGTACGAAAATAACGACTTGCCGGAAGGCATTGTCTTCTAGCAATAAGTCCAGCAAGTCCGCGCCTGTAGCGCCGGTTGCTCCGATTACGATGGCTTGCATGGTCCGTCACCTCTTCTCCATTCTCAGCCTTAACCTTATTGTAACGGATTGTCTGGAAGCTTGGCCGCCAGGGCTGCGAATTGCGTACGCTCGGCATCGATCATTCTAGGCCGCGCCATCCGATCCGGGAAGGCGGATCGTGCTCGCCCCTACGATCTAGAAGCGATGGAAAAGTAACCCTAGGAAAATATGTACAGCATAAACAAGTCGTGCTATCATTTCTCGTGGCACTATTTTCCTAACTTATATGCCTAAGGAGAGAAAGCGACTTGTTCAAGAAATGGTTCGCCTATGCTGCTTCAGCCCTACTGGCCGCCGCACTTGTCATTCCAGGATTCGCCGCCGCCGACGATAATTCGTTTAAGGACGTGGGGGGAACATTCTGGGCCAAGGATGAGATCAATAGCCTTGTACAGATGGGCGTCTTGAAAGGCTATCAAGATAACACATTTAAGCCGCAAGCGCCCGTGACGCGCGAGGAATTCGCGAAGATTATCACGTCGGCGTTCTTCCTGGATCTTCCCGCGTCGGACGCGCCGCAGACATTCGTCGACGTAGGCAGATCGCGCTGGTCTTTCGCTGCGGTCGAAGCGGCCAAGGACTTCTTGACCGGCTACTACCCGCCGAGCGGCAAAGCGTTTTTCAATCCGACCGGCAAGGCCACGCGCGAGGACGTAGCCGTCGCGCTGGTGAAGACGCTGGGCTATCAGCCGGACGACTTGCAGGACGCGGATATTCTGGATCGCTTCTACGACTCGGAAGACGTCTCGCCGAATCTGGAAACTTATGTCGCAATCGCGGTAGAAAAGAAGCTGCTGACCGGCTACAACGATTATACGCTCAAGCCGGGCAACAGCGTTACGCGCGCGGAAGCCGCATCTCTGCTCTACCGCGTCATTAAAAATTCGGCGGCGGATAGCGGGAACGCGTTGACCTTGAACGTCGACGCACCGGAAAAGATCAACACCCCGACGTTCTATATCACGGGCGACGTCAACAAGGGAGCGGAAGTCTACATCAACAATGAAAAGGTCGAGGTCGTTCAGGGCGCTTTCCGCGTCGGCATCCGCCTCGAGCAAGAAGGAACTTATACCTACACGATCTCCGCAAGACTGGCCGGCGGCAAGACGGAATCCGTCACGAAGAAGGTGACCTTCGAGAAGGGCGGGCCTACCCTCGAAGTCAAGGGCGTGCCAACGTCGTCGGACAAGCAATCCATCACCGTATCCTGGACGGTCAAGGACGCGAACGACAGCAGCCCGGCCGTCTACCTGAACGGGCAAAGGCAGTACGGCAGCTCTGCGACCGTCACGCTTGAGGAAGGCGACAACGTCATTACCGTGAGAGCCGAGAACGCGGACGGCAAGTCTGCCGAGGTCACCAAGCATGTCGCGTTTACAAGCGGCGGTCCGGTCCTGACGGTCGCGGATCTTCCGGAGACGACCGACAAAGAGACGATTACGGTCCGCTGGACCGTAAAGGACAAGAACGATACGTCCCCGCGCGTTTACGTCAACGACCGCGAGCAGTACTATAGCGAATCGACGACCGTCACGCTAAAAGAAGGCGTTAATACGATCGTGTTCAAGGCGACGAACGATCTCGGCAAAAGCACGACGGTGACGAAGACGATCACGTTTAGCGTTGGCACATCTACATTGACCGTCGGCGATCTGCCGGCTACGACGGACAAAGACTCGGTTAACGTGACATGGTCCGTCAAGGACACGAACGATTCGAGCCCGCGCGTCTATCTGAACGACAAAGAGCAGTACTATTCGACTTCCGCGAACGTCAATCTCGTGCCGGGGCCGAATACGATTACGGTTCGAGCCGTGAACAAGCTGGGCAAAGAAACGACCGTGACGAAGACGATCGCGTTCGAACCTTCCGCGCCGACGGTCATGCTGCTTCACGCGCCGGAGACGACCGCCTCCGACTCGATCTCGATCAGTTGGACGGCGTCCGACAAAAACGATACCTCGCTTAAAATGTACGTCAACGACAAGGAAGTTTACTACAGCACGAGCTATACGGCTTCCTTGCAGCCTGGAGAAAACAAGTTCAAGATTACCGCAACGAACAAGTACGGCAAATCGACGGATGTAATCTACACCGTCACTTACAAGCCGGAAGCATAAAGAAACGGCCCCCTTCTTCAACGAGACGAAAGGGGCCGTTTTTTAATATTCTTCACACCAGCCGCCGGTACAAATCAATCATTTCCGTCGAAGGCTCGATGCCCAGCTCTCGGTCGAGCAGTTCCTCGTACCGCTTATATCTGGCCTGAAGCGAGGCGTTGTCGCGCATTATCGCAAGCGTCCGGAAGAGCAGCAGGTTTGCCTCCTCGTCCAGCTCGTTGCGCTGGACGAGCTTTTTGGCGATCTGCATGCCCTGTTCCGTCCTTCCGGCGTCCAGCAGGTACCGAACGAGACGCTTGGCGAACGCCTCGTACAAGTCGCGGAGCCGCTCGCGCTCGGCGATCGCCCATTCATAAGGCAGGTCCTCGAACAAATCTCCGGTATACAACTGCTCGACGGCGATCGCGGCGGCTTCATTGCTCCCGTTAATTGCACGGAATTGGGACAAACGCGCCTCGAACTCGATAAAGTCGACTCGAGTTCGATCAAGCTGCAACAGATAGTAATCGCGGTCGGTGACCAGCATGTCCTTCATGCCGTGCAGGGACAAGGCCTTGCGAAGCTGATACACGGCCGTGTTCAGATAAAGGTCCGAGCTTTTTAACTCCCGGTCGGGAAATACGTCTTCGAGCGTCCGAATTTTGGCTGCAGCATGCCCGCGGTAGAGCAGCAAGTAAGCGAACAGTTCCCTGCTTTTCCGGGAGATCCATTTGACCGCTCCGCCCGCATTGCTGGCAATTCGCAATCCTCTCAAAGTTTCTATTGTCAAAGAAGGCTGCCTGTCCGTTTCCGCCGCTATCTCTTTTTCTGCCTCCGCATGACCTGCATAGGCTTTCTGCGCCTGGACACTTGCGGCTCTCGCGACCGTTTCGGCCAGCCGTTTGGCGGAGACGGGCTTGACGATATAGTCAAGCGGGTACACATCGAACGAATCCAGCGCATATTCCTTGTGAGAGGTGACGAAAACGATGTCCAGCCCGGCGTGCGCCCGCCGCAGCTCCCGAGCAAGCGCCAATCCGTCGTCCTCCGCGATCTGGATATCGATAAAGGCAAGGTCTACCGGATACAGCGCCGCATACGCGATCGCCTCGGCGGCGCTACCCAGCATCGCGGCGATCTCTACGCCCGCCGTCTTGGACAGCAGCAGCCTCATCGCCGTCAGCATCGCGGGTTCGTCGTCAACGACCATGACTTTCACAGTTTACTCACCCCAAGTCCGCGGCCGGCAGCGTAAAATAAAACGTGCTTCCTTGCCCCGGCGCGCTCTCTGCCCAGATTTGTCCGCCGCTCATCCCCACGAATTGCCGGCACACCTGCAATCCGAGCCCGGTTCCCTTCTCTCCCGCCGTGCCGGCGGTAGAACCGAGACTCATCGGATCGACTAGCGCTGCGGCCCTTTCGTTGTCCATGCCAACGCCCTGATCTTCGACAGATATGACGATCCGATCGTCGTCCCGCTTGGCGCGCACCCTGACATTTCCGCCCGGATAAGAATATTTGATCGCGTTGGTCACCAGGTTGCGGATGATCAGCGCGACAGCCTCTCTGTCCGCTTGCACCGCCAGACCGCTCTCGATCTCGGCGATCACGGCAATTTGTTTGAACTCGCTTTTAATCTTCAGCATGCGGCAGACTTCGTCGACCTCATCCGCCAGCCGCAAGGCTTGCGGGTGCAGGAGCAGGCCGTCCTTCTGGCCGCGGTACCAATCCAGCAAATTTTCAATCATGTTATACGTATTGTGAACCTGCCCGCTCAGCGCATCGATCGCATCCTGCTGATCTCGGCCGAGCTGCGGCTTGTCCGCTTCCAGCGCCTCCAGCAGGGTCATCTGGACCGCCAGCGGATCGCGAATGTCGTGAGAGACGACGGCGAACAGCCGGTCCTTCAGCTGATTGAGCCGGACGATCTGCTCCAGCGTTCTTTGCTTGTCCGTAATATCGAACAGCACCGATACGGTACCCTGCCTGACCTTGCCTCGAGGGGCCAGCGGATACACCTTGACCGAATAGACTCGCTGCTCGCCGGCCGCCAAGGCTGCGATCTCCAGCTCTCCGGCTTCCATCCGCTCGCAGGCGCGCAGCCACTCCGGCCATGGCGCGAGCAGCTCGCCGATCTGCCGCTCCGCGAGCGGACCGTCGCCGCGCCCGGCGAACAAAGGCTCGACATACTTGTTGCTGTCGATGACGCGGCCGCTATGGTTCACGATCAGAATCCCCTCCCGCATCGTCTCGACGACGACGCTGCGGGCCAGCGGCACGATGGAGAAAATACGGTATCGAATCACGATCCAAAGCATCGCCATGCCAAAAAAGCCGCAGTACACCGAAGCGGGCAGAATCCACGGCGTGAATCCGGGATTCGTCAGCTTGACGACCTCCATCGCGGAGGGGATACATCCGCAGAGAAGCAGCCACAGGCCGGGCGTCCGAATGTCGCGGCGAATGTGCCGCAGGTAGTCGAACAGAAAAAAGATGCAGGCGGCAAGCAGCAGGTAGCAGACGATATTGAAAGAGATCGAGAGGTTGCTTTTGTCGACCTCCAGATGGCCCCCCCGGAGTATCGTGCGATCGTAAAGCAGACGATGAAGGGGGTTCGTCCATACCAGCAGCGACCAAAGCGCGAACAGAGACACAAGCAGGCTTCGATGAAGCCGGCGCAGCGCGTTATTTTTACCCAGCAGATCCAGCGTAAAAAACAGAACGAGCGGAACGGAGAATATAAGCGAAGTCTGCTGTACGTTGCGAAACAACAGCTTGGCGTGCAGACTGCTGCTGGTCGTCTCCATAATGACGCTGCCCGCGTAGATCACGCGGCCGGCCATGATCCAGGCGAAATATCGGATACCCCGCTCTCGCCTGTGCAAAAAGGCGTAGCCCAAAAACGCAAGCATGAGACAGACGGAGACGAGCATGGCGACATTGGGAAGCGTTGCATTCATCGGGCGGCAATCTCCTTGGGGCTGTAAGCTTCCGTTTCTTCTCTAAGTATAGCTTAAAGCGGCGTGCCGTTTAACAATTATTTCTAAATAAAAACGACAGGACCCATTTGCCCGACCGTCCTCTTTCATAGTTCTTTCATAGGGCCGTGATAGAGTCTGAGGAAGTCTGTTAGAGGTGCTGCAAAGAAAGGATGTTGGAGATTGAAGAAGGGTTTTCTGGTTTTTATCGTGTTGTGGCTGATTGTCGGTCATTTGCTTTTGCCGCCCAAGGCGAGCGCGGCGGGCGTGAAGTTTACCTCCATCTCGAGTCAGCAAGCCATTACATTGGCACTGGACGAAGACGGAGCGATTTGGGCCTGGGGTTATAATCAATACGGTCAGTTCGGCAACGGAACCTCATCGAGCGCTTACAGCGCTCCCGCGCGAGTTGATGTCACAGATGGCGACGGCGCGCCGGTTGCCTTCAAGCAGGTGCAGCCCGGCTACTTCAGCTCGATTGCGCTGGATACCGATGGGGGGATCTGGATGGCTGGCGAAGACAGGTTTGGCTCGCTCGGCAACGGTGCGGCACTTGACTCCTACAGCTGGGAGAAGCTTGTCGTCTCGGATGGGGGCGGGACGGTGACGTTCGCCCAGGTCGCGGCTATGTGGAGTGTAACCTACGCACTGGACGACACGGGACGGCTATGGGGATGGGGCCAAGAGTTCGGGGGGCAAACCAATCAAGTGCCGGCATTGGTTCCGATCATGGATGGCGGCAGCCCTGTCGCATTAAAGTCGATCTCCGGCAATAGTTCCCATCTCATCGGCATCGACTCGAACAATCATCTATGGCAAATTCAAATGGCCGGTCTTAATGTTGAAGCGTTCATGCTGGTTGACGGCGGTGTCGCGCCTCAGTTCAAAGCGATCTCCGCCGGGGCCGGTTATGGAGACGGAGGACATCTTGCACTCGCACTCGAGGACGACGGGGACATTTGGATCTATGGCACCAACAATTACGGACAACTGGGCGATGGCGGAGTCGGTCCGACTGCATGGGAGCCGAAGAAGCTGACGATCATGGACGGCGGCAGCCCGGTCAAGTTCGCTCAAGTTTCCGGCGGCAATCATCATGTGTTGGCCCTGGATACGAACGGCAACGTTTGGGTGTGGGGGAAAAACAACTTCGGGCAGTTGGGAGACGGTACGAAGATAAGCAAGAAGCCCCCTCATAAAATTACAATTATGGACGATGGGACGCCGGTCCAATTGGCGTCGGTCACTGCAGGCTACGAGCAATCTTACGCGATCGATGCGGACGGTCGAATATGGAGCTGGGGAGAGGGACGGACCGTCGCGACGAAGCTGGCGTTCTCGTCGGAAGTTGCCTTGTCCGCCTCGAAGTCTTCCTCCACCTACCTTGAGGAGATCACGCTGACTGCTGCGGTCGCAGGCGCCATGGATACGCCGACCGGGTCGGTCGAGTTCAGAGAAGGCGCGATCGTGCTGGCCACTGTGCCGCTGGCTGGCGGGATTGCGGAGCTCGATATCTCGACGCTGTCCGCCGGGCCTCATTCGATCGAGGCTTATTACGCAGGAGAAGAGAATTATGCGGAGAGCGTGTCCACGGCGCTCGTGCATACGGTCGTTATGCCGGCTGCGCCGGTTATCACGCTGACGCCTTCCTCGACGAGCGATACGTTCGGTCCGGTGACCGTGTCCGCCAGCGTGCAGATCAACGGCGCCGGCAACGGGTTGAGCATGCTGAAGTGGCTTGCCGGGAACCGTGCCGCCTCGGACTTTGCGAGCGCAGGCACGGATATTACCGTTGCGCAAAGCTTGAATGCCGCAAGCAACGGCACCTATACGGTCTACGCCACAGACGCTGCGGGCAACGAGGCAGTGAAAACGATCAGTATCTCCAATATTTTGGCGGCTGGCGATCCGGCCGCGCTTGTGGCGGCGATCGCGGATGCGCAGCAGGCGCTGAGCGATCATCCGGCGGGCACGAATGTCGGGCAGGCACCGGCCGGTGCGCGGAGTACGCTGAGCGCCGCGATCGGCGTCGCGCAGGCGGTTGCGGCTGATGCCGCGAATCGGACGCAGGCGCAGCTGGACGCGGCGCAGGCGACGCTGGAGAGCGCCGTCGACGCGTTTGAAGGTACCGTGATCGGCGCAGGCGATCCGGCTGCGCTGGTGGCGGCGATCGTGGATGCGCAGCAGGCGCTGAGCGATCACCCGGCGGGCACGAATGTCGGGCAGGCGCCGGCTGGCGCGCGGAGTACGCTAAGCGCCGCGATTGGAGTGGCGCAGGCGGTCGCGGCTGACGCCGCGAATCGGACGCAGGCGCAGCTGGACGCGGCGCAGGCGACGCTGGAGACGGCGATCACGACGTTCAGCGGCGCTGTGATTGGTGCAGGCGATCCGGCCGCGCTGGAGGCAGCGATTGCGGATGCGCAGCAGGCGCTGGACGATCATCCGGCGGGCACGGATGTCGGGCAGGCGCCGGCTGGCGCGCGGAGTACGCTAAGCGCGGCGATTGGAGCGGCGCAGGCGGTCGCGGATGACGCCGCGAACCGGACGCAGGCGCAGTTGAATGCGGCGCAGGCGACGCTGGAAGCGGCCGTTGCGACGTTCAACGGTGCGGTGCTCGGCGCGGGAGACGCGACCGCACTCAACGGGGCGATCGCGGACGCGCAGCAGGCGCTGGACGATCATCCGGCGGGCACCGATGTCGGCCAGGCGCCGGCTGGCGCGCGGAGTACGCTGAGCGCCGCGATCGGCGTCGCGCAGGCGGTCGCGGCTGACGCCGCGAATCGGACGCAGGCGCAGTTGGACGCGGCGCGGACGACGCTGGAAGCGGCTGTCACGACGTTCGAAGGCACCGTGATCGGCGCTGGAGACGCGACCGCGCTCAACGCGGCGATTGCGGACGCGCAGCAGGCGCTGGCCGATCATCCGGCAGGCACCGATGTCGGCCAGGCGCCGGCTGGCGCGCGGAGTACGCTGAGCGCCGCGATTGGAGCGGCGCAGGCGGTCGCGACTGACGCCGCGAATCGGACGCAGGCGAAGTTGGACGCGGCGCGGACGACGCTGGAGGCGGCGATCACGACGTTCAGCGGCACCGTTATTGGCGCGGGCGATCCGGCCGCGCTGGTGGCGGCGATCGCGGATGCGCAGCAGGCGCTGAGCGATCACCCGGCGGGCACGAATGTCGGGCAGGCGCCGGCTGGTGCGCGGAGTACGCTGAGTGCGGCGATCGGGGCGGCGCAGGCGGTCGCGAATGACGCATCGAACTACACGCAGGCGCAGCTGGATACGGCGCAGGCGACGCTGGAGACGGCGATCACGACGTTCAGCGGCGCTGTGATTGGTGCAGGCGATCCGGCCGCGCTGGAGGCAGCGATTGCGGATGCGCAGCAGGCGCTGGACGATCATCCGGCGGGCACGGATGTCGGGCAGGCGCCGGCTGGCGCGCGGAGTACGCTAAGCGCGGCGATTGGAGCGGCGCAGGCGGTCGCGGATGACGCCGCGAACCGGACGCAGGCGCAGTTGAATGCGGCGCAGGCGACGCTGGAAGCGGCCGTTGCGACGTTCAACGGTGCGGTGCTCGGCGCGGGAGACGCGACCGCACTCAACGGGGCGATCGCGGACGCGCAGCAGGCGCTGGACGATCATCCGGCGGGCACCGATGTCGGCCAGGCGCCGGCTGGCGCGCGGAGTACGCTGAGCGCCGCGATCGGCGTCGCGCAGGCGGTTGCGGCTGACGCCGCGAATCGGACGCAGGCGCAGTTGGACGCGGCGCGGACGACGCTGGAAGCGGCTGTCACGACGTTCGAAGGCACCGTGATCGGCGCGGGAGATGCGACCGCGCTCAATGCGGCGATCGCGGATGCGCAGCAGGCGCTGAGCGATCATCCGGCGGGCACGGATGTCGGGCAGGCGCCGACGAGCGCGCGCAATACGCTAAGCGCTGCAATCGCTGCTGCACAAGCAGTCGCGGACGATGCCGCGAACCGGACGCAGGCGCAGTTGGACGCTGCGCAGACGACGCTGGAAGCGGCCGTTGCGACGTTCAACGGTGCGGTGATCGGCGCGGGAGACGCGACCGCACTCAACGCGGCGATCGCGGACGCGCAGCAGGCGCTGAGTGATCATCCGGCGGGCACGGATGTCGGCCAAGCGCCGACGAACGCGCGCAATACGCTAAGCGCAGCGATCGACGACGCGCAGGCGGTCGCTGACGATGCCGCGAACTACACGCAGGCGCAGCTCGACGCAGCGCGGGCGACGCTGGAGGCAGCGATTGCGACATTCAGGGCGGTCGTCGTCGGCATCGTGCTGACGCCGCCGAACGCAGGCTTGTATGGTACAGGTGACACGCTTGCTTTCACGCTGACCTATCGGGATGAAGTAATCGTAACCGGCAAGCCCCGTATCGCAGTCACGCTCGACGGCGGCTCGGAGCCCTTGGTCGTGTATGCTGCGTACACCGGCGATTCCGGCACCCCCGTTACCTCGCTGATGTTCGCTTACGAAGTGCCGGACGGATTGGCGGATACGGACGGCATCGGGCTCGCTTCATCCGTCGACTTGTCGGAAGGCGCTGCTATCGAGCCGGCATCGAGCGTCGGGACGGCTTTGCTGGGGTACGCCCTACCCGATACGAGCGCGGTGCGCGTCGTATCGATCCCGCCTGCGCTTGCACTGAGCGCAGACTCGACTCCCGGCTCCACGGCTGACGTCACCGTGGCCGCCGCCGTCTACGGCGAGGCATCGGCGGGCAATGCGCTTGCCGAGCTGCGATGGCTCGCCGGCAGCAAAGCGGCGGCCGACTTCTCCGGCGGAGACGCGGGCGCGGATATTCTGTCGTCGCGCGCATTCACGGTCGGCGCGAACGGTATCTATACCGTCTATGCCCGCGATGCAGCGGGCAATGAAGCGGTGCAGGCTGTCACCGTGAGCGCGATCGTTGCACCATCCGGCCCGGAGCCTGACCCATTCGAGCCGGAAGACCCGCTGCGCAAGTACATCGTCCGATGGACAGCTGACAAGGCCACCCGCGATACGAAGTGGAAGCAGGAAGAGCTCGCTGCCGGGGCGATTGTGCTGGACGGCCGGGCATTATTCGCAAATTCGGCGAACGCCTGGACGCTGACCTTGCCTCGGGCTACCGTCAGCCTGCTCGATCCGGGCGGCGTTCTGCAGGTCCGTACGGGCCTTGCGGATTATGAGCTGCCTGTAGCGATGCTGTCCGATCTGTCCGATCGTCCGTTCGATGAGCTTCGCGTAAGGCTGTCTCATCCGAGCGATGCCGAACAGAGCGGGTTGGAACACGCTGCGGCACAGCTGGGCGCAGCCTTGTACGGACAGCCGCTCAAGCTGGAGGTGATCCTCGTTGCGGGCGGAGTCGAGCGGCCGCTGTCCCCGTACGGTTATTACATCACGGTTACGGTCCAGCGGCCGGCACCGGCGGTTCAAGGCACGCTGTCGGGCGTACTTTACGTAGAGGGTCAGCAGACGCTTGCGCCCGTACCCGCTAAATCAGTGGATACAGCCGTCCAATGGAAGACGCAAACGGGCGGTATCTACGCCTTGATGACCTACGACAAGCAGTTTGCCGACGTTCAGGGTTCGTGGGCGGAGGAAGCCGTTCGTACGCTGGCTTCCATGCTCGTCATCAACGGCATCGACGACGACAATTTCGCGCCTCGCGCCGCCGTCACTCGCGCGGAGCTGACGGCCATGATCGTGCGTGCGCTCGGCTTGCAAGGCACAGCCGGGACACATCCGGCCTTCAGCGACGTGGACGGCAGCAGCTGGTATGCAGGCGCCGTGACGGCCGCCGTGCAGGCGGGCATCGTGCAAGGCGATGCCAACGGACGATTCCGCCCGGATGCGCCCATCAGCCGACAGGAAGCCGCGGTCATGCTCATGCGCGCGATGACGACGGCGGGTCATTCTCCGGCGGCAGGCTCGCCAACGGCGCTCGCCGGCTTCGCGGATGCAGGCCAGGTCTCGGCATGGGCCCGGGAAGCGATGACGGCTGCCGTCCATAGCGGCTTGATTCAGGGAGATCCGTCGGGACACCTTCGCCCGCAGCAGCAGATTACGCGCGCGGAGACCGCGGCGATGCTCCTGCGTACGCTGCGCGCCGTCGGCTTCGTCGACGCCTGAGCGTCGGACCGTTCGAACGCGGACCAAAGAATCTCAATTCCATAGCAATCCTATCGAGAGGGGCCGGCGGCCCCTCTTTTTTCTAGCCGCCTTTCCCGTCCGGATCAATGCCGACGGACGGCGCGTGAGACACCGGCCTTCGGGTCCGGTCGATGCCGAACATCTAGTAACCGCTCTCATTTCGTTGTAAAATGGGACAACCCTCGCAAGGAACGGATGCGAACGGAAAGGGAGCGCGCGCATGAGAAAGTTCCGGCTGAACCGCAAATACATCCCGTTTACCTATAAAACGATGCTGCCGTACCTGGCGCTGGTGCTGCTGACGGATATTCTGGTGGGCTACATCTCGTACACTATGCTCGTCGAGTCCCGGACCGAGATGGCGGAGACGAACATCCGCACCGCGATGCGGCAGACGAGCAACAATATCGAATACCAGATGGACGAGATCACGCGCATGACGAACTCGCTGTTTCTCAATACGACGTTCCAGAACGCGCTGCAATTCAAGGGTGATACCCGGGAGAACATGCTGAAAATGAAGGACGATATCGTGCCGTACATGAAGGCGCCGCTCCAGCTGTACGGCAACAAGCTGCGGCTCGTCCTGTACGCGGTCAACGAGACGATGCTCGAGATCGCCGGCGACGACATGTCGCAGCCGATCGGCCGCAGCGATTATTATGTGCTGTCGGCACAGGGCGTCGCGCAGGCGGAGTGGTTCAAGTCCGTCTCCCCGCCGAGCAGGGACAAGCTGTGGCTGCAGATCGACACCGATCGCGAGCTCGGGAACCTCTCCTATTTTCGCAAGCTGTTCGCGGCAAATGGCGCGCAGTCGCTCATCGGCTACATTCGCGTGACGGCGAGGTTCGACGAGCTGCTCGGCAACTTCGATACGTTTCCGATCGAGCAGGGCATCGCCCTCCGGCTGAAGGATAAGGCGACGGGCACGAGTCTGTACGAGCGCGGGACCGTGGCGTCGAACGCCGACGCGAGCGCCTATCTCGTCGTCAGCGAAGACATCCCCGACTCCGGCTATGCGATCGAGACCTGGGTGCCTCACCGCTACCTGAACAAAGACGCGAGCAAGATGCGAAGAGTGATCGGCGCCGTCTGCGCGATCAGCTTCGCGGTGATGGCGCTTATCGGCTTTCTGGTCGCCAGGCTGTCGGGCAAAAAAATGAAGCGGATCGTCTCGCTCGTGCGGTCGTTCCAGGAGGGCAACTTCTACAAACGGATCGGCTTCGCCGGCAACGACGAGTTCGTGTATATCGCCGACGCCTTCAATCAGATGGCCCAGAGCATCCAGGAGCTGATCCGGGACGTCTACGAGCAGGGCATGCAGAAAAAGCAGGCGGAGCTCGACGTGCTTCAGGCGCAGATCAGCCCGCATTTCCTGTACAACACGCTCTCGACGATCGGCAGCCTAGCGAATATGGGCGAAGCCGACAAGGTAACAAAGATGGTGCAGGAGCTTTCCAAATTTTACAGGCTGACGTTGAACGAAGGGCAAGTCTATATTTCTCTTGAAGCGGAAGTGGAACAGGTCAAGGCGTATCTGGACATCCAGCGGGTCAAGTATGCGAACGCCTTTCAGGTGTACTTCGACATCGACCCCGGCATCTTGCACGTGCGCATCATCAAGCTGGTATTGCAGCCTTTCGTGGAAAATATATTCAAGCACGCCTGGTTCGGGGAATCGATCGCGATCCGGATCACGGGCAGGCGGCTCGGCGGCGACCGGATCGAGCTGAAGGTCATCGACAACGGCATCGGCATGCGGCCGGATACGCTCAAAAGGATGCGTTCGAGCGAACCGAGCGCAGGCGGCTACGGCCTGAAAAACGTGGAGGAGCGAATCAAAATGAGGTACGGCAGCGACTTCGGCATCCAGATCGGCAGCTACTACGGCGCGGGGACGACGGTCGAGCTTATTTTGCCGATGGAAAACGCGGAGATTCGGGAAGACAAGGAGCGCGGCGATCAATGACGGACAACGATATCAACGTCCTGCTGGTGGACGACGAAGCGGTCGATCTCGAATGGCTGAGACGCAGGGTGGCGGGTCACGAGCAGTTGGCGGGCGCCAGCGTGCGTACGGCCTCGAGCGGATTCGCCGCGCTTAACTTGATGAAGCAGCAGCGGATCGACATCATCCTGTCCGACATCCGCATGCCGATCATGTCCGGCACCGAATTCGCGCGGCAGGCGAAGGAGATCAACCCGCAGGTATCCATCGTATTCATCAGCGGGCACGAGGACTTTGGTTATGCGAAGCAGGCGATTCAACTGAACGCCCACGGCTACCTGCTAAAGCCCGTCGAGGACGGCGAGCTGAATGCGACCTTGACGGAGCTGTGCGGCAAGATCGACCGGGAGCGCAAGCAGCATACATCGCTGACCGAGACGCTGTCGCTCGTCAACCAGGAGCTGCTGCTGCGCTGGTTTAACGAGTCTGCGCCGGGCGACGTCGAGGCGCATATCCGCAGCTTCCTGGCGCCGATGCTCCAGGGCGGCACCGCGGTCGCCATCGTCGAGATCGACGACATCGCGTGGAAGACGAGCAGCTCGACCGCCGAGGAACGTCGGGCATGGCTTGCTGGCGCGGCCGGGTTCATCCGCCGATTCGCGCAGGAACGCAACATGGGCCTTGTCATCGACGCCTACGACAGCCGCTTCGTCCTGCTGGCGGCCGTGCCCGAGCCGTCCTTCTCCGCGCTGCTCGAGGAGCTGATCCGGGCTTTTTACACCGAATTCGCCTTCTCCATGACGATCGGGACCGGGATGTACACGAGCGCGTTCGACCAGTTGCACGACTCCTACCGGCAGGCGCAGGCCGCGCTCAGCATCAAGTGGATCGTCGGCAAAAACCGACTCATCAAGGACGCCTCGCAGTGGCGCCCGAAGGAGCGGATCGCGCCTAATCTCGAGGAGATCGTCGACCGGATGCTGAAGGCGATGCTCGAGTACGACCTGACCGCGATCGACGATTGCCTGCTCCAGCTGTTCGACGGCGATCATCCGCTCTCGCAGAAGCACGAGATTTACGATCTCATCATCCGCATCACGTCCAAGCTTCATGCGGATCTGCGGCAGCTCAACGAGCATCTGTACGAGATTTTGAATTGGGACGCCCATCAGCCGCTCATCCTGTTCCAGTTCGAGACGGTGCACGACATATTGTCCTGGCTCAGAAGGCGGTTTTTCGAGCTGTCCGAGCTGCTCTACCTGAAGCGGCAGCGGCAGAAGCGCAAGCTGATCGACGACATCACGGCTTACGTGAAGGACAGGCTGGAGCAGAAGATTACGCTGAACGAAGTGGCCGCGCATTTCAACTTTACGCCGAATTACCTGGGTCAGCTGTTCAAGGCCGAGACCAACAGCCTGTTCAGCGACTTCCTGAACGACCTGCGCATGAAGCGGGTATGCGAGCTGCTCGAGGATCCGACCAAGAAGATTTACGAGATCGCGGATCAGGTCGGCTACAAAAACATCATCTACTTCAACCGCCAGTTCAAGCAGCACATGGGCATGTCCCCCGGCGAATATCGCAAGAGGCACAATATTTGAATCGCCGCCCTGACTCGACGCCCCCTTCACGAGACTCCTGTTCCCTCGGGATCAGGGGCCTCCTTTTTTTCTACGGCAGCATATCGCTGCGGGAGCCGCTAGCGGCAGCGAGTGCCGCTAAGCCCCGCGGGCCACGCGCTGCCGGGGCCGATAACGGCACCGCGTGCCGCTAAGCCCCGCGGGCTACCGCCGCCCGAGCCGATAGCGGCACCGCGTGCCGCTAAGCCCCGCGAGCGCGCGTCGCGTGAGCCGATAGCGGCACCGCGTGCCGCTAAGCCCCGCGAGCGCGCGCCGCGTGAGCCGATAGCGGCACCGGGTGCCGCTAAGCCCCGCGGGCTACGCGCCGCCAGAGCCGATAGCGGCACCGGGTGCCGCTAAGCCCCGCGGGCTACGCGCCGCCGGAGCCGATAGCGGCACCGGGTGCCGCTAAGCCCCGCGGGCTACGCGCCGCGTGAGCCGATAGCGGCACCGCGTGCCGCTAAGCCCCGCGGGCTACCGCCGCCCGAGCCGATAACGGCACGCGGTGCCGCTAAGCCCCGCGGGCTACGCGCCGCCGGAGCCGATAGCGGCACCGCGTGCCGCTAAGCCCCGCGGGCTACCGCCGCCCGAGCCGCTAGCGGCACCGGGTGCCGCTAAGCCCCGCGAGCGCGCGCCGCGTGAGCCGATAGCGGCACCGCGTGCCGCTAAGCCCCGCGGGCTACGCGCCGCCGGGGCCGATAGCGGCACCGGGTGCCGCTAAGCCCCGCGGGCTACCGCCGCCCGAGCCGATAGCGGCACCGGGTGCCGCTAAGCCCCACGGGCTACGCGCCGCCGGAGCCGCTAGCGGCACCGCGTGCCGCTAAGCCCCGCGGGCTACCGCCGCCCGAGCCGATAGCGGCACCGGGTGCCGCTAAGCCCCGCGGGCTACCGCCGCCCGAGCCGATAGCGGCACCGGGTGCCGCTAAGCCCCGCGAGCGCGCGCCGCGTGAGCCGATAGCGGCACCGCGTGCCGCTAAGCCCCGCGGGCTACCGCCGCCCGAGCCGCTAGCGGCACCGGGTGCCGCTAAGCCCCGCGAGCGCGCGTCGCGTGAGCCGATAGCGGCACCGCGTGCCGCTAAGCCCCGCGGGCTACCGCCGCCCGAGCCGATAGCGGCACCGGGTGCCGCTAAGCCCCGCGAGCGCGCGTCGCGTGAGCCGATAGCGGCACCGCGTGCCGCTAAGCCCCGCGGGCTACCGCCGCCCGAGCCGCTAGCGGCACCGGGTGCCGCTAAGCCCCGCGGGCTACCGCCGCCCGAGCCGATAGCGGCACCGGGTGCCGCTAAGCCCCGCGGGCTACGCGCCGCCGGAGCCGCTAGCGGCACCGCGTGCCGCTAAGCCCCGCGGGCTACCGCCGCCCGAGCCGATAGCGGCACCGCGTGCCGCTAAGCCCCGCGGGCTACGCGCCGCCGGAGCCGACGCATCCGATCGTATGCGTTTTCACCTCGATCGTTGAATTTGTATTATCTTTAGTTGTTCCGCTGAATTATGCCGCTTCGTCCTGCCTTCTATAATGAAAGCTACAGAGGAGAGAGGGGGAGCGGATATGCGGCTGCGCAGCTTCTGGCACGATGTGAAAAAATACAGGATGTTCTTGTTGATGCTGACCCCTGCGGTGGTCTTCTACCTTTTATTCGCTTATATCCCGATGGCGGGCATCGTCATCGCGTTCAAGCGCTACGATTACGCCGGCGGCATTTTCGGCAGCGCGTGGAACGGACTGGACAACTTCCGCTTTTTCTTCGATTCCGGCAACGCTTGGCAGGTGACGCGCAACACGGCGCTGTACAACGTCGCGTTTATCGTCGTGAACAACGCCCTGCAGATTTTCGCCGCGATCCTGCTGTTCGAAGTCGGAGGCAAGTGGTTTCGCAAAATCATTCAGTCGTCGCTGTTCCTCCCGTATTTCATCTCATGGGTCGTGGTCGGCGCCATCGCCTACAACCTGCTGAACTACGACATCGGTACCGTGAACGCCATGCTCAGAGGACTCGGGATGGAACCGGTCGACATCTACAACACGCCCGCCTACTGGCCGTTCCTGCTGGTGCTGGTGTCCGCCTGGAAGGGGCTCGGGTACGGCACGGTCATGTATCTGGCCGCCATCACGAGCATCGACACCGAGATGTACGAGGCGGCGGAGATCGACGGGGCGAACATTTTCCAGCGCATCCTGAAGGTGACGATTCCGAACCTTTACCCGACGATCATCATCCTGGTGCTGCTGGCGGTGGGCAACATTTTCCGCGGGGACTTCGGGATGTTCTACAACATGGTCGGCAACAACGGGATGCTGTTCTCCGCGACGGACGTCATCGACACCTTCGTCTTCCGGTCGCTCATCACGTCCAACGACATCGGCATGTCGGCCGCGGCAGGCGTCTTCCAGTCGGTGCTCGGCTTCGCCACGATCATGGCGGTCAACTATGCGGTACGGCGGTACGACAAAGACCGCGCCCTATTCTAAAGAGGAGGCTGATGACATGAGCGCAACGGAGCTGAATGCGGACAAGTCGTTCGCCAAAACCTCGGGCGTCAAAAAGACGGATCAGAAAATATTCGCCGCCATCGGGTACGGGGCGCTGACGATCATGGCGCTGCTCTGCCTGCTGCCGTTCCTGCTGGTCGTATCGTCGTCGCTCACGAGCGAGAACAAGATCATTACGGCGGGGTATCAGTTTATACCGACGGACTTTTCGGTAGAGGCGTACAGCATTTTGTTCAAATACCCGACCGAGATGATCCAGGCCTACCTGGTGACGATCGGGGTGACGATCGGCGGGACGCTGCTGGGATTGTTCCTGACCTCGATGACGTCCTACGCGCTGTCCCGCAGGGACTTCAAGTGGCGCAACGGCTTTTCGTTCTTCTTTTTCTTCACCACCCTGTTCAGCGGCGGGCTCGTCCCGTGGTACCTGCTCATCGTGAACTACCTGCACATGAAGGATACGGTGCTCGCGCTGATCGTGCCGCTCGTGCTCAACGTCTTTTACATCATCGTGATGAAATCGTTCCTCGGCGGCATTCCGGAGGCGATCGTCGAGTCGGCTAAGATCGACGGCGCAGGCGACTTCCGCATCTACGCGCAGCTGATTCTGCCGCTCTCCAAGCCGGCGCTCGCGACGATCGGGCTGTTCCTGGCGCTGGCCTACTGGAACGACTGGTACAACGCACTGCTGTTCGTCTCCGACGAGAAGCTGATGCCGCTCCAGTATTACTTGTACAAAATGCTGGGCAACATGGATGGCATGCGCAAGGCGATGATGGGCGCGGGGGCTGTGGTTACGACGGCGATCCCGACAGAGAGCCTGAAGATGGCGATGACGGTCGTCGCGACCGGCCCGATCCTGCTGGCGTACCCGTTCGTGCAGCGGTACTTCGTTCAGGGCCTCACGATCGGCGCGGTAAAGGGATGAATACGGGGCGACCCGGTTTATCGATAGAGCTTGATACGACTACCATTAGGGGGAAGATGGGCATGTTGAGAAAAAGCAGATGGACGATGTTCACGCTTTTGTTCGCTTTTGTGATGATCATGAGCGCATGCGGCAATAACAACAAGAATTCGGGGTCGTCAGCCAGTCAGAGTACGGAGCCGTCGAAGAGCGCATCGACTACAGCATCAGCCTCGGCCGCGAGCAGCAGTGCCGCCGCGCCGGCCGAAGGCGCCGTCGACACGTCCAAAGAAGTGAAGCTCAAAATGATCTTCGTCGGACCGAAGCCGGTGGACTACGATTCCGTTTTCGCCGAGATCAACAAGAAGCTCAAAGAGAAAATTAATGCGACAATCGAAGGCGAGTTCCTCGACTGGTCCGACTGGGCGCAGAAGTATCCGCTCAAGCTGGCCGCCGACGAGAACTTTGACCTGATCTACTCGGCTAACTGGGCGGGCTACAACGACCAGGCGCTGAAGGGCGGCTTCCTCGAGCTCACAGACGATATGCTCGCCAAGTATGCGCCGCAGGCATGGGCGAACATGTCCAAAGTCAGCTGGGATCAGGCGAAGGTCAACGGCAAGCTGTACATGGTGCCGCAGAACCGCGGAGAATCCGTTGAGAAGCTGATCCTGTACCGCGAAGACCTGCGCAAAAAATACAACCTGCCCGAGATCAACAGCCCTGAAGCGTATGCCACTTATCTGAAAACGATTGCGGAGAAAGAAAAGGGCATCGTGCCGTTTACCCCGGAGACGGGCGACTGGAAATTCCACAACCTCGACCGCGTGCTGCTCAAGCAGCAGAACGAGTGGAACATGTTCGACCTGGATATGCCGTTTGCCTTCAAGCTGACGGACGAGAAGGGGCAAGTATTCAACGTTTACAACACGCCGGAATTCAAGCAATTGGCGACGTATTACAAAGATCTCGCGGACCACAACGCCTGGTCGAAAAACGTCCTTAACAGCAAAAACGACCATCAGGCGGACTTCAAGGCGGGCAAGACGGCTTCGATCACGCACAACAATGGCACGCTCGGCGCGCTGATGGCACTCATGCGCCAGGAAAACTCGCCTTATGAAGTGGCGCTGGCGGACATCAACCAAGGCAAGAAAAAGTCGGTGGCGATCTCGACGCAGAACGGCACGTCGGTGCACGCGACCTCCAAAAACCCGGAGCGCGCGCTGATGGCGATCGATCTGCTGCAAAACGACAAAGAGCTGCACGACCTGGTCATGTACGGCATCAACGGCGTCCACTACGAGCCGGTCGGCGACGACAAGTACAAGGCGCTCGACAAGAACCCGAACTACACGGGCTTCTCCAACTGGAGCTTCAATTCGCCGCTCAACCGCGACAACGAAGCGTTCCCGCAAGAAGCATCCGACTTGGTCAAGAGTTGGGAAGCGAATGTGTACCACTACCCGCTCGAGACGTTCGTGTTCGACAACAGCAAGGTCAAGACGGAGATCGCCAACGTCGGCAACGTCATGCTGCGCTACGGCATCCCGCTCGAGTACGGCCTGGTCAAGGACATCGACAAGGGCCTGGCCGATCTGAACAAGCAGCTGGAGGCGGCGGGCATCGCCAAGATCCAGACCGAGCTGCAATCGCAGATCGACGCGTTTTTGGCTAAGAACTAAAGCGAACCGAACGGAACCGGACCGGCTATCTTCGTCAATAAGGCGAAGGTAGCCGGTTTTTTGCGTGGCGTCAGGCCCATGCAAGACATAACGTGCGTTTCCGTGCAAAACGCCACCTATATCCTGAAAATATGGCTAACGAAAGTTCATGATCTTTAGGAACGTTCATATCATTCGCAAATTTCGGGTGCGATAATAGGCGCGAAAGGAGGGTGGTTATTTAGCTTCTCTACGCGTACGAACCTCAAATTCGAAAGGGACGGTGGTTAAGTTGAAAAGGTTAAAGCAAAGATTGGGCATGATCATGAGTTTGAGTCTCTTATTCGCCTGTTTATCGCAGATCGGAATCGCAAGCGTAAGCGCGAACGATGCGTACGACGATTTGAGGATCAAATGGGCGGAAGCGCTTACCGGAGGCACGGGATACAATACGTCCGATCCGGACATTGCCAAAAAAGTCGCCATGGCGGCCCAGACGAGCTGGGGCAGCTTGAATAAGACGGCAGGCAGAACCTACTTATGGTCCGATTTAAACAATGCTGCCGATGCAACGGTCACGACCTATAATTTTGCCCGAGTCAAGGAAATGGCCGTCGCGTACAAAACGTACGGATCGAGTCTGTATGGGAATACCACGCTCAAAACGGATATCATTGATGCGCTCGACTGGTTGTATACGAATCGATATAACGAAACGACGGGGCCCGAGACATGGTATACCTGGTACGACCAGGAGATTGCCACGCCGCTCCAGCTGACCGACACCGTTATTTTAATGTACGATGACTTGATCGCGACCCCCGGTAAGATCACCAACTATATGAATGCGATATCGCATTTCTCTCCTGACCCCACTATGATATCGATGCACGATGCGGGGACTGTAAATGAAGCAACGGGCGCCAATCGCATTTGGAAGTCCCAGATCGTCGCGGTGCAAGGCGTGATTATGAAATCGAGCGCCAAACTGACGGCTGCCAAAGATGCGTTAAATCAAGTCATGGATTATGTCGTTAAAGACGACGGGTTTTATAAAGACGGTTCATTCGTCCAGCATCTTATATTCTCGTACAATGGCGGTTACGGAGCGAACCTGATACAGGATATCGCAAATGTCTTGTATTTATTGAACGGTTCGTCATGGCAATCCACCTATGCGGGCTTATCGAATGTTTATAATTGGGTCTACGATGCCTATGAGCCTTTTATCTATGACGGTTCTATGATGGACATGGTTAGAGGCAGGGAAATCGCAAGGTCCGAAACGCAAGGTAAGGTTATAGCCAATAAAGTGATGGGCGGCATTTTGCGGTTGGCTCAGATCGCCCCGCCCGCGGATGCGCAGCGGATGAAGTCCATGGTCAAATATTGGCTTCAACAAGATTCGGCTTCCAGCTTCTATAGGGACGCCAATTTGAGCGTGCTCCAGCTCGCAAAGGCGGTCATGAACGATACGAACATCGTCCCAAGAGGTCAGCTGTCGTTAGCCAAAGTATACGCGGGTATGGACAGAGCGATCAGTCTGAAGCCGGGATTCGGATTCGGCGTCAGCATGTCCTCCAAGCGAATCGCTAACTATGAGACGGGGATTAATCAAAATTATAAAGGCTGGTACACCGGCGAAGGGATGACTTATTTATATAATAACGATTCGCTTCAATATGTGGATTATTGGCCGACGGTCAACAAATACCGCTTGCCGGGTACGACGGTAGATACGATGGCTAGAGCGGATAACTCGGGTGCGGCCTACTTGAGTCCGAACACATGGACCGGCGGCACGGAACTGCTGAATCAATACACGGCGACAGGCATGGATTTGAAAGCCTATGGCAGCACGCTTAAGGCCAAAAAATCCTGGTTCACGTTCGACGATGAGATCGTTGCCCTGGGGAGCGGAATCAACAGTACGGATGGCAGAACGATCGAAACGACGATTGAAAATAGAAGTCTGAATAAAGCGAGCATCGCGCACGGGATCGATACGAACTCTGCGGCTGCGACCCCGGCGGGAAGCGAACCGATGCGATTGATGGTCAATCAAGTGACCGATAGCGGCAACGACGGCTTCAATTTACCGGAAAATACGCTGGATAATAACCTGAATACCAGATGGACTTCCTTGGGCGACGGCCAGTGGATTCAATACGATCTCGGAAAAGTGCAGACTGTCGCGTATGTCGGCATCAACTTCTTGAGTCAAACGGCCAGAGCCACCAGCTTTGATATCCAGGTGTCCAGCAACAACTCAGTTTGGACCACGGTCTATAGCGGCAGTTCCACGGTGGGGGGAACCGCAGCGGATATCCAAGTATTCAACTTCACGGATGTCAATGCGCGATATGTGAAGATTGTCGGCCATGGCAACACCTCTAACCAATATAACCACATAACAGAGGTGCAAATTTATGGCCCGAATGCGCTAAATTCAGTCATTCCGATCTCGGTTGCTCCGCTCAAAGCGTTGTCTACGACGAACAATCTCGAAACGATCGACAACGATATCTTTACGCGTTGGTCGTCCGTAGGCGATGGACAATCGCTGAAATACGATCTGGGAAGCAACGTGACGGTGGGGTATGCCGGCATCGGCTTCTTCATCGGCAATGTCCGGAAGTATTCGTTCGACATTCAGACCTCGACGGATGACGCCACTTGGACGACGGTATTCAGCGGTCAAAGCGTTTTGACTTCCGAAATACACGCTTACGACCTGACGGATTCGACGGCCAGGTACGTGAAAATCATTTTCCACGGGAATGATCTCGATCTGGGCAATCGGCTGTCGGAGATTCAGTTCTATGCGCCCAATGCGCTGGGAACGGTGCTTAATCCCCTGCACACGGCTACCAAATATAACGGCGACGAACAGCTGATCGTCAACGGCGTTACCAAGCCTGCCGGCTTGGGTTGGATAGAGCAGATGTCCGCCGTGTCCACCGTGTATATGGAAGGTACGGGAGGATACTACTTCCCTCAGCCTGCCGCGATAAAGGGCCTTAGAGAATCCAGGCAAGGCAACTGGGCGCAATTAAGCGTTCTGGGAGGGACAGCAAACGTTACCAAGAAATATTTGACCCTCTGGTACGATCATGGGACTAACCCGGTGGATAAGGATTATGCTTACGTGATGCTGCCGAATAAGACGGCGCAGCAAACGACGGCTTATAGCAACAATCCGGACATTTCCATCGTCGTCAACAATGCCAGCGTTCAGATGGTAAAGGAGAATGGATTGGGCATCACGGGGGCTAATTTCTGGACGCCGGATATCGCAGACGGTATCATCGCGTACAATCCTTCGTCGATTATGCTGAAGGATCAGGCCGGCGTCATGGACATTGCCGTATCCGATCCTACGCATCTCCAGGACAAAATTACGTATGAGATCACGAAGACAGGCGGTACCGTCACGCAAAAGGATTCGACCATCACGATCCTGCAATTAAGTCCGACGATCAAGTTCGAGGTCAATACGCAGGCCAAGGACGGGGCCTCGCATAAATTGTCGATTCAATACGATACGTCCGCCCCTATTCCGCCGACAAGCGCGATCTCGGTCGTGGACGACGTTTACGATTATTCGAAGATTTTCTCGCATACGGCCAATTTAGTGTTCAGCTCGTCCAATGCGGCCAGGATGGGAGGAGACACTTCCAAATTAGTCAGAACGAAAAATCTGCAAGAAAATGTCATCTACAAAGCATTCGGAAGCATGAATATGGATGCCTTCGACGTGGACACCTGGTTTGCGTATAACGAGCCCATCGTCGATTTTGAATTCTACGCTTCGCCGGATAATATCAACTACACGCTGGTTGCGCCTACCCGGACGGTGGTGCTGGGCACGGGAACGAATTATCACAAGGTTAGCTACAGCAATACGGTTCCGGCAGGCACCAAGTATTTAAAAATCGTATATATGAACAATACGGCCAATGCGTGGAATCCGGCGCTGGCGAGAGCCGTAATCACGAGCAAGCTCTGAAGAATATAGAAGATTCACTAGAAGATTCACTAAGAGATTCATAAGGGGACGAAGGAGCTTTCCGGCGCCTGGCGGCGACGGAGAGCTTTTTTTGATTCTGACTAAGGAAAGTTCATGTTCTTAAAAACCGATCATGTCCATCGATTTTGGCGAATGCCATAATGAGAATGCAAGATCCAATTCGAGGGGGAGTAAGATGAAACGGCATGGGAGAGCAGTCAAAGCATTAGCCGGCATCATTCTTTGCATGAGCATCATCGCCGGATGTTCGAGCAATAACGCGAAGGAATCGCAAACGAGCGAGGCCAGCGCGCAACCGTCCGCAAGCGCAAGCGCGAGTCCGACGGCATCGGCTAGTTCAACCGCGTCAGCGGCTCCCGCCGAGACGCAGGAGACGGCATTCACTAAATTCGATCCGCCCGTTACGATCTCGGCGGCGATTACGCTGCGGCCTTCCGATAAGCTCCGCTTCGGGGATACGACAGAGAACAATCCCGTCACGCGTTGGCTGAGCGAGAACCTGGGCATTATCACCAAGTTCCAATGGGTGGTCACGGATACCGCCGCATTCGAGACCAAAGTGCGCCTGGCGCTTGCTAGCGGCGAGGCTTTGCCGGATGTGCTGTACACGGGCGGAAGCCTGCTCGAAGAGCTGATCGATTCCGGCAAAATTCAAACCATCGACGAAGCCTACGAGAAATACGCCTCGCCAAGATTAAAGGACTTGTACGCCAAAAACCCGGCCGTATGGGCAACGGCCAAGAGAGACGGCAAAATTATCGGTCTGCCGGATGTCGCCAATGGTGTCGTCGGCAACAAGGTCATGTGGATTCGCCAGGATTGGCTGGATAAGCTGCAGCTGAAGGCGCCGACCAATGTCGAGGAGTTCGAAAAGGTGCTGGATGCCTTCACGAACCAGGATCCCGACGGCAACGGCAAGAAGGACACGTTCGGCATGGCATTCGGCGCCAACACTGGCTACCACAAGCCGACTAACAATTACATGGCGGACAGCGAGTTTTTGTTCGGACAGGATCAGCCTTACCTGTGGATCAAAGGCGACGACGGACAGCTGTATTACGGCGCCAACAGTCCGAATGTCAAAAAGGGATTGGCCAAATTGAACGAGTGGTTTAACAAAGGCTACTTCAATCCCGACTTCGGCACGATGGACGCGGCGCAGGCGATGGCGGACTTCACTTCCGGAAAAGCCGGAATCGCCATGGCGGCGGGCTGGGCAGGCGGTTGGCCGATCGGCACGGCGGTGCAGGAAGCGAAAAGCAAAAACCAAACGCTCAATATTAAGCCGTATCCGATCCCGTCGGGCATCACGGGCGAGGTGGGCCGTCAAGAATCGCAGCCGTCCTACGGTACCTATGTATTCCGCAAAGGCTTTAACAATATGGAAGCCGTGTTTAAATACTACGACACGATGTACGGCTGCCTGATCGAGGATCCGAAATGCCCGTTCGCCATCGGGCAGGGCGAAGGCTACGATTACGTCATGAAAGACGGCAAACCGGATTGGAAAAACGTTCCCGACGGACTGGTGAGCCTGAGCAGATACTTGATTTTCCCTTCGAACGGAACCGCGCCGACGAACGTCATGGAAGGCCCGAGCATTTACCAGCGCGTCGCCGCAGGTAAACGGGATAATGTGTTCGAACAAAAACTGGCGGCAAGCAACGACAGTTTGGCCATCGAGGGCTTCTCGGTCGCGTACCAGCAGATGGATAAAGACGTGAAAAACGGCTTCTACGGCGCGAATACGCCGACGATGAAGGAGAAATGGGAGCAGCTGAATACGCTGGAGGACCAAGCTTACTTGCAAATTATTTACGGGAAGAAGAGTCTGGATTACTTCGATACCTTCCTGAAGCAATGGCATGACCAGGGCGGCACGCAAATTACCAAAGAAATTAACGAAGCCGTTGCCAAACAGCAATAAGGCACGCCATTTATAAGGCAAAAAAATACGGAGCGCAAAGATCCACTTTGTTCTCCGTATTTTTTTCTGAATGAGCATTCCCGTCCTACGGACGAAGACAGGAGATTACCAAGGATGAAAACCTTAAACCTGAGAAAAACATGGCCGCTGCATGTGTTTTTATTGCCCTCGGTCCTGCTGCTCATCCTATTTAATTACATCCCGATGGTCGGGTTTATGATCGGCTTTGAGGACTTTAAGCCGTGGCTGGGCATTTTTAAATCTCCGTTCGTCGGTTTGAAGCATTTTAAGTTCATGTTCCATGATCCGGTGGCGCTGCAGGTGATCTGGAATACGCTCCTGATCGCCGTATTAAAAATCATAGCCGGTTCGATCGCTCCGTTCGCTTTTGCGCTGTTGCTCAATGAAGTAAGAATGATGTTATTCAAGCGGACGGTCCAATCCCTTGTTTATTTGCCCCATTTCATCAATTGGGTCATTCTCGGCGGGATTTTGACGGATATTCTCTCCACGAACGGTTTGATCAATCAGTTTTTAGGCTGGCTGGGCGTGAACAACGTTGATTTTCTCCAAAGCGGGAACTGGTTTCGCGCGACATTGATTATCAGCGATGTGTGGAAAGAGTTCGGGTTCGGGACCATTCTCTATCTGGCGGCCATGGCGGGGATCAATCCGAATATGTACGAAGCCGCCGATATCGATGGCGCCAACAACTTTCAAAAGGCGATTTATATGACGATTCCGGCCGTTATTCCGATTGCGATCGTACTGGTGACCTTGTCGCTGGGCAATATCTTGAACGCGGGCTTCGATCAAGTATTTAACATGTATAATCCGTTGGTTTACCCCAAAGGGGACATTATCGATACGTACGTGTATCGTGTCGGTTTGCAGCAAGGCTCCTTCAGCTTGGCCACGGCGGTCGGATTTTTCAAATCGGTCATCGGATTTATTTTGATCGCCACCACTTATCGATTGGCGGCCAAATACGCGAATTACAGAATCTTTTGAGAGGAGGGATAAGACATGCTCAAATTATCGTTATCGGACCGGATGTTTCAAATCGCCAACCATTTGTTTTTGGCGTTGATGGCTGTACTTTGCATACTGCCGATGGTTCACGTACTGGCCGTCTCCTTAAGCTCCGATTACGCGACGACCTCTTATTTGGTGAAGTTTTGGCCGATCGGATGGAACCTGGATGCGTATAAGGCGGCACTGGAGAGCAACAATTTTATTGTTGCCTTCAAAGTCAGCGTGCTGAGAACTGTATTGGGCACGCTGCTCACGATGTTCCTCACGATGCTGGCTGCCTATTCGATGTCGAAGGACGACCGGTACTTTAAAGGGAGAACGCTATACGCCTGGTTTTTCGTATTTACGATGCTGTTTCACGGCGGATTAATACCTACCTATCTGGTCGTTCAGAAGTCGGGCTTGACCAACTCGATCGCGGCTCTTATCCTGCCGGTCGCCGTGAACGTCTTCAACGTCGTGCTTATGATGAACTTCTTTCGAGGCATCCCCAAGGAGCTGGAGGAAGCGTCCATGATCGACGGCGCCGGGCACTTCCGCGTCCTGTTTACGATCTTTTTCCCGATCTCCCTGCCGTCGATCGCAACGCTGTCCTTATTTACGATGGTCTTTCACTGGAACTCCTGGTTCGACGGCATGATTTATATGAATCAAGCGGATCAATTTCCGCTCGCCACCTTTCTTCAAGCTTTGATCGCCGGATTCGATTATACGAAGATCGGCCTCAACCCGTCCGATTTGGAGCAGCTGTCGGAGCGTTCGCTTAAATCGGCCCTCATGTTCATCGGGATTTTCCCGATCCTGCTCGTATATCCCTTTTTGCAGAAGTATTTTGTTAAAGGAATGACTTTGGGGTCTGTAAAAGAATAGGGGATCGTCATATGATGAAGAAGTAGATTCGGGCGTGCCGGCGGCTCATGTAGATGGGCTGGTCCGGTGCCGCGGCACGTCGAATTCATCGAGGTCTTTCATGGGATGGGGAAGCCAATGAACCTGATTACGAAGGTGATCCTGCTTATCGTTATGATTCTGATCCCCATTCTAGGGCTCTATGCTTATTCGTATCGACAGTCCGTTCATGTCATAGAAAATCAGATCAATACGAGAAACGAAGAGAAGCTGGCTAACTTCCTCAATCAAATCGAAATTCTCTTGGACCAGAATATGCTTTTCGCCGCATTGGCGACCAAAGATCCCGAGATCAAAAGCGTAGCCTTCGGAAACTTGCCTGAATCGGGTTATGACCGTTTTAATGTGATTCAATCTCTTCAAAGCAAGCTCAGCTTGTTTAGCATTACGAATAAAATCATGAATGTCATCTCCATCTATTTCCCGAGAAGCCAATTGTTCTTAACAACGGATACGACCTCGGTGTTCGAGCGAGATGCGTTTTTCAAAAGCTACACGCCCAATTGGCGGCTGAACAAAGTGGAAGTTAACGGTATCCCCATGGATGCCTTTTCCCGGTTTTTTGCATCCCCTCTTCATGAGGATCCGGACGGTCTCATGAATGCCGAGCTGATCATTCGCGTGGATTTTTTCACGCAGAACATTACCAATTTGCTGGACGGGTTTAAGCTGGCGGGCAATAGCGACGCCTTTTTTTATCGAAGCGCGGACGAAGTGGTATACAGCAGTACGGCCAATACGCAAAGAATCAAGCAGCTTCTGCAAAACTATCCCATGGATCAGTATACGAGCCAATCCAAGTTCCACGATATCGTGTCCATCGACGGCAAGAAGTATCTGCTGTATACGCTCGCTTCGAGCAAGGTGGATTGGAGCCTGGTCGATATCGAGCCGCTGGACGAGATTCTGAAGCCGGTCGTTCACAGCAGAAATTTATTTTATGCGATTTTGTTGCTGCTGCTGTTGTTGGGCACCCTGGCGGCATCGCTATTGTATTTTCATATTCAGGTTCCCATTCGGATTCTGATCCGCGGCGTGGAGCACATTAAAAACAAAAATTTCGGCTATCGGATCAGGAAGCGGCGCAACAATGAATTTCAGCAGCTGTTCGATTCCTTTAACGGCATGGGCATGGAGATCGATCATTTGTTGAAGCGCGTCTACGCGGAAGAGATTCGTTCCAGAGAAGCCATCATGAAGCAGCTTCAGTCGCAGATCAACCCTCATTTTCTTTATAATTGTCTGGCCTATATGATCAATATGGCCAAGATGAACAACAACAAATCCGTCATTGCGATGGCGCATAACCTGGGGGATTACTACAAATATACGACCCGCAACGAAACGCTGGTGACGACTTTAATCAATGAAATCGAACTGGCCGTTAACTATATGAACATCATGAATCATCAATTGGATAAATTTCAGTATACTTGCGATATTCCCGAATCGATGAAAACGATCAAGATACCGAAGCTCATCTTCCAGCCGATCATCGAAAATGCGATCGTGCACGGTCTTGAAGAGATTTTAGAGGATGGATGGATTACGATCGTAGGCATAGAGGAGCCGGACGGTTATCGTCTCGTCGTCGAGGATAATGGACCGGGCCTGTCAAGGGAGGCGCTGGAAGCGCTTAAGTCGAAAATCGCCATGGAAAATAACGAAAGCGAACAAACCGGGCTATGGAACGTTCACCACCGCTTCAAATATTATTTTGGTCCGAACTCCGGTATGCTATTGAACCATTCGGCGCTGGGCGGTTTAAAGGTCGAACTCTATTGGGGCAAATGAAAGGGCGTGAAAGCGATGTTTTCTTTGTTGATCGTGGACGACCACAAGCATCAGGTCGATACGCTGGCGGCTACCGTAGACTGGAATGAAATCGGCATCACCGCCGTTCATAAAGCCTACGGGGGGCAAAGCGCGCTGGCGATCATCGAAGCGCACCCGATCGACATCTTGATCACCGATATTCACATGCCCGGCACGACAGGGCTCGATCTGATCGAATTCATCGACAGGCGCCATAAAAAAATAGACAGCATCCTGCTCACCGGCTATGCGGAGTTCGAATACGCCAAAAAGGCGATCGAGCTGCACGCAGTCGATTATTTAATCAAGCCCGTTCGGGATGAAGCGCTGCTGGAGTCGGTGAAAAAGGTGATTGCCAAACGCCAAACCGACTTGCGCCATCATCAAAGCTTCGAGCATGCGACCTCGCTTCTTCATCAAAACTTGCCTTTGCTGAAGGAAAACCTGCTGCACGATCTTTTGCAGGGGGTCATACTGACGGGTAATCAATTGGCGGAAAAGCTGGGCATGTATCAAATTCCGGTGAAGATCGGAGATTACGTTAAATTAGCCGTCATTAAATTCGATCCCGGCTTCTACGAATCCTACGACGCGTACGATATAAAGTTATTCGAATATGCGATCAAGAATATAGCGGAGGAGCTGCTGTCGCCCCATTTTCATCTGTGGTCCGGCAAAGCGATGCAAGGCAACTTAACGTTACTGCTGCTGCCCCATTCAGCGACAGCCGGGGGGGCGGACGCTTGGACGCCGTCATGCCAGGACACGTTGGCGTCTTCGGCCAAGCGTCTGGTGGAGCAGGTCGAACAGTATTTAAAAGGGAAAGTTGCCGTCTACGTCTCGAGCCCGGCGCCATTTCCAAAGGAAGTCCATTCCGTCTACCGGTCGGTGTTGTCTACCGTGATGAAGTCGGGGGAGAGACAAGGTTTTTTTGTCGTAGCGCCGGACGCTGCCCCTCATCGAAAACTGACGCCGCTTAGCACGCTCTATCAAGTACCGATGCTCGTGCAGTTGATGGATATGGGGGATATGGAGAAAATAAACGGAAAGTTCTCGACCATATTTAATGAACTGGAGCAGTTTCATCCGGATTCGCAAGCGCATATCCGCGAAGCCTATTTGCATCTGCTCAGCTGCTTCACTTATCTGGCACATAAGAAAGGCATCGTGCTGGAGGATATCATAGGGACTGTATCGTCGCATTCGGAAAGTCAGGTTTTTCATTCCGCCAAGCAATTAAAAGCGTGGAGCGGGATCATTCTGGAGGCGTTGATGAACGATGCCCCCGTTAAAAACGACGAGAACCACCGGCAGCTGGTCCATAAGATCCATAGCTATATTGAGCAAAATCTGGGGAAGGACCTCAATCTTCAAACGATCAGCGAGGCCGTCTATCTGCATGCGGTTTACTTGTCGAAAATTTACAAAGAAATCACGGGCATGAACTTGAGCGAATACATTTTGCGCGTGCGCATGGAAGAAGCCAAAAATCTGCTGGAAAATACGTCGTGTAAAATTTACGAGATCACCGAAAGAGTCGGCTACCAGAGTCCTCAGCACTTCATCAGGCGATTCAAGCAATATTACGGCGTGACGCCGGAGATCTATCGCAAGAGGTGAGCCGGTCGTAAAAGAGGCGAGCCGGTCGCAAAGGAGGTAAGCCGGTCGTAAAGGGAGAGGTGTCGTTGCGTTTGCGCCGACCGGCGCGGGCTTGCGCCGATCGGTTTCGCATTCGGATCGTTTACCGAACGCTCCCTTTCGCCTCGGCTTCGATCGTCTGCTTCATCACCTGCGACCCGCGGTCGACGCGCGCCTGGATCTCGGCAGCCAGATCGTCCGGCAGAAAGTCCGTCGTCCATACGAGCCGGGCGACGCCTTGTTCGTGCGGGAACACTTGGAGCGAAGCATGGTGATGCAGCAGCGGGGTCTGGCTCTCGACGACGGCATAAGCCATGCGATACGCCTCGTCGTCGACGGACACGATGTACTCGCGCACGACGTTGCCGCCCAGCATCGTCAGCGTCCGTTCATGACCGTTCATTCGCGTATCCTCCGTATACCTGGGAACAAGGCGGCGATGGACGGCTCCGACGTCGCGGACGGCGTCCCATACCTGTTCTGGCGTAGCATCGATGAGGATCTCCTTGCGAATCGTTGGCAAATGATCACGCTCCTTGCGTCCAGTATATGGATGCGCGTTGTTTGCGGTCAAGCGTCAGAATTACACATTTACAAACCGCCAGTCGGTATATATAATAAAGGGCAAGAATGGATGCTTGAGGGAGGTTGTACGGCAATGAAGCAAGAGGAGCGCAGGCAGCAAACGACCCAGCGATTGTTGGAGGCGACCAAGTTCTTGATCGCGGAGAAGGGCTGCCAGGCGATCACGATGCAGGACATCGTGAGCAGGTCCGGCCTGTCCAAGGGCGCCATCTTCCACTACGTAAAGAACAAAAACGAAATTTTCGTCTGGGTGCTACAGGAGCGCCTGGAAGAGACCAACGCAAGCTTCATGAACGAAGTCGAGCAGGGTAGGCGAACCTTCGACGAGCCGATGCGGAGAATCGGGGACAGTATCGTCGCTTACGACAATCCGCAGGACATCACGAACAAGGTGCTGGTGTACCTGCTCGGCAAAGAAGACGATCCCACGGTCGCTGAGGCGCTGCGGCAGTATTATGAGCGATCCGTTCAATTGTCCAAAACGTGGATCGAGACCGGGCAGCGGTACGGCGTCATTCCGGCGACGGTGGACGCGGACAAGACGGGAGACCTGTTCACGCTCATGACGCTAGGCCTTCGGATCCGTTCCAGCATCCCGCGCGCGCAGGCGATCTATAGAGCCGAGGATTTGACGGCGTTTATCCGAGATATGTTGACGAGAGGATGAGGGACTCATGCATGGATGGTTAGCGCTCCATTTGATCGGCGTCGTATTGATGGTCGGCAATATCGCCACGGCCGCCTTCTGGAAGGTCAGGGCGGACTTGACCGGGAACCCCGTCGTCATTCATCAGGCCGCCAGAAACGTCATGGCCGCCGACTACGTTTTCACCATCCCGGGTCTTGCGCTCATTCTGGTCTCCGGCATCGTTATGGCGGAGCGGTCGGGCGCTTCGCTGTCGGGTCTGAACTGGCTCACCCTGTCGCTAATCCTGCTGGCGGTCACGGGACTCATCTGGCTGGGATTGCTCATACCGCTGCAGCGCAAGATGATTCGATCGAGCGCGAGGAGCGCAGATACCGGCACGATCGCAGAGGACTACCGCCGCGCTTCGCGTCAGTGGGCGATTTACGGCATCGCCGCAACGTTTTTGCCGATCGTCATCCTGTATTTGATGGTCATGAAGGGTTTTTAAAAATCGACCGCTATTTTTCAACCAAATACGAAAATCGATCATGTCATCTCCTGCCCCCCTGCTGTCATACTGGGATCAGCCGACTCCTCCTATTCCGCTGCCGCGACGACCCGTCGGCATTCCACGAATCGAAGGGAGAAGATTGATGAAGTTGACACGCAAGGCCAGAAGCAGGTTGCTCGCCGGTCTTTGTCTGCTCCTCTCGCTCATGCCCTCCGCCTTCGCTTTCCCGCATCCAGCCTCCGCCACCGCCGTTCACACCGTCACGATCAACCCGAATACCGTCGTCCAATCGGATTACAAGGGCGTCGGCGTCAACCTCATTCCGAGCGCGCTCATGGCGAAGTCCAGGGAGCAAGGGTACACGACCGCGCACTGGGAAATGGACAAAGAGCGCATCCTGGCGATGAAGCCCAAGGTGGCCCGCGTCTGGTTCCAGGTCGACTGGATGGAGCCGTCCAAAGGGTCCTACTCCTGGGACAATCTGAAGATGCAGGCGTTTTACCAGTACCTTGACGTCCTGAAGAGCGCGGGGACCGAAATCGAACTGAATTTCGGCTGGAAAAACGGCTCGACGATCCACAGCTGGTTCCCGATCGCAGGTAGTACGACGCCGTACGAGAGCGCGCCGGCGGATCTGGACGCGTTTGCCGCTTCGGCTTCTGCCGCCTTGCAGCAGCTGATCTCGGTCAGAGGCTACACGAATATCAAGTACATGACGTTTTACAATGAGCCCAACGGCTCGTGGGACTTCGAAGCGCCGGGCGACCAGAAGCTCTACTACGCGAATATGGTCAAAAAAGTGCACGACCGGCTCGTCGCCGACGGCCGCCGAAGCCTGGTGAAGCTGTGGGGACCCGAGGAGACGGGGGCGCCGGACTGGACGCAGTATATGAAAACGAACATCGACAGCTATCTCGACGGCTACAGCTTCCACGTCTACGGCGAGCCGTATGCGACGCTGAGCACGGCGATCTCCGCCCGAACGTCGGTGGCCGGCTCCAAGCCGGTGTATCTGACCGAGTTCGGCTGGGCGGGCGACAACGACAGCGGCTGGGACTCCGGCTATGCCAACACCGTCATCAAGTCGGCCAACGAAGGCGTGAACGGCGCGCTGGTCTGGCAGCTGAACGGCGGCTACTCGACCGATCCCGACGGCAGCACGAACGGCAACTACGACCTTTACGACGCGTTGTACACGGGATTGACGCCCAAAAAAGCATTTTACGCCGCCGGGCTGCTCGCGCGTTACATTCCGGCGCACAGCTCGGTCGTGGCCGTCAATACCGGCTCCGCCGACATTCGGGCTGCCGCCTTCAAGACGAGCGGCGGCGACTACACGATCGTGCTGGAGACGAAGGCCGGCACTGATCGCAATGTCACGTTCAACTTCAGCGGCGTCAACGTCGGCAAGACGTTCCGCAAGCACGTCTACCAGGACACGGTCGCGCTGAACGCCAATGCCACGATCCCGAAGTCCGTCGCGAGCTTCGCCGCGGGCACCTCGTTCACCGATGGCGCGATCGACGCGAACTACAACGTGATCGTCTACACAACGCTGCCGGCGCAGACGCAGGTGGAGGTGTCGCCGGTCAATCCGACCGTGACGGCAGGCCAATCCGTCACGCTGGCCGCAAGCGTCGTCGACAATTCCGGCGGCGTGACCTGGAGCGTCGTCGGCAGCGGCAACGGCACGATCTCGAGCGGCGGCGTCTACACGGCGCCGCGCGTCATCATCAGCAAGCTGGTCGCCGTGAAGGCTGCCAGTACGGCCGATCCGTCGAGCTACGGCATCGCGCTCGTCCGGGTGAATCCGGACGGCTCGGCGCTGCCTGCCAACGCCGGATTCGAATCGCCCGCCACGACGGGCACCGTCGTCGGTCCGACGACCGCCGGATGGACGTTCAATTCCCGGGCGGGCATCCAGCGCAACGGCAGCGTCTTCGGCGCGATGGACTATGCGCCCGAAGGGCTGCAGACCGCCTACCTGAAGACGGACGGCGGCGTGGCGGGCGAATTCAGCCAGAGCGTGACGCTGACCGCGGGAACTTATACGCTGAGCTTCAAAGCCGCGCAGCGCGCGAGCTTCGGCGGCGCCCAGTCGTTTAACGTCCTGGTCGACGGCGCGGTCGTCGGTTCGTTCACGCCCTCCGCCGGCGGTGCCTTTTCGCTTTATACGACAGGGACGTTTGCAGCGTCGGCCGGCAGCCACGTGATCAAGTTCGCCGCCACGACGACCGCCGGGGACAATACCGCGTTCATCGACGAAGTGATGCTGAGCCCGGCGACCGCAGTCACCGTCACGGGCGCCGGCTTCGAGACGCCGTCCGTCGCCGCCGCGTCGACGAAGACGGCCTGGGGGCCGGCGACCTATGGGGGCTGGACGTTCAACAGCCGCGCCGGCATCCAGTACAACGGCAGCGTGCTGGGTCCGTCCGCGAATGCGCCCGAAGGCGTGCAGACCGCCTATCTGAAAACGGACGGCGGCGTGTCCGGCGAGTTCAGCCAGAGCGTGGTGTTCCCGTCGGCCGGCACGTACAAAGTGACCTTCAAGGCGGCTCAGCGCACGAGCTTCGGCGGCGTTCAGTCGTTTAACGTCCTGTACGACGGCGCCGTCATCGGCTCGTTTACGACGACGGCCGGGACTTACGCCTCGTTCGCCACCGTCAACTTCGCGGCAACGGCCGGCAGTCACACGATCAAATTCCTGGCCACGACGACGACCGGGGACAACACGGCCTTCATTGACGACATCGCGATTACCGCAGCATGACGCCGTGCTCTTAGGCACAAGAAAAGCCACCCAAAAGATGGCATAAGATGGTATGATATAATTTGTACGACTCGCCTAGACGGGGTAGTCCGCCTCCAGATCGGAGGTGAGGCTATGACATTTTCTTTTCAGGAAGTAATGATGCTTGGTATGTTCGTCCTGGCATTGCTTACTTACTTGAATAAAAGAAAATAACCCGCCGAGGTTGTCGCCACAGCGCGGGTTATTCGTTGGTCGCTCGACTGGAGGTAACCCCGCCGAAGCAGTTGTGCAGGAAGTCGGTGTTTGGCGCACCGGCTTCTTTTGTTATTCTAAGCATATCATACCCGCTTTAGACGTCAACTATTTTATACTGCTTTAGCTTTTGCGCAAACCATACCACATTATTTGGTTAGGATGCGCTACTAGAGCAGCGCTTGAAGCGCCGAGGTCCGGTGCAACGCCAACTACTGCCCATGGGCAGCACTTGATAAGCCATATCCCCGTGCCCCCGCCAAGTACTGCCCTAGAGCAGCGCTTGAAGCGCCAAAGCCCTGTGCCCCAGTCCACTACTGCCCTTGAGCAGCGCTTGAAGCGCCAAAGCCCTGTGCCCCAGCCCACTACTGCCCTAGAGCAGCACTTGATGCATCAAGGCCCCGTGCCCTCGCCAAGTACTGCCCATGAGCAGCACTCGATGCCCTGCCACATCGCAATCTCGCCAAACTGCGACCATTCGTCCATATTTCACAAGCGGCTGCACACCCAACCACCAGGCACTGTTTCCAGTGGTCATATCCTAACCCGGACAAACAGTCTCTTTTCACTTTGACACTAAAACATCATGTGTATACAATTGTATACATAAAGGAGCGTGTATATAGATGCGTGACCATAAAGGAAGAGGCGATAGAGACTGCGAGGGCGGTCATAAAGGCAGGCATCATCATGGCGCGAAGACGTTTCGCCGCGGCCGGGCGCTGGAGTTTTGGCAGATGCTCGACGTTAAGCGCAAAACGCTGAGGCAGCAGCTGGAAGCGCCGGAATACCGGGAGATCAAGACGATCCTGCTCGGCGAGCTCAAGGCGATCGAGCAGATCATCGACGAATACACCAGGCACTTCGAGCTGCATCGGACTGAAGAGGAGGCGGACTCGCCCGGAGAATCGTCCGGGGACTCGCCGACGGAACCGACGGCGCAGGAGACCGAAGAAGGGGGAGCTTGAACCAATGTGGGGCTTAAGGGCTTATTTCAAACCCTATTGGAAATTCCTCATTCTCGGACCGCTGTTCATGATTTTCGAAGTCTTCTTCGATCTGCTCCAGCCCAGGCTGGCCGCGCACATCGTCAACTTCGGCATCATGGACCGCGATCTCGGCATCATCGAGCGAACGGGATTCCTCATGGTCGGGGTGGCACTCCTGTCGCTGATCACGGGCGTCGGATGCAATCTCTTCGCGAGCCGCGCCTCGCAGAACTTCGGCGCCGACGTGCGGGAGGCGCTGTTCGCCAAGGTGCAGGCCTTTTCGTTCGACAACATGGACGCGTTCAAGTCGGGAACGCTTATCACCCGCATGACGAGCGACGTCGTGCAGGTCCAGAACCTGCTGCAGCTGGCGCTGCAGGGCATGGTCCGGGCGCCGAGCCTGCTCATCGGGAGCGTCGTGATGGCGCTGCTCATGAATCTGCGGCTGGGACTCTTCCTGCTCGGCACGTTGATCGTGCTGGTCGCCGCGCTCATCGTGCTCATCCGCTTTTCCAACCCGCTGTTCTCGGGCGTTCAAGCCAGGCTGGATGCCGTGAATACGCGCATTCAGGAAAATCTGGCCGGCATTCGCGTCGTCAAAGCGTTCGTCCGAACCGACTACGAGATGCGGCGGTTCCGGGAGGTCAACGAGGACTATACGGCCATTTCCATCCGGGCGGCCCGCTTCATTGCGCTGAACGCGCCCGTCGTGACGCTTATCATGAACGCCTGCATGGTGACCGTCCTGCTGTATGGCGGCGACCTGGTGTCGATCGGTTCCGTTCAGGCCGGAGACCTGGTAGCCTTCGTCAACTATGTCGTACAGGTGCTGTCTTCGCTGCTCATGGTGAGCGGGCTGCTGATGAACGTGTCGCAAGCCAATGTGTCCGCGAGGCGTATCGGCGAGGTGCTGACGACGCAGCCTCACATTGAAGGCAAGGCGCGCGAAGCGGAGGACCCGATCCCGGCCACGCACGTGGAATTCGCGCAAGTATCCTTTTCCTACGACGGCTCGAGCGATCCCAAGGACCTGGTCCTGCGGGACATCAATATCGAAGCCGGTCGCGGCGACACTGTCGCCATCATCGGCGCCACCGGCGCGGGCAAGTCGACGGTTGTCCAGCTGATTCCGCGGTTGTACGACGTCACGTCCGGCGCCATCCGGATCGACGGCAAGGACATCCGCGAGCTGCCGCTGCACGGGCTTCGCCGCCGGATCGGGATCATCCTGCAGGAGTCGTTCCTGTTCACCGGGTCGATTCGCGGCAATATCGCCTTCGGCAAGCCCGACGCGACGCAAGCGGAGATCGAGGCGGCTGCCAAGATCGCGCAGGCGCACGACTTCATCGCCAAGCTGCCGGACGGCTATGACACGCAGCTGGGCCAGAAGGGCGTCAATCTGTCGGGCGGGCAGAAGCAGCGCCTCTCGATCGCCCGGACGCTGCTGGTGAAGCCGCCGATTCTTATCATGGACGACAGCACGAGCGCGCTCGATCTCGGCACGGAGCGCCGGCTTCGCATGGCCCTGCAGGAAGTGATGAAAGACACGATCACGTTTTTTATCGCCCAACGCATCTCGTCCGTCATTGAGGCGCGGCGCATTATCGTGCTGGACGACGGCGCGATCGTAGGCAGCGGCACGCATGCGGAGCTGATGGCCGAGTGCGAGGTCTATCGGGATATTTACAGGTCTCAATTCGGCAAAAGGGAGGTGTCTTGATGGCGGGCGGCAACTCCAATCCGTCTAACGCGAATGCGAGCAAGACGCCGTCGAACATCGATCAGATGGGCTTCCGCGCGGGACCGGGCCCGCGGCCCGGCGAGGTGCCGAAGGTACGGTCGAAGGATACCGCGGGCACGCTGCGGAGAATCTGGGGCTATCTGAAGCTTCAGCGGAGCACGCTCGTATGGGTGATCGCCTGCACCGTTTTGACGACGCTGTTCTCGCTGCTCGGTCCTTATCTGATCGGGAAGATGTTCGACGATTATATCGTGAAACGCCAATATGACGGGATGTTCCGCATGGGCATGATCCTGTTCGGCGTGTACGTGCTGGGCGCGTTATTCACCTGGATTCAGCAGTATATGGCGTCGAGTCTGTCGCAAAATACCGTGCGGGATATGCGCAGCGACCTGTTCGAGCAGTACCAGCGGCTGCCGGTGCCGTTCTTCGATCGCAAGACGCACGGTGAGCTGATGAGCCGGGCGGTCAACGATATCGCTAACGTGTCCAACACGCTGAACCAGACCGTCGTCCAGCTCATTGCCAGCGTGCTCATGCTCGTGGGCAGCGTCGTCATGATGCTCAGTCTGAGCGTCTGGATGACGCTCATCACGGTTCTTACGGTGCCGCTTATCGTTTTCATCACCAAGAAAGTCACGAAGTACACGCGCCGCTACTTCACGGAGCAGCAGAAGCAGCTCGGAGAAGTGAACGGCTTCGTACAGGAGAGCATCTCGGGCCTGAAGGTCGTGAAGACGTTCGGAAACGAAGCCCGCTCGATCGAGCGGTTCCGCGAGATCAACGAGCGGCTGCGTGCGGTCGGCATCAAGGCGCAGAGTCTGTCCGGCTCGATGGGACCGATGATGAATACGATGAGGAACCTGACGTTTCTCATCATCGCGGTATTCGGCGGCGTATTCGCTTATCACGACCTGATCACGATCGGCGTCATCGTCAGCTTCCTGAACTATTCGAACCAATTCAGCCAGCCGATCAACCAGCTCGCCAACCAGTACAATCTGTTCCAGTCGGCCGTCGCGGGCGCCGAGCGCGTCTTCGAGGTGCTGGATCTGGAGCCTGAAACCTCGCACGAGGTCCGGCGTGAGGCTGCCGGAGGGGCCAGCCGTCCGATTCGGGGCGACGTCGTGTTCGACCGGGTGGACTTCAGCTACAAACCGGAAGTGCCCGTGCTGAGGCAGCTGTCCCTTCACGCGGAGCCCGGGCAGACGATCGCGCTCGTCGGTCCTACGGGGGCGGGTAAGACGACGATCATCAATTTGCTGACGCGATTCTACGACATCCAGTCCGGCCGGATTCTGATCGACGGGCAGGAGATTCGGGAACTCGACAAAGAGGCGCTGAGAGCGCAGATCGGGCTCGTACTGCAGGATGCATACGTATTTTCCGGAACGATCCGGGACAATATCCGCTACGGCCGCCTGGGGGCTACCGATCAAGAGGTGGAGGCTGCGGCCCGGCACGTGGGTGCCGACGCCTTTATCCGCAAGCTGCATGACGGCTACGACACGCATCTGAATGCAGAAGGCGGCAATCTGAGCCAAGGGCAGCGTCAACTGCTGACTATCGCCCGCGCGGTGCTCGCGAATCCCGCGATTCTGATCCTCGACGAGGCGACGAGCAATGTGGATACGCGGACGGAGCTTCACATCCAAGAAGCAATGAAGCTGCTGATGCAGGGGAGAACGAGCTTCGTCATCGCCCACCGGCTCAGCACGATTCAGGAAGCGGACGCGATCCTGGTTATCCAGGGCGGCGAGATCGTCGAACGAGGCACGCACGAGGAGCTGTTACAGCAAAACGGGTTCTACGCCGACATGTACAACAATCAGTTCGCGCATACCCAAGTGAGTTGATGTTATGAAAAAAAGCCGGGCAGCTGCACTCTCTTTAGAGGAGCTGGCTCGGCTTTTGCTATGTGTCGATACTGCGTCTCGCTCAGACCCCGCCCGTTCCGGCGAGTCCGCTTAACTTTCCGATGGCGGCCTGCGCTTCCGCGATCGTTCGTTTGACGATATCCGCTGCCGCTTGTTCCGTCGCCAGCCGCAGACCCTGGCCGGCCCAGAGGGACATGAGCGAAGGATCGTTCGCTTGAGCGGCTGCTTGACGAATGTCTCTCGTCAGCGCATTTTGAATCGGATAGTCGGGAATGGCGCCTTGGTAGCCGCTCATGTCCCGCATGAAGTCCGTGCGAATGCCGCGCGCGGCTTTGCCCGAGTACACGTCCGTAATCGCCGTGGCGTCTTCGGCGGACGACAGGACCAGCCGCTTGTGCGCCGAGTGGGCGCCGCTCTCCGGGCTCGCGAGAAACGCGGTGCCCATTTGCACGGCCGACGCCCCGAGCGCGAGGCTCGCCGCGAGTCCGCGTCCGTCCATGATGCCGCCCGATGCGATCACGGGCACCGACACCTGCTCCGCGAGCTGGGGCACGAGCGCCAAGGTGCCGATCAGCGCGTTTGCGGCTTCGCTCAGGAACGTGCCGCGATGCCCGCCGGCTTCGCTGCCTTGGGCTACGATCGCGTCCACCCCGGCCGCTTCCAGGCGAATGCCTTCCGCGACCGTCGTCGCCGTGCCGACGATGACGATCCCTCGCTGCTTCATCGCTTGTATCGCTTCCGGCGATGGGATGCCGAAGGTGAAGCTGAATACCGGCACTTCCTCCTCCAGCAGCACCTGCACCTGATCTTCGAACGACGGGGCAAACGATGAAAAAGCGGGATCCGGCGCGATGCCCAGTTTGGATCGATAAGCGTTCAGATGCGCGTTCATGCCGGCGATCTCATCCGCCGTCGCCTTTACCCTCGTCTGCTCGGGAACGAACAGATTCACGGCGAAGGGGCGATCCGTCCGCCGCCTGACCTCCCGGATCGCGTCGCGGATCTGCGCAGGCGACCAGTAGCCCGCGCCCAGGCTGCCCAGTCCGCCGGCATTAGACACCGCGGCTGCCAATTGGGGCGTGGCGGGTCCGCCCGCCATGGGCGCTTGCACGATCGGATAGGCGATGCCGAGTTTGCGCGTGAACGAGGTCTCCATTTTCATATCCCCCTCCGTAGTTCGTTCCCTAGTACAAGCATTAAAACAAAAAAAACCGGCATCAGCCGGTATATGTATATATTCGATTGCATCGCAAGCGGAGCCGTGGTATGATAAGAAACCACTGACTTTTTTTAAATAAACTCACAAGTATTGCATGTTACCTTCATAATAATCATACCACGTGGGTTTATGGATTGTCAAACGTTCTTTTTCTACCCATCGACGGAAGGGGCGGGATCGGCTATATGATCAACGAACAGGATTGGAACCAAGAGCAGGCGCGTCTGGACGAGGTAACGGAAAAGCTGCGGGCGAGGATCGCCGAGCTGGAGCCGGAAGCGGACGGCTTGCGGAACCAGGCGGGAGACCTTCGCAAGCGGTTCTGGGAAGAAGTGACGGTGAACACCGCCACCGACGAGGACTTCGAAGAGACCTTCTACAGCATCAAGCAGCAAGAGGCGCTGTTGTCGGAGCGGGAACGAAGCTATCGTCTGCGATTCCAGCAATGGAAAGGCTTGAACCGGCTTCTGCCTTCGCCATACTTCGGCCGCATCGATTTCAGCGAGGACGGTCTAGGCTTCAGCGAACAGGTGTACATCGGCGTATCGTCCTTCGTCGAATCGGACGGCCTGCAGTTTCTGGTGTACGACTGGCGCACGCCGATCGCGAGCATGTACTACGATCACTCCCCGGGACCTGCCTTTTACGATACGCCGGGCGGACTCGTGAGCGGGACGATGGAGCTGAAGCGGCAATATCAGATCCGCGACGGCCGACTGCTCAATGTGTTCGATACGAGCCTGACGATCGGCGACGAATTGCTGCAGCAGGTGCTCGGCCACGGCGCGGATGCGCAGATGAAGACCATCGTGGCGACCATTCAGAAGGAGCAGAACGCCATCATCCGCGACGACAAGAGCCGGATGCTTATCGTGCAGGGCGCGGCGGGCAGCGGCAAGACGTCCGCGGCGCTGCAGCGGGTCGCGTACTTGCTCTATAAGCACCGCGAACGACTCAAAGCGGACCAGATCGTCCTTTTTTCGCCCAATCCGATGTTCAACAGTTACGTATCCACCGTGCTCCCCGAGCTCGGCGAAGAGAACATGCAGCAGACAACGTTCCAGGAGTACCTGGAGATCGGTCTAGGCGCGGGGCTGCGTCCGGAGGACCCGTTCGATCAGATCGAATACGTGCTGTCGGATTCATCTTCGCGCGCGTACGAAGCCCGGCTTAAGGGGATTGCCTACAAGGCGTCCGCCGCGTTTCTTCATGCCCTTCGGGGTTATGCGGGATGGCTGGGGCGATCGGGCATGCGGTTTCTCGGCATCCGGTTCCGCGATCGCGATCTGATCCCCGCGGAACGCATGGAGGCGCAGTTCTACGCCTACGACGCAGCCATCAACGTGGCGAACCGAATCGCCATGCTTCAAGAGTGGCTGTTAAAGGAGCTCTCCGTGCTCGAGCGCGAGGAGCGGGAGGCGCTGTGGGTGCAGGATGAGCTCGATTATCTCGACAAGGACGATTATGCCGCCGCATTCCGCGAGCTGCATCAGGATCGGGGCGTGTTCGACTTCGCCGAGCGGTATGAGCAGGTCCAAGAGCGGTTGCAGGGGCGGAGCCGGCGGGACGAGAGCGACTTCGACTATGCCGAGAGAGAGGAAGCGCTGCTGCGCAAACAGGTCGTACAGGAGCAATTCAAACCGCTCCGGCGAAGCGTCAAGCGGCTGCGGTTTATCGACACGACCGGGCTGTATGCCCAGCTGTTCGGCGGCAGAGAGGCTTATCTTGCCATGTCGGGCGAGACGAAGGTTCCGGCGTTGTGGGACGACATCTGCGAGCAGACCCGGGAAAAGCTGGGCAAGCTCGAGCTTTTCTATGAGGATGCGACGCCGTACTTGTATTTGAAGGAGCTCGTCGAGGGCGTTCGGACGAATACGGAGATCCGGCATGTTTTCGTCGACGAGGGGCAGGACTACTCGGTGTTTCAATATGAATTTTTGAAACGATTGTTTCCGCGGGCCCGGATGACGGTGCTCGGCGACTTCGGGCAGGCGATCTTCACGCAGGCGACGGAGCTGCATGGCGCGGATTCGCCGCTGATCCGACTGTACGGAGAGTCGGATACCAGCCTCATCCGGCTGGTTCGCAGCTACCGGTCGACGCGCGAGATCGTGGCGTTTGCGCGGGAGCTGCTGCCGGACGGCCGGGAGATCGTGCCCTTCGAGCGAAGCGGGCCGAAGCCGCGGCTCGCGAAGACCGCGAGCCGCCAGCAGTCCGCGGCGCGGATGGCGGCGGACGTCGCAGCGCTGCGGGACGAGGGCTACGCCTCCATCGCCGTCATCGCGAAGACGGCGGCCGAGAGCGCCGAAGCCTACGAGGCGCTGCGCGCGCAGGGCTGCCCGTCGCTGCGGCTCGTCACGAAGGAGACGCCGACCTTCGAGAAGGGGACGCTGGTGCTGCCCGCGTACCTCGCGAAGGGCGTCGAGTTCGACGCCGTGCTCATCTACGATGCGTCCGAGGCGACTTACGGCCGGGAGAGCGAGCGCAAGCTCTTCTACACGGCCTGCACGCGCGCGATGCACCGGCTGCTGCTCTATGCGGCGGGAGAATGGACACCATTCGTTCGGGCATTGGATACCTCTCTGTACGACGAACGGTCGTAATCGGCCGGTAATCGGGCTGAAGCTGGATTTCGGCATTTCGTCCCGATTGCATTCCTCCGGATACCGAAAGTCAATCACGTATAAAAAGACACCCGCCGAAGGTGTCTTTTTGTCTTTTATCCGATTGAAAGCGCTATTTCTGGGACAAAATGTTTAGAATTGTTTTACAATTATTATTACAATATATAATAACATATGTACTTATAATACTGTGGTGGAGGCGGGTTATGAATTTTACGATCCGGAAAAAAATATTGACCGGTTTTTTGGGCGTCATCCTTCTTATTGGCATCATAAGCGCCATCTCGTACGTTCAGATCCAGCGCGTCAACGATTCTTATTCGGACCTCATCGGCCGCAGGTCCGCGATTCTGGTGCAGGCTAAAGAAATTCAAAGCTTGGCGTCCAAAGAAAACGGCAGTCTGCGCAGCGCGCTGCTTCAGGAGAAGGGCGCCTACGGGGCGCTTGCGAAGGCGATATCCAGCCTTGACGAGGCGATTCAAACGGCTCAAAAATTGTCCGGACGCGAAGAGACGAAGGAGACACTGCAGGAGCTGGCCGCGCTGAATGCCGCGTTCAAAAAAGAGTCGGACACGGTGCTCGCCTTTTTGCGGACCGATTCGGCGACGGCGAAGCAGCATTTCGTGGACAAGGCATTGCCCATCACCGTGAAGATCGGGGAGTCGGCGGACCGGATCGCCCAGGACCAGTCCCGATTCATGGATGAAGGCAATCGAGCGAATTCACGGCTGGTATCGTCCGTCATCCTGACCGTGCTCGCGCTTAGCGTCATTTCCTTGCTGCTGGCGGTCGCCATCGCGCTGCTTATCTCCCGCGTCATCTCCGGCCCGATTCTGGCGCTGGTGGGCGGAGCGGAGAAGATCGCTTCGGGCGATCTGACGCAGCCGGACATTCAAGTGAAAAATAAAGATGAAATCGCCCGGCTGGCGGCTTCCTTCAACCTGATGAAGTCCAATCTGCGGCAGCTCGTCCGCGAAGTAGGCATGAATACCGACCAGGTCGCGTCTACCTCCGAGCAGTTGTCGGCCGGTGCCGAACAGACGAGCAAAGCCACCGAGCAAATCTCGGCATCGATCCAGGAAGTGGCCGAGGGTGCAGCCCAGCAAGTATCCAATGTAACGGCGGCGGCCCAAGCGGCGGAAGAGATCTCGGAGGGAATGGAGCAAGCCGCGTCCTCTATCCAGCGCGTGGCGGCGCTCAACGCCGATGCCAAAGACAAAGCGGATGCCGGCAATCAGGTCGTGGGACGGGCGGTCGCGCAGATGAACCTCATGAGCGGCTCGGTCAGCGAGACGGCGGCCGTCGTATACGCCTTGAGCGAGAAGTCCAAAGCGATCCATCAGATCGCCGCGATGATCGCGGACATAGCCGCCCAGACGAACATCCTGTCCTTGAATGCCGCCATCGAGGCTACGCGGGCCGGCGTGCATGGACGCGGCTTTGCCGTCGTGGCCAGCGAGGTAAGGCGGCTGGCCGAGCAGTCCACCGAGGCCGCCGGTCAAGTCCGCGAGCTGATTCAAGAGGTACGGGACGAAGCCGACAAAGCGGTGCAGGCGATGGATGCGGGGACGGCCGTCGTCAGAGCGGGCATCGAGCTTGTGAACCGGTCGGGCGAATCCTTCTCGCTTATCGCAGACGCCGTCGAACAGGCGGCCGTCGAGTCGCATGACGTCGCTTCGATCGCAGAGCAAGTGAACGCAAGCGCGCAGAGCATGGTTAAATGGATGGAAGACGTAGCCGGCATTGCCGAGCAATCCGCCGCCAATATGCAAAACGTAGCCGCCTCGTCGGAAGAACAAAATGCGGCGATGGAGGAAGTGTCCGCTTCGGCCGAAGCCCTCAGCAAGATGGCGCAGGAGCTGCAGCAATCGATCGGTCGATTCAAAGCCTGATTTGTACAAAATATACAGCGCGATGAACCGGATCGCTTGTATGAAGTGCATTTGAGCGAGTGAGGATTCCATAGGAAACGGCGGTTCCAGCAGTTTTACTGGGCCGCCGTTTCTTTTTTGCATCCGTATCGGCCGTTCCGTGCGTCTATAGCGTGTAAATAGAGTCGAGAAAGCCAATCATTTTAAAAAAAAATCATCACGTCGTGAAAAATATCCGCACCCTCAGTTGTATTCAAAGGGAAAGGAGGTGCTGAGGTGTACAATTCATTTGAGCTCAATGAATCTGTGCGACGGGCCTTGGATCGATATTCGCAAAGTCTGATCAAAATCGCCTTCGCCTACTTGAAAAATATGGCCGATGCGGAAGAGGTGGCGCAGGACGTGTTCCTCGCCTATCTGCAGAAGCGCCCGGTATTCGAAAATAACGAACACGAAAAAGCGTGGCTGATCCGCACGACGATCAATAAAAGCAAAAACATGCTCAAAGCGGGCTGGTTCAGAAGCCGCAATCCGGTTCCCGAAAACCTGAGCTACCTCCCGCGGGAAGAGAACGAGGTTCTGCAGGCCGTGCTCGCGCTGGACAAGAAATACCGGATTCCGATTCACCTGCACTACTACGAAGGCTACTCGATCCAGGAGATCGCGGACATTTTGCAGGCCAAGCCCGCCACGGTCGGGACCTGGCTCGCCAGAGGACGGATGCTGTTAAAAGAGAAGATCGGAGGCGCAGAGGATGAAGCGTTCAGTATATAAATCCGCGATGTCTCAGTTGAAAACAAGCGAGGACTTTAACGAGGCCACGTATCAGAAGTTAATGCGAGAAATGGAAAAGACGGAGCCGGGCGGCCAGGTTAATCAAATACAATCCAAGGAGATGGCTAAAATGGAAAAGGCGAAGAAAAAGACGTTAACGGGTTGGACGGTTGGAGTAGCGGCGTGCGCGGTACTGGCGGTGGGCATTTTCGCAATCAATCAGAACGGTCCGACGAAGGATTCGGTCGCTTCCCCAACCGTTTCTCCGTCGGCGACGGCGCAGCCTTCCCAGATCGTGTCCGAGAAGCCGCCGATCATGGGCAAGGTACAGGTTAACATCGACGGCGTCATCACCGAGGTGAGTGCGGACGGCAAGAGCTTCAAGGTCGGCGATCTGTGGGTAGAAATCACGGATCAGACGAAGCTGGGCAGTAATGAACCGACGGCCACCGCGCCTTCCGAAGAGCTGCTGCAGAAGGAATTCAAGGTCGGCAACATCGTGTCCGGCTTTACTTCCCAGGATGTGGCTTCGGGCCGCGTGACGGCGGACGTCATCTACAACAACATGGCACCGGCAAAGGAGGAGGCTCCCATCAAAGGAAAAGCGATGGTCAACATCGACGGCGTCATTTCTGAAGTAAGCGCGGACGGCAAGAGCTTCAAGGTGGGCGATCTCTGGGTGACCGTCACGCCGGACACCGCCATGGGCATCGACGGCCCGACGGCAGCAGAGCCGTCCGATGAGCTGCTGCAGAAGGAATTCAAGGTCGGCAACATCGTGTCGGGCTTCACGAGCGAAGACGTCAGCTCCGGCAAGGTCAACGCGACGCGCATCTACAACAACATGGCGCCGCAGCAATAAGTTTCGCGCTCCGCGGGCGGGCGGAAGCCACATCCCGCCCAAACCGAAAAGCAGAACAGGAAAACCTCCGCCGCAAGCGGAGGTTTTTTGGCGCGCATCGCCGTTTGCAGGTATGTTCGGCATATTTGCACGATTGACTTTTATGCTGAATTTAAGAGATAATAGGCCATGCTAGTATTTGAGGGGGCTTGCACGGGATGGATCTTAGCGACGACGCCATCGGCTACTTATTGTCGAGAGCCTATTTTCTGCATAAGAAGAAAGCGACGCATTTGCTTGAAGGGTTCGGCATCACCCCGGAGCAATACGGCATTCTCCATCAGCTGAACAAGCAGGAGGGGATCACGCAGAAAGCGCTCGCCGAGCTTCACGGCAAGGACCAGACGAGCATCGGCAAGACGCTCGAGCGGCTGGAGAACAAAAAGCTCGTCATCCGAAAAACCGATCAGGTGGACCGCAGAGCGATTCTGCTGTACCTGTCGTCCGAGGGCAAAGCGCTTTACGGGAAAACGTTGCCTGTTATGCAGGGCTTGAACGGCGATTTGGTGAACCTCATCACGCCGGAGGGGAACGATCAGCTTACCGCGCTGCTTCGAAAGCTCAATCAGGCTTTGAACAGCTGACCCGCCAGCTGCATTTTTTTGCGCAAATACATGCACAGCCTATTATCGGCTGGGCTATTAATTGGGGGAGTACACGATGAACGCCGTTATCGCCGCATTCAGAGGTTTCTTTAAATTATTGCCGACCAAGGTCGGGCTTACTTTTGCTTTTGTCCTGCCGTTGCTGTTCTCCGTCGTGTGGATGACGGGTTATAACGGCGCGACGGAGCGTCTAGGGCAGCTTAAAGTGGGGATCGTCAATGAGGGGGGCGAGGCCGGGGCGGCGATCGAGCAGGAAATCAGGAATAGAATGCCCTACGATTATGCGAGCTACAGCTCGCTGCAAGAGGCGCAGAAGAAGCTGAACAATGGAAAGGCGGATATGATCGTGTCGATACCCGCGAACTTCTCCGCGGATGCGCAGGCCGGGCAGGGCAAGCTGACGTTCTATCTGAACAAGACCAGTGCGGAGACCGCGAATGGGATCCTGTCCGCATCGGCGGCGCAAATCTCGTCGAGTCTGAGCCAGAGCCAGCATGGCGATTCGTCTCAAGCGCATATGGCGTCCAACATCGTCACCTTGAACGATCGATCCAATTTTGCAACGAATATGCTGCCTATGATCCTGGGATTCATTACGTATATCGCCGTGATGACGATGAATATCCAACTGAATATTGCCTCTATGATGCTGGGGCGCTGGCATGGGAAATGGCAGATTTTCTGGGCCAGGCAGCTCATCTATGCGGGGGTGGCTGTGTTCGCGTCTCTGCTGACCACAGGCATAGCCAGGTTGTTTATAGATCCTGCCGCTTCTTTCGGGGCGATGTGGGGTTTCCATATGCTGGTCTATGCGGCATCCATCTGCCTCACGCAAATGACCTTCGCGCTGTTCGGCGGTCTGGCGGCCTTGGTGAACACCGGGCTGATCCCCTTCCAGCTCATGACCGCGGGGAATATCGTTCCCGCAGCCATGCTGGCGCCCGCGTACCGCCATGTCGGCGACTTTTTGCCGGCGTCCAACGGCGTCCAAGGCTTCTTCCGATTGGTCTACGGCGGCGGCTCGATCTCCTCGTTTGCGCTTCATCTGGCGCTCATCGCCGTCATTGCCTGGGGCATCGCCATTGCCCGCCTTGCCTGGAGCAAACCGAAGGCCCAGCCGGTTGCGCAGCCTGCGCCTTCGCACTAGAAGCCGGGGACCACGGATGGAACAGCGGGCGCGGCGGCAGGCACATGAAAAAGGCAGCCCGGCGAACCCGCGCGGACTGCCTTCTTTCCTGATTAAACGGTATAAACGGCGGCGCTGAGGTTGATCGGTCCGATGACCGTGGCTGTTAAGCCGGCGGTCAACTTCTCGATGGACAGCGTGTAAGCGTGGTGTCCGGGCGTCGCATTGTCGAAGGCTTGGAGCGTGACGACAGCGAACTGCTCGTAGCCGGATTCGATGCCTTGGCGCGAGTAGTAGATCTCATGCCCGTCGCGGAAGAGACGGAACAATACGCTCCCGACGCCTGCGTCGCCCCGGATGCCGACCGAAGCCATGAGCTGGACGGTATTCGGGATGGAAGGGACGGCAGCGATCACGGTAGCAAGGCCGACCCCCTGAGGCGTCTGAGGTACGGGAATTTGCACGCCATCCGTGATGGGAGTGACCGACGTTGCGTTGTAGCTGACGACTGACATTGTTGTTCACCCCCTTCGGTTAGAGATAGAATAAGGTATGACAGGCCGTCGGACCTGGAATGGACAAACTAATCGCGGTAAAGCACCATTTTCGCGCGGGAAGCGTTCGAATCGGCGATGAGACAGGCGGGAGGTTCGTATCGAATGACGCAAGAGGCATGGGTATGCCGTCCGGTGCAAGCGGAAGATTCGGCTGCGGTGGCCGGTCTTGCCATGGAGATCTGGCACGAATACTATGGGGCGCTGCTGTCCCTCGAGCAAATCGACTATATGGTGGATAAGTTCCAGTCGCCGGGCGCCATCGCGGATCAGATCGCGCAGCAGGGTTATGAATATTACCTGATGCAGGCAGAGGGGATTAACGTCGGTTATCTGGCCGTCAAGGCAGAAGGCGGCAAGCTGTTCCTGAGCAAGCTGTACGTCTTGAAGGCGCATCGGGGGCACGGCTATGCGAGCCGCGCCATGGCTTTTATGATGCGGCTGTGCCGGGAGCGGGGACTCGGCGCCGTCTGGCTGACGGTCAACCGGCACAACGAAGGCTCGATCGCGGTGTACGAAAAGAAAGGCTTTAAAAAAGTGCGCGAGCGGATCGCGGATATCGGGAACGGCTACGTGATGGACGACTTTGTCATGGAGAAAGAAATCCGCGAGACGGACGGTTGACGCCGCGTCTCCAGAGCTTCCAGGCCCACCGCCGATTCCGGCGGCGGTTTTTTTTATTGGAGGAGCAAATTGAGCGTCGATTAGCGGGAAATCAAGCGTGCGATCCTGGTGCCCGCGCTCTCGGAAGTTTGGCGGTTTAAAAAGCCTGCAAATGTACATGTATTTTCTGCCGACGCGCGATACGCGATGAATACCTGCAAATATGCAGGTAAATGCAAAGCGCAAGCCGGAAATCGGGCCGAAGGCGGAAAATACCTGCGCTTTTGCATCCATCCTGTTTAACGGGTCGACATCGGCATAAAAAGATGCAGATTTGCAGGCATTGCGGCGAAGGAACGATGCGCTCGACGGTACGCGGGCCAATGGAAGGTCTGTCGAACGCGATGCCGGCAGGCGTTCCGCACAAATCAAGCTTCAGATATATCCGCAATGGTACGATTTGCGCGATCATCCCGAATCCCCCTTCTTTTAGCCTAAACCTCGGTATACAAATAGGTACTTCGGCCCCGCAAATAAATTGGAAAATTCATCTATAATGAAGGAAACATATTTCGACATGAATCAACATTTATTCAGAAAAGGTGAATTCTTCGATGTTTTCTCCCTTCCTTAAAAAGAAGAACGGCGCGGAGCAGCAGCCTTCGCGCGATGACAGAGGCTTGAGCAAGGAACCGGACGAGACGCGGGCTGAGGGGGCATCCTTCGCGGCGGCGGCGCCTGGGCCGATTCAAGAGTCGCCGGGCGCCGTTCTAGTTCAGAAGAGCCATATGGATAAAAAGTCGCTCGATCTTATTTTCGCCGTCGAACAAATGATCAAGGAAAAGCAGCATGTCGAGATGAGCCACCAGGATTTGCAGGACCGGCTGAGCCATGCGAACGGCCAGACGGACAGGCTGAACCGGGACCTTAAAAATCTGGGCAAGGTGGTCGAGGAGCGCGAGAAAAGCATTCAGGAGCTAGAGCAGCGATTGCTCGACAAGAACCTGAAGGTGGATCAGATGATGGAGGATTACCGGGAGCTGCAGGCCGCGCTTACCGGCGAGATCGAGGAGCTCAAGGGCATCGTCGAGCTTGAGCGCCAGAACTATGGCGGCTTGCTCCAGAAGTACAACGGTACCTCCGCGGAGAAAAACAGGAAGATCGGCGAGCTTGAGGAAAAAAACGAGCGGCTCGAAGCGGAGCTCGCCCAGATGAAGCAGAAGTTCGAAGCGCTGCGTCAGGAGAAGACGCATCTGCTGACGATCGTGAACGACTTCACCAACCGGCTCTCCTCTCCGTTCGCATCGAGCGCAGGCCAGCTGGATAACGTCTCCGCCGACTAAGGCTTTAGAATCGGGATCGGGAACAGAAGGGCGAAGGCATGGAAACCTACAGCATACAGGTAATGGAGCTGCTGTCGCTCGTGCGGACCTCTGACGGCAGGCACCGGATTGAATTAGGCGTGGCCCGCGAGGACAGGCAGGATACATACGAGATCGATATCGACGAGCATACTTATTCGGAACTGGAAGCCTTGCGGCCGCTGGACGGCGGCAGGGCGAGGCTCTCGCCATACCCCAAGTGGGATCCGTACCGGCAGACTTATTATAGCGCGCTGATCAAGACGACGAGCGCGTCGAGAGACACGCTGTATTTTGCATGCAGCGAGGCGTATATGGAACAGGTCCGCCGGATTCTGCAGGCTGAACCTTTGCCGCTCGCGACCGGCGGCGCAGATCGCGAGAGCAGGCAAGGACAGCCGGTCCGTCGCCTAGCTCCGCTCTTGCGCCGGGTTGCGGCCCAACGTTCGCGGCTATCCGCGCTGATTCTCCTGCTGCTGTGCGGGGCGGTGGCCGTTCTTTACGTCTCGGCCGGCGGGAAGGCGGATGCGCTGCCGGGCGGAGAGGGACGAGGAGCGGCGGCGAAGCCGATCAGCGTTGCTGCGCCTAGCGCCCCGACGGTGCCGATCGCTTCGGGGGACACCTTGAAGGATACGGCGACCTATGCCGATGTCCATGCAGACGATCACGGGGATGCCCACGCGCAAGTGACGGCGGATCCCGTCGCGCAGACGGCGCAGGCGCAAGCTTCGCTCCAACAGGGCGCCAAGGCAACCGGGTACGTCATCGTGGACATCGACGAGAAGAAGAAATTTTACGGACTGCCCAAGGACGAGGTCGCTTTGACCTTCGATGACGGACCTTCCCCGCTCACGAAGAAGATCGTGGACATTTTGACCGATCACAAGATTGCGGCGACATTCCTGTTCGTCGGGAAAAACGCGGAGCGCCATCCGGAAGGCGTGGTCTACGCGCACGCGCACGGTATGTCGATCGGGAACCACTCCTGGGATCATAGCGTGCTGACCAAAGCCTCGGCGAAGGAGCAGAGCAAAAATCTGTCCATGACGAGCGACCTGCTGGAATCTCTGACGAAGGTACCGGTGACCCTATTCCGGCCGCCCTACGGCGCCGTCAATGACGTGCTCGCCTCCACAGCCGCGAAGCAGCGGATGAAGACGCTCCTGTGGAATCGGGATCCGGAGGATTGGAACGCCAAGAACGCCGAGGATATCATCCGGTACTTCCGCGAGGTTGAGTCCGCCGGCGGCGTGTATGTCATGCACGAGGACAAGCATACCGTGGAGGCATTGCCCGCCATCATCAAATATTTAAAAGAGAAGCATTTAAAATTCGTTATTTTTAAATAGCATTACGGTTGAAAAGCGCGGCTCCCCCACGGGAGCCGTTTTTTGGCGTTTAAGCGCTACTGGTGCGTGAACGTCCCGGTCTTCTGCGGCTTCCCGGCAGTCCGCCGGACGATGAGCTCCGCGATCGCGATCAGGATCAGGATCGTGGCATAGACGCTGACGGCGTACGCCGTCTCGTAGCGCATGCCGAGCAGGCGCGTCAGCACCGTTTCCGCCAGGTGAATGGTCACATTCGTGAAACAGAACGCGTAGCTGCGGATCATCCATTGGCGGTGCCGGACGACCTGCCGGCGTCTGATTTGCACCAGCGCGGTAACCGTCACGGCGATCCAGATCAGGTTCAGCAAGTTAAACGCCATCGAGACCGGACGTCCTCCGGTAGCGTAAGGCGCCATGTACCCGGACGTGATGCAGACTCCAAGTACGCTTATTATATAAGCGTACCCGACGGACCGGTGCCGGCGTCTGCGTCCGCGAGCGGGCGGGTTCGCGAAGTTAAGCGCTCCCGCCAGAAGCGCCAGACAGGCGAATGCAATATGGATATCGAGCACGCGCAGCCATGCCGGCAGCCGCAGCTGATGCGCGATGCCGGTCTTGTGCGAGAGAAAGGAGACGGCGCCGGGATCGATCGCGAACCGGTTCAGAAGCGTCCAGGCGACGAGCCCGGCCGAGAGGACGATGACAAGGCGGTAAGGTTTATCAATCATGGCCGCGTCTGCGGAAGCTCCGTCCTTCGCGCAGGCGGGCGAACCGGAAGGCGACGAAGACGAGCAGCGAGATCCCGAACCACAAGTTGGCCGAGAGCAAGAGTTGACTTTGGAACGACATGCGAATCTCTCCTTTGATGGGGGTTGTAAAGCTTGTAAAGCTGGTGAAGTTTCCCCACTAACTGTAAGCGGAAAGTGTCCCGAATCGGGAAGCGCAATCGTCACGAAACCATCAACGAGCCGTCACGAAGCGAGTGGGTGAGGCGTCCGACGGAACGGGGATGCTATACTGGCTTTAAGAAAAGCGAGCGGGACTCGCGTGAGCGGCGGTACGCGCAAGGGAGGATGGGGAGCATGCGGCAACGGACGATTTTGGCCGTGGACGACGACGAGAGCATCGTGGAGCTGATGCGGGATTTTCTGGAGAACGACGGCTTCCGCGTGCTCACGGCGCGCCATGCCGAGGAGGCGATGGCGCGATTCCAATCGTCCGACGTGCATCTGATCCTGCTGGATATCATGATGCCGGGGCAGGACGGCTTTGAATTCTGCCGCAGGATCCGTGCCGTCAGCGGCGTGCCGATTCTGTTCCTCAGCGCGCGGGACGACGACATGCACAAAATCCGGGGGCTCGGGATCGGCGGCGACGATTATATCGTCAAGACAGCCTCTCCCAGCGAGATCGTCGCGCGGGTAAAGGCGGCATTGCGGCGGGCGGAAGCGCCCCCGACGCATGCCGCCGTGCCGCGGCTGCTCGACTTCGGCCGTCTGCAGGTGGATCCGGCCAGCCGCGACGTGAAAGTAGACGGCGCCAGCGTGCCGCTCACGCCGAGGGAGTACGACCTGCTCCTGTTGCTTTGCGAGCATCCCGGCCAAGTGATCACTTATGAGCAGCTGCTCCGGCAATTCTGGGAGGGCATCGGCGACAAGCATACCGTTCGCGTCCATATCGCCCGGCTGCGGGAGAAGATTGAGATCGACCCCGAGCAGCCCGGCTACGTGGCGAACGTATGGGGCGTCGGCTATCGCTTCGGGGGCAGGCCCCGATGAGGCGCGTGCGCATTCGAGGCTTCCTGGCGCTCGCGCTGCTGACGGTTCTGACCCTCTCCTGGACGACGTACATGATCGCAGCGATCGCGGAGACCGGATCGCTGCATCTGGGGGAAGGGAGGCCAAGCCGGGCAGGCATCTGGATCGCCGCGCTGGCCGGCGCGCTGCTGGCCGCCGTCTTTCTCGGGTATGGCCTGCGCCGGTGGATCGTGAAGCCGCTCGAAGCGATGGGGCGGGGCGCGCGGGAGATCGCTGGCGGAGACCTGGACGTCGCCCTGCCCGACTCCCGGATCCGGGAGATCGCGGAGGTGCGGGACGGGTTTGAGGCGATGGTCGCGGGACTCCGTCAATCGCTGGCGGACCGGGAGGCGCTGGAGGAGGAGCGGCGTTTTTTCATCGGGGCGATCGCCCACGATCTGCGGACGCCGCTGTTCGCGCTGAGAGGGTACCTCGAGGGACTCGAGCAAGGGATCGCCGCTTCGCCCGAGCAGGCGAAAAAGTATGTGACGGTATGTCAGGACAAGGCCGGCCAGTTGGATCGTCTGGTATCGGATCTGTTCGCGTTCGTGAAGACGGAATATCCCTTGACGGCTCATGCGGGAGATTCGCTGGACTTGGGGGAAGAGGTCCGTCGCGCTGTCGAAGGGGTGCGCGGAGCCGCGCATGCAAAGGAGATATCGGTGGTGGCGGAACCTCCGGGCAACGGACCGATCCTTGTACGAGGCGACGCCCATCAGCTCTCCCGTGCCTTCGGCAATCTGCTGGACAACGCGGTGAGGCATACCCCGCCGCAGGGGACCGTTGTCGTGCGATGCAGACCGGAGGGCGAGCGGATTCTGGTGATCGTCATGGATACCGGTTCGGGGTTCGCTCCCGAGGATCTGTCCCGCGTCTTCGAGCCCCTGTATCGGGGCGAATCGTCGCGCAGCAGGGACACGGGCGGGGCGGGGCTCGGCCTGGCCATCGCGCGGCGCATCTTCCGGGCGCATGGAGGCGACCTGATCGCTGCCAACCGGCCGGGAGGAGGAGCGGAGCTTGCTGGCTGGATCCCGCGGGTACGCGACTGGTGACCGGGCGTTCCTGCGAGCTTCGACAAATTCGGCAAGGTCAATATGGGGTTCTTCATTTTTTGAGAACGATCGGTAAAAATAATTCTTTACTGATCGTTCCCGTTATGCTAATCTGTATTCAGCAGCAAGAACGAGGAACGACAAGCGGCATCCATTTGAGAATGATCGTTCTCTAAAAAGAATTGGGCGAAGGAGCTGGACGACATGCGTTATTTTGAATCCAAGCATGGAAAGGTCTCGTGGGACGAGGAATTGAGAAGTGTCATTATCGAGTGGAATGGCTTCGCATACGGCGAGGAGTTCCAGACGATTCTGCTCAAGGGCGCGGATCTGCTGAAGCTGCGGTACGGCAGCAAGGTGCTGATGGATACGCGCGAAGGATCGGCGATCAAGACCGAGGACAAGGCGTGGATCGGCGAGTTCTTTATCCGGCGGGCGTACGAGAGCGGCCTTCGCCATCTGGCCATGCTCGAACCGCACAGCTTGATCGCCAAGATGAGCGTGAACCGCACGGTAGATGGCCTCGGCACGCTGCCGTACCGCCAAGAGAGCTTCTCCGACAGGGAAGAAGCCGTGGCTTGGCTGTCCGCGCAGGGACGGGAGCTGCGCGCGATCGGCTGACCGTAAGGCAGGGCGGCTCGAACGTTTTGCGCTCATTCTTTACCGTTCGTTCCCATAATGATATGATGGGGAAGGAGGGGATTTTAATGGCCAGAAGCAAAGAGTTCGAAGAAGCCGCCGTCCTGGAAAAAGCGATGAAGCTGTTCTGGGAGCAAGGCTACGAGAAGACGTCCCTTAACGATCTCGTCGCGCATATGGGGATCCACCGCAGGAGCCTTTACGATACTTTTACCGACAAGCACACCTTGTTCCTGAAGGCGATGGAGCGGTTCGAGGACCGGATCGGCGCCAGACTGGCGGCCGGTGTCAAGCAATCGAAGACGGCCGGCGAAGCGCTGCGGTTCGTCTTCGGCTTCATCATCCACGGCGAGGAGGACGCGCCTGCCGGCTGCATGCTCGTGAACTCGGCCGCCGAACTGGCACTGCGGGACGCAGAGGTGGACGCCAAAGCCCGGGAAGCGTTCGCGAACACGGAGCGGCTGCTGGAGGAGATCGTCTCATGGGGGCAGGACAGCGGGGAATTCGCCAAGCGTTACGGCGCGGCGGAATGGGCCGAGTATCTGCAAAACGCGTTGACCGGACTTCGCGTCATGACGCGGACGACGGTCGCGAAGGAGAAGCTCGAGCGGGTTGCCGAGCTAACGATGCGTAATCTGGAGCGGTGATCGCATCGTCTTTTTTTTTTCAGAATTATAGAACGATCGTTCTCAATATCGAATCAAAGGAGCATGTCTGATGAAAACGTTGGTAATCGTCGCACATCCGAATCTGTCGCAGTCCAAAATCAACCGCGCCTGGACCGAACGCGCGAAACAGCTGCCCGACACGACCGTACACGAGCTCTATCGCGCTTATCCCGATGGCCGGATCGATGTCCGCGGCGAGCAAGCATTGCTGGACGTCCATGACCGAATCATTTTTCAATATCCGCTGTACTGGTACAGTACGCCTCCACTGCTCAAGCAGTGGTTCGACGAGGTGCTGGAACCAGGCTGGGCGTTCGGTCCAGGCGGGGTGCATCTGAAGGACAAGGAGATCGGGATCGCGATCTCCACCGCCGGAACGGCGGCTTCGTATCGGCCGGGCGGATACAATCTGTTCACGATCAGGGATATCGCCAAGCCGGTCGAAGCGCTCGCGAACTACGTCGGCGCGCACTACCTGCCGCCATTTGCGATCCATGACGCAAGGCACGTGACGGATGAGCAGCTGGCCGAGAGCGAAGCCGAATACGTTCATCATCTGGCGACCGCGCGTCGTGTCGGTGCCGCGGATCTGGTCGCGAACAATCGTTAACGAAGCGAAGAATTTGAAAGAAGCGAAGGATTTAAAGAACCGAGGTTTTAAAGAAGCGAAGGATTTAACAAGCAGCGACCTTTAACGAGGCGATCACATAAAACTTTAAACCGAAACGAGGAGGCAATTCATCATGGCAAACCAAGACAAAATCGCGTTAGTAACCGGTGCAAGCGGCGGAATCGGGCTTGAGGTCGCCAGGCAGTTGGGCCGTCAGGGGATTACGGTGCTCGTGTCGGCGCGCACGATCGGCGCCGCCGAGAAGGCTGCGGCCGAGCTGCGTGAAGAAGGCATCGATGCGGCGGGGGTCGAGCTGGAAGTGACCAATGCCGCGCATATCGCGGAGCTGGCCCGGTATATTGCGCATGAATACGGCCGCTTGGACATTCTGGTCAACAACGCGGGGATCTGGGCGGAGAGCGGCGCGTACGAAGGCGACGCGTTCCGGGATACGTTCGAGGTGAACACGTTCGCGCCGTTCCTCATTACGGAGACGCTGATGCCGCTGCTGCTCAAGAGCGACGCGGGGCGCATCGTGAACCAGAGCAGCGCGCTTGGCTCGATTCACTTCATCCTGAACAACGAGCTCGCGCAGCGGATCGCCACCCCGGCCTACGCGGCCTCCAAAGCAGCGCTCAACATGCTGACGGCTTACTGGTCGCAACGGTCGAAAGGCACGAGCTTGAAGGTCAATTCGGTTCACCCGGGTCTGGTAAAGACGCGCATGGGCGGCGACAAAGCGGAGCTGACTGCGGAGGAAGGCGCGGTCACGGCCGTTCGCCTGGCGACGCTGCCCGAAGACGGGCCGACCGGCGGGTTTTACTACATGGACAGCGAGCTTCCTTGGTAAGAGAAAACAAAAACTGCGCTGCAGGTCCTTCCCGGACATGCAGCGCAGTTTGGTTATGGTTATCCGGTCTTTACGGATTGTCGTAGATCACCACCGATTGGGATACCGGCTCCCACTTGACCGTCGAGTTCAGCGATTCGCTGACGAAACGCACGGGAACGACGGTGCTGCCCTTCACGACGATCGCGGTCGCGTCCAATTGAACGGCTTTCCCGTTTACGTATGCGGTCTTGCTGTTCAAGACGAGCTTGACGGATATGCCGTCGCGGGTCACGGTAACCGTGCGGTCGGCGGGGTTATAGACGACTTCTGCCTGCAGTGCCTCGGCAATGGCGCGGAAAGGCACCAGCGTACTGCCGTCGCGGATGATCGGCGCTACCGCGGGAATCGTCTCGTCCCCGTTGACGAACAGGTTCACGCCGGTCTTGCCCGACTTTTTATACAGCTTGCCAAGCTTCTGGTAGCCGGCCAGGTTTTTGGCGTTGGCTTTGATGGCTTCCTTTTGCACGTACACGGCGTCGACGACGCTGCCCTTTTGATCGAGCAAGTCGGCGATCGCGGACAGGGCCTTGTCTTGTTCTTGAATGGCTTCCAGATCCGCCTTCTGCTGATCCGTTAGCTTCATCTCGTACTTTGTGAGCAAGAGATTGGCCAAAACGGCGCCGGCGGGCTTGTCCTTGACGTTCTCGATGGCATGGAGCAGGCCTTTGTAGCCGTTCGGACCTCCGTATGTAGCGGATGTGACGCTTTCCGAATGGCCGTATGTAGCGGATGAAGCGCTTTCCTTTTTATCGTTGTCATTGGATCCGTTCTTCTTCTCTTCGACCTGCGTTTTAACGACGGCCGCGTTGCCGCCTTTGTTGCCGTGCTGCTCGGCCGACTTGGCGAATGCCGCCGTTCCGGACATCAAAGCAGTGGCCAGGACGCAGGACAGGATCGCCGTCCATTTGAGTTTATTCATTTCCGTTAAGCCTCCTTGAAGTTTGTACTGGGTTGGTTCGGGCTGTAACAGTTGTTAGGTCGCGGACTCCTCCTTCGCGGCAGCTGCCGGGGCGGCCAGATGGCGCGGCCCCGACAGATTTGAGCTTTATAATAGCACCGTGAAATATAAAAATATATGGTAGAAACGTCGCGTATAAGGATAGGCCTTGACAAACATTCATGATCAAAAATCGGTTCGCATGTTGAATGTTTGGCTTGCACGTGACGCAGCGTCAGGTTTTAAACTGAAGCTGCGAGCGGAAAATGAAAGCTAAAGGGGCGCATCCAAATGAGTAACGGCGAGAATGAACTGGCGACGTCGCGCGAGTATCGTTTCCCGAGGAAGCTTGTCTACGAGGCTTGGACGACCCCCGAGTGGCTGGCGCGGTGGTGGGGTCCGAAGGGGTTTACGAATACGTTCGAGGTGTGCGACATCAGGCCTGGTGGCGAATGGCGATTCACTATGCACGGGCCGGACGGCAAAAACTATCCGAACGTGAGCGCGTTCGTCGAGGTCATGCCGCAGGAGCGCGTCGCGATCGAGCATCTGTCGGGCCATAAATTCAGGGTGACGGCCACGTTCGAGACGCTTGCGGACGGCGGCACGCTCGTCACGTTCAACCAGCGCTTTAAGCACAAACGGGCGTTCGAGCAGGCCAAGCCTTACTGTATCGAAGGCAATGAGCAGAATCTCGACCGGCTGGGCGAACTGCTGGAAGAACTCGCTCAGAGAGTTTGATCTGAATGCGTTTGGGTAATGACGGGCACGACCGTGTCCGTGCTGCCGCTGATCGCGTTGCTCCTGGTCTTCCAGAAGCGGATCATCCAGGGCATCGCGCTTAGCGGGATGAAGTGACTTGCGCCTGCCTGGCGCAACGAGCCGGAAGCCGCCCCATCCAATCAATAAGCCGCCAATCTTTACGATTTGGCGGCTTCATTCCGTTTTTCGCTATTAATATTGGCCTTGCGTCGTCGGTTGCGCCTGCTGCTCCGTTGCCGGCATTTCCGTGTAAGACTTTTGACACATCATGTTGGAAATGCGAGGGATGTACACCATCTCTCCTGCCTGAAGCCGGCTCGGGTTGGACAGCTGCGGGTTGGCCTCTTCGAGAATCGCATGGGGGATATTGTATTTGTGGCTTACCGATGCTAACGTATCGCCGGCTTGGGCTTGATGCTGCGCGAACAGCATGTCGTCCGATTGTCCGTCCCTGAAGAAAGGGAAAAAGAACGGAGAAAAGAAGAAAAACGGAAACAAGGCGCGTCCGGGAAAAAAGGGATGGGGAAAGGGACGAAAGAATGGACGGCCAAAACCGCCGCCAAAGCCTCCCCCAAAGCCGCCACCGGGGATAAATCCACGATTCATAAAAAAACCTCCGTTAAAAATGGTCATTTGTCTATATAGAGTATTGTGCTGGGCGCAAAAGGTGACTGAATCGTAAAAATGATGGTGCAGTTTTTCGCCGGACGCGGTTTGTCACGAAACGTACCTAAGCAAAAGCGGATATGGACCGGACGGCATGCGAGCGGTAAACTGGGTTCAAGTAGCAAGGCTTGTGCACCAATTTGAACCTGAGGTGATCCGCTTGGAATGGAAAGTCATGACGTTTAATCTGCGTACCAACGTCCCTTCGGATGGAGACAATGCCTGGCCGCATCGGCCGCAAGCCGTTGCCAAGGCGATCTTGCGCCACGATCCGGACGTCGTGTGCGTGCAGGAGGCGCTTTATGCGATGCTGCTGGATCTTGCGCCGCTGCTCCCCGCTTATGCCTGGGTGGGCGAGGGACGGCGCGGCGGGCAAGCGGACGAGCACTGCGCCATTTGGTATAAGAAGCGGAAAGCAGCCGTGGCGGAATACGGCAGCTTCGGACTGTCGGAGACGCCGGAACTTCTCGGCGAGCTGGGCTGGGGCGCGGACTATCCGCGGATGTGCACGTGGGCGAGGCTGGTGGCCAAAGCGGACGAAGGCGAGAATGGCGGGAATGGCGGGAATGGCGGGAATGGCGGGAATGGCAGGAATGAAGGCGGGCTGACGGTGTTCAACACGCATCTCGACCATGTCAGCGAGCCGGCGCAAGTGAACGGGATGCGGCTGATCCTGGATCGGATCGGAGCGCTGCGTGCGCGGTCGGGGACGCCGGTCGTGCTGACGGGTGACTTCAATGTCGGTCCCGGACACGCTGTCGTGCGCGGATTGGAGCAGGCGGGGTACGTGAACGGCTATTCGGCGCTGCTTGGCGGCGGCGGAGCCGGGGCGGCCGGCGCGACGTTCCATGACTTCCGGGGCGGCGAGGCGGGGGAGCCGATCGATTACATTTTCGCTTCGCCCGACGTCGTCGTGTCGCAGATCGAAGTGGACCGTGGCCAGTACGAGGGGCGGTATCCGTCGGATCACTATCCCGTGTGCGCGGTATTGTCGGCAAAATAGCAAGCAATCGAAAAGGAGGCCGGCAGTTCGCCGACCTCCCTTTCCTATTGCCAAGGCTTACTGACAATCGAATCAAGGCGTAACGTCAGGCTTGATGCTGAAGTCGTCGACCCAGTACTCCATGCCGGCCGAGCCGGCGGACTTGATCCGAAAGCCGGCGGACCGCAGGTAGTTCAGGTTCGCGTAGATGCCGCCGAGATCCCGGATGTCCCTCGCGTCGACCTCGATCGTGTGCCATTCCCCGTCGTCGATGAGGGTGTAGGCCGCCGTCGGCTCATTCGCCGAAGCGGTCGCCGCGATCGGGTACATCTGGTTGTCCTGCTGGTCTCTGCCGACCGGATAGGCTTCGAGCGCGAGCAGGAGCGGCGTGCCCGGGTTCACCTTGTACTTGGCGCTGACGATCGGGAACTGGTTGATGTTCCAGTCCGTCGGATAGTAGGCGTACCGGAGCTGCTTGGTCTCGGTGTTGGCGCTGTTGTAGGGCACATGGATCACGCCGTTGGTGCCATCGAACTGGCGGGTGACGCTAGGCACCTCATTGCCGCGCTCGCTATAGCGGAATACCTGCGCATACAGACGATCGTCCGCGTCGAACGAGTGGTACACCATCGGCTGGCTCAAATAATCCGCCGCGTTCACGATGACGTACGTCACGCCGGAGACCGTCTTGCCGGCCGCGTCCGTCGCCGTGGCGTAGACCGTATACTGCCCCGGCTGCGAATAGGCATGGCTCGGCGTCGCTCCCGTGCCTGTCGAGCCGTCCCCGAAGCGCCAAGCGTAGGACACGGGCGTGAAGCTGCCGAATACGCCGGCATCGAACGCAATCGAGGTACCCGCGGTGGACTTGAACGTGCCGGTCGTGACTTGCAGGGACGCAGGCGCCGTCGCGCCCGTCTCCACGATGCCGAGGTCGGGCGCGCTGCCGGCATAGGCGATGCTGACGGAAGCGCCGCTCGACCAGGTGAGCGGGGTATCCAGCGTAAGCGTGCCGCCGGTTACGACGCCGGTGGTCGGATCTGTCGAATACGCGATGTTCGTGATCCGTGCGCGATTCGTCGCGGAACCGACCGAGATGACGTCGCCCGTCTCGCCGCCGATGCCCCAGCCGTCGAAGAAGTAGTTCGGGTTGACGACGTTCAGCGCAGTGCTTGCGGTGCCGGCGGCCGAGGCCGTCGTCAGATTCGTGCCGCCGTCGATCATCGGACTGCCGGACTGGAGGGTGAAGTCGTAATTGCCCGGGTCCGCGAACAGCGGATTCACGTTCGTGTTGTCGTCGAACTGCGGCACCTGGGAGCCTGCGGCGTCCGACATCGTCTCGACCTCGGCCAGCGTCCACAGCTTGTAGTCGTTGTCGCTGAATACGAAGTTGTTGTTGGTGCCGAGGATGTAAGGGGGCTTCCCGGCGCCATTCCAGAAGTTGTTGTCGATAAAGGCAAACGTCTGGGTGCCGTCGGGATTGACCTTGCGCTCGAAGTACCTTAAGTTGCGGTTGGACGCGTTCTGGTCGTTGTTGTAGAAAATGTTGTTTTTGAAAAAGTCGTTCTTGATCCTATACACGCCGTTGCCGCCGAACAGGAAGGCGAATACTTCGTTTTCGGCAAATACGTTGTTGTAGAAAGCGGAGTTCGTAAAGTACAAATCGGTCGATCCGTCATTGTATGGCGCGCTGCTCAGCGTGCCGCCGCTGTAGTTGCGGATGAAGCGATTGTTGCGGAAAATGAGCCGGTCGGCGTGGATCGAATCCCGCGACGACGCGTTGCCGGACCCATAGCGCTGCTCGGCGAATACGTTGCCCTCGAACAGGTACCGGCTGTTCGGAAATACCTCGAAGTTGCGGCTCCACTGGCTGTTGAACACATTGCTGCGCACGACAACGTCGTTGACGCTGTTATAGGCGCCGGCGTAACCGAATACGACGACGGTATGCCTGGCTTTGCTGAAGTCGTTGCCCTGGATGAGCAGCTTGGAGCTGTTGGCGAAGGAAATTAGATCGTCTCCGTCGTACGCTTCGGTCATCGTGTTGTTCAGCAGCTTCAGCTGCTCGGTATAGTTGACGGCGAATGGCGCGCGAGGCCCCCAGCCGCCCGTGGCATAGCTGAACGCGTTGTCCGAGATCGTGATGTTGGTGTTCTTGGTCCCGGTCGCAGTGCCGTCGCTGCTATCGAGGAGCAGCCATTTGCCGTAATTCAGGTTGCCCTTCACCTTAAAGCCGCTAATCGTCAGGTAAGACTTCCCTTTGATCTTGATGACCATATGATTGTCCATCGGGTTCGTCGTCACCGTATAAGTGAGTGTGGCTTGCCGCGGATTCAGCGCCTTGTAGGTGATCGGATTGCCGGCCGTGCCGCTGTTCAGCGGGACGAGCTGCTCGGTATAGACGCCGTCCATGAACAGCACGGTGTCGCCGGCCGTTACCGTGGCCGCCGCCTTGGTCAACGTCCAGGGCGAGCCGGTCGTGAGACCGGTGTTGGCTGCGCTGCCGGTCGGACTGACATAGTAAGTCGTACCCGTCGCCAGGGCGATGCCTGCGGGCAACACCGGCCAGAGCCCGAGGAACGAGGCAATCATGCTGAATGCGGTCACGAACGCGAGGATGCTTTTCTTTTTCACTGCAACTTCATCTCCTTTTTAAAATGGGATAGCTGCTCGTGCTTGGCGATGCATCGTGTACAGCGGGGATGGTGGGCTGGCATCACTCCCTTCAAATGGGCAAATCGGATTCGTCGATTGTTGGAAACGCTTACACTCGTGGACGCGGCTAAAGGAAGGGGCATGCGGCCATGACGGCCTATGCCCGCTCCATCGCGTTCATGGTCACGAGGCGTTTCCGAGCCCCTTCGCCGGGGGAATCCGTATCTCTACGGCGGTGCCTTCGCCAAGCTTGCTCTCGAAGCGCAGGCCGTACGGCGCGCCGAAGGACAATTTCAACCGTTCATGGATGTTATAGACGCCGAAGCCATGGTACTCGTCCCGCGAGGGCCGCTCAAGCATGCCGGACAATGCCGCCTCGCTCATGCCGACGCCGTCGTCCCGCACGCGGAGCACGATCGCGCCGTCCTCGAGCCTGCCGCTGACGGTCACCGTGCCGCGCTTGTCCGGCTTCATCTGGATACCGTGCATGATGCTGTTTTCGGCCAACGGCTGCAGCGTGATTTTCGGAATCTCGCAGTCCAGGATGTCCGGATCGACGTCCAGCACCAGCCGGATGCTGTCTTCGAACCGGTGGTTCTGAATGTCGACGTACGTTTGCAGATGCTGCAGCTCGTCCTCGATCGAGACGATGTCCCGGCCCTTCCTGAGGCTCAGCTTGTAGAAGCTCGAGAGGGACCCGATGAGCGACTCGATGTCCGGATTGTCATGCTTGATGGCCATCCAGTTGATCAGATCGAGCGTGTTGTACAAAAAGTGAGGATTGATCTGCGACTGCAGCGCCTTCAGCTCGGCCTGAACCAGCTTCAGCTCCGCGTTTTTCATCGCTTGGCCGGTCTTGAACTGCTCGTCGATCAGCACTTCGATTTTTTTGATCATGAAGTTATAAGAGTCCGCCAGCTCGCCGATCTCGTCCCTGCCGAAGTTCTGATGGATGACGGACAGATGGCCGCTTTGCACCTGCCTCATTTTGAAGATGAGACGATAGATGCGCCGCGTGCTGGAAAACGAGCTGATATAGGCGAGTCCGTAGGCTACGACGGTCATGGCGAGCATGACGAGGATGAGCACGTTCCGCTGGTGCGCGCTGGCGGCGAATATATCCTCGAGCGGAATGACGCTCACCATCCGCCAGTCGGATCCTGCGATCGCCCGATAGCCGACAATTGCATCTTTGCCGTTCACTTTTACGCGTTTCCAAGGCGCCGCCGGATTGTCCGCGATGCGCCAGCGCGCCGTCTGCGCCGCATCCGCGGAGGACTGGACGATGCCGCCGTCGGCGTCCGCGAGATAGACGATGCCGGAGCCCGTGAGGCGGGCGGCCTGCTCGAGCATCGCCTGTACGTCGCTCTGCAGAATGTCTACGCTCAGCACGCCCATATTTCTCGCGTAGTCGTTCGGGTTTTTCACCAGGCGCAGCGTGGACAATACCGGATGCTGCGAGACCGCGCCTGTCGTCTCGGTATATTGCGTCGTCGTTGGCGTCAGCAGCAATTTGCCGTTGCTGCCGAGCAGCCGCCCGTACCAGGGCGCTTCGCGTACGCCGCTCAGGCCGTAGATCGACTGGCCGTCGCCCGCGAATACAAGCTCGTCCGGCACGAACAGGCGGATGAGGAAGATGTCCTGATTGCGCAGCAGGTAACGGAACATCCGCAGCAGGTACGTGCCGTCCTTGACCTGCGAAGGGATGGCGTAGGCGGCGCTGTCCATGCGGCCGAAGATTCGGATCGCCTCCTCGTCGAGAATAATATAGTCGGAGATCAGCGACGCGCTGCGGATTCTGGACTCGAGCGAAGAAGCCGCTTGCTCGAACGACTGGTTGGCCGAATAGACCGTGTTTTTCTGAATGGTCTGGGCGGTCTGCCTGTAGGCGAGCAGCGTAAAGGCGCCGAGCGGCACGATCATCAGAAAAAAGAAAATCAGGATGAGCTTGTGCTGGATCTTGAGATCCTGCACGTACGACCAAAGCTTGCGCACCGGCGCGCCGAGCATCGTCATTGCCGTTCCCTGAATTCTGAGGGGTTCAGGCCCGTCATCTTCTTGAACAGCTTGGTGAAATGGTTGGCGCTCTGATACCCGACCCGGCTCGAGACGTCGGACAGCTTCACCCGGCCGTCCTTCAGGTATTCCTTGGCCTTTTCGATCCGAACCTCGGTAATGTGCCTGTTGATCGTTTTTCCCGTTCTTTCTTTGAAAATCCGGCACAGATAGGTCGGCGTGAGATACAGATGCTCGGCCATCCGGTTGATCGACAGACGGTCGTCGTGATAATGCGCCCGAATATACTGCATAATGGCGTAAACGTGCTGTCCGTTGTTGTTTTTCGACTGAATGCGACTCATCGCCGCTTCGACCCTGCGCAGCAGCTCGGCTTGGACGGCGGCCAGGTCGGGCAACCTGAAAAATTCGTCACGGGCGTAAGCGAGCTCATGCGCTTCGGCAAGCGGGACGTTGTGCTTCGCGGCGAAGGTTTCCAGCTCCAAGAGCATGCCGTAGAAGAACGTCCTGACCTGGCCGACGGGCAGATCGGGCCGCAGCCGGATCTCGTCGTGAATACGGACGATATCGCGCAGCGCCTGATCCGTGTCGAACGCATGGAGACTGGAGATAAAGGGCAGGAGACGCGAGTCGTCGAGCGGATCGGACGGCGTGCCCGGGGCCGGCTCCTCGTAGAACGCGACCTGGTTCGGACCGACGAAGAACCGGCGCTGAAGAGCCGATTCGGCATTCGCGTAGGAAGCGCTAATCTCGGAGATGCTGTCCGTCGGCTTGCCGACCCCCATGAACAAATCGACCTCGACGCCCGCCGTTTGTTCGAGCATGGCTCTGAGCTTGCCCAGCACCGCGGGCGGGAGGCTGCGGCTCGTGATGCCGATGCCGCTGAAGTGGACGACGGCGTGCCGGTTGTCGATAAAGCCGGCGACGTGACGGTAGAGCGGACTGGCGAACGCCTCGTCGATCGCGCGCCGGATCGGCTCCCTGTAATTGCGGTCGATGTCATTGCGACCGGCGTCCGCACTGCTATCCGTATGGATATCGATCCTGAGAATGCTCGCGATAAAGCGACTGCCGGTCTGCGCCTCGCCGAACGCATACTTGAGCGGCTGCGCAAGATCGGCCGGATCGGAGCGGGCTCGGCTCAGGTCCAGCGCGAGCTTCTCCCGGATGATCGCGTCGCTCTCCGCCGTCGTGATCCGTTCCAGGGCGAGGGCGTCGACTGTCTCGCGAACGGCCCGCATCAGCTCCGGCCGGTTGATCGGCTTCTCCAGGTAGTGGACGGCGCGCAGCTGGATCGCCGACTTCAGATATTCCTTGTCCGCGTAGCCGCTCAAGAAGATGATCTTGCAGTCCGGCAGTACGAGCCGGAGCCGGGTCGCGAACTCGATGCCGTTCATGCCGGGCATCCGGATGTCGGACAGCAGGATGTCGGGCCGCATCCGCGCGGCCGCCTCGAGCGCTTCCGGTCCGGAGCCGGCGCTCTCCACCTCGTCGATGCCGAGACTGTTCCATGGAATGTATTGGACCAGTCCCTCTCTCGTCGATTTTTCGTCGTCTACGATAATCAGCTTCGCCATATCCGTTGATTCTCCCCGGGCCAGACTGTGATCCGTTCCTGCGATGATGCGCCTTTTGGGAAATCATAGCATAGGTGCCTCAAAGGGCTCCAGCAGCAAATTGACCGCTAAAGCCCTTCAAAACAAACGGGAAGTTCAAGTTATTTGCTCTTCATATAAGCGTCGATCTGGGCCTGCGCGGCTTCTTTGTAACGCTCGACGCCGGCTTTTTTCAATTGATCCTTGTACTCCTGGATGCCCGCGTCCACGTCGTTCGTGAAGCCCATGTACAGCGGTCCCGCATACTGTGTGAACAGGTTGCTCAGGTTGGTGGTGACGTCGCTGATCTCCTTGGCGTCGATGGTGAAGTCGACCAGCGGATTGGGCACATACCGCGACTTGGCGTCCGCAAGCAGCTCGGCGTAGTTCGGGAACGAGCCGTCGAACACTTTGGTATAGGTCTCGTTCGTCCAGCCCCATGTGCCGGCCGCGTTCGGCGGGTACTTGCTGTCGGCAGGAAAGACGATGTCGCCCTTATCGTTGATCGTATAGTGCGTGCCCTCGAAACCATACTGCGTCAGCATGTTGTAGTCTTCGTTGTACCGCAGCAGATCGAGCAGCATGAGCGCACGCTCCGCGTTCTCGGACTTCGCGCCGATTGCCATGCCCCCAGCCATGTAGGAGTAGCGGTCGATCGAGCCCTGGAAGGCGGGGTAGATCCGCAGATCCCACTCGGGATGCGACTTGTTCACTTCGTTATAGATATTGTTCGCGCCAGGTATGCTGGTGATCAGCGCGGCGTTTTTGCCGTTTTTGAACGAATCGTTCAGGCTGACCGTGTTCGACAGCGCGTTTTTGGACCAGTAGCCGGCGTCCTTCCATTGCTTCATCTTCTTGATGAAGGCCGTCGTCTCAGGCAAGTCGAACGTGTACAGGAGCTGGAGCGACGGATCGTCTTTCTTGAGCGCGATCGGGCTCGTGCAGTTCGGCGCGCCCGGCGCCATCAGGTTGTTGTTGCCGAAGTACAGGGCGCAGAGCGTCCAGGCGTCGTTCTTGCCCATGTTATAGGGGATCATGCTCTTCTCGTTTTTGGCGACCGCATCCAGATAGACGCCGAAGTCGTCGATCGTCTTGATGTCCGGCACGTTGTACTTCTTCATCAGGTCGCCGCGAACGACGTAGGCGCTGTAGTTAAAGCTCGCTGCCAGCGTCGGGATGGCGAACATCTTGCCGCCGACGTAGCCGCCGGCCAGCTTATCCTTGTCTTCCTTGGCGGACTGCGGCGCGTACGTGCTCAGCATCTCCGGCGTGATCTCCTTGAAGGCGCCTCTTCTGGCGTTGTCCGCGTAGTTCATGTAGTTGGCGGCGAAAATGAGATCGAACTTCTCGCCGGAGGACAACATCAGATTGTAGGCGTCGTTGGACAGGAAGGTGATCTTGACCGTGGCATTGATGTCCCGTTCGGTCATCTTGTTCAGTTCCTCGTGGATCAGCTTGGCGTCGGGTGCGCCGTCCGACGGCAGATACATGCTGAGCTCGACTTTCTTCGAGATGTCAGGGCCCGATGGCGCCGCTGCCGACGGCGAGGCGCTCTGCGTTCCGGAAGCTTCGGCGGACGGACTCGCCGATGCGGAAGCGCCTGGACTCGCGTTCGAGCCGCTTCCCGCGTTATTCGAGCAGCCGGTGAAGATAATCATGGCCGCGAGCAGCGATGATAGAATGAAGCCTGAATTGGTGCGTTTTCTGTACATATCGTATCCCCCTTGAATTTATGGTGAACTGGAAGGTTCCAGCTTTACCCTTTCACCGCGCCTACGGTCATGCCTTTGACGAAATATTTCTGAATGAACGGATATACGAGGATGATCGGCCCCGTGACGACGACCGTCATGGCGAGCTTAAACGTCTCCGTCGGCATCTGGGCGACCGGCATCCCGGTCTTCTGCGCGACGATCTGGGCGGCTTGCATGGAGTTGAACACCTTGTAGAGATGGTACTGCAGCGGCATCATGTTCGGCTTGGTGATGAACAGCATCGCCTGATACCAGTCGTTCCAATAGGTCAGGGCGATGAACAAGCCGATCGTGGACAGCGCGGGCAGCGAGATGGGCAAGTAAAGCTTCAGGAATATGGTAAAGTCGCCGGCGCCGTCGATCTTGGCGGATTCGCCGAGACTCTCCGGAATGGTCGTAAAAAACGTCCGCATGATGATGATGTGGAATACGGCGAACAAATGCGGAAGCAGCAGCGCCAGAAAATTGTTTTTCATCCCCAGATTGATCATGACGAGATACCACGGTACGAGCCCGCCGCTGAAAAGCGTCGTGAAGAAAAAGAAGAAGGAAAATTTGTTGCGGTATTTGAAGTCCTTGCGGTGCAGCACGTAGGACGTCATCGCGGTAAGGAACAGGCCGAGCGCGGTGCCCGATACGACGAGCAGGATCGTGACGGCGTAGGCGCCCGTGATCACCTCCGGCGTCCGGAAGATGAGCTTGTAGGCTTCAAGGGAATACATTTTCGGGATCAGCCGGTACCCGTACTCGAAGAGCGACGCGTCCTTGGTCACCGATCCTGAGACGGTCAGCAGGAACGGGATCAGGCACAGAAGGGAGAAGAGACCAACGACGATATAGCCGATGAGGTTAAAGACGATTCTGTCTGTTTTCCGGATCTGGTTGACCGCCATGGTACCACTCCTAAAATAACGCATAATCGGGATTCACCTTCTTGATAACGTAGTTCAGCGAGATGATGATGACGAAGCCCACCGCCGATTGGTACAAGCCTGCAGCGGCCGGCAGTCCCAGATCCAGACCCTGCTGGTACAGCGCGCGGAATACGAACGTGTCGATGACGTCGGTCTTGTTGAACAAGAGGCCGTTGTTCCCGACGAGCTGGTAGAACATGTCGAGGTTGCCTCGCAGGATGCCGCCGACCTGGAGCAGGACCATGATGACGATCGTGATCTTGAGCAGCGGGAGCGTGATATGGCGGATCCGTTGAAAAATGTTCGCGCCGTCCAGCTCCGCCGACTCGTACAGCTCGGGATTGATGCCCAGGATCGCCGCCAGATAGACGATGCTGCCGTAGCCGATGAGCTTCCAGAGATAGAAACCGACGATGATGAAAAACCAGAGCGACGGCCGGCCGTAGATGTCGACCGGCTCCATGCCGATGGACTTCAGCAGCGTGTTAAGGCTGCCGAATTCGTAGTTGAAAATGCCGTACACAAACGATCCGACGACGACCCAGGAGATAAAGTATGGCAGGAGCATCGAGGACTGCATCGCTTTTTTGAGCCATTTGCCCTTGAGCTCCGAGAAGATGATCGCGACGCCGACCTGAAACGCCATGCCGACCAAAATGAAGGCCAGGTTGTAGAGGATCGTGTTCTTGGTGAGCAGCCAGGCCTGGCCGGACCGGAAGAAGAAGGAGAAGTTTTTGAGACCGACCCAGGGGCTGTGGAAGATGCCTTTGTCGAATTCGAAGTACTTGAAGGCGACGACGACCCCGCCCATCGGCAAGTAGTTGAAAATAATAAAGTAGACGACCGCGGGGGTCAGCATGAGAAACAGCATTTTGTTTTTTTTTAGCTCCGCGATCAAGCCGTGCGATTTGTGCATGCGCCTACCCCGTTTGCTGTTAAGTGGTTGAAGACTTCAAGCGTTCGTGTGGCTTTAGGTTAACTATATCAGCGCTTTCATTTTGCCGTAAGCGCGCAATCCTGCACTGATGAGCGATATTTTCTACTGTTGGTCCGCTTCGGGCTTCGGGCTGGGCTAGATCGTCAGATCGCCGTACGTGCTTGGGCGCCTCTCCCGGCGGAACAGCGAGCGGGCTTCACCGTCGGCGTCCCCGACCGACAGCCAGTTTTTGTAGAACGGCTTGCCGAGGTCGATCTCCGCGACCGCGACGCCGTGCGCTTCCTCGGACAGCTCCGCAAGCACATCGCCCCGGGGATCGACGATCCGGCTAGGCTTTTCCTCCCACATGCCCGCGACCACGACATGGACGCCGTTGTCGACCGCTCTCGCGAGCGACTGGATGCGCGCGTTGCCCTGCGTCGGCACGAAGAGCAGCTCGGCTCCCTTGAGCGCCAGCAGCCGCGCGGGCTCGGGGAAGTAGCTGTCCCAGCAGATCAGGATGCCGATCCGGCCGAAATCGGTGTCGAACACCGGGTATTCGCTGCCTGGCGTCACGCCCATCTCCGCTTCGAAGAGCGGCAGATGCGTCTTTCGGTACTTGCCCGAGATGCGGCCGTCCCGGTCGATCAGGACGGCGGTGTTATAAAGAACGTCACCGTCCGTCTCGAACAAGCTCGCGATGACGTAGTATCTGTGCTTCCGCGCATGGCTGGCTAGAAAGTTCGTGAACGCTCCCGGAATCGGCTCGCCGAATTGGCCATAGCCGCGCCCGCCGACGCCTTGCTCGTAGACGCCTTCGCTCAGGCATACGATATCCGCCCGCTGCGCGCCGGCCTGGTCCAGCAAGTCGCTCATGTCGGCGAGATTTCCCGTGCGGCTGCCGCTGAACTTATTGATCAGGGTCGTAGCGACGCGGACCGTTCTGATCGGCAGTTGCGCGGTAGCTGCGGTCTCCGCGACGGACGGTCTCCGCCAGGCGACCTCTCCGCTCGCCGACCATCTGAATGCGAGCTCGAGCTCGGCGAACGCGGCGCCGGCGGGGGCCGTCATCGTCCTGCGAAGGCCGATCCAGCCATCCGGCAGCGCTTCGCGGGATTGATCGATGTAGTCGCGCGTGAGCAGCGCTCCGTTCGCGTCGGACCAGGTGACTAGCGCGTACACGTCTGCGCGGATCGCGTCGATGCCGGTCGCGAGATAGTCGGCGGCGATGTCATAGGTTTTTCTGCCCTCGACGCCGGCCGTTTTGCCGATCCACTTCCCGTAGGCGTTCGGCGAGCCCGTAGCCCGAATGATCAGGACGGACTCGCCGTCCCGCATATCCCTGTCGAATATAGGCGCCAGCGCTTCATGCGGCGCCCAGGTTTGCCAGCCCGCCGCGCCCGGCGGCGGCATGCGATTGGTCATCGTGCTTCCCCTCTTTCCGTCGTCTTCCGTCCGCGTTACTCGGCATTATAGCATCGGCGGAGCTGAGGAGACGACGGCGGAAAGTTATCGTTTTCCTCGGTATCCTGCACGATTTAACCGGCGACCGCCTCGCCGCTCGCATAGTTATGCCGTTGCAGGCAACAATAACCAGAATGCGCCGTTGCGCAGAATCTCGCGGTTCCGGGCCGAATAAATCGAGGGGGGGCGAACGCGCATGTCGGAGAAGTCCCTGCTCGGAGAAATAGAGGATGTCCATCGAAAGCTGACCGAACTGAGACAAGACTACTGGCTGCACTACGATCTGTTTTCGCCTCAATGGTGGTTGATGCTCGCGGCTCTTATCCTGCCATGGATCGTCTGGTGGCGGCTCGTCGACAAATCGAGACTGAAGGATATTTTGTTATTCGGCGTCTCGATCGGTTACCTCATATTCTTGTTGGATCATTTCGGTTATGAGCTGAATTTATGGATATATCCGCATAAGCTTTTTAGATTTATTCCCGAGTTGTCGGCGGTCGACTTCGGGATGCTGCCCGTCTTGCACATGCTGGTTTATCAATACTTTCCCAAATGGCGGTCGTTTTTGATCGCAGAAACGATCATGGGCGCGGTGTTTGCATTTGTCTTAGAGCCCATTAGCGTATGGATCGGTGTATACGAGATGCTCCATTGGCAGCACTTTTACTCGTTTCCGATCTACGTCGCCAAATCCGCGCTCGTCAAAGGCGTTTTGGAGGGGCTGGGCCGCATACAATTCCGATCGTCTGCAAGCGCCCGGAGTACGGCGAACTATCGCGCCAACCGCGAGTAAAAAGCGTGAGCAGCCGCGTAATATCCCGGCGGAATCGCGTGTCCCATGAACGGATGGACCTCTATTGACTTGTCCGGGGAGGCGATCCGGTTGTAGGCGGCGAAGATGGTCTCGGGCAGGCAGGTCGTATCCTTCAGGCCGACCGTGACGTGCACGGGCAGCGCGATGCGATCCGCCAGATTCACGATGTCGAAGTAGCTTAGCGTGCGGAGCACATCGTCCAGGCTGTCCGGGAACCGCGTCGCGAAGTCCGCGGCTTCGGCGATCGAGCCGACCGACTGCATGATGCCGAGGTCCATGTGGCACATGTTCGGCACATGCGCGATCGCCGCCCGCAGCCCGGGAGCAAGCGCGGCCGCGAGCAGCGCCAGTCCGCCGCCCTGGCTGCCGCCGAAGGCGAATACGCGCGCGGGATCGACCTCGGGCATAGCCATCGCGCATCGGACGGCGCGCAGGGCGTCGATCGCGATCGCCCGGAAGTAGGAGCGCTCCGGATCGAGGATGCCCTTGGTGATCCAGCCCTTGGCCATGCCGTGCGCTTGCGGCAGCCCGTTGCCCGTATCGCCGCCTTGTCCGCGCACGTCGACGGCGAGTACGGCATAGCCCATGAGCAGCCATGCCGCATGCTCTTCGGGCAGACCCTTGGAGAGCGAGTAGCCGTGGAAGACGACGACGCAGGGAGCGGGCTGCTGCAGCGGATCCGGCGGCAGCAGGAACCAGGCGTGGACAGGCGTGTCGGCTGCGCCGGCATAGATCACTTTGAACACTTGCGCTTGCCGGAAAGGAGAGGCTGCGGGCTGGATCGCGGAATAGGCGGCCGATGCGTCGGCCTCCCGGCATGCGCGCGCCCAGAAGGCTTCAAGATCGTCGGGTGCGGTGTTGGAGGCGGTATATTGGCGCAGCGCTTCGATTCGCGCTTGAATGGCGTTCATTGCGGGCATAGCTCCTTTGCAATAAGAGGTGGCGTTCATCCCTGAGCCTACCGGATTCGTCGGCGGCCGAGTAGACGCAAAGCTGCACCTTTTGCGCGGGATCCTAGCTATTTTAGGGGGGGAATCTGGCGCGGAGTGGCGGAGGGGGCAAACGAGACGGTGTGTGGGTTCATGTGCTTTCCCTAGGCAGTAATTGGGCGCCGGAGTGGCGTGTGCGAGTCGAAGTGCTTTCCCTGGGCAGTACTTGGGCGCAGAGTCGCGTGTGCGAGTCGAAGTGCTTGCCCTGGGCAGCACTTGGCCGCCGGAGCCGCGTGTGCGAGTCGAAGTGCTTTCCCTCGGCCGTACTTGGGCGCAGAGTGGCGTGTGCGAGTCGAAGTGCTTGCCCTGGGCAGCACTTGGGCGCAGAGTCGCGTGTGCGAGTCGAAGTGCTTGCCCTGGGCAGTACTTGGGCGCAGAGTCGCGTATGCGAGTCGAAGTGCTTGCCCTGGGCAGCACTTGGCCGCCTGAGTCGCGTGTGCGAGTTGAAGTGCTTGCCCTGGGCAGCACTTGGCCGCCGGAGCCGCGCGTGAGTGCCGAATTTATGCGTTACAGCAAACGCAAAGAAGCCGCCCCCAAGTCAAAGGATATGACTCTGGGACGGCTCTTTGTGTTTAAGTCGGTTTAAATCAAGTCGGACTTTTGAAGCAATCGCTGCACGATCGCCGCGACCTCGGCTCTCGTGATGTAAGCCTTCGGATCCAGTCTCGTGGAAGTTCTCCCCTTGACCAGACCGGCCTGGACGTTGGCGGCGACACTGTCGATCGCCCACGTGGCGACAGAAGAGGCATCCGCAAACGAAAGAAATGCATCTTCGGCAGTCGCGCCGCGATCTCCGCTCAGCCCGGTGGCTTTCATCGCCTTGGCGATGATCACCATGGCTTGCTCCCGAGTAATCTTGTCGTTCGGGCGGAAGGTACCGTCCTCGAAGCCGCTGATCAAGTTGTAGGCAAAAGCGGTGTTGATCGCACTGCTGTACCCGGCCGATGTGCCGGCATCCGAGAACGGCGTCGTGCCATCTTCCAGCTTGAGCCCCAGGCCGCGAACGACGATCGCCGCGAATTCGGCGCGGGTGATGTCGCGATCCGGACTGAACAAGCCGTCGCCCGTGCCCCCGATGACCATGCGGGATCCCATATCGTTCACGCTGTCCTTGGCCCAATGGACGGCTACATCGCTGAATTGAAGCGGGTTCCATACGACTGCGTACGTACTGTTGGTCAGGCTGTTGATCACGACATAATCTTTGCCGTCGATCGTCGTCACTTTGCTCGGTACATGACGCACCGTTCCGTCAGGCTCCACGACGATGCCCGTGGTAATCTTGGCATGATCGGAGCCCTCAGGCAGGGCAATTTTTCGTTCGACGTAGCTGTTGAACTTCGTGACTTCAACGGTCTTATCGCCATAAGCTAGTTTGACTGTGAAGCTGATAGGCGGTACGACCAACGAAAAGTTGCCGCGGGTCGCCGCGTTCTCGACAATTTTGGCCACGTCGGCCGTCGGCGCTGCGATCTCGATCAGGACTTTGACGTCCCGCAGATCGATATTGGCGCCAAATTGTGCTACGACGGAGCTGAAGTTCACTTGCTGGACAGGTAGGTTGTAAATGGCATTTTTCGCCTGGAGTTCTACGACTGCGCGCTTCTGCTCCAAATTTTGAATGGCTTGGCCGTCGAACGCCACGATGATCCGATCCGACGCAGCCGCGACCGGAATCGTGATTATCGCACCTGTGCCTTCAACTGCAAGCCGCTCGGCCAGCTTCTGCGGGTCCAGGGTCACGGTGGTGACCGATCGTCCGTCGACTTGACTTGTAGTCGCGGAGCCTGCATATACGGCTTTGCCGTTCACGAGCACTTCGATATTAGTCGAAGCCGGTTGCCCGGTTCCCGTAGACACGTTCTCGGGGGCTTTGACGACTTGGATCACCGTAAACGACACGTCCGTCAAATGGTCGGCCGTAATCGTGACGGTAGCCGTATACGTTCCCGCGGCCAATCCGTCCTTGGCCGTAACCGTGAAGCTGGCAGCGGGGGAGCCGCTCTCCAGCGTCGAGGCAGGCTGCGTGAGGACGAAGTCCTCGGCGCCCTCGCCGCTCAGCGACACTGCGAGATTCGTCAATCCGCCGGTACCGGTATTCGCAATCGAGATCGTCTTTGTCTGCTGCGTTCCCGATGCGTAGCCTTGGAACAGCTCGGTTGCGGTCTGATCCGCGATCGGAGTAATGCTGTAAGTGAGCGGCGGTTCATGGACGACCTGTGTCACCTGGAACGATACATCCGTCAAATGCTCGGCCTTGATCGTGACCGTAGCGGTGTGCGTTCCCGCGGCGAGTCCGTCCTTTGCCTTGACCGTGAAGCTGGCGGCGGGCGAACCGCTCTCCAGCGTCGAGGCAGGCTGCGTGAGGACGAAGTCCTCGGCGCCCTCGCCGCTTAGCGACACTGCGAGATTCGTCAATCCGCCGGTACCGGTATTGGCAATCGAGATCGTCTTTGTCTGCTGCGTTCCCGATGCGTAGCCTTGGAACAGCTCGGTTGCGGTCTGGTCCGCGATCGGGGCAATGCTGTACGTTAGCGGCGGTTCATGGACGACCTGTGTCACCTGGAACGATACATCCGTCAAATGCTCGGCCTTGATCGTGACCGTAGCGGTGTGCGTCCCCGCTGCGAGTCCATCCTTGGCCGCGACCGTGAAGCTGGCAGCGGGGGAGCCGCTCTCCAGCGTCGAGGCAGGCTGCGTGAGGACGAAGTCCTCGGCGCCCTCGCCGCTTAGCGACACTGCGAGATTCGTCAATCCGCCGGTACCGGTATTCGCAATCGAGATCGTCTTTGTCTGCTGCGTTCCCGATGCGTAGCCTTGGACCAGCTCGGTTGCGGTCTGATCCGCGATCGGAGTAATGCTGTAAGTGAGCGGCGGTTCATGGACGACCTGTGTCACCTGGAACGATACATCCGTCAAATGCTCGGCCTTGATCGTGACCGTAGCGGTGTGCGTTCCCGCGGCGAGTCCGTCCTTTGCCTTGACCGTGAAGCTGGCGGCGGGCGAGCCGCTCTCCAGCGTCGAGGCAGGCTGCGTGAGGACGAAGTCCTCGGCGCCCTCGCCGCTTAGCGATACTGCGAGATTCGTCAATCCGCCGGTGCCGGTATTCGCAATCGAGATCGTCTTTGTCTGCTGCGTTCCCGGTGCGTAGCCTTGAACTAGCTCATCCGCAGTCTGATCCGCGATCGGAGCAATGCTGTACGTCAGCGCTTTGACCGTCACCTTGGCTATGGCGCTGGTCGTCGATACGACCTTGTAGCCCAGTGCTGTAGGATCCGTATTCGTAGCTACAGCATAATAGTACGTGACGCCGACGCTGTCCGTCGGTACCGCGTATTCGCCGTCAGTCGCGCCCGAGATGAGCGTGCCGTCCGTCGTGCTGTTCGTCGTGTTGCGGTACCACTGGTAGGTTAATACGCCGGTGACCGGTACGGTTGCCTCGACTTTTAGCGTTACGCTGCCGCCCTCATTCACCGTTTTATTCTTCGGATGCGTAAGGAAAACGGGTTTTTCTGCGTTCGCGTACACCGTTACTTTAATGACCTCGCCGGTCACAGAAGCGTATGTGATACCGGGAACGTCGTTGTTCGTATTCGTCACTACCGGATAATAATAATAAACTTCAAAGGCATGTCCGGGAGCCACCGCAGAATGCGCGTTAAAATTAGCATTCGTTGCCTGATTGACTGCTACGTTGCCGAATTCATCGTCTACCCGATACCACTGGTAAGTCAGCGTTCCGCCATCGGTGGAGCGAGCCGTCACGTTCAGCGTGAGCACGTCTCCCTCATTTACCGTCTGGTCGGAAGTCGTCTGGGTGTCGATTACGGGCGCTTGGGCATTTTCCAGCGCATTCACCGTTACTTTGGCGATACGGCTGGCGACCGATACGGTCTTGTTGCCCGGTGCATTAAGGTCAGTATTCGTCACGACGGCGTAATAATACGTTACGCCAGCATCCGCTGTCGGCACGGTAAGCGAGGTGCCGGTCGCATTCATAATCTGCGAGCTGCCGATGGTGCTGTTGCTATCGTTTCTGTACCACTGATAGCTCAACTGGCCGCTGCCGTTTAAGGTAGCGGCTACATGCAAGGTGATGCCGCCGCCTTCGTCTACCGTATCGTCCGCCGGCTCCGTGCCGATGGTCGGCAATTCCGCATCATCCAGCCCGTTCACCGTAACTTTGGCGGCTCTGCTGGCAACCGATGCGGTTTTAGTTCCCGTCACCGAGTTGTCGGTGTTGGTGACGACGACGTAATAGTAATTTACGCCTGCCGCTCCAGTCGGCACGGTAAACGAATCGCTTGTGGCACCCGCCAGTTGGAAGCCTCCAGTCGTGCTGCTGCTATCGTTCCTGTACCATTGGTAGCTTAACGTGCCGGTGCCGTTCGCGACTACGTGCAGGACGACGCTGTCGCCTTCGTCGACCATATCGTCTGCCGGCTCCGTGCCGATGGTCGGCGCTGCCGCATCGTCCAGCGCATTCACCGTAACTTTGGCCGCTCTGCTGGCGACCGATACGGTTTTCGTGCCCGCCACCGAGTTGTCGGTATTGGTGACGACGACATAATAATAATTGACGCCCGCGCTTCCTGTCGGTACGGTAAACGAGTCGCTGGTCGCGTTCGTTAGCTGGACGCCACTCGAGGTGCTGTCGCTATCGTTTCTGTACCATTGGTAGCTTAACGTGCCCGTACCGCTCGCAGCTACGTGAAGGATCACGCTGTCTCCGACATCAACCGAATCGTCTGCCGGCTCCGTGCCGATGGTCGGCGGCGCAGCACTGGCCAACGCGTTCACCGTTATTTTGGCTGCGTTACTGGCGACAGATGCGGTCTTCGTGCCCGCCACCGAGGCGTCTGTATTGGTGACGATGACGTAATAGTAATTTACGCCTGCGGATCCTGTAGGTACGGTAAACGAGTCGCCGATTGCGTTCGCCAGCTGGAAGCCTCCGGCGTTGCTGTCGCTATCGTTTCGATACCATTGGTAGCTTAACGAGCCTGAGCCGCTCGCGGCTACGTGAAGGACGACGCTGTCGCCTGCATCAACCGTATCGTCTGCCGGCTGCGTACTGATGGTTGGCGGCGCAGCGTTGGCCAACGCGTTCACCGTGACCTTGGCTACCGCGCTGGCGACAGATGCGGTTTTGTCGCCCGGAGCCGAGTTGTCCGTATTCGTCACGACAACAAAATAATAAAATACGCCGGAACCCCCGGTCGGTACGGTAAACGAGTCGCTGGTCTTCCCGCCGAGTTGTACGCTGCTATCGGCGCTGGCGCTATCGCTCCTATACCACTGGTAGCTTAACGTACCGCTGTCGCCCGCGTTCAAGCTAGCTTCTACGTGCAGAACCACGCTGTCGTTCTGGTCAACCACCGTATCGGCTGTCGGCTGGGTGTCGATTTTAGGCGTCGCCGCCCCCGCCAGCGCGTTTACTTTGACTTTGGCCGTACGGCTGGTCACCGATGCGGTCTGCGTGCCCGGAATCGAGGTGTCCGTATTGGTGACGACGACATAGTAATCATTTTCGCCGGCACTTGTCGTAGGCACAGTCAATGAAGCGCCGGTCTTGCCCGAAAGCGCGAAGAGGCCATTGACAGGATCGCTCCTGTACCATTGGTAGCTCAGTACGCCGCCGCCGCTAACTTGCGCCGTGACTACCAGCGTGATGCTGGCGTGGTCGCCGACATTCATCGTCTGATCGGCCGGCTGCAAGGTAATCGTAGGCTGCGGGGCGTCATCCGCCGAATTTACGGTCAGGGTTACGGTATCCGACTCTACTGTAGACACAGTATTACTCGCCACGAGCCGGTACTTATAGCCGCTCATCCCGATCGTTGCAGCGGTAATGGACAACGTATCTGAATGCACGCCGTCGTATGGCGCTGTGTTGTCAACATCCGCAAAACCCGAGCCCGTATCCACTTGCCATTGAAGAGTGTCGTAATTGCCCGCCACTGCGGTAAAGGAAGCGTCCTGGCCCGCATTGATCGTTGCATCTTGAGGTTGTTCTTCAAAATGCGGTGGAGCGGATTCTGCATAGATTCTGGTTCCGAAATTTCCGATCAGCGAGGCGTAAACAACCGTGCAGACCAAAAACATAACGGACATCCGCAGCATACGTTTCGATGTTCTTTTCCATGTTGAATAACCCATCTGCTTCGCATCGTCTCCCAGCTTAAATTGGCCTGAATGCTGCATCTCGCGATGATTAACCGTTTGCACTTCCTTTCAGCCAATGCCGTTGCCCCTCATGCAGCCCCATGAAAATATTGGATGCGACCTTAAAATTATAATATATTTTGGCAAAATGATATATCGATATCCGGTTTTATTCGCGCATTTTCGCCATTTTTCGAACGCAAAAAAGACGGCCGCGAGATTGCTCTCGCGCCGTCCTGATTTTCCCGCCGATCCGCCTTATTGCGATACCGACTTGAACCAATCGTTGACTTCCTTGGTGACTTGATCGCCGCCGTTCGCCTTCCAGCTCGTGACGAAGGTGTCGAACGCGTCGATCGGCAGCTTGCCGTAGATGATCTTGTTAAACGTCTCGAGCTCGGATTGACGCAGGAGGTTCCACTTGGAGATCATGGTCGGCGTCGCGGCGCCGGTGAAGTAGTTCTGCCTGCGGACGTCGATCTGCGACATGACGACCTTCGCTGCGTACCAGTTTTCCGGCTTGCGGGACTCGGCTTGCTGCTTCTCGTAAGGCGTCTCCGGCTTGCCGCCGTCGGCGAGCTTGACGAGGGTCTTCATGTACAGGTCCGGGATGCGCGCCGGGCCGGTGATGAACGGGAACTTGTCGTTGTAGTTCTTGATCTTGGCCGCGTCGCTCGTCGGCTGGCCGTCGACGATATCCCAGTCGTAGCCTTTGGCGAAGCCGTGCTCGTACGGGCTGCCTGCAGGCGGGTTGGCCAGATTGTCCAGCATGTAGTTGTAGTACAGCAGGATCGCTTCCGGATGCGCGGCGTTCTTGTTGATCATGAAGCTGCTGTTGACGCCGGAATTCTGCCACTTGGTGCCAATCTTGCCGTCCGGACCTGCAGGTACCGGATAAGCCTTGTACTTCGCGCCTGCCACGTTCTTGAGCAGGTCCGGCGCCGGCCAGTCCGGCACCCAGTTCGCGCCCGGCAGCACGCCGGCGTTGCCCTTCGTCCAGATCTCGGCGGACTTGCCTTCGTCCCACAGCGCGGTATCCGGGTGAATGTAGCCCTTCTTCATCCACTCCTGCAGCTTCGCCAGCGCTTGCTTCGCGCCCGGGTTCACGGAGCCGTACTCGAGGTTGCCGTCGGCGTCCTTGTTCCACTGCTCTTCGATCGTGCCGTACGCGCCGAACAGCCAGTCGAGGCCGCCCATCCACGTGTTCGTGTTGTTCTTGAGCGAGATGGCGAGCGGGTAGACGTCCTTCGGCGCCAAGCCGTCGGGATTCTGGTTCTTGAACTTGTCCATGATGTTCTCGAGATCCGCGATCGTCTTCGGTGCCTGGAGGTTAAGCTTCTCCATCCAGTCCTCGCGGAGCCAGAGCAACGTGTCGTCGTTGTCCGTGTACTCCATGATCGGCAGGTTCCAATGCTTGCCGTCCTTGGTGAACGGATACCACAGCTCCGGATGCTGAGCGGCGTGGTCTTTCCAAACCTTAGTGGCGTACTTGTCGAAAAGCTCGTCGATCGGCATGAACTCGCCGGAGTCGATCAGTTGGTTGGTCAGCACCGAGTCGGTCGGCACCATGATGAAGTCGGGCAGCTTTTCGCCGGAAGTCAGGGCGAGCTGCAGTTGCTGCTTGTATTGGTCGCTGCCTGCCGGATACCACGTATCCTTGCTCAACTTGAGGCCGAGCGTGTCGAGCATCCAGCGGTCGTGAACGTTGTTCTCTTTGGTGTCGCCGTTCGAGTACGTCGTCGGCATAAGGATCGTGCTGATCTCGATCGGCGGATCGTACTTGCCTGCCGCAAAAGCCTTGTCCGCTACGGATTGCTCGGACGATGCGGTTGCGCTGGCGCCCGATACCGCGCCGGACGGGCTTGCCGCACCGTTGCCGTTGCCGTTCCCGTTGCTCGCGCAACCGGCCAGCATGGCGACCGACAGGGCCGCGGGAACGAGCCAGGACTTCTTGAATTTAGCCATTTTTTATCCCCCACTTGTCGTGATGACTGCATGTGTTAACTGTACCAACCGTTCGGGGAGGGCTTCCATATGGCGATATTAGTTTTCGTAGGACTCTGTTAGGTTGTTGGCGAAACGTTTCAATGACGCTCCCTGTACTCCTGCGGTGTGACGTCGAACTGACGCTTGAACACCTTGATGAAGTACGCGGGGTCGAGGTAGCCGATCTCCGTGCTGATCTCGTAGATCTTCTTGTCCGTCGACTTGAGCAGGTGGCAGGCGCGGCTCATGCGCAGCGCGGCGACGTAGTCGCTGATGCCCTCGCCGGTCTCCAGCTTGTAAATCTTGGACAGGTGCGTCGGATGCAGATTGACGTGGTCGGCGAGCGCGCGCAGCGAGACGTCGAGGTGAAGATTCGCGTCCACGTAAGCCTGAATCTTCTGCACGTAATGCGAGCGCGCGTCCTGGGCGTCGTCGACCGTACCCTCGCGCAGTCGGGCGAGCGCCGCGAGCGCCCATTTGCGCAGCTTGCCTATCGAGGCGAACGTCTCCCCGAGCTGCGCCAGCTCGTCTTCCCCGCCGAGCAGGCCGGCCAGCGTCTTGCCGCCGCGATGCGCCAGATGCATGAAAGCCGACGAGATCGCGAAGCCGACCTCCATGCAGTGTTCCCAGGATTCGGAGCCTTTGTCCTCCAGCTCCGCGAAGACCGCGGCGAGCTTGTCCTCGGCGGCATCCCATCTCCCCGCCTCGAGCAGATGGAGGAGGACCGGCGGCCGGTGCAGCACCTCCAGCGCTCCGAGCGAGGACGGCTGCTCCGCGGGATCGACCTTCATGACGAACTCGCGCTCGTCCCCGACGATCCGCCGGAAATACGAAGACGCCTGACGGTATTGCTCCGCGAGCTCGCCGGGAAAGCGGAAGGGCTCCGTGATGACGACGGACAGCGAGCCCTTTAGATACTGTTTGACCTTGGCCTGCACCTGCATGGCCAGATTCTCGAGCAGAAGGTCCGGCCGGTCCGGCGTCGCACCCTGCTTCAATTGCAAGAGAAACGCCAGGTAGCCGTGCTCCTCCTTGACGCTCCATACCTCCATGAACTCGCCGAAGATTTCCTCTGCGATATTCGTGATCGCATACTCGAGGAGATGCTGCCCGTTGTTCCGATAAGGATCGAACTCGTCCTCCAGGCGCACCAGCGCGAGTGCGCAGTTCCCGTCGCGGAACGGCAGTCCATACGTATCCAGCTTGCGCGCCCACTCCTCGGCGGACATGCGCTCGCCCCGAATGGCGCCGAGCAGTAGCTGCCCGCGCAGCAGCGGCAAATTCTCGCGCAGGGCGAACTGCGTGCGCTCCAGCGAGCTGACGCGCTCCCACTCCGCGTTCAGCTGTTCGATCGCCGCGCGGACGGCCCCGAACAGCTCCTCGTCGGTCGGCGGCTTGAGCAGGTAGTCGACCGCATGGTTACGGACGGCCTCCTTGGCATAATCGAAGTCCGCATGACCGGACAGGATGATGCACTTGATCCGCTTGTCGTACGCTCTAATTTTCCCGATGAGCTCCACGCCGGTCATTTCGGGCATAATAATGTCCGAGATGACGATGTCGATCGGGTGCGTGTGGATAATCTGGAGCGCCTCGCGCGCGGAATACGCCTTGTGGACCTGCTCGATGCCGAGCGTGTGCCAGGGCTTGTGCATGGACAGATTGTCGACCCAGTGCGCTTCGTCGTCTACGATGAGCATTTGCATATGAAAGCACTCCTTGTCCGGTTCCGTAGGATATGAGTCATGACGCTGGCTTCGGCATCTCCCAGACGATCTCCGAGCGGACGCCGCCAAGTTCCGATTGCGTAAAGTGAAGGCTCGATCGCGTGCCGAAGCAGTGAACGATGCGCTGATTCGTATTCCACAAGCCTGCGCCCATGTCTTCTTCGAGCGGGCCCGTCAGCCTCTGATTCAACAGCGCTTGGCGCTCCGGGTCCATGCCCGGTCCGTCGTCGTCGACGAAGATGCGGCAGAGGCCGTCCGACATTTCCCCGCGGATGCGAATCTCGCCCGAGGCGAACGATTTGCCGACGCCGTGAATGACGGCATTTTCGACGAGGGGCTGCAGCATCAGGCGCGGCACCTGCTGGGCCAGCATCTCCTCGGGCACGTCGATCGTATAGTGAATGCGGCCGTTGCGCAGCTTTTGAATGTCCAGATAGTTCACGATCAGCTTTATTTCCTCCGCGAGGCTTGCCGTTTCCTTTTCCATCCGCGTGATGTATCGGTAATAGGCGCTGAGGTTGTATCCCATCGCGACGACGGCATCGTTCTCCTTCATCTGCGCCATGTTAATCATGTAACCGAGGCAGTTGTACAGAAAATGCGGATTAATCTGCGCCTGCAGCTGCTTCATCGTCGCCTCCTGCGCGCGCATCCGCTCCTTCAACACGTTTTCGATCAGGCTCTCGATCTGCCGCGACATATCGTTAAACCGGTAGAACAAAAACGTGAACTCGCCGTTCGCTTTAGCGTCGATGCGCGCCGAGAAGTCGCCGCGCTGCACCCTTTTGAGGCCGCCGATCAGCTTAACGATGGGACGCTGCACGTCTCTATAGAGCAGTACGGAGATGAAGGTGCCGAACAGGAAGAGCAGCAGCATCGACAGGTAAAAGAGATTGCGGCTCGAGGAGATTGGCCCCAGAACCTGGTCGAGCGGCGCGATGTCCACGAGATAGCCGCCGAGCAGCGGGGACTTCACAAGACTGACCAGGTAGCTGTCTCCGTCCAGGCGGATCGTCTGCTGCATCGTCTCGCCCAGGCTCAGCCCGTCCAGGTAAGACCGGACCTCCGTCACAAGCTTGGCGGACGACGTACGGTTGGGGATCGGGGCACGACCCTTATAGTAGAACAGCGGATCGCCTTGGCCGCCTTCCTTGTACGTGTCCAGCATGTTCTGGATGTTCTCCCGGCCGAAGCTGGCCTGCACGACCAGATTGCTCCCCGTCAGCTTGTTCTGGTGCCCGAACGAATCGGTGTAAAGCCAGCGGAACGCCTTCGCTTCTCCCATGGCTGTCGCTTGGTCGTCGTAGATCCAATTGCCCGACAGGTTGCGCGCCAGATAGTCCTCGTCGTAAGGGGCATCCGTGCTAGAGTTGGTCACGGCTTCTTTGTGCACCTGCGAGTACACCGTGAACTCGACCGGCCAGATCGTCACGATGCCGGATTGCAGCTCCATTTTCTCCTGCAGCATGTACTTCGTCTGCATCCGGTCGTACTGGTCGTCCCAAACGCCGAGCCCGTTGAACTTCTGGACGTTCGGATCCTTGGAAAACGTGAAGACGAAGTCCATCGTCTGGTTGATCCGCGAGTCGATCTGGCTCGAGAGGAACGACAGCTGACTGATGTTCGAGGCCCGCATCTCCGTGCCGATGACGCGGTTCGCGACGTTGTTGGCGTAGGCGAACACGATGCCGATCGGGATAAACAGGGCGACGATGAGTCCCGTGTACTTGGCGAACATGCTCATTTTTAGCGGCCCGCCCTTCATCGAAAGGGCGCCTTCCATATTCCAGCGCATACGCGCGTTCCTCCCTCTGCTCCAATTGCTTAACAAAACCCTATCGATCCTAACAATGTCTTATAGTTGTAAGGCCTTTCCGGTTGCTACTATGGCTTAACAAGGGTTCGCTCTGTGCCCATCAATCGATCCGCAAACGGGGGAGAGCTATGGAAGCAAATACATCCAAGTCCGCGGCTCGCGAGCTCAAGGACAGAAAACGCGGCTACAAGCAGCCTTGGACGCTGCATCTCATGGTGCTGCCGGCCGCCCTGCTCGTGCTTATCTTTTCCTACGTCCCGATGCTGGGAAACGTCATGGCATTCCAGGACTACAAGGCCAGGCTCGGGTTCGCCCACTCGCCGTGGGTCGGGTTCAAGCATTTCCACTATATGTTCACGAACGATTACTTCGTCAAGATCATCGGCAACACGCTGCTGTTCGCCTGCTCGAAGGTCGTTCTGAACCTCGTCGTGCCTTTCCTGTTCGCGCTGCTGCTGAACGAGGTGCGCAAAATGGGGCTCAAGCGTTCGATCCAGACGTTCGTTTATCTGCCTCACTTCCTGTCTTGGGTCACGCTGTCGGGCATCCTGATCGACGTGCTCGGCCAGACCGGCATCGTCAACCAGCTGCTGACGAGCGCTTTTGGCATCAAGCCGATCTTCTTCCTCGGCGACGGCACCTGGTTCCGCGTCACGATCATCGTGAGCGACGTCTGGAAGGAGTTCGGCTTCAACACGATCATCTTCCTCGCGGCGCTGTCCGGCATCAACCCGGCGTTGTACGAGGCGGCCGAGGTCGACGGCGCTTCCCGCTGGAAGCAGACGCTCAACATCACGGTGCCGTCTCTGCTGCCGATCCTCATCGTCGTCGCGACGCTGGCAATGGGCAACGTCCTGAACGCCAACTTCGACCAGGTGTTCAACCTGTACAGCCCGATGATCTACCAGCAAGGCGACATCATCGACACGTTCGTCTACCGCGAAGGCCTCCTGGGCGGACAATTCAGCTTCGCGACGGCCGTCGGCTTCTTTAAGTCGGTGATCAGCCTCGTCCTGATCGTCTTCTCGTACCGGCTCGCCTACAAATACGCAGGATACCGGATTTTCTAGAAAGGGGTGAAGCCTCGTGTATCATAAAACGCTATCTTACCGCGTGTTCAGCGCATTCAACAATACGGTGCTCCTGGTGATCGCAATCCTCTGCCTCCTGCCAATGTTCCACCTGCTGATGGTATCCCTGAGCTCCAGCGCCGCGGCCAACGCGGGGCTGGTCACGCTCTGGCCCAAGGGACTGACGTTCGATGCTTACGAGAAGACGTTCCGCAACGCCAACTTCCTCAAGTCGCTCTGGATCTCCATCGAGCGGACGGTGCTCGGCACGGCGCTCGGCATGCTCGTCAACGCGATCGCGGCTTACGCGCTGTCTAAGGACACGCGGGTGTTCCGCGCGCGCAACGTATATCTCTGGTTCTTCGTCGTCACGATGCTGTTCCCGGGCGGACTCATCCCGAGTTATATTTTGATCCTGAAGCTGCATCTGATCAACAACCTGTTCGCGCTCATCCTGCCGGGCCTGGTCGCCGTCTACAACATCATCCTGCTCCTCAACTTCTTCCGCTCCGTGCCGAAGGAGCTCGAGGAAGCCGCATTCATCGACGGCGCGGGGCATGTGCGGACGTTCTGGGCCGTCTACCTGCCCATCTCCCTGCCGTCGCTGGCGACCGTGTCTCTATTCACGATGGTCAGCCACTGGAACGCGTATTTCGACGGCCTCATCTATATGAAGGACGCCGCCAAGCTCCCGCTCGCCAGCTTTATGCAGACAATCATCGTGCAAGCGGACATGACCAAGTTCGACCCGGCCGCGATCGCGGGCCTGTCCCAGCGCACGCTGCGGGCGTCCCAAATCTTCATCGGCGCGCTGCCGATCCTGATCGTGTACCCGTTCCTGCAGCGCTACTTCGTCAAAGGCATCGTCATCGGCGCGGTGAAAGAGTAACAGGTAGTAAAGGCGCGTCCGGCAGAGCCGATCGCGCTTTTTTTGCGTGCAGCCGTATGCGTGCAAAATCTTTTCCCGTACCGGCATCATATTGCTGACAGGCTCCGGCGCAGAAACCATCGCCGGAGCGCCAGTTGCACGGAAAAACCGTGTAACTCCACAGGAACCATCGCGGGGGGACGCCAGTTGCACGGAAAAACCGTGTAACTTCGCAGGGACCATCGCGGGGGTCGCCAGTTGCACGGAAAAACCGTGTAACTCCGCAGAGACCATCGCGGGGAGTGCCAATTGCACGGAAAAACCGTGTAACTCCGCAGAAACCATCGCCCGCGAGTGCCAGTTGCACGGAAAAACCGTGTAACTCCGCAGAAACCATCGCCGGGAGCGCAAGTTGCACGGAAAAACCGTGTAACTCCGCAGAAACCATCGCCGCACGGAAAAACCGTGTAACTCCGCAGGGACCATCGCGGGGAGTGCCAATTGCACGGAAAAACCGTGTAACTCCGCAGAAACCATCGCCGGGAGCGCCGATTGCACGGAAAAACCGTGTAACTCCGCAGAAACCATCGCCGGGAGCGCCGATTGCACGGAAAAACCGTGTAACTCCGCAGAGACTATCGCCGCGAGTGCCAATTGCACGGAAAAACCGTGTAACTCCGCAGAGACTATCGCCGCGAGTGCCAATTGCACGGAAAAACCGTGTAACTCAGCAGAAACCATCGCCCGTGAGTGCCAATTGCACGGAAAAACCGTGTAACTCCGCAGAAACCATCGCCCGCGAGTGCCAGTTGCACGAAAAAACCGTGTAACTCCGCAGAAACCATCGCCCGCGAGTGCCAGTTGCACGGAAAAACCGTGTAACTCCGCAGGGACCATCGCCCGCGAGTGCCGGTTGCACGGAAAAACCGTGTAACTCCGCGTAACCCTATGCCGATCAGCGTAAAAAGGGCGCTAACGCCACATCAGGGAAACTCCTTGCTGTAGCGATGAGCGCCAAAAGGCACTAACGCCGCCGCGCAGGCGCTCAGGAAGGCGCCGATAAGCGCCAAAAGGCATTAACGCCGCCGAGCAGGCGCGCAGGAAGGCGCCGATGAGCGCCAAAAGGCACTAACGCCGCCGCGTAGGCGCGCAGGAAGGCGCCGATAAGCGCCAAAAGACACTAACGCCACCGCGCAGGCGCTCAGGAAGGCGCCGATGAGCGCCAAAAGGCACTAACGCCGACGGTGATGTCACTTTTTTGCAGACAAATCGAGTGTAATTCCGCAGAAATCACAGCCCGGAAGTACTGTGCACGCAATATAATGCAACCACTCCCGCTATGGTCTGGGGAAGGTGCCGGTGAGTATCGCGCCGCGCCCTACGTCAGCCCGAAACTTCAGCGTAGCCCATAATCCCTGCAAAGGAAAGCCCTCAGGAGCGCGCTCCGAGGGCTTTCCTTTATTTACTTGACGAGCCTGAACGGCAGCGCCGCGACGTCGCGGCTGTTCGGGCCGACCATCGCAAGGAACGCGCCGGCGTCGCTGGCGAGCGTCAGGTCCGCGTGGTAATACCGCAGCTGGCTCTCGCTCAATTCGAACGCGACCTCGGCGCTCTCGCCCGGCTGCAGCTCGATCTGGCGGAAGCCCTTGAGCTCCTTGACCGGCCGCACGACCTCGCCCGCGATGTCGCGGACGTAGAGTTGGACGGTCTCGACGCCAGCCACCGGACCGACGTTGGTGACGCGCAAACTAACCGTGACCGGCGCATCCGGCGTGATCTCGTCCGCCGACAGCGCAGCTTCGCCGTATTCGAACGCGGCATAGCCCAGGCCGTAGCCGAACGGCAGCAGCGGCTCGTTCGGAATGTCCAGGTACTGCGACACATAGCGCACCTGCGCGTCCGGCGCGCCTTGAGGACGCCCGGTGTTGAAGGCGTTGTAATACACCGGCACCTGGCCGACGCTGTGCGGGAACGACATCGTCAGGCGGCCCGACGGATTGGCGTCGCCGTAGAGCAGATCGGCGACCGCCGTGCCGCCTTCGGAGCCGGGGAACCAGGCTTCCAGCACGGCATCGGCTTCGTCGATGACGCCGTGCAGGTCGAGCGGCCGTCCGTTGAACAGCACGGCCACGACCGGCTTGCCGAACGTCTTGACGCGGCGGATCAGCGCGAGCTGCGCCTCCGGCAGGCGGATGTCCGCCCGGCAGCCGGCTTCGCCGCTCATGTCGGAGTGCTCGCCGAGCGCGAGCACGATGACGTCGGCGTCCCCCGCGGCGGCCGCGACCTCAAGCAGCTGCGCCTCGGTCGAGTCTGTCTCGATGCCGCAGCCTTCGGCGACGGTTACCGCGCCCGGCGCCGCCGCCTTGGCGCGGATGGCTTCGGACACGCGGACGACCGCGTCCTGCGATCCGGTCCACGACCAAGGCCCGAGCAGGTCGCCGCTGCGGGCGAACGGACCGATGACCGCCACCTTGCGCGCAGGCGAGAGCGGCAGGACGCCGTCGTTTTTCAGCAGCACGCACGACTTGTGCGCCAGCTCCAGCGCGGCCGCGCGGTGCGCGTCGCTGAACACGATTTCCCGCTCACGCTCGGGATCGGCCGCGCGGTACGGATTTTCGAACAGGCCGAGCTTGTCCTTGAGCTGCAGAATGCGCAAGACCGCTTCGTCGATCAGCGCCGCGTCCACTTCGCCGGCTTCGATGAGCTCGGACAGGTGCTTGGCGTAGCACGACGTCATCATCTCGATGTCGACGCCGGCCTTCATCGCCTTAAGCGCGGCTTCGCGCTCGTCCTCGGCGATGCCGTGCGCGATCAGCTCCTTGACCGCGCCCCAGTCGGAGATGAGTATACCGTCGAAGCCCCATTCCTCCCGCAGCAACTGCCGCATAAGCGGCACGTTGCCGGTGGCCGGAACGCCGTCGACCGTGTTGAACGACGTCATCACCATCTCGCAGCCTTCGTCGAGCGCGGCCTTGTACGCCGGCAGGTAGAACTCGCGAAGTTGGCGCTCCGACAGGTCGACGGTATTGTAGTCGCGTCCGGCTTCGGCTGCGCCGTAGGCGGCGAAATGCTTAACGCAGGCAGCAACCCGGTCCGGATCGCCCGACAGGTCGTCGCCCTGGAATCCGCGGACGAACGCTCTCGCGAACAACGCATTCAAATACGGGTCTTCGCCTGTCGACTCCATGACCCGCCCCCAGCGGGGATCGCGCACGAGATCGACCATCGGGGCGTACGTGACGTGAACGCCGGACACGGACGCTTCCTTGGCGGCGATCTCCGCGCTGCGCTCCGCGAGCGCGAGATCCCACGAGCAGCCGATGGCGAGCGGCACGGGGAAAATCGTCTTGAAGCCGTGCACGATGTCGGCCATCATGAGGAGCGGAATGCCCAGGCGATTGCGCTCGAGATGCTTGCGCTGGACGTTGATCGTCTCCTGCGCGCCGGCCATGCCGAGCACGGACCCGGCGTTACGCACGGTATCCTCGCCGATGCCGAGCGAGGCCATCGGGCCGGTAATCAGGCCGGCCTCCGACGCGCCTTCGAAGAAGGGGACGGCGAGCTGGATCAGTTGGGCGATCTTCTCGTCCAGGGTCATGCGTTCGAGGTAAACGTGCAGCGGCAGCTTCTCCGGAGAGGACGAAGACAAAGGAGCTTTAGGATCGGACATGATGTATATAACCCTCTTTCTGAAATGATAGCGGTTTATCGAAACGTTTCTACGGATAGTATAATTCTGCATTCGACAGGCGTCAAACCCTATATTTTCTGTTGATTACGGGGCGCGTTTCAGATAAATTTAGAGCATAGCGAACAGGAGAGGGCTTATCCGTTTAGATATACGGCCTCATTTCGAATAAATTGAAACGTTTCGCAAGTCTGACTTGTGCAAATCGCGGGTTTCGGGAAATGGAGATGAAAAGCTTGGTCAGCATCAAGGATATCGCGAGCGCCGCGGGTGTCTCGATCTCCACCGTGTCCTATGCGCTCAACGGCAGCGACCGGATTACAAAGGAGACCGCGGACCGGATTCAGTCTATCGCTAACGAGCTGGGCTACGTACCGAACCGGGCCGCCCGCTTGCTGAAGAAACGGGAAACGATGCTCGTCGGCGTCTTTTTAACGGACTTCAGCGGGCACTTCTATGGAGACCTGCTGTTCGGGCTCAAGGAGGAGTTGAACCGCAGAGACTACGATCTCATCGTCTGCAGCGGCCGCCGGTCGCACCGGATGATACCGGAGCGGGCGTTCGACGGGGCGATCATCCTCGACGCGACGTTCGCCGACGAGGAGCTGATCGGCTATGCGGACCGCGGGCACAAGCTGGTCGTCCTCGACCGCGAGCTTGATCATCCCAACGTCAATCAGGTGCTGCTCGACAACAAAGCGGGCGCGACGCTGGCCGTGGAATATCTGCTAGGTCAGGGACTCAGCCGGATCTGCGCCGTCGGCGGGCCCGAGTCGGCCTTCGATGCGCAGCAGCGGATGCGGGCGGTCAGGCAGGCAGTGGAGCGCGTGCCGGAGGCGAGCCTCGAAGAACTCCCGGGCGCCTTCGACAAGGCGTCCGGCTATGCCGCGGGTCCGCGGATCGCAGAGGCCGCCGGGGAAGGACCGGCGGGCGTTTTCTGCCTGAACGACGAGATGGCGATCGGACTATGCGACTACTTAAGGACGCAGACCGCCCTGCAGATCGGAAAAGACGTGCATGTGGTCGGCTACGACAATATCGAACTCGCGCAGTACATGCAGCCCCGGCTGGCTACGATCGACTATTCCAAACGCAAGTGGGGAGCGCTCGCCGCCGAACAGCTGCTGAAAATGCTGGAGGGCCGGCCGGTCGAGCAGGAACGGATCTACGTGCGGCTGGTTGAAGGCGAATCGGTGGGAAAAGCATACTAGGCTAAAACGCGAGCCCCCAAACGGACGGGTGGGCTTCGGGCTTCAAGATACTATCCTGAGGAGGATACAATATGACGACATCGATGATCGGCGTTCCGTTAGAGGGCTTCGCGGCGTTCAGCCGCACGGTCGCTGCGGAAGGCGCAGTGCTGCTTAGAAACGAGGGCGAAGCGCTGCCCCTGCGCCAAGGGGATAACGTTTCCGTTTTCGGGCGAATTCAGGTGAACTATTACCGCAGCGGCACGGGCTCCGGCGGCAGCGTTCATGTAGCGTATACGACGAACCTGCTTGACGGCCTTCGCGGCAAAGAAAACGTAACGGTCAACGAGACGCTCGCGGCCGCTTACGAGAAGTGGATCGAGCAGAATCCGTTCGACAACGGCGGCGGGGGCTGGGCGGCCGAACCTTGGCACCAGCGCGAGATGCCGCTGACGGAAGAACTGGTGGCCGAAGCGCGGCGCACATCGAACAAGGCGATCGTCGTCATCGGGCGCACCGCGGGCGAGGATCAGGACAATGCGGACAAACCGGGCAGCTACCTGCTCACGGACGACGAGCGGTCGATGCTCAGGCAGGTTACGGCCCATTTCGAACGGACCGTCGTCGTGCTCAACGTATCCAATATCGTCGACATGAGCTGGCTGGACGACGAGGCGTACGTTCATCCGATCGCCGGCGTCGTCTACGCCTGGCATGGCGGCATGGAGGGCGGCAACGCAATCGCCGACGTGCTGGCCGGCGACGTGACGCCGAGCGGCAAGCTGACGGACACGATCGCTTATGCGCTGGCGGATTATCCGTCCACCGACAACTACGGCAACGAACTCGCGAATTTGTATCAGGAAGACATTTACGTGGGCTACCGGTACTTCGAGACGTTCCGCCCGGATCGCGTGCAGTTCGAGTTCGGCTACGGGCTGTCGTACACGACGTTCGGCCTCGCGGCGGAGGACGCCCGTCTAATCGAGGACGAGGGCGAAGCCGCCATTGCGATCGATGTCGTCGTGACGAATACGGGGACAGTCTACGCCGGCAAAGAGGTCGTGCAGCTGTACGTCGAAGCGCCGCAAGGCGTGCTCGGGCGTCCGGCCAGAGCGCTCGCGGCCTTCACCAAGACCGGTCTGCTGCAGCCGGGAGAGTCGCAGCGCCTGACCGTCAGCTTCCCGGTCCGCGCGATGGCCGCCTATGACGATGCAGGCGCGACGGGCCAAGCATCCGCCTACGTGCTGGAGGCGGGGACCTATCGCTTCTACGCGGGGACCAGCGTGAGAAAAGCGGCGGCCGTCGCCTTCGAAGGACAAGACGGCTATGTCGTCGACGCCCTTCGGGTCGTGAGGCAGCTCGAGGAAGCGATGGCGCCGACGGCGAGCCTCTCGCGGATGAAGCCGGGGGCGCGTCGGGCGGACGGCTCATACGAGCTCGCGTACGAAGACGCGCCGAAGCGCAAGATTTCGCTGGCGGACCGCATCGAGAGCCGGCTCCCGCAAGCGATCGCGCAGACCGGGGATCGCGGCTACAAGCTGAAGGACGTCCGAGACGGCAAGGTCGGCCTGGAAGCCTTTATCGCGCAGCTCGGCGACGAGGATCTGGCAGCGCTCGTCCGCGGCGAAGGCATGAGCAGTCCGCTCGTTACGCCGGGGACCGCCTCGGCATTCGGCGGGGTGACCGACAGCCTGCTCGGCTACGGCATTCCGGTCGCCTGCACGTCCGACGGGCCGTCCGGCATTCGCATGGACAGCGGCCACAAGGCGACGCAGGTGTCGATCGGGACGCTGCTCGCGGCGACCTGGAACGCTGCGCTCGTCGAGGAGCTATACGTTCTGGAGGGCCGGGAGCTCGTCCGCAACGAGATCGATACGCTGCTCGGACCGGGCCTCAACATTCGGAGGAGTCCGCTCAACGGGCGCAACTTCGAATACTTTTCCGAAGATCCGCTGATCTCGGGCGCCTTCGCCGCAGCCTGCGTGCGCGGCATCATGAAGGGCGGCTCGAACGCGACGCTCAAGCACTTTGCCTGCAACAACCAGGAGAAGCACCGCAGCAAGGTCGACGCCGTCGTGTCTGAGCGCGCGCTGCGCGAGATCTATCTCAAGGGCTTCGAGATCGCGGTCCGGGAGGGCGGAGCCAATTCGATCATGACGTCGTACAATCCAGTTAACGGCCACTGGGCGGCTTCGAATTACGATCTGAACACGACGATCCTGCGCGGCGAGTGGGGCTTCGAGGGGATCGTCATGACGGACTGGTGGGCGGTCATGAACGACGTGGCTCGGGGCGGAGCGCCGGACCGCAAGTACACGAACTGGATGGTGCGCGCGCAGAACGACCTGTACATGGTCGTCAGCAACTACGGGGCGGAGACCAACGCCTACGGAGACAATACGATCGCGTCGCTGGCTGACGGCACGCTCACGAGGGGCGAGCTCCAGCGGTCCGCGGCGAACATCCTCGGTTTCATTCTGCGCGCGCCGGTCAGCGCCCGGGATAAGGTCACGCAGGAGACAGTCGAAGCATTCCAGGCGTTGACCGTCTCTGCCCCGGAGCAAGCGCAGAGCGCCCAGCCGCTGGCGGATGGCGCGCGGATCGTACCGGACGCCGCAGGCGCGACCTTCATCCAGGTAGAACAAGCGGGCGTCTACCGTCTGTTCGCGAGCGCGATGTCCGCCGAATCCGAGCTCGCGCAGAGCGCGTGCAACCTGACGCTGAACGGCAAGCCGCTCGCGACCGTCCAGACCAACGGCACCGGCGGCGCGTGGATGCTGCACAAGCTGGCGAAGGTCGAGCTGGCAGCAGGCCTGCACGAGCTTCGGGTGGAAGCCGTCAAGCCCGGCCTCGAGCTCGGCTGGATCGAATTCAGGCCGCTATGATAGAGCGTAGCGGCAAGCGCATACGACCAGGCCCGTCTTTAGGGCTCCCTTGGTACCTCAAGTCGCCGCACCGCATCGTCCCGCACTGTACCGCATCGCATCGCACCTCAAGCCAATCCAAGGCACCCGACCCGGGTGCCTTTTTCCTGATTATGCATAAAAAGACCGTTCCAGCGGATGCTATTACCAAAAAAGGAAGACCCTCATGGAACTGGCGCAATGGTTGAACGATCGTCTGAAGGACCGTCCCGACGTCGTGTCCCAGAAGATCGAACAGGGCAAGTTCGCTTGTACGATCTATTACATGACAGAAGCCATCGATCTGGAAATGCTGCAAACGCAAGTGCTGCGGACGCTGCTGGCTCCGTACGAAGGCAGCGACGAGGAGCGGCTCGGCGACATTCTGGAACGCAGGTCTTATTTCCCGACGATCTATTCGCTGACGCGTTCGCCCGAGGCGGCATTGGACGGGCTGCTAAACGGACAGGCCGCGTTATGCATCGACGGCCAGGCGACCGGCGTGCTGTTTCCGTTCCAGCAAAAAGCGATGCGTTCGGTATCGGCCGGGGAAAACGAGAAGACGATCCGCGGGCCCAAAGAGTCGTTCGTCGAGGACATCTGGACGAACCTGTCGCTCGTCCGCCAGCGCGTCAAGAGCGACAAGCTGGTCGTGGAGGAATTCGTCATCGGCAGCGAATCCCGCACGACCGTCTTGCTGCTCTATATGAAGGGAAGCTGTGACGAAGAGTTGGTACAGGAGGTCCAGAAAAAGCTGAAGGAAATCCGCACGAACCGCCTTCCGGGCAGCAGCTTCCTCGAGGAAGCGCTGGACGACCGGCTGGCATCCCCGTTTCCGAAAATGCTGAATACGGAAAGGCCCGACGTGTTGGCTTCCTCGCTGTTCGAAGGACGAATCGCGCTATTGACGGACGGAAGTCCGAGCAACTTGGTCGCGCCAGCGACCTTGCTGTCCTTCATGCAGTCCGCGGAAGACTATTACCAGCGATATTTTTACAGCAGTTGGGTCCGCGTCCTGCGATACGCCTTTTTCGGCTTAAGCCTGGTGTTGCCCTCGGCTTATGTCGCCATCACGACGTTCCATCCCGAGATGATGCCGTACAACCTGCTGATCTCCGTCGCTTCGAGCCGGGATATCGTGCCGTTCCCGGCCATTGTGGAGGCGCTCATCATGGAGGTGACGTTCGAGGTGATGCGCGAAGCGGGACAGCGTATCCCGTCGGCCATCGGACAGACGATCTCGATCGTCGGCGCGATCGTGATCGGGGACGCCGCGGTGACGGCCGGCATCGTAAGCGCCCCGATGGTCATCATCGTCGCCCTGACGGGCATCTCTTCGTTTATCGTGCCGCATTTCTCGTTGACGCTGACGGTTCGTTTCCTCCGGTTCATGCTGCTGTTCACTTCGGCGATCTTCGGCCTGCTGGGCTTGATCGTCGGCGTCTTTTTCGTCTACATTCACCTGCTGTCGTTGGATTCGTTCGGTACGCCTTACCTGTCTCCGTTTATCCCGTACAAGGCGGAGCGGATGAAGGATGCCGCAGGGCGGTTCCCATGGAGTAAGCGTATGGGCCCCAAGCGTTCCTAAAAAGCGAACGAAACGAGGAGAAACGATGCCCAAGCGTCTAGGAGCCCATTCCTTTGCCATAAAACTGACGATGATCGTCGTCGCGCTGACGGAGTTAACCGGTTGCTGGTCCAAGCAGGAGCTCAACGATCGCACCTTCGTGTCGACGATGATCGTCGATCGGGACGAGCAGGGCCGGACGGAGATCTCGACCATGTTCCTTCTCCCGAATCGCATCTCGATCGGCTTGAACGCTTCTCCAGGCGCCGAGAAGCCGTTCGTGTTGATGACGGGCAAAGGACGGGATATCACGGAAGCCTTTCAGCAGATCCAGAAGGACCTGCCGCGCAACGTCGCATGGGGGCAAATGCGCACGATCATCGTCGGAGACCGTTACGCGCGGGCGGGGATGGCGCCTCTGTTCGATTTCCTGATCCGGGCGACGGATTTCCGGCTTCGCGTTTACGTGTTTTACTTTAACGGCGAAGCCCGGAATGTCGCGAAGCTGACGCCCCTCTTCGAACGCTTCCCCGCGGAGATCTGGCGCGAATCCGCGCATTCCAGGCGACTGCCGCCGGTCAATATCCGGAATTTGCTGTATTCGCAATGGAATAACTTGGGAGATGCTTATATCCCCGAGTTGAGCATGCGGGATCTTAAGCTGGAGACCGAGGACAAAACCGTGCATTGGTCCGGCATCGGAGGCGCGGCGCTCATGAAAAACAACGCCGTCGTCGGCACGTTTACGGAGGACGAGACGATAGGGATCTCATTCATGAAAAGCCGCACGCCGGAAATGATGCTGACGGCGACGATCCCGGATCCCAAAGGGCTGTTCAGCGTCAGGCTGGTCGACGTCAAGCAGGTCACGAGAGCCGAACGGCGCGGCGGCAAGGTATACATCCACGTGTCCATCGACGGCAAGGCGGATCTCGTCTCCATCCAATCGAATCTGGATCTTTACGATCCGGCGAGCATGAGGAAGATCGAGCGGGCACTGAACGTGCGGGTGCGGGATCTGGCGCAATCCGCAGCCGACAAGGCGCAGGAGGAGCAGGTAGACGCTTTCCAATGGAGCGAATACGTGAAGTACAAATATCCGTCGCTATGGCGGAGGTGGGCGGACCAGCCGCGGGAGAATCTGTTCTTGAACATGAAACCGGTAATCCACGCCCGCATCACCATGCGAACCCCCGGCATCAGCCATTCGCCCAGAGTGTCCTCGAAAGGAGGCGGCATCTCATGATCATGCTGACGCTGGGCATGGGGGCCGTCATCTTGTACCAAATCTTTCTGTTGCGGCGCGGATCGGCGTGCAAGCGCGACCGGGTCGTCGCCTTTGCCGTGACCGGATTCGTATTCGTCTTCGCGGCGCTCGCGCACTATATGCCCGAATGGGTGAATCCCAACCGGGCGATCGACTTCGTCTTCGGGCCGGTGCAAAGCTGGATCACCCGCAAGTGATAGGCAAAGAGAGGAGGGACCGCCTTGAAAAACCAGGGGACGATAACGGGGCTCCAGATTGGAGCGCTCATTTTCGTATACGTGTTTTCGACGACGATCGCCTTCTTGCTCGCCCCGATGGCCAAGAACGCTCCCTTCGACGGCGTATACGGCATTGTGCTTGCCGCGGTAGCCGGAACGGCGCTTACCGCCTTCAGTCTGCGCTACGCGCTGCTCCGTCCCTCTACTTATGTCGGCATCGAAGGCGCGAAAGTGGTAGGCAAGGTGGGACATATCGCGATTTTGCTGCTTTCGGCTTTTTTCTTTCTTCACTTGTCCGCGCATATTCTCCGCGAGTTTACCGATTTTTTCGTGCCGACCTATTTGAAGGAGACGCCGTCGGTCGCGGTCGCCGTGCTGGTCATGGCGGCCGTGGCGTCCATGGCCCAATCGGGCGTTCCGGTCGCGTTTCGATTCGCGCAGGGCTGTTTTTTCGTCATCGGTTTTCTCTTTTTCATCAAGCCCTTGTTTTTTATTCCCGAAATGAGCACGCCGATGTGGCACGAATTTACGCGTATTCACGATTGGAAGGCGCTGTGGAGCCAGACGTATTCGCTGATCCCCTGGTACGGGGAATTGGTGCTGCTCGCATACATCGTGCCGCTATTCGACGGCCGTCAGAAGGTGCGCAAGGCGGTGTGGATCGGTTCGATGGCGGGAACCTATATTTTCGTCTCGGAATTTCTGCTCATGATCGTATTCTTCGGTCCGCAGCTCTCGGGCGCGCTTATGTATCCGGCGCTGGAGCTGAGCGGCTTCCTGCATCTGGGCGACTTCGTTCATAATATGGACGCGATCATCGTCTCCATCTGGTTTGCAGGCCTATTCATCAAGCTCGGCATCGTCTTCGCCGTCGGGACGTTGCTGGTCTCCCAAGCGCTCGGGCTCAGTCATTATAAGCCGATCACTTTTCCGCTCGCGGCATTCGTCGTGGCGCTGTCGGTCGTCCTGGCCCGCTATCCGGCCGAGCTGGCCCGATCTTTCGACAGGAGTTGGGCGACCTTCGCTTTGTTCGTCGAGTGCCTCGTCTTCCTGTATCCGATCATCTCCCGGCTCAAGGGCGGCCAGCGGCGCAGCGAGTAAATAGCGACTACCCGCATGCCGCCTCTCATACAATGGTGAGAGCAAATCCGATTGCGGGGAGGCGCTCATCGATGCAGCAAGACGGGGGCATGTCGATCAAGGAGGAGCATTTATTCTGGCTCGAGGTGCTGGAGGATCATGCGCATTTTCTGAGGGACTATCTGTCGCCGTCCGAGACGAGGTGGTGGCAGGAGGCAGAGCGCTTCTTCGAGCCGTTCCGCGAGGCGATCGCGCGAGCGGAGGCGCTGCCGCCCTTCGAGCCAGCCGAGGCTCCGACGATGCGGGCGTTCGCGGAGAGCGTCTATCCGCTCGCGGACGCCTACTGCCGGCTGGAAGGGCATATGCAGCACCTGCGGCTGTTCAACCAAGTCAATCTCAATCTGACGCCGTCCTACTTCAACGGCACGATCGGCGAGAACCGGGAGTATTTGCGGCAGCTCTCCTACTGGGCGCAGGGGGGGCCGGCGCCGCCTCTAGCCTTGACGCAATTGCTCGATCTGTGGATCGAGGATCAACTCGGACATGCCGTGCTGCTGCACGGGCTGCTGGATCCCGTCGAGCAGGCGCTGGGCGCGCAGGCGGAAAGGTTCGCCACGGTCTTTTCCACGTATATGGTCAAAAACCGCGCCATGCAGAGCTACGAGCGTTTTACTGCGCCCGGTTTCCCGGCCGAGACGCGATTCGCGGCCGAGGTGCTGGAGTCGGTGAAAGAATTCTACGCCTTCGTGCAGCGGATCGTAGCCGAATACGTCGACACCGAGCTGCTGTCCAAGGCTACGCTGCGGTTCCTCGAGCATCACTTTCCGGAATCGTGCTACTTCATGCGCAAGCTCGCCGTCTTCGTGCCAGGAGCGCCCTCCTTCGCCGAGTGCCCGTTGAGGAGGCTGTCCAGGGTGGGCGGGGCTTGAGGCAGGGAGGATGAGGCTTGGGCGGTTTGTATGCGATGTGCAGCCGACGCGTGAGGGGGTTGCGGGCGGTCGGCAGACGGACCGTGAGTCCGCTATTTGCGCGAAAGGAGAGGTTTGGCGAGGGTTAACGGACCGTATGGCCGATATTGCATCTAAAAGCGGGAAAACACCGCGCATTCTGGCCGAATAACGGACTGTGGGTCCGCTCGCATACGTTTTATGGCCTGGAAGGCGGAATTAGCGGAACTGTGGTCCGCTTGCCGCCGCCCTGGCCTTCGCCGCACTCACCTTCACCGCTCTGGCCTTCGCCGCCTTCACTTGCGCTAACCATCAACGCTCCTGCGTGCCATCTTGGCACCCCGCGCCTTACCGAACGCCCGTATACTTGCGCACAAGCGCCGCCAATTCCTCGCAGTAGTCGCATTGCTCCCAACGGAACGACTCCGGCAGCCGGTAGACGGTCTCCCAAGGCAGCTCCTCGAGGAACGGCTTCAGGTTCTGCTCGACGCAGATCGCCTGCATGATCGTGCGCATCCGGAATTGCAGCGGATAGCGCGCCTCCGTAGAGATTGGCTTGAAGTACGTCTGCGCCATGTAGTCGACCAGCGCTTCGCCCTTTCCCTGCTCCTCGTGCTGGTTCCATACCTGCTTGATCTTGCCCGCGAGCAGCCGCCAAGGCGTGTCTTCGCGCGGATACGCGATGCCCATGACGGCGGCGTCCTTGTACGTCCACAGCGCCCAGGAGACGTCGTTGGTCTCGCACAGCTCCAGCATGTCCTCGATGATGCTTACCTGGAAGTCGATCTCCTGCGGATTCAAGACCAGGCCGAGCTCGCCGCACCAGACGGGCTTCTTGTACTTGTCGCGGACGGCGAGCAGCTTGGCGAACGCCTCGGCGAAGATCTGCCTGCGCCGCGCGCGATCCATCTCGGGGCTGAGCACGGCCGGCTCGTCGACGAACGGATAGAAGTGGAACTCGTACGCGACCTGCGGGTCGTCGACGGGATCGAGCATGGAGAAGTCGGTCGTGAACGCATTGCCTTCGATGAAGATGATGTGATGCGGGTCGTGACGGCGGATCTCGGCGATCACTTTGTCGTAGAATTCGTTGAACACGACGGCATCCTTCACCAAGGAAGGCTCGTTCACGATGTCGTAGGCGCCGACCCACGGCCGGTCCCGATAGCGCTTCGCGATGTGTCCCCACAAGCCGATTACGGTATCGCGCAGGGCGCCGTATTCCCAGAACAGCGGAAGGCCGCTGGACGTATCGCAGTGCCAGTCGGGATTTTGCCCGCCGGGCACGGAGTGGAGATCGAGGATCGCGTAGATGCCGAACTGCTCGCACAGGTCCACGACATGGTCCAGATAGACGAAGCCTTCCTCCTTGTAGACGCCGGGCCGTTGATCGTCGATGAAGTATTTGTAGTTGAAAGGGAGGCGCAGCGAGTTCACGCCGAGGCTCTTCAGGAAAGCGAAGTCGCGCTCGTCCACGAATTCCAGCAGGAAGCGGTCGAAAAACGTCGCCGCGCGATCGGCGCCGTAGACGTCGGCGAATGCTTTCTTGATCATCGTGTCGGTGCCCGGCAGCCCGATCATGAAGTGCTCCAGGTTCATCCACGAGCCGAGCCCGAAGCCGCGCAGGAGCACCTTTTCGCCGTTTGCCGTGAAGTCCTCGCCGCGTACTTGCAAGAAATCTGTCAAATGATCGTTCATCTTGTACTCTCCTTCTGCTTCCGTTTTTGCTTTTACTATGAAGTGACTAGTTTTTCATCCCTGTCGTCGCGACGCCCTTCGTGAAGAAGCGCTCGCCGGCGAGGAAGACGGCGACCATCGGCGCCGTCGCGAGCACGGTGCCCGCCATCAGCAGGCCGTAGTCAGTCGTATGCTCGGTCTGGAACGCTTTGAGCCCGAGCTGCAGCGTCTTGAGCCCGTCGTCCTGAATGTAGATCAGAGGCGCCAGATAGTCGTTCCACATGAACGTAAAAGTGAAGATCGCCAGCGTCGACACGGCCGCCTTGGAGAGCGGCATGACGATCCGCCAGTAGATGCGCCACTCGCTGAAGCCGTCCACGCGCGCGGCTTCGTTCAATTCGCTGGGCAGCGACAGGAAAAATTGCCGCAGCAAAAAGATGCCGAACGCGCTGAAGAGCTGAACGAGCACGTAGCCGGTATGCGTGTTGTACAAGCCGAGCTTGCTCACGATGGAGAATTGCGGCACCATGATCGAATGCCAGGGCATCATGAGATTGGTCATGAACAGGATGAAGAGGGCATTTTTAAAAGGAACTTTGAGCTTGGCGAACGCGTAAGCCGCCATGGAGCAGATGAGCACCTGCAGCACGGTGATGAGGACCGACAGCTTCAGCGTGTTCAGGAAGTAGCGGCCGAACGGAATCGTCGTCCAGACTTCCTTGTAGTTGTTCAGATATAGGGAGTTGGGGATCCAGTTCATCGGATTGCGGAATAGGTCCACGTCCGTCCGCAGCGAGGTCGAGATCATCCACAGAAAAGGGAACAGCGCCGCGATCGAGCAGACGGCCAGCGCGAGCAGCAGGAGACTGTAGAACACCTTGTCCCTTCTCTTTGTTCCGAGGGCGTTCAGCATCGTTTTTCTCCCCCTTTCTAGTAGGTGACCCATTTTTTCTCGAGCCGGAATTGCACGATGGACACGACCATGATGATCAGGAACAGCACCGCGGACATGGCTGCCGCGTAGCCCATCCGGTAGTGGATGAACGCTTCTTGATAGATTCGGAACACGAGCACGTTGGTCGAGCGTCCCGGTCCGCCGTCCGTCATGACCGACACGAGATCGAACACCTGGAACGAATTGATGACGGTCAGCACGAGCACCATGAACAGCGTCGGCGACAGGCTGGGCAGCGTGACGTAGAGGAAGCGCTTGAAGGCGCCGGCGCCGTCGAGCTTGGCGGATTCGTACAGGTATTCCGGAATGCCCTGGATGCCCGCGAGAAGGATGATCATGTAGTAGCCGAAGCTTTTCCACACGGCCACGATGACGACGGCGATAAGCGCCCATTGCGAGGACATGAGCCACTCCGGCGGATGAGAAATGCCGAGGGCTTTCAGAACCTGGTTGACCGGCCCGCGGATCGGGTTCAACAGCAGCCCCCAGACGATTGCGACGGACACCATGGAGGTGATCTGCGGGAAGTAGAAGGCCATGCGCAAATACCGGCGCAGATGGAGAACGGCGTTCAGGGCCATGGCCGAGAACAGGGCGAACGCCGCCGTGAGCGGTACGAACAGGAGGGTATAGACGAGATTGTTCTTGAGAGAGACGGCGAAGTAGTCGTCCTGCAGCAGCTTCTTATAGTTGTCCAAGCCGGTGAAATTAGGTTTAAGATTGAAGCCCCCGTAGTCGGTGAAGCTCATGAAGAGACCGTAGAGCAGGGGGATAAAAATAAACGCGGCGAACAGGACGAGGGCCGGCAGAATGAATAGCGTCCCCGTCGCGTAAGCCTTGAGGGGTTGAAGACGTCTGTTCATCGGCTTAACGCTCCCTTCATCGCAGAGCGGCTGCCTGCGCTCGCGCGTCGGACAGCCGCTCTGCCAACTCTTTTACTTGTCGAGAATCGGCTGGCGCTGGGCCATGAACGTCTCGATCGTCTTCTTGGCGTCCTGCTCATGGAACAGGAACAGGTCGCGCTGCTCGCCGAACACGCCGTTCACTTCGTCGATCTGCGGGATCGGCTGATTTTCGACGACGGTCTTAGCCTCGAAGAAGGCGCTGCTGCCCGGCAAGCCGGTCGCGGCGAGGAAGGCATCCTTCGTCTTGTCGTTCGAGTAGGCGGGCAGGACGCTCGACTCCGCCATGATGGAGCCGCCTTGCTCGCCGGTGGCGAACTGCACGAACTTGAAGGCGGCATCCTGGTTTTTGCTGCGCGGATTGATGCCCATGAAGGTGCTGACGCCGCCGACGGTCGTCGGCTCGTTCAGGCCTGCCGGCTGCGGCAGCAGGGTCATGTCGTATTCGATATCCGTCTTGCCGGCCGCGATATCCGCCTTCAGCATGTTCACGGTCCATTCCCCGTTGACCAGCATGGCGACGTTGCCGCTCTCGAACTGCTTGATCCAGTCGACGCTCTCGGCTTTCATCTGCTTGTAGCTCATATGGGACTGGTCCTTTTCGTAAATGCGGTCGAGATAATCGAGCCAGCCGGCGACGTCGTCCAGGTTGTCGTCCAGGATGGTGCTGCCCTTCTGCAGCGCGCCCAGCGGCGCGGTGATCCAGTCGGCGAAGTAGCCGCCCCACTGTTTGTCCGCGCCTTCGCCCTTGGTCAGCGTTTTGGCCAGCTCCGCGTATTCGTCCCAGGTCAATTTCTCGGGATAAGGAATGCCGGCTTTGTCGAAGAGCCCCTTGTTGTAGAAAAGCGCCCATTGGGAAGTGCGGTACGGCAGCGCATAATACTTGCCGTCCGTCAGCACGTTGGTGATATCCTGGTAGCTCGGACCGTACGCGCCGATGTCCATGTTCGCCTGCTTGATGCGGTCCGTGAGATCGACGAGCTGGTTTTTGGAAGCGTACAGTCCGAGTCCGGCCGTGCCGTTCATGCTGTAGACGTCCATCTCGGAGCCGCCGGACAGGTTGGTCATGATCTTGGTGTTATACTCGTCCGCGTCGTTGCTGTAGGTGTTCATTTTGACTTCGATGTCGGCGTTCTGGGCGTTGAAAGCGTCCACAATCTTTTGCATGTAGTCGGCTTCGTCCGTCCAGGTGTAATACTCCAGCGTGACCTTCTCTTGATTGGCCTCGCCGCTCGCCGCATCATTGCCGTTCGAGCCGCAGCCTGCGGCGCCTACCGCGAGCGCGGCGACCAGCAGCAGTCCGGCCTTGCTCTTCTGTATCTTCAAGTGAACCCCTCCAGCGTTTAATTGGTGATGTCTCCATACTAGACCGAACGCTGCGCGCGCATAAGGTTGATCTTTTATCAGCCGCCCGCGGGCAGGCTTCCTGCTGCGAGACCGCGCAGGGCGGGAGACGGAGCCGCTCAGGCAGCGCTTCGAGCAGGCGGGGAGAAACGAGCAGGGGGATAAAACTTCAACCTTTCCGCATGGCTCGGAAGTGTTTACAATAGATCAAATTGGACAAAAATAACGCAGGCAAACGCAAAGGATTGAGCGTCATGTTCATCTTCTTTATGTTTATCCTCTTTATCGCGATCGCGGTCTTCTGCCTGACCCAGCAGAAATACACGAAGGCGACGCTGCTCATGCTGGGCATGGGGCTTTCTTTCCTGCTGGTCGTCAGCGCGATCATGACCTATATGTCCAAGGACGCTTATTATTACTATAGCCTGTACGACTATTTCGGCATCAGCCGCAGCGTCCAGAACCAATTGATGTTTTTGCCGGTCTCCCGCTACTTGCTTATTCGCATCCTGAACTTTTTCGCGATGGCGTTTTTGTATACGGGTCTGTGCTCCGCGATTTATTTCGCGTTCAGCGTGTCTCCGCGGACCGGGCGGCGGATCTTGCCGCTGCTCGCCATCCCCTGCGCCGTACAGGTCGTGCTGTACGATCCGTCCTTTTATACTGGCCTGTATTATCGGCTTTATCCCGCGCGCATGACCGCCCGGGGCTTCATATCGGCCTACGAAGCGGTCCATCATGTCACCTTCGCGGTCAATACGCTGTATATCGCGGCGGGCATTTTCCTCATGGCCTACGCCTGGTTCGACGCGCCCAAGGTCCGGCAGATCCGCAGCAACATCGGGATGATCCTCATCAGCTACGTTTCGCTGCAGGTTACCTATTACTACGTGAACTTCTGGGCGCCGGACGTCCTGATCACGGTGTCGAAGGCGGCAAGGTTCATCCGGTTCAAGCCGATCAACCTCGTCGGCAAGCCGTCGATGTACGCGCTGCTCCCTTATATCGCGGGCTTCTGCCTGTTCATCAGCCTGTACGGTATCTACAAGTACGCGCGCATCCAGAACCGCATCCGCAACCAGGAGACGGTCATCTCCCGCAATATCGACTCGGCGGTGCTGACCTCGCGGGTATTCAGCCACTATATGAAAAACGAGCTGCTCGCCATCATGGCGCAGACGGAGTTTCTCGAGGCGATGGTGGACAAGTCGCCGGACATCGTTCAGGAAGTCCGCGTCATCGAGGAACGGTGCCGGAGCATCTATGATAGACTGGATGTCGTGCATCAGAAGACGCTGAAGTCCAAAATGGAGCTGGAGCCGGTCGACCTGCAGGAGCTGGTGGCCGATACGCTTGGCGAGATGAAGCTCGCGCTGAAGCACATCAACGTGAGCTACGTGCCGGGACCGCAGCAGCTGACGCTGATGGCGGACCGTTACTATTTTTCGCAGGCGCTTGAAAATATATTGTCCAACGCAGCGGACGCCTTGGCGCATGTGCCGGAGAACTCAAGACGGATCGAGATCGAGATTCAGCGCAAAAACAAGTGGGTGGAGCTGATCGTCCGGGACAACGGCACCGGCATCGAGGCGGCGCAGCTCGAGCAGATTTTCCAGCCGTTTTTCTCCTCCAAGCCGACGGCGACGAACTGGGGAATGGGCCTGTCGCTCTGCCACGCCATCGTCACCACGCACGGCGGCAAGATCGCCGCGGACAGCAAGCCGGGAGAGGGAAGCGCGTTCCGCATCGTCATGCCTTTGCTCCGGACTTCCAAGCGATAGGGGGAAGCAGACATCATGAGCGAGCCGATCATCAAGGTGCTCATCGTAGAAGACGACAATCTCATCGCCAAGCGCTATCAGATGATCCTGTCCAAGGATCCGCAGATCGCGTGCGTCGGGCGGGCGGCCAGCGGCTACGAAGGGACGATGCTCGCGGCGCTGTACCGGCCGGATATCATCCTCATGGACATCGAACTGGAGGACAAGCAGGCGGGCATGCGGGCGACGTCGGAGATTTTGGCGTATATGCCGGAGATCAAAGTCGTCATGCTGACCGTGTGCGAGACCGACGACGCCGTGTTCCGCGCCTTCGAGCTGGGCGTCACCAACTATCTGCTCAAGAACATGCCGGCCGACGCCATCCTGAGCGCCGTCAAGGACGCCTACTACGACATGCCCTCGCTGCACGCCAACATCGCCGGCAAGATTACGCGCGAGTTCAAGCGCATCAAGACGGCCGAAGACAGCCTGCTGCGCAATTTTCATATTCTCACCATGCTCACGCCGACCGAGCTCGAGGTGCTAGACCTGCTGCTCAAGGACTACAACCGCCAGGAGATCTGCAAGATGCGCCACGTCGAGCCTTCGACGCTCAAGTCGCAGGTGCACAGCATCCTGAAGAAATTCGGCAAGGACAGCGTGCAGGAGGTGACCGCCGTCCTGCGCGAGCTGCACATTCCCGAGATTCTCGCACAGCGGAAGGGGAGCCTGCCGGTGCGGCAGAGCACGGAGTGAGGCGAAAGGTTGGGAGCAATCCTGTTCGGGCGCCAAGCGAGCCGCCCGACCGATAGCCGTCCCGCAAGTCCGATTACGGACTGCGGGGCGGTTTTTGTTTGTGAGGCAGGCAGGATCGAGCGGAGGGAGGAGCGTTTGGGCGCCTTGCGCATGGAGGGGCTCGTCGTTCCTAAGTAGGAACAACTTCGGCCGGCCTTGCGCAATGAACGCCTTCATGCAGCCGATCCACACCGATACAAAACCACGTCACACGCGGTGTATGGTACGAAAGTCTACCTAACGATACCCTCCAACGATCACCAATTGATAACACTTACGAGTGAGGCGTTCGATTTCCAATCCCCTTACAATGAATTTAGCAAGACAGCGCCGCGCGCCGAGGAGGGCATCCCATGAAACGGAATCGGTGGAAATGGATCGTCGCTTCGGCGGGGATCTCCCTATCGCTGGCGGCGGGCAGCATCCACGCGCAATCCGACGAAGGACGGCCTGTACTGAAGTGGTATCAGGCGCTTACGCAGCAGACAAAAAAGGGGATCGCGGACGAAACCGAAGCGCAGACGGCGCAAGCGGCAGAACGCGCGGAGAATGCGGCGGAGCGATCGGCGGCGCAGGCGGAAGCGGCGCTCGGGCAAGCGGCGCGGGCCGGCGGCGAGAAGGCCGGGGCCGGGATACGGTCGGCTGGAGAAGCTTACGCGAGCGAACTGGACGCTGCAGCCGATTCGGCCAAAGCCGAGATGCACGACCGGCTCGCGTCTTACGTGGTGGACGAGACGGCCGAGAAGAGCGATCAGCTCGAGAAGCTTGCGGCGGACACGATCTCGGAGATGACGGGCGAGCTGGACGCCAAGGGCTATGCGGCAAGCGGGAATTAAGCAGGACTACCATAAATCGATAAAACCATAACAGAGGAGACGAATAAACAATGAAACGAATCAAGAGCAAAGTAGCGGTCGGCGCCATCGTAGTCGGAATGGTCGCATCCATGGGAACGGCATTCGCGGCAACGGACGCAGGCTCCCAGCTGCAAGGCTGGTACTCCACGGCTTCCACCGCGGTAAAGGCTGCCGTATCCGGCGACTTCGCCAACTACTACAGCACGCAGAAGACTGCGCATGCGGCTGCGGTCGAGAACACGAAGGGCCAGGCTCAACGCGATATCCGCGATGCGGGCAACGCAAAGACGACTTCCGTCCAACAGTCGATCAACAGCCAAGTCACGCAATATACGAACCAAATCAACTCTGCCCAAGGCGCGATCGCAAGCAGCATGCCGGGCGAGTACGACGCTTTCGTAGCTGCCACGAACGGCACCGCGAACGCGGCTGTCGACGCGATCGGCGCCGAAGACAAGAAGGCGCTGAACAACGCCATCAAGAACCACAAGAATACGTACCTGAACCGTCTTGACGAGAAAGTCGGGGTCACGAAGACGCAAGCGGTCAACGCGCTGAACGTCGAGATCGCGTCGACCAAGTCCGAGCTGCAAGCGCTCCTCGCCGGCGAGCAAACAACTGCGACGGCCGAAGTTAAAGCGAACCTCGACAGCAAGATTGCATCGCTCGAAGCCGAACTGAAGACGCTGACGGATGCAGGCGTGGCCGAAGCGAAGACCGCGATCGATGCGAAGGGCGACCAACTGCTGACCGACAGCCTGAACGATCTGGACGCGATCGTACAAGGCATTCAATAATATCGCGCTGCGCCGCGAAGACGAAGGAAGCCCCGGCGCGGGGCTTCCGGTTCTTTGCAGATCGATACCCGGGTACGAAAGGAGAAGCGCGATGAAAAGCAGAAAAGAAAAGGCCAAAGCCTCCGGGATTCGGAGGAAGGTCGCAGTTGTAATTGTTTCTTTAACGGTCGCCGTCGCAGCGACGACGGGCATGGCTTACGCGGACGCGGATATCGCGGGCACGCTCTCGTCCTGGTTCGGCAAGAAGACGGATATCGCCATGCAAAGCCTGGCGCAGTCCGTGTCGTCCGAGACCGACAAGCAAAAGGCCCGGTTAAAGGAAGAATTAAAGCTGCGACTCGAAGCTTCCTCGCAGGAGCTCGACGCCTATACCGACGAGCAGAAAAAGCTGTACGCGCAGGCGATCGAGCAATATGCGGACGCGCTGATCGCGGGCATGAGCATCGACAATACGCAGGACCGCGAGCAGATTCGGCGCAAGCTGCTGACGATCGCGGACAGCGCCAAGGCGGCGATGAGCGCGCTGGCCGAATCCTACGCGCCGCCGGCTGAATCCTATGTGCCGCCGGCCGACCGGCCTGCAGGGGAAGCGCCGGCCGAAGCGAGGGACGGGCCGGGAGCCCCGCAAACGCCGCAGACGCAAGGTTCCCCGTCCGTCGCGGACGCGGTTTACGATTCTTAATTTTCAAGGCGGTGCCTTCCGGATATGACAGAAGAAGCGGCAATCCTGAAGCCCCGGGCGTCACGGGCTTCGGCAGCCAAAAAGAAGAACGGCGTATGGGGATGGGTCAGATTTGTGCTGCTGCTCGCCGTCGCGATGCTCATCCTCCATAATCTTATCGGGCTGACGCGCGTTTCCGGCCATTCGATGGATCCGACGCTGCAGAACGGGAGTGTGCTCCTGGTGGACAAGCTGTCGTTGTTCCTCGGCGCGCCCGAATACGGAGACGTCGTCACCGTCAAGGACGATCGTCTCGGCTATACCATCGTGAAGCGGGTCATTGCGGTCGGCGGGGATCGCGTCGCGATCAGGGAAGGCGTCACTTATGTCAACGAGGTGCCGCTCGTGGAGCTGTATACGTACGGGACTTCGGAAGATATGGCGGAGCAGACCGTCGGGAAGGACGATCTATTCGTCGCGGGGGACAACCGTACTCCGGGAGCCAGCCTCGACAGCCGGGACCCCAAGCTGGGCACGGTGCATATCAGCGATATCAAAGGCTATGCGCTGATGTCGCTGGTTCCGTTCCATAAGATCAGCAAGCCGCTGAAGCTGTAATGTATTCGAGGGTGCGCAGCATGCTTGCAGCATTCGCTACACGGAAGCCAGTTCGAACCGGACAAGCCCTTTGGTCAGCGCGTACAGCGCGGCCTGTGTGCGGTCTGCGAGATTCAGCTTGCACAGAATCTGGCTGACGTGTTTTTTTACCGTGAACTCCGTAATGTATAGCGCTCTGGCGATGTCCTTGTTCGAGCAACCGCGTCCGAGCGCGACCAGCACCTCGAGCTCCTTGGGCGTCAATTCGGCGAAGGCACGCTCTTCGGCCGTGGGTCCGCTGTCCATCAGACTGTCCATGAACAGGGGGTCGTAGTACTTGCGGCCGCGCGCGACGACGTCGACCGCGTACAGCAAATCTTCCGGAAGCGCTTCCTTAAGACAGATGCCGTCGACGCCAAGTGTCTGCGCCGTCTGCAGCTCGGCGCGTGTAGCGGAGGAGGTCAGGATGAGATATTTGCACGAATATCCCAGCTCGCCTGCCTGCCGGATGAATTCCAGTCCGCTGACGCCCCCGAGATTCAGATCGACGATCGCCAGATCGGGCAGCATCCGCTCCATGACGGAGAGCGCTTCCTGCACGGTCGATGCCTCGCCGACGACGTCGGCCTTGCCGTCCACCGATACGATTCCCCGGATGCCCTGGCGAACGAGCGGATGATCGTCCAGGATCATCAATTTGAGCATTTCTGAATTCCCCCATCGAACGAATTCGAATCCATGTGCTATAATCAAATCTAGTCATTTAAGCCTATTTATACGTTTGTTACCATTGTAGCTGAGCAGAGACTATTTTACTATAAACATTCGGAATTTTCTGGGAGAAAATTTAATGATGTCGGTTTATGGGAAATTTGGCCTCTACCTCGCGCTTGGCATCAGGTGGATGCTGTTTGCAATCGGCCTGATTCTATACGCCGGCCAGACCGAACCCGGCAGCGCGAGCGTGATCGGCGCAGCTGCGCTTCTTCAGGCCGTCTGCGCCTGCCTGTGGCTGAGCAAGCTCAAGAGCCGCGCTTCTGCCGCGGTCGTATGTGCCGACCTCCTTTTTCAACCGATATTGTTATATGCCGCGGGAGGCTTGACCGGGCCGTTCGTTTTTTATAGCCTGTCAGGCCTCGCTCTGTTGAAGCCCTTTATGCGATGGACTGCATTTTACGCGGCGACGCTGCTCTATCTGATCGCGCTTCCCGTGCCGCTCGCACTGCTTGGCGGGACGGCAGCCAACGAATACGCGTCGGCTCGGCAGGTTTATTTCACCTATCTCCTCCTCTTCTACGCGACGGCGATTATCGTTCATGCCATGCGCAAGGGCTGGACCGCCCACCTGCGAAAATTGACCGCGATCTATGCCTCCCCCCGGCTGGCCGTCGCGGACGCGGGGCCATGGACGGCGGCCCGTCACGCCGAAGACCTGCTCAAGCGGCTGCTCGGCAGGCAGGGCGTCTGGCTCTGCGTCGGCGCATCCGTCGGCAGCGATCCGAACCCGAGCTGGATCCATGCGTATTACGCGAATACGATCGCCCGGAACCCGCCGGCCGCCGACAAGACATACGCGAAGATCGTCACGCCGCTCGGAGAGACGGCCTCGCTGTATGTCCGCACGCTTCGCGACCGGCGCGGCGACGCCTACGGATGGCTCCTGATCGAGGCGGAGCAGGAAGGGCTCTCTGTCATTCAAAAGGTGTATCTCCGATTGGTCATGATGAAGTTCGAAGCCGACTATGACCTGAACCGGGGGCTCGGGACGATGCGCGACCGCGCGATCGCCGCGGAGCGGAGCGCCGTCGCTCAGAAGATTCACGACGGCATCGCGCAGGAGCTGTTTTTCTGCTCGGTACAGCTGTACCAGTTGAGGAGCGCGCTTCAAAAGGACGACTCCGGCCAAGCGATTCGTTTGGTGACGCAGATCGAGAAGAAGGTCAAGGACAGCCACCGCGACGTCCGCGGACTGATCGAAGAGCTGAAGGGCGAGAAGCGGCGGTTCAACCTGCTGGATGCGATCGAAAAAATGCTGCGGCGAATCACGGACCGGACGGGCGTGACGCTCGTCTTTGAGAACGCCGGCAGGGCGCCCCAGGAGCGGATCGAGCTCGAAGAGGCGATCTACCACTTTATCGAGGAAGCCGCGAACAACGTCATCAAGCATGCCGAAGCCGGCAGGCTCCGGGTCCGCTTGGAAGTGACGAGCGTCCAGTGGACGATCCTCGTCGAGGACGACGGCAAGGGAATCCGGCAGGACGCCGAATCGGCGGCTGCAGGCAAGCATGGCCTGCGGGGTATGGCGAGCCGCATTCAGGGATTGAACGGGACGTTCTCGATCGCGGCCGGCAATCCGGCGGGGACGACGATTATGGCCGCGATTCCGCGGGAGAGGAGCATGGCGCATGCATAGCGTCGTGATCGCGGACGACCGCGATAGTGCGCGGACAGGCCTGTACTTGCTGCTGGCGGGCAGCGGCGCTTATCGCGTGCTCGGACAGGCATCCGACGGGGATGAAGCGCTCGCGCTTGCCGGGACGCTGCGTCCGCAGCTCTTGGTCACCGATCTGAAAATGCCGGGGCTGCCCGTCATCGAGGTCGCGCGTCGGCTGAAGGAGGGCGACCCGTCCATCAAGATCGTCATTCTGACGGCTTACGACGACTGCGAGGATATTTACCTGGCCGCCGGGGCGGGCGTGGACGGCTATCTGATGAAGGATACGGATCCGGAAGAAATCCTGGCGGCCATCGGACAAGTCATGGAGGGGCGCGTCTTTTTCCAAGCGCGGGAGAATGCGTCGGGCGTCGGGAGGGAAATGCGTGAGACTCCATAAGCTGGTCACGCTGCCGGTTCACCGCATGATCCTGGCATTAGCCGGATGCATGCAATCCTTGGCGGCTCTGGCGGGGTTCGCGGACGCTGCCGTCCGTAGGGATGGCGAATCCCTGACTTACGCGGTCGTATCGGCTTGCCTTGCCGTCTTGGCCTGGAGCGCGTATTATGGCTTGGGCCTCGGCGGGCGGGACGGCAGGACTGTCCGGCTCGTCGCGCTGCTGCTCGTTACGCTGCTGGCTGTCGCCTCCGCCGCGTATGTCCCGCCGTGGCCCTGGCCGTCCTGGGTGCCGCTCGTCTTCCTGCCCGTTGCGGCTAGTCTGTTGACGAACGCGAAGGCATACGCCGTTTACGTGCTCTTTTTCTTGCCATCGTTCGCTGCCGCTGCATGCATGGGGTGGCCTGCCGCCGCGATCGAGACCGGCGATTCCGTCCTGACCGCGGTCTCGCGCATCTCGCTTGTCGCGGGAAGCACGGTCCTCGGCGCGATCGTCCTGGCGGCGCACGGTCAGCGCGAACGGCATGCGGAGGCGCGCGCGCTGCGGCAGCAGCGGCAGCAGCTGGTCAATATGCTGCAGTGCTTCATCCCCGTCGGAGAGCGCAAGACGCAGACCTCGCGCGCGGAGATCGAGCGGATGAGCGCGCTCATGAAGGCGCTGTATGCGGAATGCGGCGGCGCGGGCAGGCAGGATTGGGAGATCGAGCTGCTGTCGCTGATGCACTTCGTCAGCCGGGTGAAGCTGCCGGATTATATGTTCGAAAAGGAAGGCAAGCTGACCGGGTTCGAGCTGGAGGTCGTCAAGGAGCATTGCTTCATGGCCAAGGAGCTGTGCGAAGGCGTGCCGGGGTTCGCCGAGATTCAGAACGCCTTCCTGTACCATCATGAGCGGGTGGACGGTACTGGCTACCCTTACCGCCTGAAGGCGGACCGAATCCCGATGCTCTCCCAGATGCTTGGCCTGGCGGAGGTATACCTGGCGATGACGACGGAACGTTCCTATAGAAGGGCTATGTCCCGCACGGAGGCTTACGAGGAGATACGCAAGCTCTCCGGCACCGCCTTCAGGCCGGATCTGGTGGAGGCGCTGGGGCGGACTTTATAGTTGCTCGGATGGCGCATGAACGACTCTCCCTCGCGGGAGCAGTCGTTTATTTGCGTTCGCTACAGCTTTCCGAAAAACTGGATCGCGAACTGCCGGAAGTGCACGGCGGCTTCGGAGAGGTAATGCTTCTTGTTCCAGGCGATGCCGAACGTCCGCCGGCAGACCGGCTCCGCGATTTTCACCTGGACGGTGTCCGGGCTCGAAGCCCGGTTGCCGAGCGAGAGCGGCAGGGTGAAGGTGATGCCCAGCCCCATCTCGACGAGCGTCTGGATCGCGCTCACCTCTTCGAGCTCGAAGGCGACATGCGGCTCGAAACCCGCCTGACGGCAGAAGCTGTCCGTAATTTCCCTGAAGTTGGACCTCGGCGACAGCGCGATGAAGGGCTCGTCGGCCGCTTCGGCAAGCGCGATGCGCTCTCGCCCAGCGAACCGGTGCCGCCTGGGCACGGTCAGGCATAGTTCCTCTTCCGCCAGGGTCAGCCACTCGATATCGGGGCCCGAGATCGGCGTCGAAGAGACGCAGAAGTCGATGTCGGCATTTGCCAGCTTCATCTTCATCTCAAGTACGGAGCCGAGCTGATGCTGGATGATCCGGACATGCGGATGCGCGGTCAGAAAGTCCTTGAGCAGCGTCGGCAGCACATAGGGGAGCGTCACCGAGATCGAGACGATGCCATGATCGGGTCCCGCCATGTCCGCCAGCTCGCGCTCGCCCTCCTCCAGCTCGAGAAACGCCTGCTCGACGCGTCTCAGATACGTTTTGCCGAACGCATTGAGCTTGACCTGCCGGCCCTGGCGCACGAACAGCGGCACGCCGAGCCGCTTTTCGAGCCGCCCGATCGCATTGCTCAGCGAGGGCTGGGACACGTTAAGCTCCTTGGCGGCCTTCGTAATATGCTCGAGCCTCGCTACGGCTTGAAAATATTTGAGCTGCAAAAACTCCACCGCTTGATCGCGCTCCTTATATAACGTTGATGTGATCAATTTATCATAAAATTAGTATTATACATGATGAATTGACGAGGCTTATAATGTTTGCACACTAGAGAAGCTTTATGAGGAGATTGGAGAGCCTACCGCTGTGATCAAGGAGAAAATATGGACGAGGGACTTTGTCGTCGTTTGTTTGAGCAGCTTTTTTATGTTTTTGACGTTTTATATATTGGCCACGGCCTTTCCGCTTTACGTGAAGGACAGCATGCATGGCAGTCAGCAGCAGATGGGCCTCGCGATCACGATCTACGTCGTCGGAGGCGTGCTCGGCAGGCCGCTGTCCGGCATGTGGGCGGACCGGTTCGGCAAAAAAAGGATGACGGTAATCGGCTTGGCCGTCTTCCTGGCGGCTTGCATCGCTTATTTCGGCGCAAAAGGGATGCTGCTGTTCCTCGCGGTGCGCCTTGTGCACGGAGTCAGCTATGCCGTGGCGTCGACCGCTTCGAGCGCGGCCGCCACTTCGCTCGTTCCCCGCACGCGTCAGGGGGAAGGCGTCGGGTACTACAGCATGTTCATGAGCATCGCGATGGCGATCGGGCCGGCGCTCGGCCTGTGGCTGTGGAAGGACAAAAACGTGGACGTGCTGCTGCTTGCGGTATGCGTCATCGCGGCGTTGTCGCTCGCGTTTGCGATTGGCATGCGGGTGACCGGGACTAGGCCGGAGCCGGAGCGGCCCGCCGCGCCTGTGGCGGCAAATACCGGGGCGAAGAAGGGCCGCCTGCATTGGAGCGACGTGATCGAGCCGAAGGCGCTGCCGATCTCGATCGTCGGCTTCGTCGTATCGTTCGCCTACAGCTCGCTGTCCGGCTTTTTCGCGGCCTTTACCGAGGAGATTCATCAGACGCATGTCACGGCGCTGTTTTTTGTCGTGTTCGCGGTGATGATCGTCGCCTCCCGTCCCGTCATCGGGCGGGTGTTCGACCGGTACAAGGAGCATTACCTGTATTACCCCGGCATCGCGCTGTTCGCGATCGGCATGATCGTGCTCGGCCAGGCGCACTCCGCGGTCGCCGTGCTGCTGACCGGCGCCGCGATGGGTATCGGGTACGGGGCGCTGCTGCCCTGCTTCCAGACGCTGGCGATCAAGCTGGCGCCCGAGCACCGGAGAGGCAGCGCGACCGGCACGTTTTTTCTGATGTTCGACCTGGGCTACGGCGTCGGCTCATACGTTATGGGCGTGATCGCCTCCGTCTCGGATTATCGCATGATGTACGCCGGCGCGGGCTCGATCGCGTTGTTGTCGGTGCTGTTCTACGTCATGCTGCACCACCGCCGGCGCGCGGCGCTTCCCGCGCCGGAAGCGCGGGCAAAGACGGCATAATTATCATGCTTCAGGCTGACGGCAATGAATCAGGCCATCCCGCAGGGGATGGCCTGATTTGCTGAAAATGACTGTCGCGCTTCCGCGTATGTCCGGTCAAATAAGAATGCCGCACATCGTTATTCTCCCGCAGTGGGGCCTTTCGGATCAAATAAGAATGCGCCGCATCGCTATACCCACACGCAGCCTCGAACTCAGTACCCCGCTTCAGCGAAGCGCGCTGGTCCCGACAACGCTCAAGCCTTTCGAATCGCGTACGCACGATAACGATCCGTCACCGCGACGGGGGTGCTTCCCTTCAGATAGTAACGGTCCTCCACCCGCCACGTATGCGTCCTTTTGTCCTTGCGGCGGACATAGACGTAGTTGTAAGGCGAGGTCGCGTACACCCGATGCCCATTTCTCCGACAGCTTCGGAGGAACCGCACGTCCTCGCCCAAGGAGATGTCGGCGAACCGTGCGTCCTTCAGCACTTTTTTGCGGAACAGGATCGTGCCTCCCTGCACGAAATTCATGAAGCGCTGCCGCTCGCCGGGCGAACGGACGATCAGCCGGCGGCTCGCGGCAAGGTAGACAAGGCAGGCATGCTTGCCGACGACGGAGCTGCCGGTTCGCAGAAGCGCCCGGACCTGTTCGTTCAGGTAATACGGCGAATAGTAGTCATCGTGATCGAACTTCGCGATGAGCGGGTACTTGGCCCTGGAAATGCCGCAGTTGAGGCATTGGCCGAGGGAGATTCTCTCGGGCACCCGGTAGACGGTGACGCCCGGGCAGCGGGCTGCCTGCCGGCGCAGGGCTTTCAGATCGATGCCGTCTTTGTTAACGATAACGATCATTTGCTTGGGCGCATAACGCTGCCGCATGTAATTATCCAGCACGTTGGCGAAAAATTCGGGACGGTTCGTGCAAGCTACAATGGATACTCCGGGTTTGCTCAAGGACGCTCCCCTCCGTTCGTATCCCATTATATGAATAAAAGCCGCCTCCGCGTATCGCCATCCGCCTATTGAAATGGTAGCGAAATCTTTTCTTTTATAGGAAAATAGTTCTATGTATTTGGTATGAAAAATGATAGTATATAACCAATTGAAGAGTCTTGTGAAAGGCAAACTCGCCGAAAGGCGAGGACGCAAAGCTACGGGCCTAAGGGAAACTACGGTCGCCGGGCCGCCAAGGAATATCTGTAGAAGACAGGTTATTTCCGTGGGGAATAGCCTTTTCATTTATTCGCAATAAACGCGGTTTCACCATGTATTTCCTCGATTGCATCGCTGCACATTCTCTAGTCATCGTGAGGGATTACTATGTTACGTTCTGGACGCTTGCCTTTATTTTTGTTAGCCGGATTCACTGCAGCCATCGGAAGCTGGTATCTGATTTATTGGGATGATACTTGGATGCGCGTCTTAGGCTCGAATATGCTGCAGATCGCGGCAGGCGCAATCGGCGCTTATTGGACCTTGAGGACCGGCCTGAGACTGACCGGCAACCCCAGCAGATTTTGGCTGCTGCTCGGCATCGGCTTAATCTTCAACACATTTTCGAATTTTCAGCTGCTCTACAAGCAGCTTGCATCGATGGCGACCGAGTATTCCGCCTTCTCATACATTTTCTGGCTAATCGCATATTGTTTTTATCTCGCAGCGCTGTTCTGCAAATACAGGCAAATTCACGGCCGCTCGGGCCGGGCCGGATACGTATTCAATATCATCGTTTTTACGGTTACGGCCACCAGCGCCAGCGTCCACTTCGTGATTAATCCGATCATCTCCATCGCCGACGAATCGCCGTTCGTCACGCTGCTCTCCGTCGTCTACCCCCTGGCGTCGCTGAGCATCTTCCTGATTACCCTTATCCTTTACTATTCCTTGCTGCAGCAGGGCGCGCTGACCAGCTCGATGCTGTTCGTAGTCTGGGGCATGCTGTCACAGGTAGCGGGCGACATCGGTTACGCCTACCTCGCGGAGCAACAAGAGCAGTACTCGGGCCAGTTCGTAGACGTGCTTTGGGTGCTTGCCTTACTGCTGATCGGACTGGGCGGCCGCTATGCGGGAGAGGGACAGACGGATCCGATGCAGGAGCGCGAGCCGGACGCGCAGATTAAAGAATCTTTTTTCACGTACGCCAGCATCGCCGTCCTGGTCATCCTTTTCGTGCTTAGCAGTCATTGGGACTTCAATGCGCTCAGCTTGGGTCTGCTGCTGCTATTCCTGCTGGTCATGGGGCGCCAGCTCCGCATGATGCGCGTCCTGAACAAGCTGATGGGCGAGTACCGCTACCTGGCTTATCACGATCCGCTCACGGGCCTGAAGAACCGAATCAGCTTCCAGCAGGATCTGGAACGAATCATCGGCAAAGCGGGCGTGCGGGCCGGACTGCTGCTGATCGACCTCGACCGCTTCAAGGTGATCAACGATACGCTGGGGCATCATGCCGGGGACCTCATCCTGGTTCAGACCGCCGAACGCTTGAGGCGCTGCGTGGGTGCCCGTTCGCCTCTTTACAGGCTGGGCGGCGACGAATTCGTCGTCATTCTGACCGACGCCGAGAACTCCTGGTGCGCGGCCGCGGCAGACCGGATTTTGGGGCAATTCCGGGAGCCGTTCCGTTGGGAGGAGATCGAGATCATCGTGACGCCGAGCATCGGCATCAGCATCTACCCGGATAACGGATGTACGAGCAACGACCTGTTGAAATACGCGGATGCGGCGATGTACCTGGCGAAGGAGAGCGGCAAAAACAGCTTCCGGTTCTACAACACGGAGCTGCACGCGATCATGGCTCGCAAAATGAAGCTGGAGCACGAGCTCAGGCGGGCGATCGAGCGCAACCAGTTCAAGCTCCACTATCAACCGAAGGTCGAGCTGCGGACGAAGCGGATCATCGGCATGGAGGCGCTGCTTCGCTGGGAGCATCCGGAGCTCGGGGTCGTCTCCCCTGCGGAGTTCATTCCCGTCGCCGAGGAATCGGGCCAGATCGTCGCGATCGGGGATTGGGTACTCGAGCGGGCCTGCGAGCAGAACAAGTCTTGGCAGGACAAGGGCTTTCCGCCGCTGTGCGTATCGGTCAACGTATCGGTCCGCCAGTTCCAGCACCGAGAGTTCCTCATGTCGGTCCGCAGCGTCCTTCAGCGCACGGGCTTGCCTGCCGCCTACCTGGAGCTCGAGATCACGGAGAGCATCATGCAAAACGTGAAGGAGAGCACGGACGTGCTGCGCGCGCTCAGAAGGATGGGCATCAGCATCTCGATCGACGACTTCGGGACGGGTTACTCGTCGCTGTTCATCATCCCGAAGCTGCCGGTCGATACGATCAAGATCGACAAATCCTTCATCGACGATATCGACGACCGCGTCCAGCTGTCCATGCTGAAGACGATCATCGACTTGGGGCTAGGCCTCAACCTGGGCGTCGTCGCGGAAGGGATCGAGTCCGAGCATCAACGGCAGGTGCTCGTCGCGCACGGCTGCCCGGTGGGGCAGGGGTATCTCTATTCGAGGCCGGTGAGCCCGGAAGCGTTCGAGGAGATGCTGTCGGCCGCGGGGGAGTCGGGGGCGGAGATGTTGTTGGGATAGACGCATGCGGCGTTCATAGCGCCGGATGGGAAACTAGAAAGACTCTACAGGCCCTTATAGCGCCATAAGGCAGAGCGCTCTCCGATTGTCCGGGGAGCGCTTATTTTGTCGGCGCGGGCGCGTCAGTCAGTTCCGTTCCGGGAAAAAGGTCAGTTCGAGCTGCGCGACGATTTCCTCCGGCGACAGCCCGCGAACGTCCCGCTGCGCGGCGTAGGACTCGCTGCTGAGCGCCACGAGCAGCATGTCCGCTCTGAATACGGCGTTCGCCTGCGCGGATCCGCGCATCTCCTCGAACTGCGCGACCAGGATCTCGTGCAGCTGCCCGTACAGCGGACTGAGCGCTCTCGGCCTGGTGCGGTTGGCCGGCGGGGACTCCTCGACGCCCGCCAGCAGCTGGTTCTTTTTCTCGCGGAAACCGACGAACAGGCTCACGATGCCCCGCAGCCGCAGGCTCGGCGAGCCGTCGCGATGGGTCTCGAGATAAGCTTCGATATCGTCGAAAAGAAGGACGATGTTGTCCTTCATCAGATCGAGGCACAGCTCGCTTTTGTTGCGGTATCTGCGATAGAGCGTGCCCGGGCCGATCTGCGCCTCGGTCGCGATCTGGTTCATGCTGACCTGGCCGGCGCCGTGCCTGTTGAACAGCCGAAGCGCAGCGTCCAGTATGCGCTGGCGGTTCTCGGCGGCATCGCGCCGCTCCGGGCGCAGGGCTGCTTCTTCTTTATCGTCCATGCTGGCTTCCCCTTTCAGTCGGCTTGCGAATAGGCATGCGCTTGACAGCGGAGAGGTCTCCGCTTAATATCAAGTGGAGAGTTCTCCGGTTAATATTATCATGGTGCAGGGGAGTGTTCAACATGGAACGACAATCCGGCAAGACGGCGCTGCTCGTCATGGATATGCAGCAGTCGATCGTCGCGAGATACGCGATGGACGAGGCGCGTTGGCGGCCATTCCAGACGGCCGTTCGCGCGGCGCGAGCGCACGGCGTTCAGGTCATTTATGTCCGGCTCGCCTTCCGCGAAGGGTATCCCGAGGTTCATCCGGGCAATAAAATGTTCGCCGGACTGGCCCAATACGGCGGCGCGACGGTCGAGGACGCGGGCACGCAGATTCTCGACGAGGTGCGGCCCGAGCCGGGCGAGCCTGTGGTCACCAAGGTTCGGGTCAGCGCGTTCGCGGGCAGCGGGCTCGACGTCCTTCTCCGAGCGCGCGGGATCGAATCGCTCGTCCTCTGCGGCGTCTCCACGAGCGGCGTCGTGCTGTCGACGCTGCGGGAAGCGGCGGACCGGGACTTCGCTCTGACGGTGCTTTCTGACGCCTGCCTCGATGCCGACCCCGAAGTGCACCGCGTGCTCACCGAGAAAGTTTTCCCGCGCCAGGCGGACGTGCTGACCGCGGGCGAATGGGCGGACGGCTTGAACTAACGAATCGCGGGACCGGCTGCCGTTCCCGCGGCTGAAAGAAGGCTTGTCGGCTATGCCGATATGGAAAAGAAATCTGATCGTATGCTGGTTCGGGATGTTCGTCACGGGCATAGGCATGAGCCAGCTCGCCCCGGTGCTGCCGCTGTTTATCCAGCATCTGGGCATTGAAGATAAGGCGTACGTCTCCCAGCTGTCCGGTCTCGCGTTCGGCATTACGTTTATCGTGTCGGCGATCTTCTCGCCGATCTGGGGGCACGCGGCCGACCGGTTCGGACGCAAGCCGATGCTGCTGCGCGCGAGCCTCGGCATGGCGATCGTCATCGGCTGCATGGGCTTCGCGCATAACGTGTACGTGCTGATCGGGCTCCGGCTGCTGCAAGGCGTCATCACGGGCTACGGGACGGCCTGCACGACCATGATCGCCACGCAGACGGATAAAGAGCATGCGGGCTACGCGCTCGCTACCCTCTCTACGGCGAGCATCGCCGGATCGCTGCTCGGTCCGACGGTCGGCGGCTTCATCGGCGAGAACCTCGGGATGCGCGACGTGTTTTTTTTCACGGGCGCGCTGCTGTTCGTCGCTTTTGTCGCGACCGCGCTGTTCGTGCGGGAATCGTTCGAGCGCGAGGACAAACGGGTGCTTCGGTTCAAGGAAATCTGGGGCCTCGTTCCCGAGAAAAGTCTCACGCTCGTCCTGTTCGCCACCTTTTTCGTGCTTACGATCGCCCTGTACTCGGTCGAGCCGATCCTCACCGTATATATCAAGCATCTATCCGGCGGTGCCGGACATGTCGCGCTGATCGCGGGCATTACGTTCTCGGCGTCGGGCCTCGCCAACATCTTCGCAGCCCCGCGGCTAGGCAAGCTGTCCGACCGGATCGGCGCGCACAAGGTCATGCTTGCATCGATCGCCGTGGCGGGCTTGCTGTTCATTCCCCAAGCGTTCGTCACCGCTCCGTGGCAGCTCATGATTCTGCGCTTCCTGCTGGGGCTGACGTCCGCCGGACTCACGCCGGCGGTCAATATCCTGCTCAAAAAGATCACGCCGCAGCAGATCACGGGCAGGGTGTTCGGATTTTCCATGTCCGCGGGATATCTCGGCGTGTTCGCCGGCTCCGTGCTGGGCGGCCAGGTCGCGGCGTGGTTCGGCCTTCGGTACGTGTTCGGCTTGACCGGCGCGCTGCTGCTGATCAACGCCGTATGGGTGTACGCGAAGGTGTACCGCAAGCTGGCGACACAGCAAGCCGATGCTACGGTCGGTGCGGTGAAATAAGAATGAGGGATATCGCTATCCAGAGAGAGAGGGGGCTCGCCCCCTCCTTTTTGTGCTGTTCAAAACGCGCCGCATCTGCTAAACTTGCGACAACTACTTATTAAAATGTTTTAATAAGTCGGCGCAGCGAAAGGCGGTAACCCCGTGAAGGAACGAATCGCGACACCCAAAGACCGCAGCCGACTGATCTACAGCGGCATACGCGCCGCGCTGCTCACGCATGGCAGCATGACCAAGGTCGAGCTCAGCGCCATGCTGGGCATCAGCTTCCCGACGATCAGCAAGTTTCTGTCCGACATGGAGAGCGAAGGGGAGCTGGTTGCGGCGGGACTCGACGAGTCGAGCGGCGGACGGCGGGCGCAGCGGTATGCGTACAATCCCGAGCATATGCTGGGTCTTGCCCTGTTTCTGGAAAAGAACGAGACCCATTACGCGGTCTTCAATTGCCTGGGCGAAGCCAAGGAACGGGGATCGACTACGAGCCTGCTCGAAGGGAACGCGGAGACGCTATCGGCGTATATCGCGCAGATTCTCGAACGGCACCCCAGGATTCGCGCGATAGCGGTCGGCGTCCCCGGGGCGGTAAACAACGGAAAAATCATTTTTATTCCTTGCTACGAGGCTTTCCACGACTTCGATCTGAAAGGATATCTGGAGGAGCGGTTCCGGATCCCGGTCGTCGTTGAGAACGACATGAATGCCGCCGTCCTGGGCTTCAACGAAAAGAAAAGCGAGCACGTCAATCCGTCGATCGTCTACCTGTACTTCGGTCAGAACGGTCCGGGCGCCGGCATCCTCGTGAACGGGGACATCGTGCGCGGGAGCACCTTTTTCGCCGGAGAGGTGTCCTTCCTGCCTCAGTATGAGGACCGGAACTTTACGCAGGCGCTGGATCGCGCTCATGCATCGCCGCCGGGCCGGATGAACGAAAGGGAGCTGGATGCCGTCAGCCGGATGGTCGCCTCCTGCACGGCGATTCTGAACCCGCATACGATCGTATTTTGCCGGGACGAGGTAAGCGAGACGCTGCTGGACCGGATCGCGGAGCGAAGTGCCGCCTACGTGCCGCCGGCGCATCTGCCTGACCTGACCGCGAGCGACTGGCGGCAGGATTATCTGGACGGGCTGCGGAGTCTCGGGCTTCATCGGATGATCTCCGGCGCGAGCGTATGATTGCGGCTTAAGATCTTCCAGCATACTCACTTCCAGTTGCAGATTTCTGCATGCGGATTTAAAGGAGCAAGCGAATGGCAACCTTCTTTTTATTGATTATTTATCTCGCATTTATCAGCCTGGGCTTGCCGGATTCGCTGCTGGGCGCGTCGTGGCCCGTCATGCATGCAGACATAAACGCGCCGCTCGGGACCGCGGGCGTTCTTTATATGATCGTCGCCGCGGGCACCATCGTGTCCAGCCTGGCGAGCGGAGCCGTCTTGAAGCGGTTCGGCACGGGAAAAGTCGCGGCGATCAGCTGCGTCATGACCGCGGGGGCCCTGCTCGGCTTTTCCCAGTCTCCCTCGCTGATCTGGCTCATCCTCTTCGCCATCCCGCTCGGACTCGGCGGCGGCTCCGTCGATGCCGGGCTCAACAACTATGTGGCCGAGCATTACGAAGCCCGGCATATGAGCTGGCTGCACTGCTTCTGGGGCGTCGGCGCTACGCTGGGGCCGATGATCATGGCACGCTATATCGCGGGAACGGGCTCGGGTTCCTGGAGAGACGGGTACCTCGCCGTGGCGGGGATTCAATTCGTCCTCGTCGTCATTTTGTTCGCCACGCTGCCCTTGTGGGACCGCGTGGCGCGGAGCCGCCGGAGCGCTTCCGCGCATCGGGAAGGGGAGGACGCCGCCCTGCCGGAAGGCGACGCCGATACAAGGCCGGTCAAGCCCCTGCAGGTCAAGGGCGTCAAGCTGGCGCTCGTTTCCTTTTTGTTCTATTGCGGCGTCGAATCGACCGTCGGTCTGTGGGGCAGCAGCTATCTCGTTGGCGTCAAAGGCCTGTCAGCTTCGACCGCCGCGCAATGGGTGTCTATGTACTATATGGGCATCACGATCGGCCGGCTGATTACGGGCTTCGTCACCTTCAAGGTCGGCAATCGCGCGCTCATCCGCTGCGGGCAGGCGACGGCGCTCGCGGGCGCCGCGCTGCTCGTCCTCCCGCTGCCGGCGGGCTTCTCCTTCGCGGGCTTGATGATCATAGGCTTAGGCCTCGCGCCGATCTATCCGTGCATGCTGCACGAGACGCCGATCCGGTTCGGCAAGCGGCATGCGCCGTCCATCATGGGCTACCAGATGGCCGTCGCTTATACGGGCAGCACGCTGATGCCGCCGCTGCTCGGCTTTCTCGCCTCGCATTCGACCATCGGCGTATTCCCGTCTTACCTCGCACTCTCGGCGGCTGCGATGTTTTTATTTTCGGAACGGTTGAACGTTTACCTGAGAAAGGCTTAGCCGTCTCTTCACACATCCTTGCGATTTAGTGTGATCGAGATCACACAGGCGCGACCCCCCGCTTTTATATACTTGGTTCATCCCAAGTAATGAAAGCGAGGAGAACTGACATGCTTAGTTCCCGCACGATAGAGATCATTAAATCCACGGCGCCCGTGCTCGAGGAGCACGGCACGACGATTACTAAGCACTTCTACAAAACCATGTTCGCGGCGCATCCGGAGCTGCTGAATCTGTTCAATCATGCGAACCAGAGCCAGGGCAGGCAGCAGACCGCGCTTGCCAACGTCGTATACGCCGCGGCGCTGCACATCGACAAGCTGGAATCGATCCTGCCGGTCGTGAAGCAGATCGCGCACAAGCACCGCAGCCTCGGCGTGAAGGCCGATCAGTATCCGATCGTCGGCAAGTATCTGCTGGGCGCGATTAAGGACGTACTCGGCGACGCGGCGACGGATGACATACTGGGTGCCTGGGCGGAGGCGTACGGCATCATCGCGAACGTCTTCATCCAAGTTGAGGAAGGCATGTACGAGCATGCGGAAAAGCAGGACGGCGGCTGGGCGGGCTTCAGAGCGTTTCGCGTCGCGCGCAAGGTGGCGGAGAGCGACGTCGTCACGTCGTTCTATCTAGTGCCGGCGGACGGCGGGGCGCTCGCGGCCTTCGAGCCGGGGCAGTATATCAGCGTGCGGCTCGACATTCCGGGCGAGGCCAATACGCATATTCGCCAGTACAGCCTGTCCGATGCGCCTGGCAAGCCGTATTACCGGATCTCGGTGAAAAGAGAAGATGCGCTTCCCGGCAAGCCGGCAGGCAAGGTGTCTTCGTACCTGCACGCGCAGGTTGAAGAAGGGGACGCGCTGCATCTGTCGGCGCCGGCAGGCGAGTTCGTGCTTGACCTGACGGACACCCGGCCGCTCGTGCTCATCAGCGGCGGCGTGGGGCTGACGCCGATGGTCAGCATGCTGAAGGCCGCGGCGGAAGCGCAGCCTGGACGCGAGATTACGTTCATTCATGCGGCGCGGAGCGGGGCCGCTCATGCGCTGCGGCAAGAAGCGGAGGAAGTCGCGGCGAACGGCCCGCACGTGTCCGCGCACTGGTGCTATAGCCGCCCGTCGGCATCGGACCGGGAGACGGGGGCTTTTCACAAGGAAGGATACGTCGATCTGTTCTGGTTGCAGCAAGTGGTCCCGACAACGGAGGCGAGTTTCTACTTCTGCGGGCCGACCGCGTTTATGAGGACGGTATATGCCGCGCTGCGGGCGTGGGGGATTGGGGAGGAGCGGATGCGTTTCGAGTTTTTCGGACCGTCCGGCAGCTTGCTGGGGGCGGAAGCGGAGACTAAGACAAATACCGTTGAAGCTTGAACCGGCTCCCGAGGAAACTACGGCAGCGGCTGCTGTTTGCGCAGCAGCCGATTGACCGTCTCGCGGCGGAGCCCGACGAACTGGCCGATCTCTTCTTGCGTCAGCACGTCGGCGAGCGGCGCCGGCCCGATATACGTCTCGAACCAGGCGGCGAGCTTTTTGAGCTTTTCCGCCGGAGACGTCTCGGTCAACTGGTCGAATCGCTGCTGCAGCAGACTTAGCCGGTCCTGCAGCAGGAGCGCCACGTTCCGGTATCGCGCGGGATCCTGTGCCAGTTCCTCATACCACTCCGCTGCCGGCAGCACGTCGATCTCGCTGGTGGACAGCGCGACCGCTGTGCCGAAGTACGGTTTGGGGCTGATGAGCGAGTGGTGGGGGATCGTTTCTCCGGGAACGATGATGTTGACCAGATACTGCGAGCCGTCCGGATGGAGGCGCACGATCTTGAGCAGGCCGCTTTTCAGACGATACAGCGGTCCCGACTCTCCTTGCCGAAACAAAATCTCGCCTTTATGCAAAATCAAGCTTGCCGCCTCCTCCGGGAGGATATAAAAAAAGCGAATGCGCCGCGGCAGAGGGCGATTCGCTTCTTTTAGTGTTAGCCGGACTCCGCCTGACTGGCGCGCCGTGTCTGCACGGGAATAATGCGCTCTACATGATGGGCGATCCACAGCGTGAGGACCAGCCCGATCAGGGAGACGCAAACGGACGCCGGAATGACCCAGATGTAATTCGTATGCACGAAAAACGGAATCAGCGACACGGCGAGAATCGGCGGCGCATTCCATTTAAACCGGTTGATCAAGTAAATGACGACGAGCAAGTCGATCAACAAGGACAGCGCGCTCTGGGAAACGTACGATAAAGTCGTACCGATCAAGACAGCAACGACTGCGCCAAAGGCCACCTTTCCCAGTTTGCCCGGAGAAAACGGATGCGCGATAAAAAGCAGGCTAAAAGCGCCTAGCGTCGGGAAAAATAAAGCGTGCATGGCGGGCATGCGCGACGAAAGCCAATAAATGCCGACGATATATAAGCAAATTGCGACAGCCTTAAAATTCAAAACGGTTCAACCTCTTCCTTTGTTCATGCCTGATCTACTTCTATGGACTTACCGAAGAATTATTTTACGCCTCATTCTTTCCGTGCGTCAATGCTTTGCTGCGGGAGGCAGCCCCGTTGGTTGAGTGGGCGTAGTTTAGGTTTAAATAATACGGAGAGCGTCGAAAGGCGTTATTCTAAACGATGAGGTGAGGACATGCCAAATATTCATACGGCCAGCCAGGAAGCGATCGATAAGGTAAGAGACCTGATCAAGGGAATCGATACCGCCATGCTCACGACGGTGACGCCCGAAGGTCTGGTGTCGCGCCCGCTCAAGACGCAAGAGGTGGAGTTCGACGGGGACCTGTGGTTTCTGACGTCCAAGGATACAGACAAATACGAGGAGCTGCTGGAGGATCCGCGCGTAAACGTCGCCTACGCGGGCAAATCGTACGTGTCGGTGCGCGGCGAAGCCGAGCTGGTGAGCGACCCGGCCAAGATCCGCGAGTTCTGGAACGTCGCCTACGAGAAGCTGCTCGACACGACGTACGACGATCCGAATCTGGTGCTGATCAAGGTCAGGGCGGAGACGGCCGAGTATTGGGAAACGGGCAGCAAAATGAAAATGGTCACGCACCTGTTCCAGCGGCTGACCGGTCACGACAGACCGGACTCGGATCTGAACAAGACCGTGGACTTGCACTGAGATAAATCTATGCCCCAAGGATGGAGCGGCGCCTGCTGCCCCATCCTTTTTGCTGCGTCGGCGCTCCGTCTCGATGGCGATGGGTCAAAGGACCGGCGCGCTCATGCAAGGCTGTTGCGGACGGAGGGAGAAGGGAAGTCGCTAGAAAGAGATGCGCGTCAGCTTCTCCGGATTGGACACCATGTAGATGGCGCGAATCCCGCCGAGGCCGTCGGGCTCAATGGCGAAGGCGATCGGCGTCAGTTGCTCCCGCTCCAGCAATAGCCCTGGCTGACCGCTGATGCGCACGCGCCGCCAGCGGCCGTCGAGGGAGCCCTTGCCGGCGATGCCCACGAAGAACGCGGCGATGCGCGCCGGGCCTTCGATCGGATTGATCGCCGCGCGCACGATACCGCCCCCGTCGCTCAGCAGCACCGCATCCTCGGCGAGCAGGTGGATCAAAGAATCCGGGCGTCCGGATGCGAGCGCCTCTTCGAACGAGCGGACGAAGCGGTCCATCGCGGGGTCCGGCGACGTCTCCTGCTCTTCTGCCGTCAGGTGGCCGATCTTGGCGGAGGCGCGGCTGAAAATTTTTCGGCAGGCGGCCTCGCTTTTGTCGAGCATAGACGCGATCTCGGCGTAGTCGTAGCCGAACGACTCCCGCAGCACGAACACGGCCCGCTCCGGCGGCGTGCACGTCTGCAGCAGGACGAGCATCGCGTAGCCAAGCCGTTCCTGCCGCAGCAGTTGCTCAAGCGGCTGCTCCTTGTCGTCCAGCTCGATGATGGGCTCGGGCAGCCAGGGTCCCGGGTAGCTCTCCCGGCGGCGAGGCGCGGCCTTCATCATATTGAGCGCGCGGTTCGTCGTCATTTTGACGAGATATGCCTTCGGATGCTCGATCTCTCCGCTGCCGCTCAGCCGGCTGACGGCGACGAACACGTCCTGCACGGCATCTTCGGCTTCGCTCATCGAACCGAGCATCCGGTAAGCGATCGAAGTCAACAGGGGCTTGTATTCGCGGTAGAGCCGATCGACGTCTTGCGTCGCGTCGCTGGTGTTCAAGGAGCCCGCCTCCGTTTCTGGGTTGCCTTTATTTTATCCAACTTTGGGCGACGCCAACAAGCCACCCGGCGGGTGGCTTGATTGAATACGGCGGCTATCTGCTGCGGATGGCCAATCGGACACAGAATCCGCTATTTACGCCAAGATCCGCGCGACCGGGAACACACCGCCTTAGCGGTCCATTCCGATCTCCGCTCCCTTCGCTGCACACAGCCTTACGCCTGCGTCGCCTGCTTGTCGAAGCAGCCGGGGAACATGCCCGTCGCGATCGCGATGCGATTCCAGCTGTTAATCGCGTTGACCGCCATAATGATCGCGATGTACTCGCTCTCGCTGAAGTGCCGGCGCGCTTCGTCGTAGATATCCTGCGGCACGCCTGCGTCGGAGATGCGCACGACGGCCTCCGCCACCGCGAGCGCGGCACGCTCCTTCGCGGTGAACTGCGGGGCTTCCCGCCATACGGCGATCAGGTTGATGCGGCGTTCGGATTCTCCCATTTTTCGAAGATCGGTCGTGTGCATGTCGACGCAGAAAGCGCAGCCGTTGATCTGCGAAGCCCGGATCTTGATCAATTCGTAGAGCACGGGATCGAGGCCCAGTTTTTTGACCGAGTCCTCCAGCTTCAACAACGTCTGGAAAGCGGCCTTGTTCGCCGTCATATAGTTCATTCGCAATTGCATGTCGATTCCTCCATTTTGCTCGTATTTGTCGTTCCTGCTATCTAAGACAACGATGCGGCCGGATTTGTGACAGCATGCGAATGCTTAAAAGTCCAGTATTGCCGTCGACTGATAGAATGGTATAATGTTCCTGCCCATAAAGTCCCATACCATCTAGTTACAGATAGAACTATATAAACGAATGGGAAGGGCGGCCATTCATTATCAAAGGGGAAGAGAACAAATGAAAGCAAGATTGTTAACCATGATGCTGGTTATCTGCCTCACGATGGGGGTTCTCCCTAATCTGGCGGGCGCAGCTACACCTGGCATCGCGGTGTTTGTGAACGGGACGAAGATCGTATACAAGCAGGCGCCAGTGACCAGGAACGGTACGACGATGGTGGCGGCGAAGGAAACGATTGAGGCGCTAGGGCTTGCCTTCAGTTGGGACTCGGGCAACAAGCGCATCATCGCAGCAAGGGACGACGTGGCGTTGTCCATCACGCTCGGGGAACCGGTCGGTTATATGAACGGCGTTGTCTCCGTTCTTGGCGCCCCGGCCGCCGAGATCAACGGCCGCGTCATGGTGCCGCTGCGCTTTTTGACCGACGGGCTCGGCGCTTCGATCGTCAACAAAAACGGAACCTACCTGATCCAAACGGCGAATCTCGATAAAAGCGCCTATTACAGCGGCCTGCCTTTGCAAATCACCGATACCACCGTTAAAAACCTGGGAACCGAGACGCTAAAGGTAAGTTACGTGGAGTATTTCGGCCAAAACGGAGAGGTGCGCACGCTGGAAAGCGAGATGTCCGTGGCGCCGGGTCAAAAGGGCGCGTTCGCACACGCCGCGACGCGGATGTTGGGCTCCGCTACGATCGACTATGCGGATAGCACTTACATCGGCAGAGCAGTCAAGCAGGTCGCCGCGGCTGGTCAAGTAACTCCGAGCCGGAGCTATCAAGCCGCTAACCGCATGTATACTTCCGATGCGTATGTCGATAAGCTGCTCGACTACTTGGAATTACAGCAAAGACAATATGACCGGCAGCTTGACGCCTATTTAAAGAAGGAGCTAGCGGCCAACAAAAACATTCCTTTGCGCATAGACGGCTCCAGCATTTCTTACGATGTACTGGGCTATCCTGAGGCGAACATCAAGGTATTGAACCTGACGAGCAAAACCATAATCGCCTTCGATTTGTCCTTCAGCTGCTACGATGTATACGGCAGTCCGATCGAAACCTATTACAGCTCGGGCAACCGATTCCAAGGCCAGGCTACGCCGATCACTTTGGAAAAGGGATATACCGGAACATATTCCTGGGATTTGGGCATCGTCTTCTCGAATACCGCCAAGCTCGTCAACATCCGCATCGACAAGGTGGCTTTTTCGGACGGTACGGTGTGGAAAAGAAAATAAGTAGGCTGCCTCGCGCATCCGCTAACTAAGAAACCCGTCGGGAGGCTGCTCCCCGACGGGTTTTTCGCGCTAACGCCGTTTACCAGTTGTTCCCCGAACCCGACGCCGTGAAGCTGGACGAAGTATTCAGGAATTTGCCCGAAGGCGCGCCGTTCACCGTGTTGTTCGTGAAGGTCGAGCTGCCCGTAGCCGTGCCCCTGACATAAACGCCGTACGTGCCGGCATTCGTGATGGTGTTGCCCGAGTAAGTTACGGAAATATTGGGCGCCGGCTCTTCGATGAAGATTCCGGAATAGGTGCTGTCCTGAATCGCGTTGCCCGATACGGTCACGGTCAGATTTTGCGCTCTGCCGTTATTGTTGAGCCAGTACGCCCAGATGCCGCCGATCTGATAGCCGTAGTCTTTGTGCAGAGAGCCCGTGCGCAGCAGCATATTGTTCTGGATCGTCAGCGTGCCCGTCATTGACGGCGGGTCGAAGTTCGTGCCGAAGGAAATGCCGGAGCCGTTCACGACGGTATCCGTCAGCAGATTGCCGATGACTTTGTTGCCCTGGCCGCCGTAGATCGCGATATTGTTCGCCAGCGTCGGGATCTGGACCGTGTTGTAGCTGAACGTATTGTTCGTATCCACGTACACGTCCGACCACATCGCGAGCCCGTCGTCGCCGCTGCCCCGAACCGAGTTGTTCGTGACCGTCGTATTGGATGTGCCCCGATGGAGATTCATGCCGTCCGCCCACACTTGCCGCACGCGGGAATTGGAGATCGTGGCGCCGTTCGTCTGATCGGTCAGCCAGAAGCCGACCTTGGCGTGCTCGATCCACAGATTGGTCAGCGTAGAATTGGTGCCGACGCCTTCGACGGCCGTCACGCCGTTATAGTCGTCGCGGATGACATCGTTCGCGCTAATCTTGAAGTCCGACAGCGTAACATTGCCTGCTCGCATAAAAATGCCCGCATAGTTGCCCGCAAGCGTCGAATACCAGATGCCTGCCCCTTTGATCGAGATGCCGCTGTCGAGATACAGCCGCGTGCCCGAGCCGTCGAAGCCGGCGCCGCGATTGCCGTTGTTGAGGTTAAAGGTACCCGCGGGTAGCCAGATGCCTTTGAGCGAGCCGCCCGAATTTTTGACCGCATTGATCGCGTTGTTGATGGCGGTGGTATCGTCCGCGCCGTCGTTCGCGATCGCGCCGTAAGTGGCGACGGACACGTAATTGGCCGGCATCGAGATCGCGGCCGGGATCGGCTCCGCCTCGACAAGGTCGACGGTGACATTCGCAACGGAGCTGAAGTTCAGGTTGGTCGCGTTGCGCTGCAGCTTGATGACCGTGCCTGCCGGATATTGCTGATCCAGCACGACGGCGACTTCGTCGTACATATGGTGCGGCGTGTTCGGCGAGGCGTTCGGATTGTTGGACCACCGGATCTGGCCGCCCTCCGTCCCCCAAGCGCCATAGATCCAGCTGTATTTGGACGTCAAAGGGACGTCTTTGATCAGTGTGCCTCCCGCGTACAGGCTAATGGCGGAGTCGACGCCGGTGCCGGCCGCGTTGTCCGGGATCGAATAGCGCAGCGTGAGCCCCTTGGCAGCCTTGGACAGCGTGAACTGCACGTACTGGCCGGCCGAGGTGAGCCGCACGGCCTGGCGTCCGGACGCCTCGGAAGCAATGTTGCCAAACGTCGTATTCGGACCGACGAGCGTACCTGTGTACGTCATGCCTTCCGCTTCGTACGTGTCGTAAGGCATCGTTGCGCCATACGTGCCGACGGGCGGCGTCGGTGTGGGCGTAGGCGTCGGGGTGGCAACCACGATCGCCAGGTCGAGCCGGTCGAGATTGACGTTGCCGGTGTCGGTCGTATCGTATTTGTACATAATCGTGTTGCTGCCGGCATTGAGGGTGACCGTGTCGGTCTTGACGGACCACGTATCCCAGTTGGACGTCGCAGGCAGCGCAGTTTGCGTCTGCTTCGTGCCATTGGAATACAGGCTGAGCGTCTGCGTGACGGTGGAGCCGTTGGCATAGCGCAGGTTCAAGGCGTAGTTGCCCGCCGCGGCGACGTTGACGTTGAATTGGAGCGCCGCGCTGCCTTTGTTGGCGTCGGTGAAGCCGCCGACGAAGCCGGAGCCGCTGTAGCCGGCATGGTCGGTCGCTACGACCGTGCCGCCCGTACGGACGCCCGACTCGGCTTCATAGGCGCCGCTTGGCGGCGTCGGAGTAGGCGTCGCAGTTGGCGTAGCGGTTGGCGTCGAGGTCGGCGTCGCAGTTGGCGTTGCCGTAGGCGTGGCCGTTGGTGTCGGTGTCGGCGTTGTGCCGCCCCCGTACACCTCGAATTCGGCGACCTGTCCGCCGGTAGAGCCGGTGTTCGCCGTGAAGCTCAGCCTGACGTACCTGGCGGATGCTGCGGTAAACGAGATGCTCACCGTGTTGTTCGAACCGGGGTTAAATGCATACGTCTGCGATGCTTTCAGTGTGCTGAAGCTCGCATTGTCCGTACTGCCGGACACGGACAGAGTCTGCGAGCGTGCGCCCCAAGAGGCCGGCAGCTTGAGGACGACGGTGCCGACGTTTTGCGCGCTGCCGAGGTCGACGGTCAGCGTGTTGGGATAGGCGCCTGACGCGCCTTCATAGTAGGTGGAGGCGTTGCCGTCCACGGCGTTGGAAGCAGGGAACCCGCCGTAGCTGTTGTTGGCGACGGCAGACTTGCCGAGCGCCAAGTTTGCGCCCAAGGAGACATCGACCGTCAAGCTGTCCAGATTGACGTTGCCGGTGTCTGTCGTGTCATACTTGTAGGCAATCGTGTTGGTTCCGGACGCCAGCGTCACGGTTTCCGTCGCGGTCGCCCACGTGTCCCAGTTTGCCGACGCGGGCAGCGACACTTGCTTCAACTTGCTGCCGTTCACGTACAGACTCAGCGTCTTTGCCGCGCCGGTGCCGTTGGCATAGCGAAGGGCGGCCGTATAGCTGCCCGATGTTGAAGCGCTTACAGAAAATTTCGTTGAAGCGCCGCCCTTGTTGGCATCCGTATAGCCGCCCACGAACCCGGTGCCGCTATAGCCTGTGTGGTCGGTCGCCGTGGCGACGCCGCCTGCCTTGGCGGCGGATTCGGCTTCGTACACAATAGGAGCGGCCGAGGCGACGCCCGGGCGTTGGAACTGCAAGGCCAGCGAGACGAGCAGCGCTATAGTAAGCGTGCAGGCCGCCATTTTTTTAAGCCGTGGCATGTTTAACATTTCATAACCTCCGTGTCGTTGAATATGGGAGTCGGTCGTGCCCGTTCTTGCTTGCCGTAACAGACGCCTCCTTCCTCAAAATGGGCGATTAGCCGCAGGGGCCGGCCGCACCGTGAACCCATTGTAGGAGCGCCGTTGTCTTGCCGGCTACCAAGCTGGTGACCTCGGACGTCAGGATTGTGACCAAGGGGGGCGATCCGCCTGATTTTTTGGGCGTTCGGAGACAGGACAGGCCTCCCCGGCGGCGAATATAGCAAGAGACGGGTCTTGTCATTCTCAATTCCACTTTGCGGAGGTGCTTTTTAATGAAAGCGTTATTTATCGGCGGAACGGGTACGATCAGCGCGGCGATCACGAGACAGCTGTCGGCGCAAGGCTGTGAGCTGTACTTGCTGAACAGAGGTACGCGCAACGGGGAGCTGCCCCCGAACGTCAAGACGATCGAGGCGGACATCAACGACGAAGCGCGCGTGGCGGAGCTGATCCGCGACTTGTCGTTCGACGTGGTGGCGGACTTCATCGCTTTCGTGCCTGCCCAACTGGAACGGGATTACCGACTGTTCGCGGGGAAAACCAAACAATTCATTTTCATCAGCTCCGCCTCCGCCTACCAGAAGCCGCTATCCGACTACCGGATTACGGAGAGCACGCCGCTCGCCAATCCGTATTGGGAATATTCGAGAAACAAGATCGCCTGCGAGGAATATCTGATGAAGCAGTATCGCGAGCAGCGCTTCCCGATCACGATCGTGCGGCCGAGCCACACATACGACGAGCGCTCGATACCGCTGGGCGTGCACGGCAGCAAGGGCTCGTGGCAGGTGGCCAAGCGGATGCTCGAAGGCAAGCCCGTCCTCATCCACGGCGACGGCACCTCCTTGTGGACAATGACGCACAACGAGGACTTTGCCAAGGGCTTCATCGGCCTCATGGGCAACCTGCATGCGATCGGAGAGTCGGTACAGATCACGTCGGACGAGTCGCTGACCTGGAATCAGATTTATGCGGCCATCGCCGACGCGCTTGACGTACCGCTATGCGCGGTGCATGCGCCTTCCGAATTTTTGGCGGCGTGCAGCCGGGAAGATTTTACGGGCGGGCTGACCGGGGACAAGGCCAACTCCGTCGTCTTCGACAATGCCAAGCTGAAGCGGCTGGTCCCCGGCTTCACGGCCGACATCCGCTTTGATCAGGGGATCCAGCGGACCGTGGCGCACATCCTCGCGCATCCGGAGCTGCAGCGGGAGGATCCGGAATTCGACGGGTGGTGCGACAAGGTCATTGAGGCGCTGGAGGAGGCGGCTTCGGCCGTTAAGAGGTCGTTGGCGGAGTAGAGGTCATGCTGGCAAATTTCCGATTATAGCGATACCGAAGCGCTTTCTGCCGGCTTAATAGCGGCGAGGAGGCGCTTTTCTAAATAAATAGCGTGAAACGCCTTTAAATAATGACTCGGATATTCGATATATTGTACATCCGATGCGAGCGTCTGCCGATGAGGCCCCGCTTGCAGAGCGAGAGTCATGAAGTAAAGGCGGGAAGTACATGTCGGACCGCAATATCAGACAAAAACGCAACGGGAGCGGCTTGACGGTCAAGCTGATGCTCGTCGCGGTCCTCTTCGCGAGCCTCGTGCCGTACGGGGTTCATTCGCGCGCCTTCGCGTCCGCGTACGACGGTACGATAGACGCCGATCGGGAGTCGCTCCCCGCGGACGGGGCAAGCCGCACGAGCGTGACGCTTCTGCTCGCGGACGATGCGGGCAATCCCGTGTCGCTCCCTGCGGAGCAGGTGCGCTTTACGACAACGCTGGGCTCCTTCGACGACAGCGTGACCGTCTCGGGCGACGGACGGTACGAATCTATGCTGACCGCGCCGACGATGGCGGGCGTTGCGCTCATCCGAGCGGAGGTTGGCGGCGTGGTTCTGTCGGATATGGCTCGGGTCAGCTTTGGCGCCGGCGCGCCGTCCGCGACAACCTCGACGATCGAGTCGGCCCATGCCTCGATTCCCGGAGACGGCGTCAGCCGGACGCTCATCACCCTCCGCCTGAAGGACCGGTACGGCAATGCGGTATCTGAGCCCGCCGATTCCATGCAATTGTTCGCCACGCTGGGCACGCTCGACAGCGTGACGCACGCGACTTACGGCCGCTACGAAGCGGAGCTGGTCTCGTCCGAGTACGGCCATATGGGCGATTGGTCGTCCGAGCCGGGACCGGTCGGCGATTTGGCGCCGAGCTTTACGGACGGCGCAATCCCTGCCGACCTACCAGAAGGGAGCGATCTGCCGGTCACCGTATCCCTCGTCTACAGGACGGACGGTGTCTATCTGGCGACGCTGACCTCGGAAGCATCCGTTGGCGTTTCGGAAATAACGGCTAGCCTGAATGGCGAACCCTTGGCGGCCAGCGTGCGCGTCGAGTTTACGGATCCGGAGACTACGCCGACACCGACACCAACGACATCGGCTACGCCGACACCGACACCAACAACATCGGCTACGCCGACACCGACACCAACAACATCGGCTACGCCGACACCGACGCCAGCGACATCGGCTACGCCGACACCGACGCCAACGACATCGGCTACGCCGACACCAACAACATCGGCTACGCCGACACCGACGCCAACTTCGGCTAACACGCCGCAACCGGCCACGCCCACCCCGACGCCGGCCGCGCTGTCCCTGCAGGACGAACAGGGCAACGTTTACCCGATTGCGATCGAGGCCGTGCAAAAGGGGCTCGTCGAGCTCCGGCTCCCCGAGAACGGAGGCACCGTCAGCATCCCGGCCGCCGACATAGGCACGCTCAGAAAGATTAATCCGCAGGCGGTGCTCGACGTGTCGGCAGGCGCAGCGACGATGCGGATTCCACTGTCGGAATTCGACGCCGCGTCATACGGCGACGCGTTCGGCATGTCGGAAGACTCCATCGTATTCGCCGTTAACGTCGGTCCGCCTGACGAGGCGTTAGACCAAGCGATCCGTCAGAAAGCGTCCAACATGCAGGCGCGAGTGCTGGGGTCGCCAACCGCATTTGAGGTTTCGGTCACCGGCGGAAACGGCAGGAGCGTGTTTCTCAGCGCGTTCAAACATTACTTGACTCGCTCGCTGCCTCTTGGTACGGAGGAAGTCCCGCGTACGGCGACGGGCGTCCGCTGGTTGGCGGATACGAACGAGTTCGCTTTTGTGCCGACGAACTTTTCGAAGCTGAACGACGGAACGTGGACCGCGAACATGATGCGGCCGGGCGCCAGTATATACACGGTCATCGACCGGCCTGCCGCATTTGCTGACATTGGGAATCACTGGGCTGCGGACGATATCGGCCTGCTTGCCTCCAAGCTGCTCGTTCAAGGCCGCAGCTCCGACGCGTTCGCGCCGAATGCGACGCTCACGCGCGCGGAGATCGCTGTCTTGCTGGTCAGGGCGCTAGGTCTGAATGAATCGACGGCTGCGAGTCCGTTCAAGGACGTTCGGGGCGGATGGTACGGCGCAGCCGTAAGCACGGCATACCAAGCGGGGCTGCTCACTGGCTATCAGGACGGCACGTTCCGGCCGCAGCGGAAAATTACGCGCGAGGAACTGGTCGTCATGCTGATGAGGGCCATGAGGTATCCGGGAGCAGATACGATAGAGCCGTCCACGCCTTATCAGCGGTACGGCGATGAGACGGCGATCTCCAGGTGGGCGGCCGAAGACATCAAGGAAGCGCAAGCTGCAGGAATCGTCCAGGCGGCGGATGCGTTCCGTCCGGAAAGCGATTCGTCTCGCGCGGAAGCGGTGGCGATGCTGGCCCGAATGTTGAGAGCTATTCATTTTATCTAAACGATAAAGCTGGCGGGGAGTGGACTTTGATATGAAGGTAAAGGGATTCAAAACTAAGATTGCGGCGATCATCGTCGTCGCGTTTGCAGGCTTCAACATTCAAGGGTCTTGGGCGGCGACGACGGTGCTGGATAAGATCAGCATCTGCGTCAGCAACGACGGCAAAATGAATCTGATCGACCCGGAGGGCAGTTGCAGGTCCGACCAACGGGCGTACCAGTTGAACCTGAAGGGCGATCGGGGGCTACAGGGACCGGCTGGAGCGGTAGGCCCGAAGGGCGATAAGGGCGCCGACGGCGCGGTCGGACCGCAAGGGCCGGAGGGTCCTCAAGGACTTGTCGGCCCGGCCGGTCCTACGGGTGAGACCGGACCGGAAGGGCCGGCGGGCGCAGACGGCAACGACGGTGAGACCGGACCGCAAGGGCCGGCGGGCGCAGACGGCAACGACGGTGCGGTCGGACCGCAAGGGCCGGCGGGCGCAAACGGCAACGATGGCGCTATCGGTCCGCAAGGTCCGCAAGGTCCGCAAGGGCCTGCGGGCGCAAACGGCATCGATGGCGCTATCGGTCCGCAAGGGCCGGCGGGCGCAAACGGCAACGATGGCGCTATCGGTCCGCAGGGGCCGGCGGGCGCAGATGGCATCGATGGCGCTATCGGTCCGCAAGGGCCGCTTGGCCCCGCAGGTCTGCAAGGGGAAAAAGGCGCCGACGGCGCAATCGGCCCGCAAGGACCTGCCGGTCCGGCAGGCCCGACGGGATCGCAAGGCCCGACAGGCGCGACCGGTCCCCAAGGCCCGATTGGCGCCACTGGCCCGACGGGTCCGCAAGGGCCGCAAGGTGCCAGCGGCGCGGTCGGCATTTATGGAGACGGAAGCGGCGGCGTGCTGAGTGTCGCCCCCGGTACCATCTTGGATTTGTCCTCGGGGACGACAAACATAACTAACCTTCAATTTACGTCGATTGTCGTCAACGGGACGTTAATCGTACCAAGCGGCATTACGCTTAGAGCGACAGGCGATATTACGGTATCGGCCACTGGGACGATCAATGTCCTGCCGGGCGCACAGGACAACGGGGACGGCGACCCGAATCCGGGCGTTTCTCTGGCGCCTGCCGGGCCTGGCGCTGCCGGCATCGGTCTCGCCAAGCTGCAGGCCGCCCAATTGACGAGCCCTCCGGCAGCGGCCGGCGGTGCGGGCAGTCGGGACGCGAATGGCAGCGGAGGCAGCGGCGGGGGCTCCATCGTTCTGGCCGCAGGCGGGAACGTCAGCATCGCCAGCGGCGGGATGATCAATGCCAACGGACTGGACGGAACGAATCCGAATACGGCCGGCGCAGGCATCGTAGGCGCGGGCGGAGGCGGAGGCGGCATCGTGGTGATCGGCGCGAAAGGCAGCATTTTGTTGTCGGGCACGATCCGGGCTAACGGCGGCAGCGGCGGCAGCGGCTTCGACGGCAATGGCGGCACTTCCGAAGGCGGCGGAGGCGGTGGCGGTGGCGGCATTATCCACTTGCTGGGCGCAACGGTCAACGTGACAGGCAACATAAGCGTAAATGGCGGACCGGCGGGCAACTACGCGGGCTCGTCGAGCAATTACAACACGGGCGGCGGCGGCGGCGCCAGCGGCGGAAACGGCGGCAAGGGCAGCACGACGGCGAGCCCTGTTGCAGGCGCGGGCTCTCCCGGATACGCGATCACGACGATCACGTCGACACCGGAGAATCTGTTAATCAAGTAAGCAAATAAGCAAGTGGGAAAGGGGAGCCGAAGACGAATCGGTTTCCCTTTTTTGCGGAAACCTAAGATACCGTGCCTTGACATCCGGCACAAGTTGTAACTATAATTATTACAACGAAAGGGTGTTGCTTATGCAAATCAGCAGCAGATTTTCCATCGGCGTGCATATCTTGTCCCTGCTGGCGATTCGGCCGCAGGACCACCATACGTCGGAGTGGCTGGCCGGCAGCGTCGGGACGAATCCGGTCGTCATCCGCAGGGTGCTCGGTCATCTGAAGAAGGCCGGACTCGTTAACGTCAAGGCAGGCAGCGGCGGCGCCACGCCGGCGAAGGAACTGGACGAGATCACGCTGCTTGACGTTTATCGCGCGGTTGACGTGGTGGAGGCGGACCATTTGTTCCATATGCACGAGCAGCCGAATCCGGCTTGTCCGGTAGGCGCCAACATCGAGCAGGTGCTGCGCCTGATGATGGTCAAGGCGCAGGCGGCGATGGAGGGCGTACTGGCGGCCGTGACGATGAGAGAGCTCGTCGACGTGCTGGCCCGGGAGATAGAAGAAAAGCGTGCCGCGAACGGCTAAGCGCTTTTCTCTGCCTGGGTTGTATCTGGTGTGGTTACAACTATAGCCCGCCTCCGACGCATAAGCATCACCCATTTGCAAAAAAGCGATCTCTTTAGAGGAGGACATGAACATGAACATCGGAATCATCGGAGCAAGCGGAAAAGCGGGCGACGCGATCGCCAAGGAAGCGGCGGCGCGTGGCCATACGGTGACGGCCATCGTCCGCAGCGCGGCCAAGATAGCCGGCAAAGGCTGGCCGGTGCTGGAGAAGGACATCTTCGATCTGCAAGCAAGCGACCTGCAAGCGTTCGACGCGGTCGTGAATGCGTTCGGCGCGCCGCTCGACCAGGCGCATCTGCATGCGGAAGCGGGACGGGCGCTGATCGCGGCGCTGCAGGGTGCGCCGGATACCCGCCTCATCGTCGTGGGCGGCGCGGGCAGCCTTTTTGTCGACGAGGCCAAGACGCTTCGCGTCGTCGATACGCCCGATTTTCCCGAGATGTTCAAGGCGACCGCATCTAACCAGGCGCAAAACCTGCAGGACCTGCAAGCCGCGACCGGCCTCCGCTGGACGTTCGTCAGCCCGTCCGCGTTTTTCGATCCGGCAGGCAAGCGCACCGGCGCTTACCGTAAGGGAGGGGACCAGCTGCTGGTCAACGCGAAGGGCGACAGCTACGTGAGCTACGCGGACTATGCGATCGCGGTCGTAGACGAGATCGAACGGCCCGCGCATGAGGGCGAGCGCTTCACTGTCGTGGGCGAAGCGGAATAACGCAATCCGAATGACGGCGTCGTATTTCCATATAGGGAATACGGCGCCGTCTATTTTCGTCGAAATTTGTCATTTCTCCATCATTAAAGGGGTGTATACTGGAGAAACGGAGCGTGCGGCCTGCTGATTCGGACGACGACTCCCGCATCTGCGAACGAATATTCAGCCCACCAGCTGCACGAGGAGCCTCCTCATTTATGAACTTCAATTTATACTTGTCCGCCTTGCTCATTGCGTCTGCCTGCTGCTCCGCGGTGGTCGTCTACCTGTGCTGGAAAAGAAGGGAACTGCCGATCGCGGTCAGCTACGGCCTGTGCATCTTGAGCACGGCTTTCTATACGTTCGGCTACGCATCCGAGCTCGTGAGCGCGTCGCTCGAGACCATCCGCTTCTGGCTGCGAATTGAATATATCGGCATTCCGTTCGGCACCGTATTTTGGTTTATCATGGTCCTTCAATATACGGGCAGGCAGGCTTACATACGCAAATGGACCGTTGCCGTCGCGATGGTCATCCCCTTCATGACTTTTATCGCCCACAATACGAACGAATGGCATCATCTTTTTTACAAAAGCCTCACGCTCGATTACTCCGAGGGCTTCCCGCTGGCCCGGATCGTCAGGGGGCCGCTGTACTACGTCCACGTCGTGTACGCTTACGTTCTGATCCTCGTCGGGGTCGTTCTTCTCGTTCGAATGTATTTCAAGTCAGCGCCTTCCATGAAAAAGCATGTCGTTCTTATGCTCATCGGATCGCTTGCGCCTTACGCCTCCACCCTTGTCTATCTTAGCGAGGTTCTGCCCACGCCCTTCGATATCTCTCCCTTCGGCTTCGTCCTCTCGAACATCTTTTTCTTGTTCGGCATTTACCAGTTCAACCTGCTTCGGCTAGCGCCGATGGCGCTGCAGAAGGTATTCGAATCCATGCAGGACGCCGTCGTGCTGCTGGATCTGGAGCACAACATTACCGGCTTCAATCAAGCTGCGGGGCGCACGATCCAGGGCTTGGGCCGCAAAAATGGCATCGGACAGCCTGCTGCGACCGTTTTCGCAGCCAATCCCGAACTTCTCCGCAGGATCGACCTCGCGTCTGCCTCCGAGGACAAGGAACTGTTGATGGACGAAGCGGCGGACCGTTATTACAGCGTACAAGTGTCGCTCATTGCCGACTTTCGATCCAGACCTGCGGGGAAGATGCTGCTGCTGCGAGACGTAACGGATGCCGTACGCTCGGAGGAGCGTCTGCGCGAGAATGCCAGGCAGCTGCGCGAGCTGAACGCGTTCAAGGATCAAATGTTCAACGTGGTGGCGCATGATATCCGGGATCCGATGGCGGTGCTCCTGAATCTGACCGAGCTGCTGGAGGAAGAGGCATCTGTCTGCGGGGAGGATCACGAAGAGATCGTACAAGAGATGAGCCGGCAGGTGCACAGCACGTTCGCGCTCGTCGAGAGCTTGCTTGAGTGGTTCCGCAGTCAACGGGGCGGCATGGTGTTCGTGCCGATCGTGCAGAGCCTGTCCCATTCCGTGCAGCGGAATGTCCGGCTTCTGCAAGGCCGCAGCGACGGCAAGGGCATTCGGATTACATCTGACATCGAGCCGGCCGCTTGCGTATTCGCGGACAAGGAGATGCTCGACCTCGTACTGCGCAACCTGCTGTCCAACGCGATCAAGTTCACCGAGCTTGGCGGCGACATCCGGGTGCGTGCATGGCAAACCGGCGGTTTCTACACCGTCAGCGTCAGCGACTCGGGCATAGGCATTCCCGAAGACAGACTGTATACGCTGCTGCGGGAAGACAATGTCGTGTCTACGGGAGGGACGGCGGGCGAGCGGGGCGTCGGGCTGGGACTTGCGCTATGCAAGGAGTTCGTGCGGCTGAACGGAGGCGAGTTCTGGTTCGACAGCACGCCCGAGCAGGGCAGCACCTTTTACTTCACCGTGCCGGCCGCGCAGGAGAATGCCGCGCCTGACCGCGATCCGATGGCAGAGAGGGAGATCGGATGAAAGTCATGATCGTGGACGACGAGAAAGCGATGCATCTGATTATGAAGCGCATGCTGGCCAAAATCGACGGCGTCGAAATCGTCGGCAGCTTCGCGGATACCGCATCGGCGGAAGCTTTCTTAAAAAACGCTGCGGCCGACCTGATTTTTATCGACATCAACATGCCTAAGGAGAGCGGAATGGCCTTCGCCCAGCGGCTCCGGGAGAGCGGCAGGGAGATTAAGCTCGTCTTTGTGACGTCTCACACCGAGTTCGCACTGGCTGCGTTCGATGTTTATGCCTTTGACTTTATGGTCAAGCCTGTCGTTCAGGAGCGGCTGCAGCATACGGTTCGAAGGGCGCTGGCGGAAGAGACGGCTGGCAAGGGGAGCGAGGGGCGTCCGGAACTACCTGGCCCTCGGGTACAGATCAACTGCCTCGGCCGCATGGAAATTCGCGGCGCGCAGCGCGAGCTGGTCAAGTGGAAATCCAGCAAGAGCGCGGAGCTGTGCGCCTATCTGGTGCTGTATCGCGGGAGCCTCGTCTCCCGAGCCCGGTTGATCGAGGACATCTTCGTCGGCATGCCCCGCAAAAATGCGGAGGTCTACCTCAACACGACGGCTTATCAGCTCCGCAAGCTGCTTGAGGCGATCGGCATGAAGGGGAGCTTGCATTCGGATGCCAATCACTATGCATTGAACCTGACGCTGGCGGAGGTCGATATTCACCGCTTCGAAGAAGGCTGCCGGGAGATGGCCGTCATCGATGCGCTTAACCTGGACCGGGCGATAGAGCTTGAACGGACATACATTGGACAACTGTTCGGGGACCTCGCTTACCCGTGGGCGTGGAGCGAGGTTGAGCGCATCTCCCAGCTGTACGCATCATTTGCCCGGCGACTTGGCCAGGCGCTGCTTGAACGGGGGGATACGCAGGTCGCTATCCGTCTGCTTGCGAAGCTTATGGCATACAACGAACTGGACGAAGACACGGTCATGCTCTATATGAAGGCGCTGGCCTCTCAGCACAATCGCGATGCGATGGTCCGGCTGTTCATGAAGTACTCGGACATGCTTGAGGAAGAGCTGGGCGTCCGGCCATCGGCGGAGGTGACCAAGCTGTATGGACAGCTGCTGACGCAGCTGGAAGCCGCCGAATAAGAAGAGGCCGCAAAGGAAAGATGTTGACGAGAAGACTCGATCCGCAAGGATTCGAGTCTATTTCGCATGCCGGCACGCCGATCGGATGGATTCTCGTCGAAGTTTGTCATTTTGCCGTCATTGGCTTTCTTTATACTAAAATCTGGGCTAAAAGAATCACTAAAAACATATAGGAGTGACAAAAGAAGAATGAAAAAAGTTTCAGTTTTCATGATGCTGGCGATGATGGTCTTCGCGGCATTCTCGTATGCGCCTGCGGCGAGCGCGACCACGACCGTTGACAATATGCCGGCATGGACCAAGTGCGCGGATGAACAAGGGGTATGCGACTTCACTGGGACCAAAGAAGTGAGGTACGGGACGGACGGCAATTATTTCTCGGATACGGCAACGGACGGCATCGAATGCTCGAACGAGGAGTGGGGCGATCCTGCGCCGTTACAGAGCAAACATTGCGATGCGCGCGACCTGCTGCCTGAGGGAACGCCCAACGTGACGGGCACGCTCGACGACGACTTCAAGACGTTCACGATTCGCTTCGACAGGAGCATAGCGCCGTCGGGTACGCCGGAGCAACTGAAGAGCGCCATCACGATTAAACAAGTGGGCACCCCGGAATTTGCGGCACTTGGCGAAGCGGATTCCGTAGCATATAATGTCCAGGATCCTGATGCGATCGTGCTGAAATTGGATCAGCGGCTGGTCGGCGATCACCATGCGGTTCGCATCGCAGCGGGTGCGGTCGTCCTGGAAGGCGAGACCGTGCCTTATGCCGCGCCGATCGAGCTGAGCGGCATCGTAGGGGCGGACATCGTGCCGCCGGCGTTCGTCGGGGCGGAGAGCTTAAACGATGGTGAGGGCGTGAAGCTGCACTTCGACGAAGCCATCACCCCTGTGTTCCCCGATACGATGGAGGACGAAGGAGAGGCTATCGCTTATCTTCAAAGCCAAATTCAAGTTGCGCAGGACGGCGAGCATTTTTCGCCTCTCGTCAACGATCTTATTAATTTTAGCGGAGACAGCAGTTCCATTCAAATTAGTTATCAGAACGATCTGAAGATCGTATCCGGCCCGAAAACGAAAATTAAACTTGCCGTCGGCTTGTTTAAAGATGCAGCGGGTAATACGACGCCAGAGTTGATTCTGGACGTGAGCCCGCCTGCCATTAAGAGCGCCGCTTTGAGCAGCGACAATCACGATGTCACGGTTACGTTCGACCGGAATATTTACACCACGCCCTTTTATAACGCATCGATGCAATTGAAGTCGAGAATTTGGCTGAAAGAAGGATCCGGTCATCGCAGGGATTTGGGCGCCAATGACACGGTAGAGGTTGTTGGAGACAAGCTTAATATCCATTTCGCGACTGCTCTGAACGGCGAGAGCAGCCAAATTGTCATTAGCGGAGGTACGCTCCAGGACGCGAACGGGAATTACTATTCGGATGAATTGGCTTCTCCGTACCTTCAGGCGAATCCGGAGGGAGACATATCCGATACGGCGGGTCCGGAGTACATCGATTACCAACTTTCAAGCGATCTGAAAGAATTGACCTTAAAGTTCAATGAGGAAGTGGCGATGTCCACACAAGATCTTGCCGCGTTCAAGCAAAACTTTAGCTGGTACAATTCACAAGTCGGGTATGTAAACGGGCTTCCATCGAGCGCGACGGTAACGGTTTCCGGACGAACGGTTAATATTCATTTTAATACGCTAATCGACGAAAATGTTTTCTATGTGGGTTTCGATCTAAGCAAAATCGCCGACTTGGCAGGCAATTATTCAGATAATGGTATAAGGTGGACCAATTGGATTGATGTGAATAATGATGCGACATTCCGTATGAGAAATGCAAACATCGGTATTAATGGCCGTTTTATCAGCTTATATTTCGAAGCCGGCCCATTAGAGGATCTCACCGTGGATGAAAACGGATCGCATCTAAAGGAAAAGATCAAAATCTCGACGGATAATGGCGTTACGTTTAATCCATTGTCCACAGAAGACAAGGTCATCTTGAGCGGTTCCAGTATCGGCATTCTCCTGCATAATCGAATCGTGGCAGGAACCATGCAAGTCGAGATTGATTCAGGCATCCTTACGGATTCGCATCACTACCTAGTGAACGTCGAGGGAAGGCAGACGATCACCTACAATATGCCTCAAATGAGCGGCTATTTGTTCAGCAATGCGGATACGGTGCTGAAGTTCGAGAACAGTCCCGAGTGGAAAAGCCATATTCAAAGCGTTAAGATATGGGACTACGCAAACAGAACTTACAGAGAGCTGTCGAAATCCGAATATGACCTTACAGACAGTGAGATCAAGATTCACAAGGGCATCTTCCTGAAAGACCGGAGCTATGAAATCACCGTGGAGTCGGAAGGGTACAGCACGCAATACTATGACGGCTATGCCTACAAGTCGTCCGATATCTTCTATATGACGGCTCCGTCGATCACGAAGACGAGCGGCATTACTGCTAAAGTGTTTATTTACAATCTGGTTTACGGCAACGGCAACAAAAACAACGCTAGTTTGTTGAGCTCCTCCGAGTCAGGCGGCAATACAGGTACGCAAGCCGTCGTGTTCGAGCTGTTCGACGGCAATACGCCGGTCAGCATCGCGGCAGCCGAGCTGGCGATCGGCACGGGCACTTATTCGGCGAACTTCAATGTGACGGATGCAGCTACAAAGAATTACACGGTCAAAGCATTCGTCGTCAGCAGCTTCGACAGCGATACGTTGAATCTCGGACTGAACCTCGGCACGGTCAAGACGCAAGCGGAGATCGACGAGGCGATGATCATGTCGCAAAATAATAATAATCAAGATTGATAAGGGAGCGGGGAAACGAGCAGTGAAATCGCGCATGCTTCGTATATTCATGATTTTGACGCTGTGTCTGGCCTTCGTGCCGGCAGCAGCAGCTTACGCCGAGAGCTCGGTCGTCTCGCTGCAGGATGTGGCGGATGTGACGGCGGGCGGACAGGTCGATATCAAAGGCGCCTCTACGTTGGATGAGGTCATCGTCAAAGTGCTGCGTCCTGACAGCAGCGTCGTGTACTTCAATATCGTGCCTGTGACCGCCGGACAATACGCGTCGCCGTTCACGATCGGCTCCGGCGAGCCGGGGGGCACTTATACCGTAGCTGTGGGGCAAGGCGGCGATGTGGCGAGCAAGACTTTTAAGGTGACGGGGGGGACAATCATTCCGTCTCCCGGCGGAACCGTGTCGACGCCAACACCACCTCCTACGACGGGCAAGGTCATCACGCCGGTAGGCGGCGTTGAGCCGGTCGTGGTCGACACGAGCAAGAATAAGACTTCGACGGTGGACGCAGGCGGACGCTCGACGACCGTCGTCACGCAGGACGGTGCATCGCTCGCCGATGCGTTGAAGAAGGCTGCGCAACAGGACAATAAAGGCGCTGCGCCTGTCGTGTACATTGCCTATGAAGGCAAGCAAGGCGATGCCGTGCAGTTCAACCTGCCCTTCTCCGCGTTGAAGGACGCCGCCTCTTCGGGCGCGATCGTATCGCTACAAACCGGCGAAGGCGAATATTCGCTGCCGCTCGGCGTGCTGAACTTCGACGCGATCGCCGCGAATCTCGGCGCATCGGCACAGGACATCACCATTCAGGTCAACATCGTCCCGTCCGCAGATGACATCAACGCCAAGATTAAAGCTAGCGCGGCCGGCATCGGCGCCTCGCAGCAGGGCGGCGCGATCGAGTTTTCGATCGTCGTATCCGGCGGGGGCAAGACTTCCGAGCTGAATGAATTCGGCTCGACCTATGTGTCGCGTACGGTCGTCACATCGGGCACGATCGACGCTTCGCACGCGACCGTCGCGCTGTACGATCCGCAGACAGGCGCACTAACCTTCGTGCCCGCACAATTCACGAAGCAGTCTGACGGCACTTTTAAGATTACGTTCAAGCGCAACGGCAACAGCATCTATACCGTACTAACGGCTAACAAGGCGTTTACCGATCTGACCGCGCCTTGGGCCAAAGCGGACGTCGAGCTACTCGCCTCCAAGCTCGTCGTCAACGGCGTGTCCGATACGCAGTTTGCGCCGAACAGCAGCATCACGCGCGCCGAATTCGCGGCGCTGCTCGTCCGCGCGCTGGGCCTCACGCCTGACGCATCCGGCGCTGCAGGCTTCAAGGATGTCGCATCGGGCGCATGGTACGCAGGCGCAACGGGCGCAGCCGTAAAGGCGAAGCTGATCGAAGGCTTCGAAGACGGCAGCTTCAAGCCTGGAGCCACGATCACACGCGAGCAGATGGCGGTCATGATCTCGAGAGCCGTCGCGTACGCGCAAGGCTCCGCGCCGTCGTCTTCGGAAGCCTCGCTGAGCGGCTTCAAGGACAAAGCTGCGATCGGCAGCTGGGCGCGCGCATCCGTGGCGCAGGCCGTTGATGCCGGCATCATCACCGGCATGACGAGCGACACGTTCGTGCCTTCGGCGCAGGCAAGCCGCGCTCAGGCGGCTGTCATGCTGAAGCGGTTTATGCAGTACTCGGATTTGATCGACTGATCACGCCGTATTCGAAACGGAGAACCGTCAGGATCGCATCCGGCGGTTCTTCTGTCTTGGCAAGGGGCGCCTGAGCTCCGGAGTTGGGCGGAAGCGCTAGAGAATGGAAGCGCGTCGGATTTGTCAACGTTCAGTCATTGACGAAGATCATAATGACCTTTAGGCTTATGAATGGCCGAGGTGCCCCGACTCGAATCGCATGCGCAGCATCAGGACAATACATCAAGAGGACGGGATCACATTGGCGACGAATTGGAAAGCAGTATTATTGGCAAGCATGATCGCCACATCGGCATTCGGAGCGAGGAACGTGCTCGCCGCTCCTCTTGCTTCCGTGGAGCAGGCTTCATTAAAAGATATCGGTTCGGTGTCGGCCGATCGGCAGGCAGCCATCCGCGAAGCGGTCTCGCTTGGGCTGATCAGCGGCTATCCGAATGGAGAATTCAAACCGGAAGAGTCGCTCACGCGAACGCAATTAGCCGTGTTGTTGGCTAAAGCTCTGCATCTGCCGTTGGATACGAATGCAGAATCAAGCTTTAAGGATGTTGCCTCCGACAGTTGGAGCACGAGTTATATTGAGGCCGTGCGCAAGGCCGGCTTGATGAACGGAACGGATACCGGTTTCGATCCGAACCGCAAGGTTACCCGTCAGGAGCTGGCGTCCGTATTCGTGCGCGCCGTCAACGGCCTGAACACGACAGGCGGGCTGGAGATGGACCCTGCGCTTGCCTCGGGAACAAGCGGTTGGGCGGCAGCATCCGTGCAAGCCGCGCTCCGGCTAGGTTTGATGACCCCGGAGGACGATGGCTTCCAACCGAAACAGGCGGTAGCGAGGGCGGATATCGCGCAGCTCCTGGTAGATATTTTTGCGGAAAAAGAGTTAAGCGCAGTGGTAACGAAGGTCGACGGCGACGTAATTATGGCGGATGGTAAGCCGCTGCTGGTATCGGACAAGCTTAAGCAGCTTTTGCTGGCTGAAGGAAATAAAGAGGCGCTATCAGGCGCCAAGCTTCGGTTCAAATCCGCCGTTCGCAGCGTGAACGCGCTATCGGAGCTGGAGATCGTCGCCACAGGTACGGCAGGGACTCCGGTTAAGTTAGATACGACAGGGATGCCTGTCGGAGGTACGCTGAAGGTATCGGGCGATTACATAGCGATCAACGGAGGAACGATTAAAAATCTGATCCTTCAAAATCAAGCAGCTAACGTGTCCGTCGACGCAAGCGTCGATCGTCTGGAGCTGATGGGGCAGGCGGCGACGCTGTCCGGTAAAGGCGCCTATCGCGAGATCCAGATTAGCGATCCAAGAGCTAAACTGACCATCGGCGGCGACGTGCGGATCGACCGGCTGGTCTTGCCGGAGGGTATCGCGCTGGCGGACATCGTAACCAATCTGAGCCAGGTGCAGTCGCAGATCGGCAGTATCGTATCGGCAAGCGGCGTGCCGGTAACGAAGCCATCGGCACCCGTATCCTACAATCCGCCCACGGTTGCGGACAAGAGCGCGCTAGGCGCAGCGATCGCCGACGCTTCGGGCCTTGCCGATACGGCGGTGGCTGGCAAAGCGGAAGGTCAGTACCCGCAGAGCGCGATCGATGCGCTGAAGGAAGCGGTCGAAGCTGCCGGCGCGGTAAAGGCCGATATTCAGGCCACACAGTCGCAGGTAGACAGCGCCCTGGCGACATTGCGCACGGCGATCAATGTATTTAAAAATGCTGTCGTACATGTCGGTACCACGCTCCTCGACGATGCGATCGCCGACGCATTGGGCTATGCCAATGCCTCGGTGGCAGGCGGAGCGGAGGGTCAGTATCCTCAGGGCGCGATCGACGCGCTGAAAGAGGCAATCGAGGCTGCCGAAGCTGTCAAGGCCGATATAGGGGCAACGCAGACGGCGATCGACGGCGCAGCCTTCACGTTGCGAGAGGTGATCGATACATTTAAGAATGCGGTCGTCCATATCAATCTCACGCAGCTGAATGCGGCGATCGCAGCTGCATCGGGCTATGCCGGTGCGGCAGTGGCTGGAGGTGCGGAAGGCCAGTACCCGCAGAGCGCGATCGACGCGCTGAATGATGCGATCGAGGCTTCAATTGCCTTAAGGAACGACGCCGCGGCAACACAAGCGGGGATCGACAGCGCCGAATCCACGCTGCAGGATGCCATCGATACGTTTAACAATGCTGTCGTTCACATCGATTTGGCGCAGCTGGACGCAGCGATCGCAGACGCTTCGAACCTTGCCGATGCGGCGGCCGTTGGCGATGCGGAAGGCCAGTACCCGCAGAGCGCGATCGACGCGCTGAATGATGCGATCGAGACTTCAATTGCCTTAAGGGACGACCCCGCGGCAACACAAGCGGGGATCGACAGCGCCGAATCCACGCTGCAGGATGCCATCGATACGTTTAACAATGCTGTCGTTCACATCGATCTGACGCAGCTGGACGCAGCGATTGCCGATGCTTCGAACCTAGCCGATACGGCGGTGGTCGGCACCTTGGAAGGCCAATACCCGCAGAGCGCGATCGATGCGCTGAATGACGCGATTGAAGCTGCGGAAGAAGCAAAGGGGAAAGCCGGAGCAACGCAGTCTGAGATCGACAGCGCAACGGGGGCACTGCAGAATGCAATTACGGCGTTTCAGGACGCTGAGTCGCATTCGCTGAAGGCCTCCTTGGAGGGGCGTCCATTCTACCTCAACAGCGGCAGAACCGGCACGACCGGAGATACGGTTCTATCTGCCGACAGTTATGAGCAATACAACAAGCGCAATATTAAAAATTATCTGAAAATCAAACGCGGCGCGGTAAATGAGACGATTGAATATGATGACGTCAACAATCAGTTTACCGTAACGGAGAGCGGAAGCGGCGTGGTGGGCACCATCACTGTGGAATCCACATCCCCGCTTGTGGAGCTCACGCCGGGCACTTCCGGGATTACCGTTCATCCGTTAGATGCCGCCACCGAGAGCACGGAGGCTGCCCTTGTGTTTCATGTCAAGGAGGGTAACGAGGAGGTCAGCCAGGTGACGCTGCCGATCGTCATGGATGAGACGGCTCCGATCTTGAGCAGCAGTGTCTACGGCAGTGGTCAGTTCACGCTGACGGCAAACGAAATGTTGACGACGGCAATAATGGGATATAGCATGCAGGTGCAGTTTTCGCAGAGCGGCAATGCCGTCGATTTCCAGCCATTGACTGCGAACACTCATTATTCTGTCAGCTTCGTCGACAAGCGCATTATCATTACGTTGACAGCCGAGGCCAGATCCAATTTTGTGCTTCAGTCGTCCAGCAAGTTCAAGATTACTATGACGGGCATTACGGATAATGCCGGGAACGATCTTTACGTCGATACAACGATAGACGTACCGCAATACTGAGTTGGCAGCCCTGGAGATCGAGGCGATTCAGGACGCAGTGCCCGGTGTTTACACAGGCCTGATCCCCCCTGAGTTAAGCCATGTGTTGAAGCAGCGGCTTCCGGCGTCGTTTCTGGCGCTCGGAGCCTGTCGGGGAGGCGAGCCCGTCGGGCTGGCGCTCGCCGAGCGGAGAGAGGCAACGGATACGGCGAGTCTGCTCGCGTTGACTGTGGCGGAGTCAGCGCGCCGTCAGGGCGTGGGACGCGCGCTATTCGACGAGATTGAGACGGCGCTGAAGCAGACGGGGACGCGCGCGATCGGAGCCGAATATCTCGGAGGCACCGATCCTGGTACGTCGGAGGCCGCTTTCTTAAAGGCATGCGGATTTGATGAACCGCTGCACGGTATCCATATCTGGGGCGGTTCGACCGGGCTTCATCCGGAGATGCCGTGGGTTCACCAATTACGACTGCCGGATGTATTTACGGTAAGTCCCTTCAAGACGTTGACGACGCAGGAGTACGAGGAAGTACGGCAAGGAGAGGGCGTTTGGTATACGCCGGACTATTCGCCGTTTGCGGATGAAGACCTGATCGACAAGGAACGCAGCCTGCTGCTGCGCTATGGCGGTGCGGTCGTCGGCTGGATGATCTTCGAGCCGTTCGATACCCGAACGATACTGTTCAAAACGATGTTCGTGCATCCCCGTCATCAGCGCATGGGACGCGGCATCGCGCTGGCTGCCGAGGCGGGGCGGCGCTTGATCCGCGATTCGGATTTCTCGGAATGGCTCCTGTTCGTAGAAGGACGCAACATGGATATGGTCCGTTTTTTGCACAGGCATGTTGCCTGCCCCGGCGTTCAAAAAGAAGTGCTTTGGAGAACGGTCAAGCGTTTTTGACCGTTCTTTTTTTGTCGTTTTTATGCTTCAACCGCCAGTTACTCCGCTCCAGCGGCGCGCTTCCACCCAAATAAGAATGTGCCACATCGCTATCCTGTCACATCGACGCATTTCCCATACTTATCCCATCCCAATCGGCGCCCCAGCATCAGGACGAGTGGACCGTACGTCCGCTATTTTCGCAAAAGTGTGGATTAAAGAGGGCGTTGCGGACCGTGGATGCGCTATTCCTCCTGAAAGCTGCCCCCAAGCTGCGGATTCATGCAAATAACGGATGCTGTGTCCGAAACCGCTGCGGAAACGTACAATCGGCGTGAATAACAGATCCTGTGTCCGGAGGAGGAACGGAGCGGACGCAAGAAAGGCGTAAACGGAGCCCGATAAAGGGTAACACGTTGCGCAGAACAGCCACACCGTATTTCTACAACGCGCTTTTATTCCACCAACTCCGGCTTTTTCCGAATGCCGCTCGATACGAGCGGGCCGTAGCTCAATAAGTTGACCATCATCTTGGCCATCTGTCTGGGCGCGAGCTGGCGGCCGGTGTCCAGCCAGTGCGTGACGATACCGAAGTTCGCGGAGGCGATGTAGGAGACGAGGTAGTCGAGCGGTACGGCCCGATCTTCGGGCGACAAGGTCCCCAGCTTGGCCTGAATCCGGGTGGCGAACAACTCCCGCAACTGTCGGGCGAAGGACAAGTCGCCTTGCTGGCCGAGCATGATGCGCAGAAATTCCCCATGACGGGCGATCTCCTCGAAGATGGAGATGCTGATCGGATAAGGCTCCTCCTTGTCGATATATTGAATCGCTTCCGTAATATCGAGCTTCTCGACGCAGCCCCGCACGCGGGTGAATACGTCGTCCTTCAACTGCTGCAGCATGTCCCCGACATCCCGGTAATGCAAATAAAACGTGCCGCGATTGACGTCTGCGCGGTCGGCGACATCGGTGACCGTGATCGCATCGGCGCTCTTTTCTTGCAGCAGCGTCATGAGCGCATCGTAGAGCAGCTGCCGGGTTCGCGCTTTTCGCCTGTCCAACTTTTCCGTCATCGCGACTCCTCCGTTCTTTTTTCGCGTTAATCAACAGCTCGTCGTCGATCTGCCGATTAATGAACATCGCGTCCTTACATTGACGATTGAACGTCGCTCTCTCTTCATTATAATGAACGTAGTGAGCGTTAATCAACACGATGTTCAATAAAGTGTACAAGAGGAGCGGATAGTGAGATGTCGATATTCAAACAAAAAATCGTATGGATCGGGACGCTGATCGTCCTGCTCGTACTGGTCGTATTCGGAGCCGCGATGATGGGCTCGGTGCTCGGAGCCAAGCCGAAGGAGGTGCCGGTGGCGCTTGTCGTGCTCGACCAACCGGCCGAGCTGCCGGGCGGCTCGACGCTGGCCGTCGGAGAGATGCTGAAGGAGAAGCTGACGTCGAATGCGCAGCTGCCGATCATCTGGACCATCGTCGGCTCCGAGGCCGAAGCGCGCAAGGGGCTGGACGATCGGCAATATTATGGCGCGTTGATCGTACCGGCCGATCTTAGCTCGGGCGTCGCCTCTTTGGCCGGCGCCGCGCCGAAGCCGGCAACGGTTAAGATCATTGCGAACGAAGGCTGGAATACGCAGGCTGCCACCGTCGTAAAGCAAGGGCTCGCTCAGGCGATGCGGCTCGCCGGCGCGGAGCTGTCGAAGACGATGCTCGAGCGAATCGGCGCACAAACGCAGCAAGTGTCCGTGACGACCGCGTCGGCGCTGCTGTCTCCTATTGTCGTACAGGAAGAGATCATGCATGCGGCAGGCGTCAACAACGCATCCGGCAATGCGCCGGGCCTGCTCACGCAGATCATGTGGATGGGCAGCCTGGTATCGGCGCTGATTCTATTTTTTGCAGGCGGCGCGGCCATGAAGGCGGGATCGCGCCGACCGGCCGCGATCGTCTGGCAGTCCATCGCGGGCATCGTGCTAACCGGGCTCGCTTCGGCCTTCCTCGTCTGGGAAGCGTCCTCCTGGTACGGCATGGAGCTGGCTGACGCGACGCAAACCTGGCTGTTCCTGTGGCTTGCCGGCGCAGCCTTCTACATGATTCAATCCGCGCTGCTCAACTGGATCGGAATGCCGGCGATGGCGATCCTGGTCCTGCTGATGTTCTTCTCGATGCCGATGCTGAACATGGCGCCGGAGTTCCTGTCGACGGCATCGCACGACTGGATCTACGCCTGGACGCCGCTGCGCTTCGCAGCCGTCGGGCTGCGGGAGGTCATGTATTTTGGCGGTCTGGACGCTGTGTCCTCGAATGCGACCGTCCTATGGAGCGTCGGAGGCGGCTTCCTCCTGCTGCTGATCGGTTCCGGCTGGAAGCGGATGAAGCCCAAGACCCAAGCGCTACCAACGCCGGAAGCGGCCTGACGCTATACAACGGTCTAATAGGTTGCGGAGCGCCTTGCGAGGCGCTCCGCATTTCGTGATGACGCCGACCTGCGCGCTGTCCGATTGGGCGATGACCGACGAATCCAAATATGCGATTATCGCTGAATTGTTCAAAAACGAAGCGGAAAAGGGAAAGCGTCTTTCCCGGCGCGCCTGCATAATACAGGAGACTCTAACAACGCTAACGACAACTATCGCAGGAGGAATCGATCTTGGAGGCATCGTTCTGGAAAGGGAAGCTGACGGATATCGAGGAAGCGATGGCGAGCCTGAGCCTTGGCAGAGCGAGCGTGCTGACGGCGTCCGCGGGCGGGCGCAGCGTCTATATGGCGGAGTACGGCGACAAGCAGGATTTCGGGCGGCAGGCGAACTACAGCTCGGCTTGCGGCGCCCGCGCTCCGTCGAAGTACGCGGACAAGGGCGAGGACGCAAGGCCCGTGCTGCTCATCGTCGGCGGCGTGCATGGCGGAGAGCTCGAGGGCATCGTCGGCGTCATGAACCTGATCCGTTTGCTCGAGACCGGCGAGGATTACCGAGGACGGCGGCACGATTACCTTTACGATAACGCCGGCCGCTTCCGTCTCTTGCTCATTCCTTGCATGAATCCGGACGGCCGGGCGCGTCTGCCCGTCGATTCGCTGATCGGCGTGCCGTACGAGCAATTCGTTTATTATATGCAAGGCTCCTGGAAGGACGGATCCCTCTGCCGATGGCCGGATTGCAAGGCGGTTCATCCGATCAAGGAAGCATCGGCGTTCCTTGGCTCCTACTTCAACGACGACGGCGTCAACATGATGCACGATAACTTCTTCGCGCCCATGGCGAAGGAGTCGGCTGCGCTGCTCGGGCTGGCGGACCGAGAGGCGGTCGATTTCCATATGACGCTTCATGGCGGCGCGGATACGGCAGTGCATTTCCCATGGATCCCGTACCTGCCGGTCGACGTGAAGCGCAGGCAGCAGGCGTTCAACCTCCGGATGGCGGAGGCGCATCGCGTGCACGGGCTGCCGTTCGACGTGGTCGAGCAGATGGTGCAGGACGGGGAATCGTATCCGTATCCGTCCTTTAACCTGACGACTGCGGTTCACCATGTATGCGGGGGCCTGAGCATGACGTACGAGTCCAACATGGGCATCGACGGGCCGGGACATCGCTTTACGCCGGATGAGATTCTCGACTGCCACTTCCTCCTGTTCGAGCAAATGTTCCGGTTTGCGCTCGAGGAGCGCGCAAAGGCATAAGGCGGGCATGTGCAGCTAAGTGCGAACGTGCGCGGCATGTGAGAACCTGCGATACCGTGCGCTACCCATGTGCAACCATCCGTAATTAAGCCGCCTTCCATAGGCGGCTTTTTTGTGCTGCAGAGCCGGTATGACCGGTCCGTCCGCCAAGGCTAGTGCCGAGGTGCGGCCATGTGGCGCTGTCCAGCGCCTCTTTGCCTCGGCCGGTCCCGCGGTTCAGCGATGTGGCGCCGTCCAGCGCCTCTTTGCCTCGGCCGGTCCCGCGGTTCAGCGATGTGGCGCTGTCCAGCGCCTCTTTGCCCCGGCCGGTCCCGCGGCTCAGCGATGTGGCGCTGTCCAGCGCCTCTTTGCCCCGGCAAGTCCCGCTGCTCAGCGATGTGGCGCCATCCAGCGTCTCTTTGCCCCGGCCGGTCCCGCGGCTCAGTGATTTGGCGCCATCCAGCGTCTCTTTGCCCCGGCCGGTCCCGCGGCTCAGCGATGTGGCGCTGTCCAGCGCCTCTTTGCCCCGGCCGGTCCCGCGGCTCAGCGATGTGGCGCTGTCCAGCGCCTCTTTGCCTCGGCAAGTCCCGCGGCTCAGCGATGTGGTGCTGTCCAGCGCCTCTTTGCCTCGGCAAGTCCCGCTGCTCAGCGATGTGGCGCCGTCCAGCGCCTCTTTGCCTCGGCAAGTCCCGCTGCTCAGCGATGCGGCGCCGTCCAGCGCCTCTTTGCCCGGCCGGTCCCGCGGCTCAGCGATGTGGCGTTGTCCAGCGCCTCTTTGCCTCGGCGGGTCTCGCAACCCAGCGATGTGGCGCCGTCCAGCGCCTCTTTGCCTCCAACGCCTTTGCGTGGATTGGCCAAGCGAGTCATCCGAAAACGAAAACGGGATGAGGCAGAAAACCATTCTGCTTCATCCCGTTCTGTGCTTCGTTCGGAGCCATCCCTTGAATTAAGCGTCGAGCGAAGCCGCCAGCACGATCTCGCCGCGCGGTTGGTCGCCGAACGCATCCGGCTCGAGCGTGATCGCGACCGTATCGTAGCCGCCGTTTTTCAGCGTGTAATAAAGGGCACCGGTTCCCTCGGCGGATAAGAAGGTGCCGGCACTGAATTTCTCCTGGCCCTTGATCAGCCAAACCTGGTAAGCCTCGTTGCCCTGCAGCTTCGGCAGCTGTTCCGCCTGCACGAGCAGGTGGGTGCCGTTTTTGTCGATGACGATGGTCGCGAGGCCCGTGGCGACAATATCCGCCGCAGCCGGATTCAGCTTGACGGCCTGGTTCACCTTCAGCTCTTGAACCGGCGCGCTGCCGACGTCCGCGAGCTCGCCGCGCAGGTCGCCGACTTGTCCCCGCAGCTGGGCGGCGTACAGCGCGAGCGCGAGCAGCGCCGCGACGAGTCCGGCTGTTACGAGCTTCATGTAGACCGGCGTGCGTTTCTCGGTTGTCGTGAAAACCGGTGGGCTCCCGTTCGGCTCGGCCGGCTTCGGCGGAGGTTGTATCGCATGCCGCGCTTCGGCTTGCGCCGCGGCGATCGGCGCTGCCGTCTCTTGCCCGGCGGAGACGTTCCCTGCAAGCACGTTTTCCAGAATTCTCTTTTTCATTCCTTCCGGAACCGGCTGAGGCTCCGCGGCCGTCGGCAGCAGACCGACGATATCCGCCAGCTCATGGCGCTGCTCCCGACAGGATGCGCAAGAGGAGAGATGCGCTTCGAAGCGCGTGGCCTCCTCCTCCGTGAGACCGCCCAGTACATACAGCTCGAGCAGGTCGCAAGTCCGATCATGAGGTTGTGTCATAGGGTATTCGCCTCCTTTCCAGGTCTCCGAGCCGTTCCTTGAGCTGCTTCATCGCCAGTCGCACGCGGCTCTTGACCGTACCTAGCGGGATGCCGTGCCGCTCGGACACCTCGTGCTGCGTAAAGCCTTGATAATATATGAGCTCCAGCACCTGCTGCTGGTCCGGATTCAGTGCCGACAGAGCTTCTCTTAATTGCTCGCCCGTCCACTTGGCATCGTATTCTTCCTCGGGACCGCCTGCCGTATCGGGCATGCGCGCGAGCTGTTCGGCGTCCGCAGTCTGGCTGGTCGTACGATTCTGCCGCTTGCGCAGCTGATCGATCGCGATATTGCGGGTTACCGCGAAGATCCAGGTCGTCAGCTTGCCCAGCGAGGCGTCGTAGCGCTCCGGTTGATTCCATATTCGCATGAATAATTCCTGTACGATCTCTTCGGCCAGCATCGCGTCTTGGGCGAACCGGTAGGCGAAGGCGTAAACCGACTTCTCGTACCTGTCGTAGAGCGCTTCGAGCGCCGTGGCGTCTCGTCCGGCGATGCGGCGCATCATCTCAGTATCTGACGCGATATCGTTCATCGAGGAGCTCCTTTCCTGAACTCCCATTCATTATAAGGGTTCGTAATTGAAATTACAGCGGATCACTTTTTTAAAAAAATAGGTCCGGGCGGTGATCCGAAATTTCGCGGAGCCCGTTACACCTTGCAGAACCGTCAAGGAAGCTGACGGCCACCCCATTATAAAAGGAGTGTTCCTCATGAACGGACTACGCGTCAAAATCACAGGTTTGCTCTTATCGCTATTGCTGCTGGTGCCCGCGTTCGCGAGCGCCCATACGGTCAGTTCGAAGGGGCCGACGCCCGACTTGCGCTCGGCGCTCGGCCAACTGCTTGGCGAGCATGCGCTGCTCGCGATCGTCGCGATGCAGAAGGGCTACGACGGCGCTCCCGACTTCGCGCAGGCGGCAGGGGCGTTGAATCAGAATACGGACGACCTGTCCGCCGCGGTCGCCTCCGTATACGGCACCGACGCCGGCGCGGCGTTCAAGAAAGTATGGTCCACGCACATCGGCTACTTCGTCGACTATGTCAAAGCGACGTCGGACAAGGATGAAGCGGGCCGCGCCAAGGCCGTCGCCGATCTGGAATCGTACCGAATGGCGCAAGCCAAGTTTTTCGCCGACGCCAATCCGAAGTACTTCGACGAGAAGACGATCGCTGACGGCCTCAAGATGCACATCGACCATCTGCTCGCAGCATTTAACGCTTATGTGAGCAAAAACTATACGGCTGCGTACGACGATGCCAAGACGGCTTATGCGCACATGTACCTGACAGGCGATGCGCTGGCTGGAGGCATCGCGGCGCAGTTCCCGGCGAAGTTCACGGATGCCGTCGCCTCCAATCCCGCATCCGACCTGCGCTCGGCGCTGGAGCAGAAGCTGGGCGAGCATGCGCTGCTGGCGATCTTCGCCATGCAGAAGGGAATCGACGGCACGTCTGACTTCGCAGCGGCAGCCGCATCGCTGAACCGCAACACCGACGAGCTGTCCGCCGCAGTCGCTTCCGTATACGGCGCGGATGCAGGAGAAGCCTTTAAAAAGGTATGGTCCTCGCATATCGGCTATTTCGTGGACTATGTAAAAGCAACCGGCACCAAAGACGAAGCCGGCAAGAAAGAGGCGGTCGCCGAGCTGGAAGAATACCGGATGGCGCAAGCCAAGTTTTTCGCGGACGCGAATCCCGCGAACTTCAGCCGGCAAGCGATCGCCGACGGCCTGAAGATGCATATCGACCACCTGTTGAACGCGTTTGATGCCTATGTGGCCAAAGATTACGCCGCTGTCTATAAAGACGCTCGCACAGCGTATGCCCATATGTTCCCGACAGGCGCGGTTCTCGCCGCCAGCATCGCGGCTCAATTTCCGGAAAAATTCCACACGGCGGCAACGGCTCCCGAGGTTATGAAGGTCTGGTTCAAGGTCGGATCCAACCAACTGATCATTGACGGCAAGGAAACGACGATGAACACGAAGCCGTACATGGACAACGGGACCAACTATATCCCGCTGCGCTATCTCGCCGAGGGCATCGGTGCCAAAGTGACTTGGGATCGTGGCGCTCAATCCGTATGGATCGACGCGGGCGATGCCAAGGCGCAGTTCTGGGTCGGCAAAAACTACATGGAGCTGAACGGCAAGCGCATGGAGATCGGGAATCCTGTCATGCTGAAGGACAACCGCGTGCAGGTGCCGGTACGCTTCATCGCCGAGCTGTTCGGCTGGGATGTCGCCTGGAGCGCCAAAGACTGGTCGATCACGCTTACGAAGGCCATGGAGACGAATACGTCAGCCGATATGGCGGACATGCACCACTGAAGATCGAGAAGCGGGGGAGCGATCCCTCGTTTCTTTTTTTGACACAAGGAATCGAGGGCGGTCAGGTTGCGCGAAGCGCGCCGGGCATATAGGATGGAATAGAATGCGCCGCTTCCCGAGCGGAACGTCCGCAGGCAGTCGAAGGCGCTCACTTCACGAGGTATCGAGGAGGCATTTCACTAATGAACCAAGCTGTATCCACCGCCCAAGCGCCGGCCGCAATCGGGCCTTATTCCCAAGCCGTGCTCGCAGGAGGCTTCCTGTTCGCGTCAGGCCAGATCCCGCTTGATCCGGCTACAGGCGCGATCGTCGAAGGCGGCATCGAAGCGCAGACGCATCGCGTGCTGCAGAACCTGAAGGCTGTCGTCGAAGAAGCCGGCCTCTCGCTCGAAGATGTCGTGAAGACGACGATCTTCCTGGACAGCATGGACGACTTCGCGAAGGTCAACGAGATCTACGCGAGCTACTTCGACGGGGGCGTGCTGCCTGCCCGCGCGACGGTCCAGGTGGGCAAGCTGCCTAAAAACGCGCTCGTAGAGATCGACTGCATCGCGCACCGCGGTTAAGAGGCAGGGGCATTGCTGTTGCCTCGGGCTTTGCTTGCATCAAGCCATGCCTGCACAAGCCCCTGTTCCGAATAAAACCGTACCAGCATGAAGCCGCCGCGAATGGCGGCTTTTATTATTTTTCAAATATTCCTTTACAGGAATATTCCTTGTGGTGTATATTTAACTCATCAGGAAGGTAACCTGAAGGCGAAGGAGATGGGACTCCCGGGAGATCACACGCTGAAGAGGTGAACGACATGTCGGGACATCGACCGGGCATGGACATGGCGGCGCTCAGCGCGCTGGCCGAACCGAACCGCATGCATATCGTCGAGCTGCTGCGCGACGGCCCCCTCACCGTAGGGGAGATCGCCGACCGGCTGGGCATGCGGCAGCCCCAAGCCTCCAAGCATCTGAAGGTGCTGGGGGAGGCGGGGATCGTAGAAGCGAAGGCTGACGCCAACCGGCGGATTTACAAGCTGCGGCCCGAACCGTTCCGAGCGATGGATACGTGGCTGGGCACCTTCCGCCGCATGATGGAAGAGCGGTACGACAAGCTGGACGATTACTTGCGGGAATTGCAGGACAAGGAACGAACCGAACGAACGGAAGAACCCAAATAACGAATTAAAACGAGGAGGAATTTACAATGTCTAGCAATGCGATGGTTTCGAGAGTAGAAGGAGATCGGGTGCTGGTGCTGGAGCGCGTGTTCGACGCGCCGCGCGAGCTCGTGTTCAAAATGTTCAAGGAAGCCGAGCATCTGAAGCACTGGTGGGGACCGCGCGGCTGGGAGATCCCGGTTTGCAACGTCGACTTCCGTCCGGGCGGCGTGTGGCACTATTGCATGAAGTGCGAAGATCCGAGCCAGGGCCAGTTTTACGGCATGGAGTCGTGGGGGAAGGCCGTTTACAAGGAGATCGTCGAAGGCGAAAAGATCGTGTACGTCGACTACTTCTCGGATGCCGAAGGGAACGTCAATGCGGAAATGCCGTCGACCGAGGTCACGCTGGAATTCGTCGACGAGGCCGGCAAGACGAAGCTGGTCAATCGCGGCGAATACGCGTCCGCGGAAGCGCTCAAGACCGTCATGGACATGGGCATGCTGCAGGGCATCACCGAGACGTGGGACCGTCTCGAGGAGCGTCTGAACGCACTCAAGTAAAACCGATTACGGCCGCCGGCTCAAGAGCCTGGCGGCCGTTTCTTTTTGCGCGTGCTGAAAAAGCCCCGATCCATCAGGACCGGGGCCGTACGCAAGGCTGCGCTTAGGGCAGAATATTGCCTGCAGCGCGGTAAATCTCGTACCACTCTTCGCGCGTCAGGTGAACATCGCTCGCCTTGACGCAGTCGCGAATGCGCTCGATGTTCATCGTGCCGGTGACCGGCTGCATGCGCGCCGGGTGGCGAAGCAGCCAGGCGATCGCGATCGTCGTGTTGCTGACCTCGTATTTCTTCGCGATCTCGTCGATCTGCGCGTTCAGCTCCGGGAACTCTTCGTTGTCCAGGAACACGCCCTTGAAAAACCCGTATTGGAACGGCGACCAAGGCTGAACCGTGATGTCGTTCAGGCGGCAATAGTCCAGGATGCTGCCGTCGCGATCGATCGCGGACTCGTTTTCCATGTTCACGTTGACGCCGTTCGAGATCATGTTGGCGTTCGTGATGCTCAGCTGCAGCTGGTTCGCTACGATCGGCTGCTTGACGTATTTTTTCAGCAGCTCGATCTGCATGGGCTTCTGGTTGGACACGCCGAAGTGGCGGACTTTGCCGGAACTCTCAAGCTTATCGAACGCTTCGGCGACTTCCTCGGGCTCGACCAGCGCGTCGGGGCGATGGAGCAGCAGAATGTCCAGGTAGTCGGTCTTCAGGCGCTTCAGAATGCCGTCGACCGAGGTCAGGATATGATCCTTGGAAAAGTCGAACGAACCTTTGCGGATGCCGCATTTGGACTGCAGGACGATCTTCTCCCGGATGTCGTCGTTCATATGAATGGCGTCGGCGAAAATCTCCTCGCAGGCGCCTCCGCCATAGATGTCGGCATGATCGAAAAAGTTCGCGCCCGCCTCGAGCGACGCTTGAACGAAGCGCTCGGCCTCCGCCTTTTCCAGCGAATTGATGCGCATGCAGCCGACCGCGACTACGGGTACCTCGAGCGAGCTTGTCCCCAATTGAATCGTTCTCACTTCGAATGCCTCCTGCCCATGGTAAGTATCGTTTACGGCACTATCATAACGCTTTCGCGTCCGTTCGCCAAGCAAACGCGCGTTTATTTATTCATAGTTAATAAATGGTTATCCGCATGTGCTTGAGAAATGTAAGCGCAAATGCCCTGCCTGGAGCCCTTGCTCCGGCACGGCATTTTCTCCTTTTTACAAAAAGTGCAGGGCCGAGCCAATCCGTTGAGTGGCATTTCGCAAAAAAGTGTAAGGCGATTACCGAATTGTAAAGTATACACGCAAATTTACATTATCTACGATAGGAATCAGGAACCGTGCCAAGATCCCGATGGTTCCCGGTATGTACGGCGTTGCTTAATCTGCTGTTTGCGGCGATGGATGGGAGGCGAGAGGAACCGAAAACAGGTGATTGCCGGACTTGCTGCAATGTCTGTAACGAGTTGATCCGCTCATAAAGAAAGGGTGAAAGTAATGATCGGTGCGTTAACCGGGATAAACAGAAAATGGATCGCCGTCGCGCTAGGTTTTGCCATGCTGGGCCAGATCTTATTCGGATGGGCTCCGCAGAAGGCTGGGGCGGCGGAAGCGGCAGACGAATCTGCGGTCGCGGTTCGCTTAATAGACAGCCAGGGCCATCCGCTCGCGGGCGCAAGCGTCGATTATTACGACGCGGGATGGAAAACGTTCGGAACGACGGACGCTTCGGGAACGGCGAGCAAAGCGCTGCCGGATAAATCGTACACGTTCCACGTCAATTATGAAGGAACCCGGTTGGATATCGCGCAGGACACCGGCGTCGATCCGGTCGTCGTCTTTCAAACCGTGAACGTGAAGCTGCAGTTGAAGGATAGCCAGGGCAACCCGCTGAGCGGGGGCGTGGCGTCCTACTATGCGACAGGCTGGAAAACGTTCGGGGACGTGACCGACGGCGAAGTCAGCAAGGAGCTGCTGCCGGGCAACTATACGTTCCATGTCGATTACGAAGGCACCCGTTTGGATATCGCGCAGGATACGGGCGTCAATCCGGTCGTCGACTTCAAGACCGTGAACGTGAAGCTGCAGCTGAAGGATAGCCAGGGGAACCCGCTGAGCGGGGGCGTGGCGTCCTACTATGCGACAGGCTGGAAAACGTTCGGGGATGTGACCGGCGGCGAAGTCGGCAAAGAGCTGCTGCCGGGCAATTATACGTTCCATGTCGATTACGAAGGGACCCGGATGGATAAAGCGCAGGACACGGGCGTGGATCCGGTCGTCGTCTTCCGGACGGTCAATGCCAAGGTGCGGTTGACGAACCAGACGGGGTATCCGCTGAGCGGCGGCGCCGTGTCCTATTATGCGACCGGCTGGCGGACCTTCGGCACGACCGCAAACGGCGAGGCGAGCAAGCAGCTGCTGCCCGGTTCGTATACTTTCGCGATGAATTACGGCGGAAAGACGACCGAAAAGGTAGGCGATCTGTCGGCGGATCCGACTGTCGCGTTCCAGGTGAGCACGCCATCGAGCGTGGTCGTCGCGCCTAAGCAATCGCATATGTACGATCCGATTCCTCAGCCGCCGAACGAGCGTCCGCGGGTGCTGGTCAACAAGAATACCCTTCCGGCGCTGAAGGCGAGAGTGACCGATGCGGCCTTCGACGACGTCTGGGCGAGCATCAACACGAAGGCGCAAAGAAACGTGGACGGCAATCTGCCGCCCAGAACTGGAACCGCTTTCACCAACGTAGACCCGAGAATGATGGAGGTCATGAAGGCCAACGCCGTGCGCTATCTGATCTACGGAGACGAAGCGGCCGGTCAAAAAGCGGTCCGGATTGCCGTGAATATGGCGAAAACGGTGGAATATATCACGGATCGCAGCAATTCGACCACCGTGTTCAATGTGGCCAGGGATATCGGCAGCCTCATTTTCTTCGAGTCGATCGCCTACGACTGGACCTACGATCTGATGAACGAAGAGCAGCGGACGACGATCCAAGCAGCGCTCGGCCATTGGGTGAAGACGGGGCTGGAGTACCCTTATCCGATGGATGAGCGGCAAAAGGTGATCATTGCCGGCCACGCCAACGGCGAGGTTCACCATTCGTTCAAGCTCGCCATGGGGATCGCGCTTTATGACACGAATCCCGAATACTACAATGACATCGCCGACTACCTCTTGAACATCGCCTTGCCCGGGTTCAACGTGCTGCTGGACGGGGAGATGCCGTTCGAAGGCCCAGCCTACGGAGACAACCGGATGAAGACGATCATGATGGGCAATCAGCTGTGGAAGGCCATCGGCATCGAGCCGCTCACGGAGAAGGTCGGGCTCGCGCTCGACAGGCTGGTGTACATCCGCAGGCCGGACGGCAACATCATGACGGAGGGCGATGATTTTAATACCGCGTACGAACAGCCGTGGAAGCGGTTTTTGCAAGGCAACATCACGACGATGATCGCAGGCAGCGTATACAACAATCCGAGGGCGCAGTATGAGTTTCTGAAGCAGAATACGTACCTGGACGAACTGTATTATCTACTGTTCTTCAATCCGGACGCGCCGTCCCAGTCGGTATACGACACGCCGCTGTCCAGATACTTCCCCGCCCCGTACGGCTCCATCGTCGCCAGAACGGGATGGGATGAAGGGCGGGACTCCAATGCGGTCGTCGCTGTCATGAATATCGGGGAGAGGACCCAGTCCAATCATCAGCATGTCGACCCGGGCGCATTCTCTCTATACTACAAGGGCAATCTGGCGATCGATTCCGGGATGTATTCGGGCGTAGATCCCGTTACCGGCGCGGAGATGGAATACAACAGCGTGCACGATCTGGACTACCATAAGGAAACCACCGCGCACAATGTCGTGCAGATCGGCGACGCCACCGATCTTTTCTTCGACCGGTATCCCAAGTCGGTCGAGCAGTGGAACACCGAGGCCGCCTACCAACGGGGCAAGATCATCTCCCACGCCATCGGAGACGACGAGACGTACCCCGATTACTCGTACATCAAGGGCGAGCTCAGCGCGGCCTACAGCAAGACGAATACCGATCATTATACGAGAAGCATGGCCTTCCTGAACTTCAAGGATGACGAACATCCGGCCGCCATGCTCGTCTACGACAACATCGACACGCCGGATGCGGGCACCGCGAAAAAATGGCTGCTTCATACGATCGGCGAGCCGATCGTCGAGGGCGGCAGATACACGAGCGTCATGACCGAGCAGGGCTATAACGGCAAGCTGGTCACCGACACGCTGCTGCCGAAGAGCGATGCGCTGAAGGTCGATAAGATCGGCGGCCCCGGTCATGAGTTCGAGGTCAACGGCGTGAACAAGGCGATTAGGGCAGCTTCGCCGACCAGTCTAGCCGCCTTGGAAGCAGGTCAATGGAGACTCGAACTTTCCGATAAGACCCCTGTGAACCGCACGCAGTTTTTGAACGTGATGCAGGTGATGGACGCCGTGTACGGCCCTGCGCCGCAGGACGTCTATTATTCCGAGACGGACGATTATGCTGGCGCCAGAATTTACGATCGCGTCGTCTTTTTCGCCAAGGACTTCGACTTGACGGACGACGAGGCGACGATTGCCTTCACGGGCGAGGCGGACCAGCGTTATAAGATCTTGGTGACCGATCTCGCGGACGGCTATTGGACGGTCGCTAAGGAAGGCGAGACGGCAACGGTGAAGTACAAGGTGGTCAATGAAGGCAATACGCTCTACTTTGAGGGGACCCCGGGTACTTACACTTTGCACAAGGCCGATTCCAGCGCGCTTCCGCTCGCCGGCAAGGTCGCTTCGGAACCGTTGGAAAGAAAGATCCGCGTCAGAATCGACGGACAAGGACAACCGTTCGGCGCATCGTCCGAGCTGGCGGGCGGCGTCCCGATGATCCCGATGCAGGACACGCTTGAAGCCTTAGGCCTACAGGTGGAATGGAACGAGAGCGCCCAAACGGCGAAGGCGACCAAAGAGGGGCTGACCATCGAGCTTGCGGCGGGCAGCGCCACGGCGACGGTCAACGGCGAGAGCAAGCCGATGGAGGTGCCGGCTACAGTAGTCAACGGCCAGATGCGCATACCGCTCGGCTTTATTACGCAAAGCACGGGTTATAAAACGTCTTGGGATGCCGAAAGTCTGGTGGCCGAGATCTACACCCTGCCGCCGGTCGAGAAGCTTCCGTACGAGAGAAAGCCGCTGGCTCCCGTCACGCCGATCCCGATCGGGGATTTGAAGGAAGTCCAGTATCAGAGCTATACGGCAACTGTCAATCCGGATCTGGTGCCGAAGTTGTTCGACAACGTGCAGGCCAATGCATCGCGCTGGGCGGGCGATCTCGGAGCGAATGTCGTATTCGACTTCGGCTCGCAGATTCAGTTGGAGCGACTCGACGTGGCGGTGTATAACGGCCATACCCGGTCCAGCAGGCTGATGTTCTCCGTTTCGAACGACGGCGAAAATTGGACCAACGTGTACGGCGGAGACACCATAGGCGATACGAGCGACTTTATGCCGTTCAACTTTCCGTCCCTGAACGCCAGATATTTCAGGCTGGCCGTCTTCGGGTCGACGGACGGGACGACCAATCCGGAGTGGGTGTCGATCTCCGAGCTGAAGTTTTTCGTGAAAAAGTAGATTGGCCAAAGTATTCACGCAATATCATTCACGTAACCCATATCGCATCGCTTCGTGAAGCAGCGGCAGCCCAGACATTGATTTCCCGTCCGAGGCTGCCGCTGTTTTACGCGAACGACCATTACGGCCATAAGAGAGGATGAGGCGCATGATCGATTCGTTGACCGGGACCCCTAAAAGGTGGATCTCGACGCTTCTAGCTTGGGCTATGTTAGGCGGCCTCTTATTCGGATTCGCTCCGCAGAAGGCCGAAGCGGCGGTGTCGGACGTCACCGTTCAATTGACGGACAGCGACGGGGACCCGCTCGCGGGCGCGACCGTCAGTTATTACGACGCAGGCTGGCTGACGTTCGGCACGACCGACGCGGCGGGGACGGCCTCCAAGTCTTTGACGGATAAGTCGTATACCTTTCATATCGAATATGAAGGGACTTCCTTGGAAAAGGCGCAGGATACCGGCTTCGATCCGCTCGTCGCCTTCCGGACGGTGAACGTGCGCGCGCAGTTGAAGGACAGTCAAGGGAATCCGCTCAGCGACGGCGTCGTCTCTTATTATGGTGCGGGCGGGTGGAAAACCTTCGGCAACGTCATCGGCGGCGAAGTCGGCAAAGAGCTTCTGCCGGGCAATTATACGTTCCATATGGATTATGAAGGCACCAGCATGGATAAAGCGCAGCATACCGGCACGGATCCGGTCGTACTCTTCCAGACGGTGAACGCCCGTGTGCAGCTCAAGAACAGCCAAAATAATCCGTTAAACGGGGGCGTCGTATCCTATTACGCGACGGGCTGGCGCACGTTCGGCACGACCGCGAACGGCGAAGCGAGCAAGCAGCTGCTGCCCGGATCGTATACCTTCGCCATGAATTACGGCGGCACGACGACCCAGAAGGCAGGCGATCTCGCCGCTAACCCGATCGTGCTTTTCCAAGTGCAGACGCCTGGCGTCATCGCCCCTAAGCAAACCGGCCAGTACGATCCGATCCCGGTGCCGCCCGGCGATCGCCCGCGCGTGCTGGTCAACAGCCAGACGCTGCCGGCACTGAAGACGAAGCTGGCCCATCCGGCGTTCAACGCGGTATGGACGAGCATCAACGCCAAGGCGCAAATCCAAAAGACGGGCAACTTTCCGCCCAGAAGCAGCGCCGCAAACACCAATATCGATGCGAGTACGGTGGACGTCATGAAGGCGAATGCGCTCCGCTATCTGATCTACGACGATGCGGCCGCAGGTCAAAAAGCGGTTCAGATCGCCGTGAATATGGCCAACACGGTACAATTCAATCCGGACCGGAGCAATTCGACGACCGTTTTTAACGTGGCCAGAGAAATCGGAGACTTGATCTTCCTTGAATCGTTGGTCTACGACTGGTGCTATGCGCTTCTGAACGAATCGCAGAAATCGGCTATCCGCCAAGGGCTCGACACTTGGGTCAGGAACGGACTGGAGTACAACTATCCGCTGCCCGAGAATCAAAAGGTGATCCTTGCCGGACACGCGAACGGCGAGGTGCACCATCAATTCAAGCTTGCGATGGCGATCGCGCTCTACGATACGAATCCCGAGTACTACGCCGACATCGCGGACTATCTCTTAAACAAGACGATGCCGGGATTTAACGTCATGCTGGACGCGGAGATGCCGTTCGAAGGTCCCGCCTACGGGGACAACAGGCTGAAGTATATTATGCTGGGCAATGAGCTGTGGAAGGCGATCGGCGTCCATCCGCTCACGGACAAGGTGGGGCTCGCGCTCGACCGGGAAGTATACACCCTCCGACCGGACGGCTATATCATGACGGAAGGCGACGACTTCAATACCGCCCTCAAAACGCCATGGACGCGCATCGTTCACGGGAATATTACGAGCATGATCGCGGGCAGCGTCTACAACAATCCGAGAGCGCAGTATGAGTTTTTAAGGCAGAACAGGTACGAAAACGAGCTGTATTACCTTTTGTTCTACAATCCGAATGCCGCGTCGCAATCCGTGTACGACACGCCGCTGTCCAGATACTTCCCCGCGCCGTACGGCTCCATCGTGGCGAGAACGGGCTGGGACGAAGGGCAGGATTCCAAGGCGGTCGTCGCCGTTATGAACATCGGCGAGCGAACCCAGACCAACCATCAGCACGCCGATGCCGGCGCCTTCTCGATGTACTATAAAGGCTACCTGGCGGTCGACTCCGGCATTTATTCCGGCGTAAACCCGGTAACCGGCGCAGCGATGGAATACAACAGCGTACATGACCAGGAATATCACAAGCAGTCGATCGCGCACAACGTCGTGCAGATCGAAGATCCGACCGCGCAGGAGCAGGGACCTTATTCCCCTTCCAACCAGCTCTATCTGGATCGCGTTCCCAAGTCGCTCGAAGAGTGGAATACGGATCCGCGATACCAAAGAGGCACGATCCTCTCCCATGCCATCGGGGATGACGAGATGTATCCCGACTACTCTTACATCAAAGGGGAACTGAGCGAGGCTTACGGCCAATCGAGGACCGAGAACTACACGAGAAGCATGGCGTTCCTGAACTTCAAGGACGACGAGCATCCGGCCGCGATGATCGTGTACGACAATATCGACACGCCGAACGCGAACGCGGAGAAAAGATGGCTGCTTCATTCGGCTTTCGAGCCTGCGGTCGACGGCAATCGCTACACCAGCGAAGTGACGGAGCGGAGTTATAACGGCAAGCTGGTCACCGATACGCTGCTGCCCAAGATCGACGATCTGAACGTCGAGAAAATCGGCGGCCCGGGCTGCGTAAACGAAATCGACGGAAAATGCGAATTCGAGGTCGACGGCGTCAATAAGCCGATTAAGCCTGCCGATGTATCCAACATCGCCGTCGTCGACGCAGGCAAGTGGCGGCTCGAGGTTTCCAGCGAGACGGCTTCGAATCAAACGCGGTTTTTGAACGTGATGCAGGTGATGGATGCCGTGGACGGTCCCGCGCCGCAGGAGGTTTACTACTCCGAGACCGACGACTATGCGGGCGCCAGAATCCAGGATCGCGTCGTGTTTTTCGCCAAGGACTTCGATCTGACCGATCAACAAGCGACGATCGCCTTCACGGGCGAGGCGAACCGGACCTACAAGATTCTGGTGACCGACCTCAAGGGCGGATTCTGGACGGCCGTGAAGCAAGGCGAGACCGCTGCAGTGAAGTACCAAGCCGCACAGGAGGGCAACGCGATCTACTTCGAGGGCACGCCCGGCACCTACACGCTGCAAAAAGCGGATGCCAGCGCGCTTCCGCTCGCCGGCGAAGTGCCGTCGGAACCGGCGGGCAGAAAAATCCGCGTCCGGATCGACGCGCAGGGGCTGGATCTGGATGTCCCGCCCGTGTTGAACAACAACGTCGTCATGGTCCCGATGAAAAACGTGTACGAAGCGATGGGCATGACGGTGAGCTGGAACGCCGCCACCCAAACGGCGACGGCGACCAAAGGCGCGTCGACGATCCAGTTTACCGCGGGCAGCAGCATCGCGAAGGTAAACGGCGCGAACAAGACGATGGACGTGCCGGCGACGGGCGCCGATCATCAGATGCTGATTCCGCACACGTTCATTCCGCAGAGCGGCTTGCGATTCGCCGCAGCCTGGGATGCCGTCAATCAAGTCGTCGGCATCACCTGGACAGGGCCGGCCGCGAAGCTGCAATTCCAGGAGCAGGCGCTCGCTCCCGTGACCCCGATTCCGATCGCCGACTTGAAGGCCATCAAGTATAAGAGCTTCAGAGCCACGCAGACCGCGCAAAATGTGTGGAAGATGTTCGACGACATCCCGTCGGAGGCTTCGCGCTGGGCGGGCGACAAGGCTGCCCATGTGATCTTTGATTTTGGGAGCGCCACCCAGCTCGAGCGGTTGGACGCGACCATGTACAACTGGGGCCAGACGAGATCCAACAGGCTCATGTTCTCCGTCTCGCAGGACGGCGACACGTGGACGAACGTGTACGGCGGCGTGACCTCGCCAAGCACCGACGGCCATACGCATACATTCAATTTTCCGTCGGTGAGCGCCAGATACATCAGGGTCGCCGTATTCGAATCGCCGGACGCGACCGTGAACCCGGGTTTCGTATCGTTTTCCGAGCTGAAGTTCTACGTGGAAAAGTAGAAACGCCGAAAATGCCATGCCTGGAGCCCCTGCTCCGGCACGGCATTTTCTCTTTTTTATAAAAAGTGCAGGCTCAAGCAGATCCGTTGAGTGGCATTTCGCAAAAAAGTGTAAGGCTTTTACCGGTTTGTGAAGTATACAGCAGACTGCCAAGGCGGCTACGATAAGACTCAGGAACCGGTCATCCTGCCTAACGTCGCAAGCTGGAGGAGTTCGATGGCGCTTAAACCTGCTACTGAAAAATACGTCTTTAATATCGTCGGCTATGCGTGGGTATCCATCTTTGCGGCCTTGTGCCTCATCCCGTTTCTAATGATTGTCGTCGGCTCCTTTACGGAGGAATCCCACATCGTAAAGAACGGATACAGCCTTTTCCCGGACGCTTTGTCCTGGGACGCCTACCGATTCATCTTTAACAATCCGGCGCAGATCCTCTCCGCGTATCGGGTCACCATCCTGGTCACGGTCTTTGGCACGCTGCTTGGTTTGTTCATATCCGCGATGACGGCTTACGTGCTTCAACGCAAAGACTTCAAAAACCGGAACGTGTTCGCTTTCTACTTTTTCTTTACCACGTTGTTTTCCGGCGGCCTTGTCCCCTGGTATATCCTGGTCGTCAGGTATCTGGGACTGAAGGAATCGATGCTCGCGCTGCTGCTGCCGCCGCTTCTCAACGTGTTCTACATCATCATCCTGCGCAGCTTCATCAGCTCCACAGTTCCGGACGCGATCAGCGAATCCGCCAAGATGGACGGCGCAGGCGATTTCCGCATCTTCCTCTTCATCATCCTGCCGCTGGTCAAGCCGGCGCTTGCGACGATCGGATTGTTCATCGCGCTGAACTATTGGAACGACTGGTATCACGCCATGTTGTTCGTGAACAAGGAGCATTTATTTCCGCTTCAATATTTTCTATACAAAATATTAAGCAGCATCGCGTTCGCGAATTCCTCGGTCTCGCAAAGCGCGATCGCCGTCGAATCGCCGAAGGAATCGTTCAAGCTGGCCATGACGGTCATCGCGACAGGGCCTGTCGTGCTGCTCTATCCGTTCGTTCAGAAATACTTCATCCAAGGTCTCACGATCGGCGCCGTCAAAGGATGAACCCGGCGTATGCCGGTTTATCATATAGCCTTGTTAACCATCACTGGGGGAGGATTTATCGATGAAAAATGCAAGGGGACTCATGGCGATCGGATTGGCGGCTACCATGGTCATGGCAGGCTGTTCGTCCAATTCGACCAACTCGACCAACTCGTCCAAAGAACCGGCTTCGCCTAGCGCAAGCGCAGGGGCGACTACCAGCGCGGCGGCGAGCACAACCGCAGCGCCGGCGGAGAACAAGCCCGACACGTCCAAGGAAGTCAAGCTGAAGATGTACCTGATCGGCGACCCGCCGAAGGATCTCGGTCTCGTATACGACGAGATCAACAAAAAGATGAAGAACGATATCAACGCGACGATCGAACCGATCTTCCTTTCCTGGGGCGATTACGCCCAGAAGTATCCGCTCCTTTTCGCGACGGGAGAGGACTTCGACCTGGTATTAACCGCCGATTGGCTCAAATACGGCGCGCAAGCGGACAAGGGCGCGTACCTCGAGCTTACGCCGGAGATGCTCTCAACCTACATGCCGAAGACGATGGAGGAAATGCCGCAGGACGCCTGGGACCAGGTGAAGATCAAGAACAAGATCTTTATGGTGCCGGCTACCGTGAAGGAATTCTCGCATACGGTCGTCGGGGTCAGAGGGGATCTGCGGGAGAAGTACGGCATTGCGCCGCTCAAGACGATGGACGACTTCGAGAAATACCTCGACGCTGTCGCGAAGAACGAACCGGGTCTGGTGCCGTACGACGAAGGCGCGGCCGGCTATGCGCTGTTCGATCAGCTCCTATTTACCAAGTTTACGTCTAAATTCATCATCAGCAACTCGCTCGTCACCGTCGATCTCAAGGACCCCTCGGGCAAGCTGGTAGACATCGCGCAGACGCCGGAGTATCTGGCTTTCGCCCAGAAGATGGTCGACTGGAACAAGAAGGGCTACTGGTCCAAAAACGCGATGGTCAACAAGACGCAGATCAAAGACTCGTTCCTGGCCGGCAAGAGCGCTTCGATGTCCGGCAATATCGCGAATACGGCTCAAACGGTCGCAACAGCGCGCGAGACGCATCCGGAGTGGAAGACCGAGATGTACGATCTTTATAACGGCGCGGCAACTTATGTGAATCCTTACGTCGGCGGCGGCATGGCGGTCAACGCGAATTCGAAAAATCCGGAAAGAGCGCTGATGGCGCTCGAGCTGTTCCGGAACAACGAGGAATACTTCAACCTGACGACCTACGGGATCGCGGGCAAGCACTACGAGCTGACGGCCGACAGAAGAATTCAGGAGTTGGGCGGCGCAGAGTCCGGCTTCAAGACCGATTCGGCATCGCCATGGGGCTGGAGGACGCCGGCGATGGTCAAGCCGCCGGTCAACGAACCTAAAGAGGTGGCCGAGATTAGAGCGGCTTGGGAAAAAACGGCGGTATCGAATCCGCTCCTCAACTTCGTGTTCGATACGACGAACGTGAAGAACGAGCTTGCGGCGATCAAAAACGTAAGAGATCAATATATGGTCCCGCTCACGTTCGGCGACCTCAGCGATCCGGCATCGGCGATCGATACGCTGAATGCCAAGTTCAAGGAAGCGGGTTTGGACAAAGTGAAGGCAGAGGCGCAGAAGCAGATCGACGAGTTCTTGAAAAATAAACAGTAAGGCAGAGAAAAGACGAGAGAGACTGCGGTCGGCTGCCAGTCTCTCTCCTTTTCGGTTAACGGGAGGGGAATCGCATGCGTTCCAAAGGCTTACTGGGCGATCTGCTTCGCAATCGCTCGCTTTATTTAATGATTTTGCCGGCCTTCGTCTTTTTTCTCGTCTTCTGCTACGTGCCCATGGCGGGGATCATCGTCGCGTTCAAGTCTTATTCGTATACGGACGGCATCGCAGGCAGCCCGTGGGTCGGATTGGACAACTTTCAGTTTTTCTTCGAGTCGGGCAAGGCCTGGCTCGTCACGAAAAATACGGTCATGTACAACTTCATCTTCATGATCGTGAACAACGTGCTGGAATTGACGTTCGCGATCATCTTGTTCGAGCTGGCAGGCAAATACTTTAAAAGATTTCTGCAATCCGTCATCTTTTTGCCGTACTTTATCTCCTGGGTCGTAGCCGGCGCGATCGCCTACAACATGTTCAACTTCGAGTTCGGCGCGATTAACACGTTTTTGGAATCGATCGGGCTCTCGCCCGTGAACATTTATAATACGCCTGGTTATTGGCCGTATATCCTCGTGTACTTCAGCGCGTGGAAAACGGTCGGCTACGGGACCGTCGTCTACCTGGCCAGCATCTCCGGCATCGATACGGAAATGTACGAGGCTGCGAAGATCGACGGCGCCAGCCTCATGCAGCGGATTATCCATATCACGGTGCCCTCCGTGATGCCGACGATGATCATTCTGCTGCTGCTCAAAGTCAGCCAGATCGCCAGAGGCGACTTCGGCATGTTCTATCAGCTGATCGGCAGCAACGGACTTCTATACGACAAGACCGACGTCATCGATACGTTCTCCTTCCGGGCGCTCCTGGACCTGCAGGAATTCGGCATGGCGGCGGCAGTCGGCGTGTACCAATCCGTGCTGTGCTTCGCGATCATCCTCTTGACCAATGTCGCCGTGAAGAAGGTTAGAAACGAGAGCGCTTTGTTCTAAGCGGCGGCTTAACCGTCGCGAGCGCAGGATCAAAGGAGCAGGTCACCGATGAAAATCGAGCAAGTCACGTTAAGGCGGGTTCAAGTCCCGCTGCAAGCGCCGTTCGAGACCAGCTTCGGGCGGATGGACCGGAAGGATTGCGTCATCGTCAGCGTATATGGCGAGGGGGCGACGGGATACGGAGAAAGCGTCGCTTTCGCGGCGCCCTACTATAACGAAGAAACGACGGATACGGTCTGGCACATGCTCGAGCATTTTCTGGTCCCGGATTTGCTGAGCAAGGAAGTGAAGCGTCCTGAGGACGTATCGGCTTTGTTCGCGCCCGTCCGCCGCAACCATATGGCGATCGCGGCGATCGAGACAGCCTTATGGGATTTGCATGCGAAACAGAGCGGCATCACGCTGGCGCAGGCATTGGGAGGCGACAAGCGGGAGATCGAGGTGGGCGTCAGCATCGGGATCGAGCCTACGGTCGACCAGGTCGTCCGCAACGTGGAGCGGTATGTGGAGCAAGGCTACAAGCGCATCAAGGTGAAGATCAAGCCGGGATTCGATATCCGCTTGGTCGAAGCGATCCGCAAGCGGTTCGGCGACGAGCTGCCGCTCATGGCGGACGCGAACTCCGCTTATACGCTTGATGACCTGGCTGTTTTGAAGGAAATGGACAACTACAAGCTGATGATGATCGAGCAGCCGCTCGCGCACGACGACATCATCGAGCATGCCGCGCTGCAGCGGGAGCTGCGGACGCCCGTGTGTCTGGACGAGAGCATTCACACCCTGACGGACGCCCGTCATGCCATCGAGCTGGGCAGCTGCCGGATTATGAACATTAAAATCGGACGCGTGGGCGGGTTGACGAACGCCCGGCGCATCCACGATTTGTGCCAGGAGCGGGGCATGCCGGTTTGGTGCGGCGGGATGCTCGAGCTCGGCATCGGCCGTCTCCATAATATAGCGCTGTCCTCGTTGTCCAATTTCTCCATCCCGGGAGACGTATCGGCTTCGAAGCGATTCTGGGCGCAGGACATCGTCGTGCCGGGCATCGAGATGGTCCGGCCGGGCGTGATCGCCGTGCCTGCGGGAGCGGGAATCGGTCACGAGGTGTGCGAGCAGTCCCTGGAGCGATTGACAGTCAAGAAGCTGACTCGAAGCCGGGGCGCTTAAGCGCCGGAGGAAAGGGAGTGCCTGCATGTCCCGATACGTGAAAATAAGCTGTATGGCGCCGCCTAATAAAGAGGTGGATGCCGAGTTGGGGCTCGAAGAAACCGTCCTTCAAATGATAGCGAGATGGAAGGAGCGGCTGCAGCATGTGCTGCCCGAACGGCCGGATCTCATCGTATTGCCCGAGTGCTGCGACGATCCGGCCTTCGAAGGGATGCGCGCGGAATGGCTGTACGAGTACTACCGCTATCGGGGAAATCGCGTCCGCGACTTCTTCGCGGGGATCGCGAGCGCCAACCGGTGTTATATCGCCTACTCCGCCATGATCGAGCTGCCGGACGGCACCTTCCGCAACGCGACGCAGGTCATCGGCCGCGGCGGAGAGATTTGCGGCGTTTATCACAAAAATCATATTACGATCCGGCAGAAGTCGACTTCCGATACGCTATACGGGAAAGAAGCGCACGTGATTCAGACCGATTTTGGCCGCGTGGCTTGCCTGATCTGCTTCGATATCAACTTCGACGAATTGCTAGAGGCGTATGCGAGGCAGAAGCCCGACGTGATCGTGTTTTCTTCCGCGTACCACGGCGGCCTGATGCAGGCTTATCGGGCGTATACGTGCCGGGCGCACTTCGCGGGCGCGATCTGGCAGCCCGATCCATGCTCGATCGTGAACCCCGTCGGGGAAGTCGTCGGGGAGAGCACGCACTTCTATCCCTTTGTGACCCGAACGATCAACCTGGATTGCGCGGTCGTTCATTACGATTACAACAAGGCGAAGCTGGATGCGGTGAAACGAAAGTACGGCGACAAAGTTAGGATCAGCGATCCCGGACGACTCAATGCCTTCCTGATCTCGAGCGAGTCCGAGGCATTCACGATCCAGGACGTCGTGCGGGAGTTCGAGCTGGAGCTGTTGGACGATTATTGGGTCAGATGCCGGGCGGACCGCGGAATGCCGGGACATCTGGAGCCTTAATGACAGACGGTTGAGGGAAGCTGGAAGGGAAGGACGAGTGGAGAGAGATGGCGACGGTCGATGACGAAAGCATTCATTATCGGATCATTGCAAACGTAAGCGAGCTCCATGCATGCGTGAAGCTGCAGAAGCAGGTGTGGGGGCCCGACACGATCACCTCCATGCAGCAGATGCGCGCCGCGATCCTGCACGGGGGATCGGTCATCGGGGCGTTTTGCGGCGAGGCGCTCGTCGGATTTTGTTACAGCTTCATCGGTTATGACGGCAGGGAGCCCTATGTAGGCTCGCATATGATGGCGATTCAGCCTGAATACCGCGACCGGGGAATCGGCATGCGCCTCAAGCTGGAGCAGCGGCTGTGGGCGATGGAGGCCGGGTACGGCAAAATCGTGTGGACCTTCGATCCTTTCGAATCGCGGAACGGCTACCTGAATATCGTCAAACTGGGCGGCACGGTGTCCGCTTATATTCCCGAGTTCTATGGGACGGATGACGCCGGTTTCCCGACGGATCGCTTCGTCGTGACGTGGGACTTGTCCTCGGAGCGCGTCTTCCGCGCGATCGGGGGGCAGCAGGAGCGGGGTGATGAAACGTCGGGCTATCCGCGGCTGCTGACCGTCGAGGGTGCCGGCGGCCAGCTATCGGATGTGGGAGTCGTGCAGGCAGCGCGCAGGGATTTGATCGGGACGACAAGTCGCGTCAGGCTGCCTATCCCGCGTTTCGCATCCAAGCTCAGGCAGGCTCGACCGGATATCTATCAGATCTGGCAGCGGGGCGTGCGCGATTTGGCTATGGCCGCTTTTGCCCATGGTTATCAAATCGTGTCCTGTCATCCTTCCGAGCCCGAGACACTAGATTATATTCTTGAGATGAAGAGATGACAGAAGCGATGAAGGAACCTATGAAAGAAGCCATCGCGGCATGGCTTCACGCGCACCGGCAGGCGATGAAAGAAACCTATGCGGAACTGCATGCGATCCCGGAAGCGAGCTGGCGAGAGCATCGGACGACGCAGTACTTGCAGCAGGCATTGGACGGGATGGGCGTCGCGTACGAGCGCTTCCCTGCGCATACGGGGCTCGTCGCGCGTTGGAAGAGAAGCGCGAGCGGGGACGCTGCTCTTCGGGGGACAGGGCCCGTCGTTGCGCTGCGTACGGATATCGATGCGCTGTGGCAGCGGGTGGACGGGGTCGATCGGGCCAATCATTCCTGCGGGCACGATGCGCATATGACGATGGTGCTCTATGCCATAAAGGCGTTGCTGGCGGTCGGGTTCGAGCCCGCGCGCGAACTACGGGCGCTGTTCCAGCCCGCGGAGGAAGTCGGGGAAGGCGCACTCAAGCTGCTTGAGGCCGAATGCCTGGCGGATGTGGATTACTTGTTAGGCATCCATCTGCGTCCGGCGAAGGAGCTGGCTTACGGACAAGTATCGAGCGCCATTTATCACGGCGCGTGCGCCGTATTGGAAGGGAGCGTCGCCGGACTCCAGGCGCATGCTTCGAGACCGAACGACGGCATCAACGCGATCGAAGCGTTGGCCGATCTGATATCGGCCGTGCGCGCGGTATCGAATGCCTTTTCCGCCGTCCCCGCCTCTTGCAAAGTGACCAAACTTCGCGTGCCTAACGAGAGCAGCAATATCATCCCGGACTACGGCGCCTTTACGATCGACGTACGCGCCCAGACGAACGAAGCCATGGATGCCCTGCTTCTCGAGCTGGAGCGGGTCGTTCGTTCGGTCGGCGCGGATGGCGGCTGTCTGGTGGAGTTGCGTTTGAAGTCTCGCACGGCGGCGGCGCGTCCGGATCCGTATCTGGAGGCGCTGGTCGGAGCGGTCGTATCGGATCTTCTCGGAGACGAGGCGCATGCCGAGCCTCCAGTGTCGCCTGGCGGGGAGGATTTCCACTTTTACGCCCTGCACAAGCCTGAACTCCATGCCACGATGATCGGTCTCGGCTGCGATCTGCTGCCCGGGCTGCATCACCCCGGCATGCAATTCAATTTGGATGCCTTGGAGGTCGGGGCGGCGGTCTTGGCATTGTCCGCTGTACGGTTATGCGCCGGACGCGGAGAAGCAGCGGGCCGATGAACGCATCGTCGCTATACGATTTGCATTTGCATTACACTTTTTGCATATTCCCTTACTTGTCGCTGCGTTATTCATTATAATAATGAGCACATAACCGCCCGACGAAGGAGCCTGGACTTCCGATGAACCCCGCCGAGGCCCGCACCTCCGACAAGCTCTATGCCAAGATTTTTCTCTCGTTTTGCGTTTGCATCGTCCTCACCATCGGGGCCCTTTCCGCCGCGCTGTATACTAGCTTCGAGAAGATCGCGCTGTCGAACATCTACGCCTCGGAGAAGAGCAGCCTGTCCCAGACGAGCTACGGCGCCAAGTCGATGATCGACTACTCGACCAACTACGCGCTGCAGATTTATGCCGATCCCCAATTAGACAAGCTGCTTCATTATGCGTCCCCCGGCACCGTCTCGGAGACGAACATGGCGATCAATCGGCTGAACACGTACTTGAACGTCAACTATTCCTTTCATTCGATCTATATTTATAGCAAAAGCTCGAAGACGTTCTACACCGCCTCGATGTCCCCCGTCAGCGCGGTACAGGCATATCGGGACTTTTACGACGCGGACGCGCGAAGGCTGGTCGAGCGGTTCGGCGACTACAAGCGGCTCGCCCCGATTCCGCGAATCCTCCCCGTCTCGACGCCCTTCCACGACCCGAAGACGGCGAATGTCTATACGTTCGTCTTCTACGATCTCCCGGGCGCGTCGCGCGACATCGACAACATGGTTATGCTCAACGTGCCGGAGAGCTGGATGAAGGACGCGATCGCGAGCCTGGACCGCAATCAGAACGGATCCACGTTCGTCGTCGACGGCGAGGGAACGCTGGTGACCAGCACCGAGGCGTTTCCGTTTCTTGAGAACCTCAGCGCCAAGCCGTATGTCAAGGAAGCCTTGAGCGGCTCTGCGGCGCATGAGACCGGTTACTTCGTCGGCGACGTAGAAGGAGAGCGTTCGCTCGTCGTCTACTCCAGGCACGAGGCGACCGGCTGGATCTTCATGCGGGTACTTCCCTACGACACGATCATGGGCAAGATCGATTCGATGAAGAAAACGGTACTGATCGTGTGCTTCGTCATCCTGCTGCTGGGGCTGGCTGTATCCTTCTTCTTGTCCAGATCGCTATACAAACCCATCGAGAGGGTCTTGGTCCGGCTTAACGCGCTCATGAAGGAAAAGCGCAACAACGATTATCAGCTGAAGCAGAACTTTCTGCGCCAGCTGCTGCTTCATAGCGGGCATCGGTGGCAACCGAATCTGGAAGCGGAGATGGACGCCTTCGGCATCGGCATGGATCCCGCCGGCGATTATGTCGTCGTCCTGCTCGTGATCGACCGGTACGACGCGTTCGCCGGCCAGTATCCGTTCAACGACCGGGTGCTGCTTAAGTATGGGGTCATGAACATCGCCTCCGAATGCTTTGCCGGCATCGGTGGCGCCCGCGAATGCGCCGACGTGGACGAGAAGACGATCGCCGTGCTGGCGAGCGGCGGCGCGCTGACGGAGGCGTCGGTCCGCGACGTCGTCAAGCGCGTCCAGGACTCGGCCGAGCGGTACCTGCGCCTGTCGCTGTCCGCATCCGTCAGCCGGATTGGCGACGGTCTGGCGGGCGTGTCCGACTTGTACGAGGAGGCGCGCCTGCAGCTGGAATTCAAGTTTACGGAGGGCTACCGCTGCATCCTGCATGGCCGACAGCACAGGCCGCAGGCGACCGCGGCCTTCATCTACCCCGCGGCGCTCGAGCACAACATGCTGGAGACGCTAAAGCTGGGCAAGGCCGAGGAGGCCAAAAAATGGTTCGCCGACATCGTCCGCAGCGTCGATCCGCCCGTCTATATCGTATACAACATGCTGTTCAACCAGCTCGCCTTCTCGATCAGCGCGGCCGCGGCTTATATGGATAAAGGCTCCGGCGCGGCGGCCGACTACGACTTCGGCGCCTTCGTCCAGCGGATGCACCAGCTGGAGACGCTGCAGGACGTCCGCGACCACTTCGGCGTGCTGATCGACCAGCTGTGCCAGGGCTTCCGGGAAAAGAAAAACAATGCGAAGCACGATAATCTGGTCGCCGCGATCGACGAGATCGTCCGGCAGCAGTATGCGGACCGGGAGCTGTCGCTGTATAAGATCGCGGAGCTGCTCGATATGTCGCCTGCGTACCTGGGGCGCATTTTCAAGAAGCTCACGCTGAAGTCGGTTCCCGACTACGTAAACGAGTACCGCGTCGAGCGAGCGAAGGAGCTGCTCGCTTCCACGCCTTGCTCGATCGAGGAGATCTCGCAGAAGACCGGGTACAATAACAGCACTTATTTCTACAAGGTGTTCAAGAAATATACCGGGCTGACGCCGGCAGAGTATCGGCAGACGGGGAGTTGAGGGCGGGGAGTCGTCGCGGGCGGCCTACTGTAAGCGAGGGAGCCCGCGCGCATCGCGCAAAAGTGCGCGATAGGCGGCCCGAAAGCGGGTTTTGCAGCGTCAACCGCGCACATCTGCGTGATGCATCCCGGTGCGTAGGGATGGCAACAAAGAGCGCAGTAATCGTCCCCGGCGGTTCGAGAAGGGACAACAACTGCGCTATGATTACTATAAAAACGAATGAATGCCGCGCAGGCGCACCATGCCGAGAAGCTGCCCGACGGTCAATGCCGCTTCGGGCTCGAAGCGTTCGCCCAAAGCATAGTCCAGCAGCTCGCCGAACAAATAGGCGGATTCGGGCCGTTTGAAGTCGGCTGGCGTCCGCCAAGCCAGCGTGGACACGAGCAGGCGGCCATTGCCTACGCGCGCCTCGAAGACGGCGGCGAGGCGCTTGGCGCGGTTGAAGTTGTCTACGATCTCGAGGATCGGACGAATGCCCGGCGTCGCGTCCAGACAGATGGCCGGCGTGCCGTTCAGCAGGTGGTACCACTGCCAGTCGGATTTCCCGTCGTGCGGGAAGCCGCCGAGAGCCGGATGGTCCCGTACGATCGCTCCCATCGTGCCGCCCGCTTGCTCTGAGAACATGAGATAGTTCCAGAACACGGGCAGGTACTTGGTCATGACGGCGTCGTATAGCTCCGATTCGCCGGCGAGCAGCAGCACGCGGCCGCCGGCGACGAGATGCTGGAGCACGTTGGTCGTCAAGCGCTCGACGATCGCGAGGCGGACGCCGCGCCGGGCGGGGTAGACGCGCGGATCAAAGCGCGCATTGGGCTCGTGGATCGCGCCGTACAACACGGATATAAGGGAGGGTGCGCTGGTCCATATCGCCTCGGTATCGCCGTATGCGACCCGGGGAAACGCCCAGAACGACCAGGCATTGCGGATCTCGGCGGCGTCCGCCGCGGCGCCGAGGCCAGCCCACCGCGCCTCGAGCACAAGCTCGGCCGCTACCGAGTCCGCGCCGCAGCCGACCTGAACGACGCCGGCCTCGGCCACTTCCCCGGCGTTTAGGCCTGCCACGGTCAGTTCCCCTTCCGCAAGCGTCAGCCCGCCCGAGGACAATCGCCATGCTACGCGTCCTTCCAATACGGGCGCCTCGCCGTAATGGGAGACGGACAATCGGGCGGACATGCGCTCGCCTGCGAAAAGCGTACGCGTGGCGCAGGACATCAGCAGCACCGTCGGTCCGTTGAAATCCAGCACGCGCTCCGGCTCGATCGTTCCCTTGCTGTCCCAGAACGCGTCTAGCAGTCCGGTCGTCGCATGGCCTTGCCCGGGAAAGTCGCGAATGTCCAGCAGCTGCACGCCCGCCGCGTCCGGCGTACGCCTCGCCCGCTCCATCGCTTCCTTGAGCGCCCGGGCCTGATGGGTGCCGGTCGCTTCAATGAACGCAGGCACGCGCGACGCCAGTCCTTTGTCCGCCAACGTTTCCTCGATCGTCTCCAGCCAAGTCGGCCGCAAGACACCGGTATACTTGGCCTTTTCCTCTGGGCGCGCGTACATCGCGAACTGCGCATGCTCGTGCCCGATGACGGGCTTGGCGCTGAGCCTGGCGACGGCGGAAAAGTCGCGGTCGGTGGCGGGCATCGCGATCTCCTCGGTCTTGAGCGGCGCGTGCCAGTTGAACGACGGGATGAAGAAGTCGCCCTCGCGGTCCTGCTCCGGCAACTGACCGAAGCCGGTGTTGTCCGTGACGAGCCGCGTCGGATCGTGCTCTCGGGCGAGCCGGACTAGCTCGTTCAAGCGCGGATGTCCGTTGTCGGGGGCAAGCTCGTTGCCCATCGCGAACAGGACGAAGGACGGATGCGCGTTCAGTTGCGCATAGATGCGCCTAAGCTCGGCTTCGAGAAAGGCGTCAACGTCGGCGGGAGGCTCGGCCTCGCGCGGCTGATAGTGCGCCGACCAATGCGGCAGCTCGGCCTGTACGAGCATGCCCGCCTCGTCGGCGGCTTCCCAGAACGGCTCCGGGGCCGTCCAGCCGTGCAGCCGGACATGGTTAAAGCCGTACGACTTCGCGATGCGGAACTGGCGCTCGTAATGCGCTTTGTCCCAGACGGGATACCCGGTCAGGGGGAAGATGCAGCAGTCGACGTAGCCGCGCAGCCAGACGGGATGCCCGTTCAGCAGCAGCCGCTTGCCGTCGGCTGCGAGTCGCCGCAGGCCAGGGCGCCTTGCCGTCCGGTCCAGGGTATCGCCGTCCCGCACAAGAGCGAATTCGGCGTCGTACAGCTGTGGCCGGGCGTCGGTCCAGAGCGCGGGCACGTCGCCGACCGCGCAGATCAGCTCGGCGAGGAAGCCGGCCGCGGCGGAATCGCGCGATCCGCTCGCGCTGTCTCCCTCGCCCGGCACGGCGCTAGCCGCATCGGACGGAACGAGCGCAGCGGTCGCGCTGAACGTCCCGCCGTCCGGCGCGCGGAACGTCGCGACGACGGCGTCGCCCGCCGCGAGGGCCCCGCCTGCCGTCACGCGGCAGCGGAACAGACCCGCCGCGGGATCGGGAGCGATCGCGACCGCCGCGATCCGCGCGGGGGCGAGCCGCGCGAGCCGCACGCCGCCGGTGATGCCGCCCCAGGCCGTGGCCGTATGGCGCGTATGGATATGGCTGTCCGCAAGCGGCAGCCGCATCCGGTTGTCCACGCGGACGGCCAGCTCGTTGGCGCCTTCGCGGACAAGGCCTTCCAGCAGGTGCACATGAGGCGCGGACAGGCTGTCTTGCCTGCCTGCATACGCGCCGTTGACCCATACCTCCGTCGTCCAGCGCGCGCCTTCGATCGTGAGCTCCCAGGACGCCCCGGACAGGCCGTCCGCCGCGCCGCCAGGTTCGCCGACCGACCGGCCAGCTGCTTTCGCGCTGCCGTCCGCCGTTACGACAGACCCGCCGATCCCCTCCGCGCCGATCGTTTTCGCCGATCCGGCCTCCGCACGCTCCTCCCCGTCTCTTATAAGGAACGTCGTCCGATACCACGCCGCGCCTTCGTACTCGCGGACCTTGGTCCACGTATCGATCTGGCCGAACGGCGGTTCGTCCCCGTAACCCTGCTCCTCCCAGGAGCCGGGCACCTGGATCGTGCCTTCGCCGAAGGCGCCGTACGGCGGCGGCGCATCCGCGTACCGGTCGTCCGGATCGAGCAGGAACCGCCATTCTCCGTCCAGCCGCATCTGTCTGTCGTTCATCCGCATCGCCGCAACACTCCGTTCTACTAAGTAACTTTAAGTAACCTTCGCGCACCTGCATCGTTCCGAAGTCTGTGTCGTGGAGTCGACCGACTGGTTTAAAGCGCATATTTGCATCTCTTTTGAGCCGAGTCCGACCGGCCGTTCCGTATAGCTGCAGATGTGCAGTTCATCGATCCGGTACGCCCCCTGAATGGTATTCGGACTCGGATTAGCTGCATCTTTGCAGTTATCCGCGGAAAGAAGAGGCCGCCCGACACGAATACCTGCATAAATGCAGTTATCGCCGACCAGCCTCGAATTGGGAGCGCCGCGCATCACACTGTTAACCAGTCACCTTATCGCGCATCGCAGCAGACGCAACCCCTCAACCCTTGACCGCCCCCGCGGTCAATCCCTTCATGAACGTCTTCGAGCCCAGCACGAACAGGATCAGCACCGGCACGGTCGTCAACGTCAGTGCGAGCATGCGGGCCGCATAGTCGGTGCGGTGGACGATGCCGAGGTTAGAGATGAAGATCGGCAGTGTGTACCATTCCGATTTGTTGATCGTCACGAGCGGGAGCAGGTAGTTGTTCCACGACCACAGAAAGACGAGCGTGGCGAGCGTCGCGAGTCCCGGCTTCATGATCGGCAGCACGATCCGGACAAAGATGCCCGGCTCCGAGCAACCGTCGATGCGCGCGCACTCCAGCAAGTCGTTAGGGATCGAGTCGCGGATGAACTGGACCATGAAAAACGCGCCGAACGGAAACGCCGCCCACACGAGGATGACCGGCCACAGCGTATTGCCGACGCCGAGGTTGCGCATTTCGATGATATAGCCGATCAGGCCGACCTGCGTCGGGACCATCATCGTCAGGACGACGAACGTCTGCAGCGCCTTGCGTCCGCGGAATTCGAACTTCGCGAGCGCGTAGCCGATGAGCGTGCTCGTCAGCGTCGCCAGGACGACGGACACGACGGACACGATCAGGCTGTTGAGGTAGACGCTCATGAAGTCGGCTGACATAACCGTCTTCAGGTTGTCGGCAAGGTAGTCGCCGGGCAGGATGGGGATGCCTTTGAACAGGTCCTCGTTGTAGTGCGTGCCCATAACGATCATGATGTAAAACGGAAACAGGGACAGCGCCGAGATGACGACGAGACAGATCCACATGAGCGTTTTTGCCGTTTTGGCCGCGTTCATCGCTTGTCCTCCTTCGGCGCCGTCAGGCGGTAGCTCAAGATCGAGAAAAAGACGATGATGACGAACAGCGAGTAGGCGATCGAAGAGGCGTACCCGAAGCGCGTATTGGAAATGAACGATTCGTCCACGAATTTCCAGATTACGGTAAGCGCCGTGTTGTCCGGTCCGCCGACCTGCGCGGAGCCCGACCAGCCGCCGTACAGCAGCTTCGGCTCATCGAACAGCTGCAGCCCGCCGATGACCGATGTTACGACGAGGAAGACGGTGATGTTGCGCAGCAGCGGCATCGTGATCTTGCGAAACGTATGCAGGCCCGTCGAACCGTCCATTTTGGCCGCTTCGTACACATCCTGCGGAATGACCGTCATGCCGGCCATGAAGATGATCATGAAGTAGCCTAGATTGCGCCAGATGACCATCAAGGCGATGATCGCGCGCGAGCCCCAGGGGTCTTGCAGCCAGTAGAAGCCTTCTTGCAGCCAGCCGAACTTCGTCAGCAGCAGGTTGACGAGCCCGGTCTGCCAGTCGAACAGGTAAGAGAAGATGAAGCCGATCGCGACGGGCGTCGTGATGTAGGGCAGCACGTTGATCGTCTGGAACAAGCGCTTGCCCCGCGTCAGCTGGAACGTCCAGTACGCGAGCACGAGGCCGAGGATCAGCGTGAGGGGGATAAACATGAGCATCATGATCAGCGTGTTCCACAGCGACTTGATGAACAAGGGGTCGTTGGTCCACAGCTGGACATAGTTTTTGAAGCCGATATACGTTTTCTCGCTGATGCCGTTCCAGTCATGCAGACTCAGCACGAAGGAGTAGATGACCGGGTACAGTTGAAAAGCCGCGTAAGCCAGCACAAACGGCAGGGCGAAAAGATAGGGCCACAAATGTGGCCCCCATCTGCGTTTGCGGGATGCGGCGGAGGTAGCGGCGGCCGGTGCGAGGCTTTGTTCCGCGTTCACGTTCATCCCTCTATTCTGTAGGTTACTTGACGGTCGCGTCAGACGCCTTGTTTTTCGTCTCGGAGATGAACTTTTGCAGCGCGGCGTCCGCGGTGACCGACGTATCCTTGGTCCAGAGCGGATACAGCGCGTTGAACACGCCGTCCACGACCGAGTCGTACTTCGACTGCGGCTCGCCCTTCATGTCGGGCACGATTTTCTCCATGAAATACTTCGCCAGGTTCTGGCCGCCGAAGAACTCGTCGTACGGTCCCGGCGCGTCGATCAGATCCTTGTGCGTCTCGTAGAACGACTTGGAGCCGGTCATGTTGCCGAACGTCTTGAAGTTGTAGGCGGAGCCTTCGTCCGACAGGTACGCATACTGTACGAACGCCCAGGCCGCTTCCTTGTTTTTGCTGTCCTTGTAAATGCCGACGGCGGTGCCGCCGCGGGTAAAGCCGCCTTCGGGCGCCTTGACCAGTCCCCAGCGTCCCTTGCCGTCCGGATCGTTGGCCGAGATATGCCATTTCGGCCCCCACGGCGCCATCGGGTAGAACATGAACTCGCCCTTTGCCATCGAGGCCGACCAGGCCGGCGTCCACAGCTCGTTCTTGCCCAGGATGCCCGCGTCGCGCATCTCGAACAGGCGAGTCAGCGGCTCCTTGACCTTGGCGGTCAGATCGACTTCGGTACCGTTCACGTAGGAGGCGAAGTTCTGGCCCTTCAGCGCGATGAACGCGTCGCCGAGCCCGGGCATCATGAGCACTTTGCCGCCGCTCTTGTCTTTCAGCTCCTTGCCCTTGGCGATGAAGTCGTCCCAGGTCGAGATCAGCTTCTCCAGCTCGGCGGGATCGTCGGTGCCCCAGTATTCCTTGGCGAGGTCGCGGCGATAGGCGAAGCCGGCTGGCGTGATCGCCTGGTCGACCGCGATGACCTCGCCCTTGCCGTTCGAGATGTACGGAACGGTGAAGTCCAGAACCGAGCTCTTGTCGAAGTTGTAAGGCGCGCCTTCGAGCTTGTCGAGCACGCCGAGATCGAACAGCTTGCCGCGGTAGGCGGATTCGCCGAGGATGACGTCCGGCACGTCCGAGCCGGAGGCGATGCCGCTCTGCAGCTTCTGCAGATAATCGTTCGGGTTGACGACGGTGACTTCAACCTTGATGTTCGGGTACGTTTTGTTGAACTCCGCGATCATGCCCTTCTGGAACGCTTCGTCCCAATCCCACACCTTGACCGTGCCGCTGAGCTGCTTCGGATCGGCGCTGGCCGCGGGCGCGGAGGACGAGGCGCTTGCGCCGCTTGCTGCAGGAGACGACGCGGACGGCGAAGCTCCGTTGTTTTCATTGTTGTTGCCGCCGCACGCCGCGAGCGCGCCGGAGAGCAGGAGCAGCGAGAGCGCGCCGGCTGTACGGCTTTTTGTAAGCAAGTGATTCACGTTGGATAGACCCCCTATAGATCTTCGTTGTAAGTGCTTGCATGAATATCGTAACCCGGGGAGACCGTCCGGATAATGCGGGAAACCGGCGATTTTGTATAAAATCCGGAGGTTCGGAGGATAAGACGGCACCCGAGAGCGGAATTATACGGAAAAACCGCGTAACGCCATGCCTGTAAGAGCAAATGGGCGCTAAAGCCGCATCTGCAACGCTCCGGACGGTGCCGATAAGTGCATTTAGGCATTAACGCCACCTCTGCGACGCTTCAGACAGTGCCGATAATTGCATTTAGGCACTAACGCCACCTCTGCGACGCTCCGGACAGTGCCGATAATTGCATTTAGGCACTAACGCCACCTCTGCGACGCTTCAGACAGTGCCGATAATTGCTTTTAGGCACTAACGCCACCTCTGCGACGCTCCGGACAGTGCCGATAATTGCATTTAGGCACTAACGCCACCTCTGCGATGCTTCGGACAGTACCGATAAGCGCAAATGGCGCTTAACGCCAACCATTCCGTCACGTTCTTTGCAGGGATTGAGCATAAGGCAGCGCGGCAATAAGAGCCCATCAAGCCCATCAAGCCCATCAAGCCCATCAAGCCCATCAAGCCCATCAAGCCCATCAAGCCCATCAAGCCCATCAAGCCCATCAAGCCCATCAAGCCCATCAAGCCATCAAGCCAAGCTAGCCGAGCCAAGTAAGCCAACCCAAACTAAAACTAGCAAGCCGACGCTGCATCTCATCTCATCGCACCGCACCTCGTCAGCCTCCCTCCGTCCAGGGGAGCCGGATGCGGGCGAGCGTGCCGCGCCCCGGTTCGCTCTCGACCTCGAGGCGCGCCCGGGCGCCGAAGTGAGAGCGCAGACGCTCTTGAATGTTGGACAGGCCGATGCCGCGCGTCCGCTCGTGCCCGGCGCCGCCGCTCGGCAGCCAGCCCGTCGCGGGCAGCGTCATCCCGAGGCCGTCGTCCTCCACCTCGAGGCAAAGGTCCGGGCCTTCAAGGTAAGCGCGAAGCGTGATCGTGCCGGTCTCCGCGTCGGCGGGAACGATGCCGTGAAGGATCGCATTTTCCACGAGCGGCTGCAGCGCCATCCGGGGGACCGGGCGGGAGAGCAACGTTTCGTCGATCTCCCAGACCAGCCGGAACCGGCCGGGATAGCGGGTCTGCTGGATGACCGCATACTTGTCCACGATTCGCTTCTCGTCAGCGAGCGGCGCTCGCACCGCGCCTTCGCCCGTCTTGATCGTATCCTGCAGAATCGCGATGAGCGCCTGGGTCACCTCGGCGGCTTCGGCGCTGCGTCCGGCATGGGACAGATAGATGACCGTATTCAGCGCATTGTACAAAAAGTGGGGATTGATCTGCGCCATAAGCAGGTCGATCTGCATTTGCCTTTTGTCCGCTTCGCTGCGTACCGAGGCCTGGATCGTCTCCTTCAGGTCTCCGACCATGCGGTTGAAGCCGCCGCCCAGAATCTCCAGCTCGTCTCCACTGCGGATGTCGACCGTCGTGCCGAGATCGCCGACCGCTACGCGCTTCATTGCGTTCGTCAGGCGGATGAGCGGACGGGTGAGTCCTACGATGATCGGGAGCATGACGACCGTCGACGCGACGATGCCGCAGAGGATAATGAGGATGTAGAAGTAGAAGATCCGGTTAATCTTTTCGAACAGCGTATGCTTGGAAAGGAGCGCCGTCTGCCGCCAGCCGTAGTTCATGCCGTCGTCGGCGAGCGCGATGCGTCTGTCGTCCTCGGCGTAGTCCGCGCCTTGGCCGAGCGCGCTCGCCATGAATTCGCGGTCCGCGGCAGGCAGCTCCTCGTTCGCGGCGTACAGCAGCGCGCCTTGGCCGGAGTAAAGCTCGATCTGCTCGAAGTCCCGCGCCGTCTGGAGAAAGACGTTGGACAGCTCCGAGTAGGCGACGTCGATGACAAGATAGCTGTCCGCCGCCGAATTGATGCCGATCGGCCGATACTTGAGCACGTAGCTGACCACCTGCCGCTGCCCGCTGATATAGAAAAACGAATGCGGCTCGCTGTAGGCGCTTCGTTCGCGCGACAGCTTGGCGAACCAGTCCTGCTTGAGATAGTCCGCAAAGTAGTCTTCGTAGCCGCTGGCGTTGGAATACGTCTCTCCGCTCGGTGGCACGATGAGCACGTTCAGGATGAAGTTGCCGAGCGCGACGAACCGGCCCAGCTTCTCCTGGACCGCCTGCTTGCGGAAGTAATCGGCTTCGATGTTCCCGGTCGGCTGCGCATAGATCTGGCGGGCGATCTCCTCGTCGGACACGATGTATTCGGCCGTCTTGGCGACCTGCTCCTGGATTTTGCCGAGCTGAAAAGAGATTTGCGCGAGCTTCGTCCGGCTGTCCTTGATCGATTGATCGCGGATGATATTCCGGGCGTAGTCGTAGATAAAGAAGCCGCTCAAGGCGAGCGACAGCGAGACGACAAGGGCGGCGCTCGCCACGATCTTGGTGCGGATCTTTATGCGCATGACGCGCTCACCTGCGTTTCTCCGTATATTCGTTCGGATTCATGCCCGTCTGCTTGCGGAACACCTGGCTGAAATATTGGCCGTTGCGGTAGCCGACGCGCTCCGCGATCTCGTAAATCTTGAACGAGCCGTCCGCGAGCAGCCGCTTGGCCTGCTCCATGCGAATCTCGGTCAGGCGGTCCAGCACCGTACGTCCGGTCTCCTCCTTGAAGACGTGACGCAGGTGATCGCGGCTGATGCCCAGATGGGCGGCCACGGCGTCCGCGCCGATATCCGGATCCGCGTAATGGCGCTCCAGATAAGCGATGGCCGCGCGAACCTTGCGCGAGGCGGCAGGCGTGCCGGCGGCCGCTTCGAGCGCGGCGATCCGGGCGGCGAATGCGGCCTCGATCGCCGTTAGCGAAGTCCAATCTGCGGCATCCTGCGGCTCAGCCGAGTCCGACAAGCCGAGCTGCGCGCGGCTGTGCGCGATCGAGGCGGCCAGCTGGCGGCACAGCTCGGTCAAGCCCGGGACGTCCATCGCCGCACGCGCCTGCGCGAACAGGCCGGGCAGCCCGAGCGCAGCCTCCGCATACCGGCCTTCCTGCAGCATTCCGCGCACCGAGGCGAGCCCCGCGCTCCAGTCGAAGGGCGCGGGCGCCGCTGTCTCTTGCGGCATCGGCGGCTCGTTCAGCCTGAACAGCTGCCGCGGACCGTAATAGACGGCGAGCCCAAGCCGCCTTAATCCCTCGGCGAGCCGGCCGGGCACGGCACCGCGGTCCGCCAGCCCGTAGGCGCTGGCGGCGGACACCGTGCCGCCGGTCAGCCGCGCCAGCGCGGCAGCCGCCTCGCCCGCCCGCGCTTCGGCGGTCTCGCGCAGGCGAGCTTCGCCGCGGGCGCCCGCATCTCCGTAGAGGAGCACGAAGTACTCCTCCAAGAACGGGAGGGCCGCCAGCAGGCCGGGCTCGTCCACGTCGGGCCAGGCGGCCGGCAGCGGCAGAGGCTGCGGCATCCCGGGCAGCGAGAACGGCGGCCGGTCGGGCCGGAGGACGACGAGCTGCCAGCGGTCAAAGCCGTCGCAGCGTCCGTCTGTCGCCGTTCGCCAGCCGGCGTCGGACAGCTCCCGCCCGCCGAGCCAGTCGACCAGCAGCCGGTCCCGCCCGCTGCGCAGCGCGCTGCGGGCTTGCACGATCTCTTCGCGCAGGCCGCCCAGCTCGCGGCTGAAGGTATCGGCATCCATCTCGTGCTTCACCCAATAACTCGCGACGCCGAGCCGGACCGCCTCCTTCGCGTATTCGAATTCCTTGTACGAGGTCAGCAGCACGATTTTGAGCGCCGTGCCTTCCGCAAGCAGCGTCTTGCTGAGCGCCAGGCCGTTCTGACCGGGCATGACGATGTCCATGAGGACGAGGTCCGGGCGATGCTTGCGGGCCAGCTCGGTCACCTGGGCGGGCCGCGTCGCCGTGCAGACGATCTCGTAGCCGAGCGCTTCCCAGGAGACGAGGCGCTTCAGATGCTCGATCGCCAGCACTTCGTCGTCCACGATCATGACTTTGACGGGATTCATTCCGGTCGGCTCCTTCCTTGCCCTTGGGGCATCCGAATGATCAATAGAAGTATCATCCGTTAACGGAGGCCGGTTCGTCAATCGGGTCTATTTGGGCGTACTTCCCGCATAGCATTCGCCGGAGAGCCGCAATGCACGCAAAAAGGACGAATGGAGGCGACCCTCCATTCGTCTTTCGATTGCTGCTTGATTTCAGCATGCCGAATTAAAGATTGCAAATGCGCAACGGGTTGCCAAGCTGCGTTGGACTGTGATTTCGCAAGCTGCTACCGATGCTTCAGATCGCACGAGGCGAGCAGCGTGAACCGGAAGAGGGAGCCTGCGCCTTCCTCGCTATGGGCTTCGATCCGGCCGCCCATCAGCTCGACGAGACGCTTGCAGATGGCGAGTCCGAGACCGGTGCCTCCATATTTGCGATTGAAGGCCGGGTGGAGCTGCGAGAAGGAGTGGAACAGGCGGTCCAGCTTGTCCGCCGGGATGCCGATCCCGGTGTCCTCCACCTCGAATTCGAGCATGTCGGCCGCGAGTTCTTCGTTTCGCACCCGGCGCAGCCTGACGGTGACGCTGCCCGACTCGGTAAACTTGACCGCGTTGCCGACCAGATTGACGAGCACCTGCCGGATACGGGCGGCGTCACCGTCGAAGGTCTCAGGCGTGCCATCCGCAATACGAACGTCGAGCGCGATCCCTTTTTCGTCGGCTTTGACCGCAAACAGCTCGCGGACGGATTCGAGCAGCTGGGCGGATACGACGGATTCGCATTCGAGATCGAGCTTGCCGGCCTCGATCTTGCTGAAGTCCAGAATGTCGTTCAGGATCCGAAGCAGGCTGCGGCTGCTCTTCATCACGATCTCCGCGTATTCGCGCTGCGACTCCGAGAGCGGCGTGTCCAGCAGGAGGTCGGTCATGCCCATGATGCCGTTCATCGGGGTCCGCAGCTCGTGGCTCATGATCGCTAGAAACTCCGACTTGGCGTGATCCGCGCGCTCGGCGGATTCCTTGGCCTTCAGCACCTCGACCTCGCTCGTAATGTCCCGCCACACGACGACGGCGCCCCGGATTTCGCCCCGATCCACGATCGGCGTCACGCGATAGTCGGCAAGGAAGCTCGAGCCGTCCGTCCGCCAGAAAATATCCTCGCGCGCAGCGCGCGGCTGGCCGTCCCGAATGGTCTGGTGGATGGGGGACTTGCCCTCGGCATAGGCGCTCCCGTCTGCGCGGGTATGGTAGACCGTTTCCTGGTACGGTGTGCCGGCGAACAGCTCCGGCTCGCAGCCGAGCATGCGGGCGCCGGGCGGATTCAGGAAGATGCCCCGGCCGTCCCGATCGACGCCGAAGATGCCTTCGGACACCGAGTTCAAGATGAGCGCATGCTCGGAGCTGAGCTTCTCGATCTGCTCCATGTGGCGATTGCGCTCGGTAATATCGGAGGCAATCCCGAATACGCCGACTACGCGGTCGTCTACGAAGATCGGTACGTTCGTGACGGCCAGGTCAAGCAGGGAGCCGTCTTTGTGGAGGACGACGGCTTCATAGTTATGCGGCTCGCCCTGTGCGGCCCGGTTGAAGTTGGCTTGCGTGCGCGGCAGGTCCGGCGGGTAGACGAGGTGGACGAACGAACCCGGCATCAGCTCCTCGCGCGTGTATCCGAGCATTTTCTCCAGACTTCCGTTGAGCGAAGTGAAGTTGCCCGCCAGATCGAACGAATAAACGCCCGACGGATTGTAGTCGAACAGCGACTTGTAGCGCTGCTCGCTCTCCCGAAGCTGCGCTTCCATCTTCCTGCTCTCGGTAATATCCTGCAACGTGCCGAGGAGCCGGTCGACCTCGTCGCTGTCCGGCACTCGGAGCGCCTGAACGCGGGCATGGATCAGCCGCGTATCCCCTCCAAGGGTCACGATGCGGAATTCCGCCTCATGAAAGCCGCCTTTAAGCGCTTCCTGCAATCTCGCCCGGACGCCGCTTCGGTCGTCGGGATGCAGGCAGGCGATAAACGCTTCGAGATCGATCCGATGCCGGTCGATCCGAGCTTCGAACATGCGGTGCATCTCGACGGAGCAGGAGAATCTGCCCGCGGCGATATCCCATTCCCACGAGCCGATGCGGGCCATCCGCTGCGCCTCGGCCAGATTGTCCTCGAATTTCTTGCGAGCCGTAATGTCCCGTCCGATGCCGACGATCTTGTCGAGCGCGCCGTCCGGGGTCCGCAGCATCTCGAACGTGGTCTCGAAACAGAGATAATGGCCGTCCCGGTGGCGAACGCGGCATTCGAACGCGCCAATGTCGCGGAGGGGCTGCGCCTGAAGCTGCTTGACGTCGTCCGGATGGTACAGCGCCGCGTTATTGCGTCCGATGAGCTCGGCCGGTTCGTAGCCCAGTACCGAATGGATCGCCGGAGAAACGTAACGGGTGATGCCGTCGGGCGTAGATATGGTGATGAGGTCCTGAGCATGGTCGAGCACGAGCCGCAGGATCGTCTCCTCTGACAGCGAATCCGAGGATTCGGTCCGGATCACCTCCGTCGCTTGGACTGCGAGGCCCCGAACGATGCCTTCGCTTTTTATAGGGAACAGATGCAGGCGGGCGCTGACGGCCGACCCGTCTTTACGGGCATAGGTTTCTTTGAATGCCAGGATCGGCAGACTGCCGTCCAGCAAAGAGGCGACACGCTCCGCGTGCTCTCCGGGGACGTGAATCGCCAATTGCGCATAGGGCATGCCTTGAAGCTCTTCTTCGGAATAACTGAGCATCTCGCAGAACGCGGGGTTGACGCCTATTAAGACCGCCCCGTCGGGGGAGAGGAAAGCCGTGCCCAGCGGTGACTGACGATAGAGTTGTTCGTAAGGCAACGATTGATTCACGAATGCGTGCTCCAGAGAAGCTCCTCCTCCCGCGTTATACTGAGTGTATCAGGAAGTGCGGCGAAGGCCTAGTCGTACCGCGCATAAAAGCCGGGGAAGCGCGAATCTCCGCGAAGCTCGTCGTTCCGCGTCCCGGCAGCGAGTCATACGTCATCTCATTTACCCATAAATATAGTATACTGACTGCAAAGGACGAAAGTCCGAGCAAGTTAGAGGAGGTTGTGCCAATGGGATTTCTGGATAAGGTCAAATCCGGACTGAACGATGCGGGCAACAAAGCCAAGGTGCTGGTCGACGTGAATCGCCTCAAGCTTCAGAACAGCTCTAAGAAAAAAGAGATCGAGGAGATTCAGCAGCAGATCGGCCAGCTGGTATTCGAGGCGGCCGTCGGCCGGCGCGTCGAAGCCGGGCTTCACGAGCTGCAACCCAAATACGACCGGATCCTCTTGCTCGAGCAGGAGATCCAGGAGAACAAGGCGCAGATCAACGCCCTCTCCGACGAAAAGGAATGCGTATGCGGCAAGACGGCTCCGCTCGAGGCGAAGTTCTGCTCCTCCTGCGGCAGGACGTTCGATGCGACCCCGGGCTTATAAGCGAACAAAATGACGCAAAAGCTTGGCTATGAGCGCGTGACACGCCGCTCGCAGCCGGGCTTTTTTGTTTGCGGTTGGCCGCGCGATTCCCGGACCGATAGACGACGAACCTGTCGCGGCCTCAGTTGAACAGTAAAGCGAGTATAATGACGTCCATGAACTGCCTGGTCGCTTCATGCATCAGATAGTGCTTCAGCAGCCCTTCCTCCTGGAAGCCCAGCTTCTTCAGCACCTTCAGCGATGCGGCGTTGTCCGGATGCACCTCGGCCTGGATCCGGTGCGGACCGATGAACGCGCGGCTGAAGTCGAGCACGGCGCGTACAGCCTCGGACGCGATGCCGCGGTTCCAGAAGCGCGGCTTGAGATCGTAGCCCAGCGCGAGCGGAAACCGCGGCAGATCCTCGAAGCTGCCGCGCGTCGGCATCAGGGTCACCGTGCCGATCAACGGACGGCTTCCGCGCAGCGTCACGCCCCAGGCGACCACGCGTTTCTCCGCATAGCCCTGGCGCCAGCCGTCGATGATTGTCTCGGTCTCCGCTACGGAGGCGGGGCCGTGCCAGTCCTGCAGGCTGTTGACCTGCGGGTCCGTACATAAGGCGTACAGGTCCTCGGCGTCCTCGGCCGTGACCTGGCGCAGCAGCAGGCGCTCCGTGCGGAGCGCGGGAAATGGGGAATGCCAGCTCATGATGTCACTAACCTTCGATTGTTGGATGAATGCGGTTATTATAAGCCGCCAGCCTTAAAGGAACATGAATGAAGCGTCCGGCGGCGCGAGCTGGCCGGATTGCGGAAGCTGCGTTCCGCGGCTATCGTAAGGAGCAGAGAGGAGGTGCGCCATGCGACGGATTGCGCATGAGAAGGGCCGGTACGGTGAACTGAGCATTTCTGATACGACGGAGCTTTACGGCGAGCTGGGCAGATTCCGCATTTTGCAGTTTGCGGACGGCGCCGTCCAAGGGGCGATCGATCTAAGGGATCCTTCGCGCGTCGTGCTGGCCTACCAGCGTGCCATTGTGGGCCTTATGGATGCGATCCGTCCGCACTTCACAAGGGCGTTCGTCATCGGACACGGGGCGGGGACAATCGCAAGGCATTACGGGCACATGCGGATCGAGACGGCGGAAATTAATGCAACCGTTGTCGAGTGGAGCCGCGCCTACTTCGGCTGCAGGCAAAGCGACATCGCGATCGGCGACGGGCGCGAGCTGCTCTGCAAGACGGAGCCGGGCAGCTTCGACTATATCGTGGTCGATGCCTTTACCGCAGACGGGACGCCTCCGCATCTGTCGACGCTCGAGTTTTACAGCCTGGCCAGGGAGCGGCTGCGCGAAGGCGGCACGATGCTGCTCAACGTCATTGGGCGCGGCAAGGGCGACAAGCGGATCGCCTCGATGCTGGCGACGCTGCAGGCGGTTTTTCCCTATGCGGCTGCGGTCTCGGTAGCCGGGCCGGGCGGAGAAGCAGGGGACAATCTGATCCTTATGGCCGGGCCTTGGGAGACGGCGCGCGTCGACATGCCGCAGGACTGCAAACGGGTCGCTATCGAACCGGGTTACGTACGCAGGGATCGAGGTTGAGGCGGGGTCTTCAGGCATGGGAAAAAGGGCTTAATATTTCTAAAATTTGTGAACGCGATTACAGAATTTCAGGCTTCCCTGCGGTATGATAGAAGCATTGAACGTGCCCCGCGCTCCGCCGCAACCACAGACGCGACTGCGAAGAGGGGCGCCTTACATACTGGAGGCCTCTTCATGAAAACCGTACAAGCCGAGCCGGAAGTCGCAAGCGAAATCGCGAACGTATTCGCGGAAGCCGCGGCGGGAGCGGAAGCCTACCCGGAGCCGCTAAGCACCGCTATTCGCGGGCTCGTCATGCGGGCCGACCCGACGGGTCGGGACCGCAAATCCAATTATATCGCTTTTTTGTTGCCGTCCTGGATCGGTATGCGGACAGGCGCCGATCCCGCGCTGTGCCGAGATCTGGCCGTAGGGAACGTTTATGCGATGCTGCACTTTTTTCTGCTCGACGATATGATGGACGGCAGCGACGCCGGCATGGAGAGCAAGCGCGCCCTGGCTGTCGGCCAACTGCTGCATGCGCTTTTCATGGAGCGTTACGGCCGCTACTACCCGCCTGAATCCCTCCTATGGACCTACTACCGGACTTATCTGGCCGAATGGGCAACCGCCGTCTCCGGCGAAGGCTTGCGGCGCGCGGATCCGCGCAATCCCCGCGCGCTCGCGCGCAAGTCGGCGCCGGTGAAGCTTGGCGCCGTCGCCATATTGCTCGCAGCGGGACTTCCGGAGCAGATCGCCGACATGGAGGAAGCCGTAGAACTGGCCCTCGCGTCCCTTCAGCTCGCGGACGATTGGGCCGACTGGCGGGAGGATCTGCCGGCGGAGGAGCGGAGCAATGCCTTTCTGACGCTGGTCAGGCGCGAGAGCCTGGCCTTGCCGGAGGATCAGCCCCTGCAGGAACGGCTGGTATTGCAGGCGATCTACCGCAAAGGAGCGCTGGAGCAGCTGGCCTCCATCGTGCTCGGACATGGCGAGCGGCTGTCGGGGCTGTCAGATGCCGCGCCGGGACTGATCAGATTCCAGCAGGAGATCGTGGCCGGGATTTTGAACGACGTTCAAGCGACCCGGGACACGACGGATAAATTGGCTGGAGGTGGCGGTTTTTCATATTTTTTATCAAAAATGCAAGATTTATAGGGACGAAACGCCTAAACGTATGGTAGGATATGGGTGGATATGCCCAAACATACGAAAAGGTTGTGAATCGAATGTCCCTCGAATCGCTTAAAGTCCAGGTCATCAAAAAAGCATGGGAAGATCCGGCATTCAAGCAACAGCTGCTGGCAGACCCCAAGGCTGCGGTCAAAGACGCGTTCGGCGTAGAGCTCCCGCAAGAGATTCAAGTAACGACCGTAGAAGAGACCGCTTCGCACTACTATCTGGTCATCCCGCCGAATCCCGAAGACATCGCGGGCGGCAATTCAAACGTCGAAGTTGTTTGGTAAGACGCCTGCTGCAGCGACCGCAGCCTCTTCGCGGGCTGCATCGCTGGCAATCGGGAGCCGAATTAACACTTCGGTTCCCTGCCCCTTGCGGCTTTTAAAATCGATCGTACCTTTCATCACCTCGATGATGCGGAAGGTGACCATCGTCCCGAGACCGGTACCTTTGGACTTGGTCGAGAAATAAGGCACGCCGAGCTTGGCGATCTGCGCTTCGTCCATTCCTTCCCCGTTATCCTTGATCCATATGACCGCCTCGCCGTCTTCCTCATAAGCGTTGATCTCGATATAACCGTCTTCCTTGAATGCTTCGATGCTGTTCTTTAATAGATTGATCAGCGCCTGCTTGAACTTGGACGAGCTGCCGATTACGGTCAGCCCGGGATCCGCGTTGATGTGCAGCCTGCCGCCGTACATCGCCGCATGCGGCGCGATAATGACTTCGAGCTGCGCCAGCTCTTCCGCGAGGTTCAACGGCGAGACCGTCTCCAGCTCCGGCTTCGCGAAGGTCAAAAAGTCCGTGATGATGCCGGATGCGCGGTCCAGCTCGCTCACCGCGATGTTAAAATGCTTTTTGCTCTCGTTGTCTCCCCGCCCCGCCAGCAGCTGCAGGAACCCGCGCGTGACCTGCAGCGGATTGCGGACCTCGTGCGCCACGGATGCGGCGAGATCGCTGATGATTTTCAGCTTCTCCGTTCGCTCGAGCCGATGATTGAACAGCTCCAGACGTTTGGAATAGGAAAGCAGCATTCGGTAATCTGCGGATATGCGCCTTGCGAGGATAATGACGAGCCCCACGATCAGCAGGACGACCCCGATTTTCCACAGAAAAAGGATGTAGCTTTTCCCGCTCGCGTAATAGAGAACCAAATCCGTGGCGCCCGAGAGCGCGAGCAAGAAGAGGCACGCGGACAAGATAATGGCGTCCGTGTTCTTGCGCATGGCATGAACGACGGACAGCACGGCGATAATAATCAGCTGCACAAGGATCAACGACCCGAGGATCGGGTTCGTGAGCAGATAGTACAGATCGTAATATCGCTCGCTCGTCGCCTTATATACAATAAAAGCCAGAAAACAAAAAGCGGAAAAGCCGGCCTGCCACTTGCGAAATCTCGTAAAGAAGCGGAATCGGCCGCCCAGCACTTCGTCCACGTAATAACTGAGCGCGGGAAAGAGCACGAACATCGACAAATCGAATAGTGATAAGAAGAGATTGGCATACGATTTGTAATAGATATACAGCATCGGCGAATAGACCGATATCAGCGTGCCGATCGTCAGCGCGATGAGGCAGAGCGAGATCCAGGAACTTCGCTGCCGGCGGTTCAGGTAGCTGGAGCAGATGAGCATGATCAGCGCCAGAAACGAGATCGAGCCGCCGAGCAGCAGGTCCGGCAGTTCTCTGCGGACGTAGCTCTCCTCAAGCGGAGCGAACTCGCCGATGCGGGCGCTCGTAATGAACCCCGCGCGCGTCCCCGTCGTAAGAATCCGAACGTCGATGGTGGACGACCGATCGTAGGCGCCGAGGGGCAGGAGCAGCCGGTTCAAGTGAAAGTCGAAGCTGCGCTTCGATTCAAAGAGCAGGGTCCCCTCTCGGAAGGCGGCCAGCTCGAGTCCGTACAATCGCCTTACCAGCAAGCCTGGCCGCTGCCATTCGCTCGTCGGAGGCACCTGCAGACGGATCCATGCGCCCTGGATCCCTTCCGGCAAATCGAGCAGGGGCGCGCCCGCCTCCGCTTCGACCCATTGCCCGCCTGCCGGGGGCGTGACGCCGGGCTGCTCGCCATCCGGAATCCACATGATCTGCCAATGGTCGATTTTCGCTTCCGGCGCCGCCGCCCAGCTCGTATTCGGCCCTATAATGAACAACGCGGCGATGACGACCGCGCACGCCAACGCTGCGATTAAGCGAACCGCTTTCATATTGCACCCCATTTTACCTGTCGCATCGATTTGGTAAGATCTGACGCGGGAAAAATTGCCTGTTATCAACTAAAATTCGACAGCATGAATCAAACTCCTGTAAGAAACGTCAATTCATCGGGCAAAAGTTCAGGCGATAATGGGCCTTATTGCCTAGGGGTGAAAACGGCGAGACACCAGGCCTCCCAATCGATGCTGTCCTCGTAGCTGACGCGCTCCCACTGCGTTCTTTTGGCGTTTCGCGGACCGAAGCCGATGCCGCCCAGCAGGACGCGAAGCCCGGGATAGCGGTCGATCGTCTGACTCAGCCATACGGAAAGCGATTCGATATGAAGCGGATCGGTAACGGATATCGCCGCCGCCCGCACGTCCTTCAGCTCGATCAGCTGGCCTAGCCCTTCATAAGGCGTATGGGGGCCAAGATAAATCACGTCGATGCCCCTTTTTCGCAGAAAAAGACTGAACAGGAGCAAGCCGAGATGATGGTGCTCGCCCGGCGGACAGAAGGCGACTGCGCTGGGCATGCTCGGATCGACGGGCAGCGAACGGAAGATCTGCATGAACCGCTGCAAAATGAGCTGCGAGGCAAAATGCTCCTGGGCAACGGCGATTTTTCCCGCTTCCCAATCGGTGCCGATGCGGACGAGAAGCGGAGCGAGGAGCTCGTGGAACGTTTTTTCGTAGCCGTAAAGCGACAGCGCGAGATCGATGGCTTGATGGGACTCTTCCGTATTGAAAGCAATGAGTGCCGGATAAAGGCGATCTGCGATGTGCAAGTCGATCCGGGACTGTCGCGGTGATGCTGGCGGCGGCAGGAATGGGAGCGGCGCGGCCTCCGCTTCGGAGCCGTCCGTACGCAGCGGCCGGTCTTGCCTCAACTGCTGCGCGATCTCTCCGATCTTCATTCCCTGATCTTCCATCCGCCGCTTGACCCATCTGAGCGTAGCAACGTCGGCTTCGCTGTATAGGCGGTGTCCCCCGGCGCTGCGAAGCGGATCGACGATGCGGTGGCGGGCTTCCCAGGCGCGAAGGGTGACGCCGGGAATCCCGAGCATATCGGCCACTTTCTGAATGCTGTACACGTGGCGCACCTCCGCCTAAATTTATACATAATTGATACAAAACTTCTTCATTATAGCTTTTAGAATGCGTTTTGGCGTGCGAAATACCAAATTTCATTGCTTGTATTGTATAGGTTGTGTACAATTAAAATCAAATAAATGTCAATAATATCTATACATAATATATCAAATAACCGCGAAAAAAGGATGGTAAAGACCTCATGGACGAGCGGGGGCAATACGAGGACAATACGCAGGTGCTGGATGCGGGAGCCGTGTTGGGAGCGATGGAGCGCTCCCTGGCGATGATCGAGTTCGATATGGAAGGCGTCACGCTGTGGGCCAATCGCAAGTTTGCGGACGCCCTGGGCTATAACCAGGCGGAAATGCGCGGTTTGCCCCACCGGCGGTTTTGCACGCCCTCGTTTGCGGCTAGCGACGCTTACCGGGAGCTGTGGACCAACCTTCGGAGCGGCAAGGCGTTTCAGGAAAAAATTCAACGGGTCGCCAAGGACGGACGCCTTCTCTGGCTCGAAGCGACTTATATGCCGGTGCGGGGGGCGGACGGGACATACGATGCCGTGATCAAGATCGCGACCGACATTACGTCCCGGGAGCAAGCGGCGATCCAGCATACCGAGGAGCTGAAGCGCACGGCCCAGGAGCTGTCGAACCGGGCGGGCGAAGGCATATCGAGAAGCGGAGAGATCGAAGCCGCGATCGAAAAGCTGCGTGCGGATTCGCTGGAGAATTTCGACCGGCTGCAGCGGCTGGAACGGCAGACCGCCGCCATAAGGGGCATCGTGCGGGTCATCCGGGAGGTGGCGTCGCAGACGCAGCTGCTCTCTTTGAACGCCGCGATCGAGGCGGCCCACGCGGGAGAGTTCGGACGCGGATTCGAGATCGTCGCTTCGGAGGTGCGCAAGCTCGCGGGTGAGGTGCAGGAAGCCGCCAAAAAAGCGAATGCAGAGGTGGAGGAGGTCGTCTCCCGGATGGCGGAGATCGGCAGCGGGACGAAACGATCGCAGTCTTCGGTGGAGGAGAGTCAGCGCAGGCTTCAGGACGCCATCGTCGCTTTCCGGAAGATCGAGGACGCGGCGTACCGGCTGGAGGAGCAGGCGAAGACGCTGGATCGCGCTTAAGATGCGTCAATGGTTCTACGCATCGCTAATTTCAAGTATTTCCATTTTGATCGTCGTGATTTAAGATGGAGAAAGACAGGTCCAATGTCCCATATCGGAGAAATGGAGTAAAAAGCCGATGAACGCACGCTCTCTGCTTGGTCCGCTCGCCGCCTCGATTCTTCCTTATGTCGCGTTCGTCGTATTGAGCAGGAATCCCGGCTGGGACGGTCTATTCGTGATGCCCGGCGCGCACTTTTACATCGTCAGCTCCGTTGCGATGCTGGCGTTGATCGTGGCCGGCTTTGTCGCCGTGGCCGGCAGGCGCGTACGCAATATCAAGGTCAGCTTCCTTGCGTTGTCCTTCGTCTCGTTAGCCGTGCTTTTCATGGTACACGGCTTGTCTACGCCTAATTTTCTTATAGGCGCCACGCCTTTGCCGAAGATCAGCGCCCCGATCAGCGTTATTTTCGCCACCGTCTGGCTCTGGCTTTCCTCCTGGCGCTCCGACCACCCTATTATTCATTTTTTATCCTGCCGCGAACGGCTTCTTCTTCCGCTCTGGACCGTGCTGCTGGCGTTCGCCGGCTTAATCGTCCTGCTGCGTCCGGAGATTGTCGACTTTATCCGGCTCGACGTCCATCCATTGAACAGCTCGGCGACGCTGTTCGTCATCGCCGTCAATATCGTCACGGGATACCGGTATTACCGTTCCTACTTGTACTCGCGCTTCCCCCTTGAGCTGGCGATCGTCTACAGCACGGCTTGGCTCGTCGCGGCCCAGCTCATCATGACGCAAGGCACGGTATGGCGCAGCAGCTGGTGGCTGTACCACTTCCTGCTCCTGGCGGCGATGGTCGTCGTGCTGTTCGGGCTGTACCGTCAGTATGCCTCCAGGCGTTCGCTCACAGGCGCGATCAAAGGGTTGTTCACGACGGATCCGGTCGAGCGTATCACGAATGCGCTTCAGCCGAGCGTCCGCGCGCTTATGCTGGCCACCGAGAGCAAGGACCCGTACACGGCGGGCCACAACTTCCGCGTGACACTGTACGCGCTTAAGATTGCAGAGGAGCTGCAGCTGCGTCCGGAGCAGCTGCGCGCGCTCGTCGGCGGCACGATCGTGCACGACGTCGGCAAGATCGAGACGCCCGACGCGGTGCTGAACAAGCCGGGGCGGCTGACGCCCGAGGAGCGGGCGATCATCGAGGAACACCCGGTTCGGGGATACGAGATGTGCAGAAATCTCGGATTCATGGAGGAGGAGCTTGGCATCATCCGCTCGCACCACGAAAAGTGGAACGGCGAAGGCTATCCCGACCGCCTGGCGGGCGAAGAGATTCCCCGAATGGCGCGAATCGTAGCGGTCGCGGACGTGTACGATGCGCTGACGAGCAACCGCGCTTACCGGCCAGCGATGTCCCACGAGGATGCGATGGCGATCCTGAACGCCAGCAAGGGTACGCACTTCGAGCCTGCCTCCGTCGAAGCCTGGGAGCGGGCCTGCCAGGCCGAGCCCGAGATGATCCGGGAGGGCTCTGCGATGTGGGAACGGGGCTTCGGCAGATCGGCGCTCGCTTAACCGCAACGCCGGTCATCCGGCGAATCGAGAACGGCGCCGCTCCCGGCTGGGATGCGGCGCCGTTTGTTTATTTAGAAACCGGAAGTCGAGAAGATTGTTTAAAAATTGAAGTTGTCGGGATCTGGACCGACCCGCAAGCCGCGGTCCATCGCGGCGATCTGGCGATGATCCTCCTCCGTCAGCGAGAAGTCGAAGACATCGGCATTCTCCGCGATCCGGTGCGTTCGGGTCGACTTGGGAATGGTCGCCACGCCAAGCTCGAGGTCCCAGCGGAGGATAACCTGGGCGACAGATCTGCCATGCCGCCGCGCGATTGCCGTCAGCGTCGGATCGTCGAGCAGTTCTCCTTGCATAAGCGGGGACCACGCTTCTATTCGAATGCCGCGCTTGGCCGCATAAGCCCGCAGCTCAGGCTGCTGCAGCCGCGGATGCAGCTCGACCTGATCGACCATGGGCGCAACGGTTGCGGCTTGCAGCAGGTCCTCTAGATGGTGAACGTGGAAGTTGCTTACGCCGATCGCCTTCACGCGCCCTTCCGCATACAGCTTTTCGAGCGCGCTCCAAGCCGCTTTGTATTTTCCCGCGACGGGCCAGTGGATGAGATAGAGATCGAGGTAATCAAGCCCCAGCTTGCGAAGGCTTGTCTCGTAAGCGGCGAGCGTCTCCTCGTATCCGAGGTCCGCGTTCCATACCTTCGATGTGACGAACAGCGATTCGCGGGCAAGTCCCGTCTCGGCGAGCGCCTCGCGAATGCCGGTGCCGACGCTCATCTCATTGTCGTAGATTGCGGCCGTATCGATGCTGCGGTAACCCAAGCGAACGGCTTCCTTGACCGCGTTCGCCGCTTCGTCGCCCTCCGGCACTTTGAATACGCCGAGGCCGAGCCATGGCATACGGACGCCGTTGGCGAGCGGAAAGGCGCTTTGGAGATTGTGAAGCTCAGTATGCGTAGTCATAATCGGAATGATCCCCCTTATTTTAGTGTGAGGCTGTTGCCGCGGGCGCTTGGCATTCTTTTCTTGCGCGGTTTTCCGCGTTTTCTCCGCGCAGGCTCGCTGCCGTCAGCAGCACCGCGCCGGCGACCATGACGGCGCCGACCCAGGGTGTATGCGCGACGCCGAGCCGGTCCACGACGATGCCGCCGAGGAAGGCGCCGATCGCGATGCCCGCGTTAAAAGTGGCGATGTTGAGCGAAGCGGCGAAGTCCACGGCATTTTTGGCGTGTCGTTCCGCCAGCATCACTACGTAGAGCTGGAGCCCGGGGACGTTCATGAATGCGAGCAGGCCCATGAGCAGGACGGCCGCCAGTCCGGCCGCGCGATAGGGTGCGGCGTAGTTCAGCGCGAGCAGCACGATGGCCTGCAGCGCGAACATCGCGAGCAGCGCCGGAACGGGGCGCTTGTTGGCGGCTTTGCCGCCGACGATATTGCCGATCGCGATGGCGATGCCGTAGAAGAGCAAAATTAAGGCGATCGACGATTCGCCGTATCCGGTTATATCCCGCAGAAGCGGAGACAAATAAGTGAAGACCACAAACGTGCCTCCGTAGCCGAGCGCCGTGATGGAGAAGGCGAGCAGCAGCTTGCGGTTCCCAAGCAGCGGCAGTTGGTGGCGCAGCTTCGTCCGGACGGATCCGCGGAGCCCGGCAGGTATGAGCGCGAGATTGGCTGCTAGGGCGACGATGCCGACGGCCGCGATCGCGGCGAAGGCGGTCCGCCAGCCCAGGTGCTGGCCAAGCAGCGTGCCGAGGGGAACGCCCGTCACGGTCGCAATCGTAAGACCCGAGAACATGGTGGAGATTGCGCTGGCTCTGCGATCCCGCGGCACAAGATCAGCCGCGATCGTCGAGCCGACGGACATGAAGACGCCGTGCGCGAAGGCGGACAGCACGCGGGCGGCGAGCAGCAGAACGATGCCGCCCGAAGCGGCGGCGAGGGCGTTGCCGGCGATAAAGACGACCATGATCCAGAGCAGCAGCGTCTTGCGCGGCACGCCTGCCGCGATCGAAGTCAGGACCGGTGCCCCGACCATGACGCCCAGCGCGTATAGCGTGACCGTAAGGCCGGCGAGCGATTCGGATATATGAAGATCATCCGCGATGAGGGGCAGCAGCCCGACGCTGATGAATTCGGTCGTACCGATGGCGAACGCGCTGACTGCGAGCGCAAGCAGCGCGGCCGTGCTTTTTTTGACTGCAAACCTCATTGGAGCATCACTCCCGTAGTAGATATCCCGGCCGGTGAATGCTATTATGGATGAATGTCGCCCGAATGGACAGTACGTACTTTTAAGTGATATAGGTACTAAAAAGTACCCATGGCGACATACGGAAGGAGCGACCTCGCGTTGGCTAAAAAATACAACATCTCCGTGGAAGCGACGCTCGAAGTCATCGGCGGCAAATGGAAGTGCGTCATCCTGTGTCATCTGACGTACGGCAAGAAGCGTACGAGCGAGCTCAAGCGCCTCATGCCCGCCATCACGCAGAAGATGCTCACGCAGCAGCTGCGCGAGCTCGAGGACGACGGCATCGTCAACCGGATCGTATATAACGAAGTGCCTCCCCGCGTCGAGTACGAGCTCAGCGCTTACGGGTGGAGTCTGAAGTCGATTCTGGATTCCTTGTGCAACTGGGGCGAACAGCATATTATCAAGGAATACGGGGATAAATACGCGGTGCTCGAAGACAACGTGCTGAACCGCTAGAGGAGAGGTATATGGAGATGACCAAGCCATCGATATACGGCTTGCCTTACGATAAGCTGGCCGCTTGGCTGGCGGAGCGGGGCTTCAAGAAGTCGCGCGCCGACCGCGTGTGGGAACAGCTCTACCGCAGCCGTGTCGCGGACTTTGCGGAGATGGACCCTGCGCTCGAGCCCGCCGTGACGACAGTGCTCGAGAAGAGCTTCGCGCTTCGGACGATGACGGAGCACGTGAAGCAGCAGTCCGCGGACGGAACCGTGAAGTTCCTGTTCCGCCTGGCCGACGGCAATCTCATTGAGACGGTGCTCATGCGTCACAAGTTCGGCCTGTCCGTCTGCGTGACGACGCAGGTCGGCTGCAATATCGGCTGCAGCTTCTGCGCGAGCGGCCTGCTTGCCAAGAGCAGGGATCTTTCCGGCGGAGAGATCGCGGAGCAGATCATGCAGGTTCAGGCGCATCTCGATGCCGCAGGCAATGGAGAGCGCGTCAGCCATGTCGTCGTGATGGGCATTGGGGAGCCCTTCGACAACTACGACAACATGGCGGATTTCATCCGCGTCATGAAGGATCACAAGGGTCTGGCGATCGGACCGCGTCACATCACCGTGTCCACGAGCGGGCTGGCAAACAAGCTGCGGGAATTCGCGGACTCGGATTTGCAGACGAACCTGGCGGTATCGCTTCATGCGCCGAACGACGAACTGCGCACCCGGATTATGAAGATCAATCGCGCCATTCCGATCGCGAAGCTGATGGATGCGATCGATTATTACCTGGAGCGGACGAACCGGCGGCTTACGTTGGAGTATATCTTGCTGCGGGACGTGAACGACCGCAGGGAGCATGCGGAGGAGCTGGCGGATCTGATCGGCGAGGCGCGGCGGAGCCAGGTGAACGTGAATCTTATCCCGTATAATCCGGTAGATGAGCACAGCCAATATCAGCGCAGCGAGCAGGAGGCGGTACGGGGCTTCTACGACGCACTCAAGAAGCGCGGCGTGAGCGTCAGCGTGCGGTTGGAGCACGGCGCCGACATCGACGCGGCCTGCGGGCAGCTGCGAAGCAAGCAGATTGCGAAGGCGAATTAAATCATGCGAAAGGGGCCGCGTCGAACGGCCCCCTTTCTTCTATTTGGGCTCGGCAAGCTGCCGAATGCGCTGCGGGGACAGCCCGGTAAGCCTGGCGATCGTATCGAGGTCCATACCTTCTCGCAGCATGTGAAGCGCGATTTCCGCTTTCGCAGATTCTTGTCCGGATTCCCAGCCCGTCTCCCGGCCTTCTTCCCACGCATCCTTCAAAAAGCTGATCCGGTCTCGTTGCGCCTTTTCCCGCGCTTCGTACAGCATTCTTGTCATGTCGTCCTCGCTCAGGTGAGACAAACGTTCTTCGGCGTTTCGAATCGTCGGATCCATCTCGATCAACTCCTCCAACTGTTCTGGGGTCGTCCGTTCGTCCAAAAACCGCAGCCAGCGATGCAGCGGATCTTCTGAGCGATAAGGCCCGGCTCGAAACTTGGGACATTCGATAAAATTCAGCTCGATCAGGTCTGTGAGCCGATATTGCCTGGCCCTGTCTTCGTATAATTGAAACGAATGGTGGTAGTGTTCAAGCGTCAGAAAAGCAAAATCCAAAATATTGATGCAGATCGTCTTTTTGAGCTGGCTGTAATCCTCGCCTTCGCGAATGGAGTCGGCGAGCAAGCGCCCCATGTAGAACAAGCTTTTCCATGTGCCGGTAGCGCCCGACCTGCATCTCGACGTTGATTTGCTCCCGGTCCGCGGTCTCGCAGCGGATATCGAGCACGCCTTCTTTGTCTTCGATGAGGCGCTTGGTAAGCAGCTTGCCGTCCAGGATAGTAAGATCGGCGATCGCCGCCCGGTCCGTCCGCCGCAAAATCGCGTTCAGCAGTCCGATCAGCAGCGGCTTGCTGTCGGCTTCGCCGAACAGCCGTTTGAACAAGTAATCGTTTTTCGGATTCAATCGTTTCCTCATGTTCCCCGTTCTCCCTTCAGTATATCACAGCCCTTTGCGCGCTTGGAGGACGCAAAAAAAAGCACGCGCCGTCCGCTAAGCCCGCAAAATCGGGGTTAACGGCGGCGCGTGCTTCGCGTCCGCTTTTATGCATGAATCTATCTTCGCTTGAACGGCAGGGTTTGTCAAACCGAAGGAGCTACGCCTGACTCGCGACGACGGGGATCCATACCTCGCAGCGGTAATCCTCCGCGTTCGTGTCTCCCTCCAGGTATACCTCGAGCTCGGGTGCCGGGGCATGCTCATAGCCGCAGGAAGGGAACCATTCGCTATAGATCCGTCCCCATAGCCGCTGAATCGAAGCCGTCACGGGGCCGATCGAGGTGAATACCGCCCAGGTGGCCTGAGGCACCGTCCACGAGACGCAGCCTTCCGGCGTCTCCGTTTCCGCGTCGCACTCGACGGCGACCAGATAGGTGAGCAGCTCTTCGCCGGGCGGCATCGAGCAGATGCCAAGCAACGGGTTGCCGGAGCCGATCTCCGCTAACCTGGACAGCGTGCCGTCGGCCTCGCACTCTCCCCAGTAAGCCGGAATTCTCCGCATGTTCTCTCCGTTCTCGGTGCCGACCCTAATCATTTTGCCGATGACCTTGAATGCTTCTTTTTTGACGATCCGATAATCCATTTCTTTGTCTCCCTTCAACGACAGGTGGAAGGAAATGCGCGGGTAAGCCTTAAGCGAGGCGCCTTGGGCTTTGGCTTCAGAAGGTGCGATGCCATGCGCTTTGCGGAATGCCTTCGCGAACGACTCCGGAGATTCGTACCCGTACTTCAACGACACGTCCAGCACTTTGGCCGCGCCCATCGCGAGCTCCTGAGCCGCCAGCGTCAGCTTGCGCTTGCGCATGTATTCCGCGACCGTCATGCCCGTCAGCATGTGGAACATGCGTTGAAAATGATAAGGCGAGGTGCACGCCGCATGCGCGATCTCAGCGATATCGAAAGGCTCCTCCATCATCTGTTCTATCCGGTCCAGCGCGTGCCGCATTCGCTCAAGCCACTCCATGCGCACTCCCCTCTCTGACTCCACTCTATCATCCGGGGACCGCGATCGCCTGTCTTGGCGTGCTGTTCGCGAACAGCCCCGTAATGCCGATCAGATCGATTCCCGCCGGCGGGACATGAGCGCCAGCGCGCCCGCTCCGATCAACAGGATTGCCAGAATGGAAGAGCCGCCCGTCAGCTTGCCGAGCACGTAGCCGACCGAGAAGATCGCGAAGAAGAGGAGGGAAAGGAAAGTCAGGATGTTGATCGGGATCAGCAGCCACTTGTTGCGGCCGCCGAACCAATACAGCTCGAACAGACCGACGGCGGGGGCGAGAATGAATCCGGGCCACATCATCGACCAGTTGTCCAGCAGCATGGCGATCTGACAGACGCCGTACACCGTGAGCAGGACGCCGCCTGGAACGAGCACGCCTACGCCTTTGCCGCCGAGCACCGAGAAGTACAGCCAGTGGAAAAAAATGCCCAGCGGCAGCACGAACAGCGTCGGCCAGAAATAAGCGAAAATCGAGCCCGTGCCCAGATGCAGATCGCCGCGGAACAGCAGAAAGAGGCCGGCCAACAGCAGGAGAGGGCCGAGCAGCGTGCCGCGATGGATTTTCATAAGTGATCGCTCCTTATAAGCAAAGCTTGGTTGCTTATAGCTTAACACCTTGAGCTCGAATCTGTCGTCCAACTCGCGCATAGCGCAAAATCAGACTGGAGACGGAGGCGCCGGGCCGGGCATTATGGTAAAAGAAGCGCGCGGGCACGCAACTGATGCGAGCGGTCGCGCAGCTGCGGACATCAGAGCGTCTGCCCGCTGTCCACGGTGACGAGCTGTCCTGTCATCGCCTCCTGTTCCAGCGCGAAGCGGATGGCGCGGGCGATATCCTCGGGCGACGAAATGGCTTCCAGCAGCGTCGAGGGCGCGAGCTTGCGCATTTGCTCTTCGCGTCCGGCCCACCAGCGCGTGCTCACGGCGCCGGGCACGATCGCGTTAACGCGGATCTTCGGAGCGAGCGCTTGCGCCAGCGACAGTGTGAGGCCGTGGACGGCCGCCTTGGAGACCGCATATGGCAGCGAGGAGCCGCGGCCGGTCTTGCCCGCGATGCTGCCGACGTTCACGATCGCGCCTCCGCCTCCGCGGGCCATGAGCGGCGCGGCCGCTCTGGCGCAGTAGAACATCCCTTTAACGTTAACGCTCAGGAGCTCTTCCCATGCGTCGTCCGTCACCGCCTCCAGGTCCTGCAGCGGAATGTGCCGGGTGACACTCGCGTTGTTAACGAGCAAATCTACCGAACCGAACGCCCGGTCGGCGGTGCTGAACATGGCTCTAACCTCTGCGTCCGAAGACACGTCCGCCCGCGCCGCGATTGCCTGCCCGCCGAATCCCCGGATCGCCTCGACCGTTTCTTCTGCATCTGATCGAGACCGCGAATAATTAACGACGACGGCCGCGCCCAGTGCCCCCAGTTCCAGCGATACCGCTCTTCCGATCCCGGTGCCCCCGCCGGTAACGATCGCCGTACGATTTTTTAAATCCATCGCGGTTCCTCCTCCAAGATCTTAGTTCTGTCCATCCTTTCGTATTAAGTTTAAAGGCTTGCTCGCGTTTCGTATAATTGAATGTATTGAAGTTTTGGTTCACTAAAATCGATCGGAGATGCATCGCATGGATCCCAAATCGCTTCGCGCTTTTCATCGAATCGCGGCGCTTGGAAGCTTTCGCCTCGCGGCCGAGGAGCTAAACTACGCCCAGTCTACGGTGACGATGCAGATTCAGCGGTTGGAGGAAGATCTCGGAGTTATGTTGTTCGAACGTACCGGGGGACTTCGGCTGACCGGGGAAGGCAGATTGTTAAGGGAACGCAGCCTGCCGATCCTGCAGGACATGGACCGTCTGCGGAGGTCGCTGACGGAGCTGCGCGAAGGGGACGCGGGGGAGGTCAGGCTCGGCGCGACGGAGCCCGCCGTCAGCTGTCGGCTGCCGGCACTGCTGAAGCGCTTCGCGGAACGCTACCCCAAGATTCGAATCTCCGTCGAGTCCGCCAGCACGCCGGTCTTGAGCGAGCGGCTGCGCAAAGGGGGGCTCGACCTGGCGCTCTGCGCCACGCCCGAGCATGCGGAGGGCCTCCACTTCGAGCAGCTGTATCGCGAGCCGTTCGCCGCGCTTATGCCTGCCGATCATCCATTGGCATCGCAGGCGCATGTCCGGTTGGATGATCTCGTCGCCTATAAGCTGCTCGTCACAGCCTCGAATTGTCCCTATCGCCGCAAGCTCGAGCTTCTGCTGGCCGAGTCCGGCGCGCCGGCGGCGGAGACGATGGAGATCGGCAGCATGACCGCCCTCGCATCTTATGTCGCGATGGGTCTGGGCGTCGCCCTTGTTCCCCGCGTGTTGGCGGACAAGCCGCCGCCTGGCGTCCTCTCCCGGCCGATTCAGGGAGCGGCGGTCGATATGGCTTGCGGGTTGCTCAGCCGGACCTCGGAGTCGCCGCTGACGCCGGCGGGGGCGAAGCTGTACGCGGCGTTGCGCGATAAACTCGCGGAATAGGCGGCGCCGAACCGAACTCTTTTCCAAGTTGAAGTGTATTAGTGGCGATACGCTTGGAGAGGAGGAGACAGCATGGACATCGCGAAAGCGGAAGCGCAGCGGCTTTACGAAGAAAATGCCGTTTATATCTACCGTCTCGTGCTGATGCTGACGAAATCCAGAGCGCTGGCGGAGGACATTACCCAGGACGTTTTTATGCAAGCCTTTCGCAAATACGGCAGCTTTGATCCGCAGCGAACCGGTTCGGCGCGGCCGTGGCTGTCCCGGATTGCGATCAATCAAACGCGCAATTCGTTGCGGAAGAACCGCTGGCTCAGTCTGATCGGCCATACGCCCGAGCGGGCGGCCCCGGATTCGATCGAAGACGTCGTCCTGTCGGACGAGCGCGATCGGGAGTTATGGCGCGAGGTGCTAGGACTGTCGTTGAAAACGAGGGAGGTCGTAACGCTCCACTTTTATGGGGGGATGACCCTTCAGGAGACGGCCGACTTGTTGGGAATACCGCTTGGAACCTGCAAGTCCCGGCTCCATTCGGCGCTGAACAATCTGAGGGCGCGTCTGCCGAATAAGGATCGCTATTTCGCATACGGGAGCGGGGGTAGCCATGAGTGATGTCTCGAAGTATCGACGGGTGATTCATGAGGCGCTCGAATCTGAAAAACCGGCGGCTTCCTTCGACCAGCTCTGGACGCGGGCTGAGAATGTGGCGCGCAGACCCTTGCGGCGCTATTGGCTGATCGCGCTGCCCTTGCTCGCGGCGCTGTTGGCGGGGGCATGTACGGCCGTTTACCAAAGCGTGACGAACTGGTCTAACACGACCGTCTCTTTTAGCGATAAGAAAGACGATCTGACGGATATGCTGACGCCGCTGGAAAAGTTCGACGACATGGTCTTGCTGCGGGATAATCCGCTGCTGTCGCTGGAAGAAACGAGAAAAAAAGCTCCGATCCCGATAAGAAATCCGATTTTGCCGGAC